>JAWSUT010000009.1:58767-100482 GCA_033549345.1 Bacillota bacterium | reverse complement strand
TTACCAAAAAATCAAACATTCGTTCGTATTTTTTTATAAATTATCTTGACGCGCACATATGTTCGTGCT
Source organism: Bacillota bacterium (assembly GCA_033549345.1). Lineage (GTDB taxonomy): Bacteria > Bacillota > Dethiobacteria > Dethiobacterales > Dethiobacteraceae > JAWSUT01. The sequence goes on along the minus strand of JAWSUT010000009.1, from coordinate 100,413 downwards.
ATAGTAATATCAAACAAGTGTTCGAGGTGATAACCAGATGAAAACCCTGTCTGCATTTTCAAGAAAAAGAGCCAGAGCAGCGCAGAGAAGGCGTAAGATCATCAACACATCAACCCTGTTTTTGCTTTGCCTGCTGGTAATGTCGCTGACATTCTTCAACGGCAGCGTTGCCTCCGGTGAAAACTCGGTGGCCCGGACGATGGTGATTGCAGAGGGAGACACACTCTGGAAGCTGGCGGGAGAGCATGCGCCGCGCGGCATGGATATTCGTGATTATCTCGATGAAATCCTTACAGTCAACAATATAACCGACTCGATCGTTTATCCAGGCCAGGAGATTATCCTGCCATAGTCATAAAATATATTCCTCCGGTGAAGCTAACAGTAAAAGTACCGGGGGTGATACAATGGAAAAAGAACAAATTCCCTGGAATAAGGATGATATTTTTCATGATGACGTGGCGGCGTATCCGCTGCCAAATTATCTCCCGCTGGCGGACGTTGAACCAAGGCGGGCGGATACAGATCATGATAAAGAAGAAGAGACCAACAGGCGTTAGCCTTCGGTCTCTTCTTTTACGTTCAACCCGTTGCCGTTGCCGTTTGCACGTAGGGAAATCAGTTTGTTGATGCCGTTTAGATAGGCTCTGACAGATGCTTCGATAATGTCTGTGGAAGTGCCGCGGCCGACCAGTGTCCTGTCCTGGTGCTGGATCATGATGGACACTTCACCGAGGGCGTCGCGACCTTCGGTGACACCGCGCAGGTTGTATGTTTCCAGGCGGGGGTGGATGCCGGTGATCTTATCGATAGCATTATAGGCGGCATCGATGGGGCCCGCACCGCAATCGGTCTCCACAAATGTTTCACCGTCTTTTTTTAGTTTAACAACGGCGGCAGGTATACTGCGTGAGCCGCTGACGGTTTGAAGATATTCAAGGGAGTAGGTGGGGGCGGTGTAGGCCAGGCGATCGGCCATCAGAGCCTCCAGGTCTTCATTGAAGACTTCTTTTTTCTTATCGGCCAGATCGAGAAAAGCCGCGAAGAATTCTTCGAATTCTTCTTCACTCATGGTAAAGCCCACATCCTGAAGAGCATGCCGCACCGCATGGCGACCGGAACGGGCTGTCAGCACCATTTGCGCTGCTTTGCCGCCAATGAGCTCGGCATTGATAATCTCGTAGGTTGAAGTGTTTTTGAGAATGCCGTCCTGGTGGATTCCCGAGGAATGGGCAAAGGCATTAATGCCGATCACTGCTTTATTGACGGGGATGGGGATACCGGTCAGGCTTGAGACCAGCCTGCTGGTTTTATAAATTTCCCGGAACGTTACATCTGAGTGGTAGCGGTTGAAATAATCCTGACGGATCAGGAGGGCAACAACGATTTCTTCCAGCGCAGCGTTGCCGGCGCGCTCGCCGATGCCGTTGATGTTGCACTCCACCTGGCGGGCGCCGTTTTCCACAGCGATGAGCGAATTGGCCACAGCCAGGCCCAGGTCGTTGTGACAGTGTACACTGACCGTTGCTTTGTCAATATTGGGGACACGGTTCATGATTGTACTGATCATTTCACCGTACTGCTCAGGCACAGCATAGCCTACTGTGTCGGGGATGTTGACTACGGTGGCGCCGGCGTTGATTACAGCTTCTATGACACGGCACATATAATCCGGTTCACTGCGTGTGGCATCCTCCAGGGAGTACTGGACATCGGCTGTGTAGCGCTTGGCATACCTGACTGCTTCCACACCCATCTCCAGGAGTGTCTGGGGGTCTTTGCGCAGCTTGTATTTCATGTGAATTTCCGAAGAGCCGAGGAAGGTATGGATTCGGGGCCTCTCGGCGTATTTGATGGCTTCCCAGACGGCATCGATATCACCCTGCATGGTTCTGGCCAGAGCGGTAATAATCGGCCCTTTTACTTCCTTGGCAATCGCCCGGACAGCTTTAAATTCTCCCGGTGAAGAAACGGGAAAACCGCACTCAATGATATCCACATTCAGTTTGGCCAGCTGCTTGGCTATTTTTAGCTTTTCCTCCAGGTTTAGCCGTGCTCCCGGTGTTTGCTCTCCGTCACGCAGCGTGGAATCAAAAATCATGATTTTTTCTGACATATCGTTCCCTCCCGGAAATAGTAATATATATCTGTAAATAAAAAAGACCCTGCGCCGTTTAGAGGCGAAAGGTGTTCCGCGGTACCACTCTACTAGACCGCCCGTTACCCGGCACAGTCCACTCAAATCCCGTAACGTGGGTCAACGGCCAGGTCTACTCGTAGCCTTTCGGCTGGCACTCAGGGGGGAGTTTCTACCCGGTCCGCAGTCCGCCTCGCACCACCCGGCGGCTCTCTGAATCTTAGGTTCCCGGTATACTTGCCCCGTCATCGTTTTGTGTCAATTTAATTACTCTCTATCATAACAAAAACCGGAGAAATGTCAAATGTTTTTTAAAAAGTTATTAATAAAGGATTTCAATTTGCCGTATTATGGAAGGAGAACATCCGGCAATGATAGAATTCAAACAAAGCCCGCATTAATGCAGAAAGGGGCACTATTATGGCCAAATGTCTGTTGGAAAACAACAATACACTGCACCTGATGGTGCAAGATCCTAACACGCTGTTTGTTTACTGGCATATATCGGCAGACTACTTGCAAATGGCAACAAAAGAGCTCCAAAGTATTCATCCGGGGCTGCATCTCAGACTCGTAGAGGAAGAGTACAGGGGTTCGTCTGTCTCTGCATCCTATCAGTTCCCGCAGAGACAATATCATGGTTCTGCCTATTTTCACGGGCAAAGACCCTTTAGGACGTATCACGCGGAGTTGGGTCTGACTTATCATGGTGGTTTTTTTGCTGTGCTCAGGTCGGAAACCGCTCTGACACCGCCGGCAGGCCGTCCCGGCCATCAGCCTGATAAGGATACTGAACTTCCGGCCTTGCTGCCTTTTGCGTACTCTCCCCCGGAGCAAATGAGAGGGCGGGGTGAATAAACGTGCCTGAGGGTTATGTGAATATTGTGCTGCACGCACACCTGCCCTTTGTCTACACCGCGCAGAATCAGCATCACCTGGAAGAAAAATGGTTCTTTGAGGCAATGACGGAGTCTTACCTGCCGCTTTTGCTTATTCTTGAAGAACTAAAAGAGGATAAGATTGACTATGCGCTGACGCTGTCCCTGTCACCTACACTACTGGCTATGCTGGACCATCCCATTCTCAGCCGGCGGTATGAAGATTACCTAAACCGCCTGATTCTATTGGCAGAGAGCGAAATTGTCCGTACCCGGGGGAGTGAATTTCACCGGCTTGCCCATTTTTACCGGGAACGTCTCCACAGGCTCAAAGATGCCTACACCCGCCGCTTTAACCGCAATCTGACCGGTGCATTCGCCTCGCTGGCCGAATCAGGACATCTGGAACTGATTACAACCTGCGCGACACACGGCTACCTGCCGCTCATCAGAAACAGGGAAGCGGTGAAAGCTCAGATAGCTGTGGGCCTGGATTCGTTTAAAGCCCGTTTCGGGTTCCTGCCGCATGGCATGTGGCTGCCCGAATGCGGATACTACCCCGGTCTGGATGAAGTTCTCTCAGAAAAAGGCGTGGGTTATATTTTTACCGACACCCACGGCCTGCGGCATGCCTGGCCCGCACCGCCAAACGACGTCTACGCCCCGGTGCATACCAAAAACGGGGTAGCTGTTTTTGCCCGGGATCCGGAAACCTCTGCGCAGGTCTGGAGTATGGGGTCCGGCTATCCCGGTGATGAAGACTACCGGGAGTATTACCGGGACATCGGCTTTGAGTTGGATGAGGATTATCTTAAACACTTTCTCCCTTATCCTGTCAGAGTCAACACAGGATTTAAATACTGGCGGGTAACCGGCGGCAACCTGCCTAAAGAACTTTACAATCCTAAACGGGCATACGCAAAAGCATTAACTCATGCGGCAAATTTTCATTTCAACAGAGAACGTCAGATTGAATATCTTCATCAGGTTTCTGATGCGCCTCCTGTGGTTACGGCGCCATATGACATGGAACTATTTGGCCACTGGTGGTTCGAAGGGCCGGACTTTCTCGGACAGGTTTTCCGCAGCGCTGCAGCCAATCCGGATACCTATACTTTTTCCACACCACAGCGCTATCTGGATGCCCACGGCTGTGTTGGGGTTACAGAAATGTTCCATTCAAGCTGGGGAGAAGGGGGATACAGCCGTGTCTGGCTGAACCCCTCCAATGACTGGATTTACCCTGAGCTCCATGATGCGGAAAGCTGCCTGATAGCGCAGGCATCTTCGTTTCCGTCAGCCAATGACGATACCCGCAGGATATTACATCAGATGTGCCGTGAGCTGCTGCTGGCACAAAGTTCAGACTGGCCGTTTATGCTTAATGCCGGCACCACAGATGAATATGCCCGGAACCGAATCACGGGTCATCTTGCCAACTTCCGCAAGCTCACTGCCATGCTGGCAGACGACAGGGTAGAAGAGCGTGCTCTCGCTGCTATGGAAAAAGACGTTTCGGGTTTGTTTCCCGGGATAGATGTGAGCGAATTTGCTTCGCAAAACGGGTGTGCGGCTGTTTCCGAGATGACGGACCCGGCAGTGCTGATGCTGTCGTGGGAGTACCCGCCGCTTGTTATGGGAGGGCTGTCCCGACATGTAGACGATTTGAGCCAGGCACTAGCCGAACAGGAGGGACGGCGGGTTTCCGTGCTTACATCACGGGGAGGGAACATTCCTGATTATGATGTCAACCACCAGGTGTGTGTCTTTCGTGCCTCGCCCTACCAGCGTGCAGGCGAAGATATCGACTTTCATGACTGGGTCATTCAGCTGAATATGGCCTATTTTAACCTGGCACAAAAAATTGTACCGGCCAGTCCCTTTCTTGTACTGCATGCGCATGACTGGCTTGTGGGAGCGGCCGCTCTGGGAATCAAACGGTATTGGCGGCTGCCGCTGGTTGCCACCATTCATGCCACAGAAATTGGACGCAACAACGGTATTCATACGCCGCTGCAAAGAAAAATCCATGACCATGAGGCAGAGCTTGTACACAACGCGGACCGAATTATCTGCTGCAGTGAATATATGGCAGGGGAAGTAGCCGCTACCTTTGCCATCCCGCCGGAGAAAATCACAGTCATTCAAAACGGTGTTATGCCGCAGAAGGTGATAGGTCAGCCGCTGACAGGTTCAGAGCGCCGACGCTATGCCGCAGATGATGAAGCCATGATCTACTTTGTCGGGCGGCTGGTACGGGAGAAAGGTGTGGATGTGCTCTTAAAAGCACTGCCCCGCGTTTTTGCCGCCCACCCCCGGACAAAAGCCGTCATCAGCGGCAAAGGGCCAATGTATGCCGACCTGAAAAAGCTGGCACGTGCTGCCGGCATTGCAGACAGAATTGTCTTTACCGGTTTTGTTGACGACTTTGAGCGAAACCGCTTACTGGCCTCAGCGGACCTGGCGGTCTTTCCCAGCCTGTATGAACCGTTTGGCATTGTTGCCCTGGAGGCGATGGCCGGAGGCGTTCCGGTTGTGGTATCTGATGTGGGCGGGATGGGGGAAGTGATAGAACACGGGGTAGACGGTCTTAAATGTCCTCCCGGTAATACCGGAGCTCTGTCCGAGGCAATTCTGACACTACTGGCAGACCCACTACTGCGCATGCGGCTGGCGGAAAAAGGCCGGGAAAAAGCGCTGACGTCGTTTTCCTGGCAGACGCTGGCAGCAAAAACAAACCAACTTTACCGGGACGTGTGGGATGAAGCGCAACAAAACACCAGACGGGGAGGAGAACGATGACAAGACCCATTGTACTTGGCAACGGACAGCTGCTGGTTAACATCGACGCATCCTTAAATATCCGTGACCTGTATTTTCCCTATGTCGGGCAGGAAAATCATGTGGGGGGACACTATTGTTCCTTTGGCGTGTGGTCAGACGACCGCTTTTCCTGGTGTTATGAACCACAGTGGGAGAAAAAGCTGGCGTATAAGAAAGATTCACTGGTCAGTGATGTTACGGCAACGAACAAAGCGATGGGTCTGACACTTGAGATAAACGACGCCGTCCACTTTACGGATAATATTTATCTGAAGAAAATCAATGTTAAAAACCTGCAGACACATTACCGGGAAGTCCGTATCTTCTTTTCCCATGATCTGTCCATCGATGAAAGCGAAGTTGGGGATACCGCAGTTTACAACCCGGAAATTTCAGCAGTATACCATTACAAACGGAACCGTTATTTTCTGGTCAACGGGCGGGCTAACGGGGAAAGAATCTATGAATACACAACCGGTGTGAAGCGCTTCGGCCCGGCAGAGGGAACCTGGCGTGATGCAGAGGACGGTCGCCTGGCAAATAACCCCATTGCCCAGGGTTCTGTGGACAGCACCATCTCGTTTCGCATGTTTTTAAACGCCGGCGAGGAAAAAACATTATATTACTGGCTGGTGGTGGGGAGAAACTATCAAGAGGTGCGAAAACTCGACGCCTATGTGGTGGACCGGACACCGGCCCGGCTGATTGAGAGAATCGAAACATTCTGGAAGACATGGGCCAACAAGCAGGACACCAGCTTTGTCAACCTGCCCCAGGACGTGGTGGACCTCTACAAGCACAGCCTGCTGATGATACGTACGCAGACAGACCGCAATATGGGGGCGATTATCGCTGCCAATGATTCTGACATCCTGCACTTTAACCGCGATCATTACAGCTATATGTGGCCCCGTGACGGCGCACTTGTGGCGATGGCGGCTATTGATGCCGGCTACCATGAAATGATTCTCCAGTTCTTTTATTTCTGCGAGAACTCCATTACCGACAAAGGCTTTCTGCTGCATAAATACAACCCCGACGGTTCAGTGGGTTCATCCTGGCATGCCTGGATTGAGCATGGCCGGCCCCAGCTGCCCATTCAGGAAGACGAGACAGCGCTTGTCATCTGCGCACTGTGGCAATATTACCTTCATCACCGGGACCTAACGTTTATTCAGTTTTGTTACCGCGGTTTTGTCAAACCGGCAGCTGACTTTATGATGAACTATATTGAAGAGGAACTGGAGCTGCCCAAACCAAGCTATGACCTCTGGGAAGAAAGACGCGGGATTTTCACCTATACCGTGGCCACTGTCTACGCGGCACTGCAGGCGGCGTCTCGCTTTGCTGAGATTTTAGGCGAGAACGAACGCTTTCACAAATACGCAGAAGCGGCAAGGAACATACACAAAGCCATGATGAAGCATCTCTATGATGAAGAACTCGGCCGCTTCATCCGCGGCCTGGTTGTCAAGCCGGACGGCGGTTTTGAACGTGACACCACACTGGAGAGCTCTCTGTGGGCATTGTTTGCCTTCGATGTGCTGCCCCCAAACGATGAGCGCATTGTCCGCACCATGCAGGCAATCGAAAAAGGGTTGTGGGTAAATACAGATGTGGGCGGTATTGCCCGCTACAGCGACGACTATTACTTTCAGAAGTCACAGGACATTGACAGTATCCCGGGCAATCCCTGGATCATCTGCACACTTTGGCTTGCCCAGTGGTATATAGCCAAAGCATCTGTTCTGGATGACCTGGAACGTGCTGTGGACCTGCTTTTGTGGGTCACAGGCCGCACTCTCTCAACAGGGGCTCTGCCTGAACAGCTGCACCCCCATACAGGCGAGCCGGTTTCTGTAACTCCCCTGACCTGGTCCCACGCCACATTTGTGGCCACAGTATCGCAATATATTGAGAAATTCAAGCAATTAACGGAAATGACATGCCAGTGGTAAGAAATGGAGAATCTTATGGAAAACAAATTCTATGCCGCCACAGATGTGGGCGGAACCAAAATCTATACTGTCCTGGCCGACGCTGACGGGAACATCATGGAACATATCCGCCTCGATACACGTGCTACAGAAGGGCCGGATGTGATTATCGGGCAAATTGCGGAATCTGTACGCGAAGTTCTCTCGCGGGCAGGCAAAGAAACCGGTACGCTTACAGCGGCCGGCGTCTGCGCCGCAGGGTTTTTTGACTGGAAAAAAAGAGTGCTTGTCCACTCACCGAATATGCCCGGCTGGAACAATGTACCCCTGGAAGACAAGCTGTCCGCACAGCTGGGTATTCCGGTTCTGGCAGAAAATGATGCCAATGCGGCAGCGCTGGGTGAAGCCTGCCGGGGGGCAGGACACGGCAGCCGTGACGTAGTCTTTATTACGGTCAGCACAGGGATTGGCGCCGGGCTTGTTCTTGACGGCAGGATTTACCGCGGCACGTCCGGCTTTGCCGGTGAAGCCGGCCATATGGTTGTTAAACCCGACGGGCCGCTTTGCGGCTGCGGCCGGTACGGCTGTCTGGAGACTGTTGCCTCGGGAACAGCCATAGCCAAAGCGGCAACCCGGATAATCAAAAGCGGCCGCAGGACCCAGATGGCTGAAATGGCCAATGGGGAAGAAATCAAAGCGCCTCAGGTTTTCGCTGCTGCGCGCAGCGGCGACAAAGCAGCACAGGACGTCTTGGCAGAGGCGATTTATTACCTGGGTATCGGCCTTGTTAACCTGATCAACCTATTTAATCCGGAAGTACTCGTCATTGGCGGAGGCGTCTCCCAGGCCGGTGATGATTTGTTTATCCCCTTGCGTAAAATTATTCAGGAGAATGCCGTCCCCCCGGCGGCGGCCTCTGTTACGCTGCGCCCGGCAAAACTCGGCGTAGAAGCAGGTGTAGCGGGGATGCTGGCTCTGCTGCAGCAGGAAAAGTACAGGAAGGAGGGGTAAGATGCGATTTGGACCGGATATCACCGGAGTATGGGAAAAAGCGATAGAAAAAGAATGGCTACTGACAAACGGACGCGGTGATTATGCCGGCGGCACGGTTGCCGGTGCCAACACCCGCCGTTATCACGGGCTGCTCATCAGCGCTCCGCCAGAAGGCGGGGAACGCCGCCTGTTTGTCTCCAAGCTGCATGAAGAACTTACGGTAGATGGACATACCTATTACCTGGCATCGAATGAGCTGGCAGACGGCCAGCGCCAGAGCGGCCATATCCATCTCGTGGAATTCGTCATGGAGCCGATTCCTACCTTCGTTTATCGCATGGAGGACATTTATTTAATTAAGGAACTGTTTATGGTCCGGGGCGAGGCAACCACCATTGTCCGCTACAGACTGGAAACAAACCGGCTGTGCAAGCTGCGGATTTACCCCTTAGTCAACGACCGCAGCCACCACGCCGTCAGCAACAGCCCCTCCTGGCCGTTTGAAAAGCAGATTGACGGCGGGACTGTCGAGATATCATCACCCGATGGGCCCAAAGTGACACTGGCATCTTCCAACAGCCACTTTCAGGAAATGTATGCCTGGTTTTATAATATGTGCTACAACCGGGAGAGAGAGAGAGGGGAGGAGAACCTGGAACATCACTTCATTCCCGGTTTTTGGGAAGCAGAGTATGAAGCAGGCGGTGAATTTGCCATATCCGCTTCACTGCACGGTCCGCGTATCGACCAGTACCAGGAACTCTACCGAACGGAAACAGACAGACAAAAAGAAATCACCAACCGTGTACGCTCATCAAAGAGCTTGTGCCGCGAACTGTCCCGTGCAGCCGATACCTTTGTGGTGAATAAAAACAATGAGGCGGCCATCATCGCCGGCTACCCCTGGTTTGATGAATGGGGCCGGGATACGATGATTGCCCTGCCCGGGCTTCTTTTGACCACAGGCCGCTTTGCTGAAGCCAAAAGTATTCTGTCCCGATATGCCCGTCTGGAAAAAAACGGCCTGCTGCCCAATATGATACCGGATGACGGCAGAGAGCCGCTTTACAATACAGTGGATGCTTCGCTTTGGTATTTTCAGGCCGTAAAAAGTTATCTGGACTATACCGGTGACATAACCTTTATTAAAGACGAAATCTACTCTGTCTTAAAAAGAATCATTCACAGCTACCGGATTGGCACCGACTACGGTATTGTGATGGATGCAGACGGATTGGTCACAGCGGGGGAGAAAGGCGTCCAGTTGACCTGGATGGATGCCAAAGTGGGTGACTGGGTGGTGACGCCGCGCCACGGCAAAGCGGTGGAAGTCAATGCCCTCTGGTATAACGCCCTCTATTTCATGACGCTGCTGGCAGGCTGTCTCGGTGACCATGATGCCAGGCGTCTTTACGGCGAACTGGCACTCCGTGTGCATGAAAAATTCCCGGCCACATTCTGGTGCGTGCGGCATGACTATCTCTCCGACGTGGTCTACCGCGGTGAACGGGACGAACGCCTGCGCCCCAACCAAATCCTGGCCTTAAGCCTGCCTTACAGGCTTTTAACGGGCCGACAGGAAAAACTGGTCTTAAACGCTGTGGGCCGGCATCTCTACACACCCTACGGCCTGCGTACCCTGGCACCGTATGAAACGGATTACCGCCCTGTCTACGAAGGGGACCGTGTTACCCGCGACGGTGCCTACCACCAGGGAACTGTCTGGGCCTGGCTGATGGGCCCGTATGTTACAGCATACAGGCAGGTACATAGCCATTCCCGTACATCACGCCAGGTGGCATCCAGGATTTTATCACCGTTTTTCCATCACCTTTTCGACTTTGGTCTGGATTCCATTGCAGAAATCTTCGACGGTGAGCACCCGCACAGTCCCCGCGGCTGCCCGTTTCAGGCCTGGAGTGTGGCCGAACTGCTGCGCGCCTATGTAGAGGACGTACTGGAAAAACGACCTGATCCGAAATGGGTCTGTGAAATCAGCTAACACTTTTCACCTTCAGAAAGTTGTGGTAATATTCTAGATAGACAGACAAATTGCTGCAATTTTCTGATGGAGGAAGATACGTGGGAGAAATCCTGGCACTTTTAACCGGATTCTTTTTTAGTTCCAGTAACCTGATGGCACGCCAGGGGATGAAAAAACTGGAGAGAAACAGCGGCTTGCTGGTCACTCTACTAGTCAACAATGCCATGAACGTCATCGCACTGGTATTTTTAACTGTACTGGCGCTTATGCCCCGTTTTAACCTGTGGGGACTATTTTATTTTGGCCTCGCCGGCGTGTTTACGTCTTTTGCAGGGCGCTTCTTTCTTTTTGCCAGTATAGAGCGGATTGGCGCCTCCCGCGCCGGCTTGTTTAAGATCTCAGCGCCAATGTTTACCATCTTTCTGGGGATTATCATTCTTGGAGAGCAGCTTACACACCTTGATTTACTCGGCTCAGCCATTGTCCTGGCCGGTCTTTACCTGCTTTCTGCATCCGGGGATTTCGGTAAAACAATCGCGCCGCCGGTCGGTATTGTCTCCTTTGCAGAAGCAAAAGAGAAGCCCTTTGCCCTGAATACCGGCGTCATCTACGGAATTCTCTCCGGCCTGGCACTGAGTATCGGCCACATTTTTCGCAAACTGGGGCTTTTTTATATCAGCTCGCCCATCGTCGGTGTAAGCATCGGCAGTTTTGTCTCTCTGTTATGTGTTACAGGCTATTTGCTTCATAAACACGGCAAACTGAGCAGCGTAACAGAAGTGGTAAGCCAAACATTCTGTTTTGACAAAACATGCCGCGGCTTTTTCTGGGGAGGCTTTCTAAACACCTTTGCCCAGTACCTCTTTTTTTCCGCACTGCTCTACACCTCGGTCTCCATTGCCAACATCTTAATCTCCACAGAAGCACTGTTCAATTTGCTGCTTGTCGCCCTGTTTTTCCGCTCCGATGAACCGCTCACACCCAGGTTGGTCATTCTGTCGCTTATTGTAATGGCCGGTGTGGCACTGATTATGCTTTAAAGATAAAAAGGAGGTGCCTTATTGACTGTATTTGACGTCTGGGCCAAAGGAAAGAATGTCGTTTCTCGCCACAAGTTACTTATTTTGATTCCTCTCATCGTCGATTTGATTCTCTACGGGCCGCTGATGACCAAATCCCTGATGGGACCATCCATTCATATTAAGCTGACTGTACCTTCATCACTGCCCAGTATCGCCAATCTACTCCCTGAAGCATCCAGCTTGACAACCGGCCCGTCAGACCCTGTTTTTATGGGTATAACTGCATATCCGGGGACACTGATGGTTGGCTTTTTGGGGGTACTGATTACATTAGTGGTAATTCCCTACCTGAAAGCCGGCTATCTTGGTACCATCGCACAGGATCTAAAAAACACCGAGCCCGCTCTTTCCTTTACCCAACTGGCTCGAAAATACTTCGTCCGCCTGTTCATTCTGCAACTGCTGACCATCGCAGCGTTTCTCATTATTACCCCGCTGATGATGATTCCGCTAATCAGCGCTGTTGTGATTATTGGCATGCTCATTTTAATCATACTGCTCTTCTTCTGGGACTATAGCGTCGTCTATGATGATCTGGACATTGTTACAGCCTTTAAAAAGGCGCTGGGAATATTTACAGGAAATTTCCCTGTCATGGCCGCTGTACTCTTACCGATAGCGCTGCTTTTGCTGCCGCTTACAGCGTTTACCTCCGTTGTGATGACAACACCGGCTTTCATCGCCGTCATAGCTCTATACGCCTACATCGGTGCCGTCCTGGTCAGTGGTTTTATGTATCTCTACGCCAACCTGACCGGAGCCGTGGACCTGGAATAAAATAACCCGGCCGGGTTTTTCCGGCCGGGTTATTTCTTAATTCGCGATAAAGGCTTTCTGGGCAAAAGCAGGGTAGATCTTTGCCACCTCTTCTTTGACCGGGCCACGCAGAAGCATCAGTTCCTCCCGCGTCGGCGGGTCCGTTTCACGGGAGCTGTCCTCATATAAAGGCAGCTCAAAGCCGGTATTCTGACGTACGTCGTCGACTGTAAAACCGGGATGGACGGAAAAGAGTTCAAGATTGCCTGTTTCTGCGTTACGGACAAGCACCGCCATGGGCGTTATCACAAAATGGAGTCCTCCGGGGCGGTGAACGGAGGGAGGAGAGGAGGCGCTGCTGGTAATAAAGTCATTCTTCTCCACAAATGATTTGGTGGAATGATCGGTTTTAAAGAGAATAACTTTTTTAACCATGTAATAAAGCATAGCGGAGCCGGCACCACCCGGCAGCCTCACTTTCGGCTTATTGTAATCCCCGATGGCATGCAGATTAATATTTCCCTTTTGGTCGATTTGGGCGCCGCTTAGGAAAAAGAAGTCAAAGCGGCCTTTCTGCGCCATGTTAAAAAACTCCTGGCTTCCTTCGGAAAACGGCCACCAGTCGCGGCTGCCCATAATATACACATCACTGTCGGGAGCATGGGCTTCGCGGGCCAGCAGGGCTGCTGTGGACGGTATGGGCGAAAAAGTGCCCACAGCCACAGTGTCTCCGTTTTTCACCTGCCTGGATATCACGGCCGCCATCAGTTCCTCAGTGGTATATCTTTGTGTCATGCGGCTCACCTCCGTTTCTTACCTGCAGGCAAAATTCCCTGACGTAACGCGAAAACGATTCAGCATCTTTAGCCGCAGCAATGTACGCACCCAACTTTTTGGAGTCTGTACGGTAAAGGCTACCGCAGGCCGTGGGGTAGGCCCCGCCGGGTAGACGGACAACCGCATCCACATGAACCCGGCTGACAAAATTCCCCCGCTGTGAGGATTTCAGCTCTTCGGTGCCTACGATTTCTTCGGCAGAAATGATCACTTTCTTTGACGCCCTGGCCAGCAGTGCATCGTCAATACTGCTGTTTACAATGCAGTTACCGTAAACATCGGCTTTAAAGGCGTGGATTAGTGATACGTCGGGGCTTACGGCAGGCACCACAAGAATATCATCTTCGCCGTAAGGGTTTGTAATCGTCTTAAAATCCGGACGTACCCGGGTGTAATCGGTACCGATGACACCCCGAACCGGCATAAAGGGAAGACCCATCGCTCCAGCCTGGAGCGCTGCCAGAAGGCCCGGTCAGGTATGGTCAAACGTTTTAATACTGCCGTTTTGGGCGCTCCTTCTAAAGGAGGGCGCCATACCCAGTTCTTCAAAGCCAAGCTGCGCAAACTCCACAGAGCGCGCCGCTCCGGCAGCAATCATCAAATCGGCTGCGAACCCTCCGATTGGTGCAACAACCAAATCCAAATCATTGGTGCCGGCCAGCACGACATTTGCCGCCATGGCCACAGGATTCATGGCCAGTGGGCCGCCACCCAGGCCCAGCTTGATCCCGTTTCTGACAACCGAGAGTGCATCCTGCAATGGGATCAGTTTTTTTGCGGGCATTAAAACCACCTCCGTTATTGTCATAATATTTTGACAACGTTACCGGAATGTCCTGCCGTACGATAAATCTTTTTCTTAGTTCCATCTGCGTTAATTTCTTCCTTGGGAAAAGGAATAATATATCTGTCTGTAGAAATTTTCATAAGGAAAGTAGGTGAAATATTGACGAAAGCAGTTCTTTTTGATTTGGACGGAACACTACTTGATGTGGATATGGAATACTTTCTGCCGCATTATCTCAAAAGACTGGCCGCTCATTTCGCCGGCTTGGTCGAACCGGAGACGTTCGTACCCGGTTTGCTGGCCTCAACTCAGGCCATGATTGAGAACCTGGATCCAGATGTTACAAACAAAGAGGCCTTTTATCAACATTTCTGCAGTTGGATGTCACACCCTGTGGAAAAAATAAATCCATTGATTCATGACTTCTACCAAAATATCTTTCCGCAGTTGGAGCACCTGGTCCGCCGCTATGACCATACCCCCGAGGTTATGGCCAAAGCAAAAGAGCTGGGATATTCGCTGGTGTTGGCCACCAATCCCATTTTCCCTCTGGAGGCCATTTATCACCGTATGAGCTGGGCTGGCCTGAACAAAGAGGATTTTGCCCTTATTACATCATATGAGTCGATGCATTTTAGTAAACCCCATCCCCAGTACTATCTTGAGATCGCGGAAAAAATAGACACTGCACCGCAGGATTGCCTGATGATCGGCAACGATGTGGATGACGATATTGCCGCGGCCGCCAAAGCCGGCATGAAAACATTCCTGGTTGAAAATCTGGTCGTCAATAAATCAGGCTGTAAATCCCAGGCAGATTTTTGCGGACGTGTTGAAGATATACCGGCTTTTCTGGAAAAACTGAAAGGGGAGTAATCCCGGGAGGAAACATATGAACGCAAAAGAAAACCACCTTTATGACGTATCGCAGCATCTGGCAGACGTGGCTATGGGCCGTGTCCATGCGGATCTGGTCATTAAAGGTGCACGCCTCGTTAATGTGCATACAGCAGAGATTATCCCTGACACAGACGTTGCTGTGGCCAAAGGACGTATTGCCCTTGTTGGTGACGCTGCCCATACTGTGGGCCCTGATACAACGGTTGTAGACGCTGCGGGGATGTATCTCTCTCCGGGCTTTCTTGACGGCCACATCCATGTGGAAAGCAGCATGGTTAATGTGACCGGCTTTGCCAGTGCCGTTGTACCCTATGGCACCACAGCCATCTTTATGGATCCACATGAAATCGCCAACGTCCTGGGTGTGGACGGTGTCCGCCTGATGCATGAAGAAGGCAAGGATGTCCCTCTGCGCGTATTTACCACCATTCCATCTTGCGTACCGGCCGCTCCGGGTATGGAGGATGCGGGTGCTGCCATCGGGCCCGCCGATGTCCGGGAAGCACTGAGCTGGGATGGCGTGGTGGGGCTGGGCGAAATGATGAATTTTCCCGGCGTCCTGGCAAACGACCCCGATGTACATGCCATCATCCGTGAAACACTCAAATCCGGCAAAGTGGTGACCGGTCATTACGCCATGCCTGTTACCGGCCCCGGCCTGCAGGCCTACATTGCCTCAGGCGTCTCGTCCTGCCATGAGTCTGTTCATAAAGACGATGCTCTGGCAAAGATGCGCAGCGGAATGGTTGCCATGCTGCGTGAAGGCTCCGCCTGGCACGATGTCAAAGAAACAATCCGGGCCGTCACCGAACACCAAATAGATAGCAGCTATTGTATTCTCTGCTCTGATGATACCCACCCGGAAACAATTCTGGAGAGAGGCCACCTGGGCCATGTTGTGATGCGGGCCATCCAGGAAGGTGTCAGGCCGGTCCGCGCCATCCAGATGGCCACCATCAACACAGCCCGTTATTTCCGTCAGGATGCCGACCTTGGCAGTATCGCTCCCGGTAAATACGCCGACCTATTACTTATCTCCGACCTCACTCAGATCAAAGTTGACAAAGTGTTTATTGCAGGTACCCTCGTTGCAGAAAACGGCCGGATGACGGTAACACCTCCACCGAAGAAATACCCGGCATTTGTCCGGGAGTCGGTACGGCTTGCCACCCTGCTGACAGAACATGATTTTCGTATAGAGGCACCGCATAATAGCAACAATGTAACTATCCGGGCCATTCGCATCGAAGAGGCACAGGTCGGCACAAAACAGGCGATACTTGACGTTCCCGTAGATGTCGGCGCTGTTTGCGCCAATCCACAGGCAGACCTGGCCAAAGTAGCCGTCTTTGAGCGCCACAAAGGCACGGGCAGCCGTGCTTTGGGATTTGTTACAGGCTTCGGTTTTGCCAGGGGAGCCGTGGCTTCTACAGTAGCCCATGACAGCCATAACCTCCTGATTGTTGGTACAAATGACGCCGATATGGCTGTGGCCGGCAATATCTTAGCCGAACACGGCGGCGGTATGGTGGCTGTGGCTGACGGTGAAGTCCTGGCACTTGTGGAACTACCGGTGGCCGGCCTGATGTCCGATCGCCCGGTAGAAGAAGTGGCACAGGATGTGGCAGCTTTGGCCCGTGCCTGGAAAGAGCTTGGCTGTACGCTGGTCTCACCCTTTATGACAATGGCACTGTTATCTTTGCCAGTTATCCCGGAGCTGCGCATCACCAACCGCGGCCTTGTTGATGTAACCAACTTTTCTTTTGTCGACCTCTTTGTCGGAGGTGAGCAGCTGTGAACTACCATACCGAGTACCTGACGTTTAACACAACGAACCGCTTTGAGATCATCCCCATTACCAAAGATGTGGAGGATGCTTTAAAAAAAGCAGGCATCCGGGAAGGAATGGTGCTGGTTTCAGCCATGCACATCACAGCAGGAGTTTTTATCAATGACATGGAATCCGGAATCCTAGAAGATATAAAAGATATGCTGGAGCAGCTGGCACCTTTCGGACCCGACTACCGCCACCACCGTACAGGGGAAGACAACGGCGACGCCCACCTGAAAAATATCCTTACAGGCCACCAGGTCATCATCCCCGTCACGAAAGGACGCCTTGACTTTGGTCCCTGGCAGCAGGTCTTCTACGCCGAATTTGACGGCCGCCGTAACAAGCGGGTTGTGATTAAAGTGATGGGAGATTAAGCCATTACCCTTCCGTCTGAAAAAATAAGTGTAATCCATCCATATCCGGGAAAACTAAAAAAGCTCACAGTGAGCTTTTTTAGTTTATATGACAGGCGGGATACTATGAAACTCAATCTGGTTATCGGTAAATTCCGTTCCAAAGACAATGCGCGACTGGCCATCTGGGAATTGGGTGAACAGGGTTATCTTAAAGTCTCTTTCCATCAGATCGGTGAAACACCGGTGGAGGGAGTGGACCCGATGAATAACCCCTATTCCGGTGAACTTCCACTGTATGCCCGGGGCGTTATGGGCAGTGATATCGCTATCGAAGGCCGCTCCGCCTCCGACCTCTATGATCATGAAGCAGCAGAAAAAATGATGGGCGAAGACACCAAGATTCCAAACGCTTATGCCGTGGCCGTTAATGTCACCGACAGCAAAAAACCGCACTTTGCCGTAGACATTTTAAAAAAACACGGTGCAGACACAGAAACACATGAAGTGGATGTGGCAGAAGAATAAGGCGCACAGCGCCTTTTTTGTTTGCACCAAAGGAATTTTTAACTCCAGAGTCGAAATAGAAGGGAAGAAGGAGGTTGTCCTATGAAAATATTGACTCTGGTCGCATCCCGGCGCAGCCCCGGTAACAGCGAACTTTTGGCCAAACAGGCTGCGGCCGGTGCAAAAGCTGCCGGTGCTGATATTGAAACCCTGAATATGACCGACTTTACTATAGCACCCTGTGAAGGTTGCCTGGCATGCGTGTTCCGCGGAAAATGCCGTGAAGAGGACCAGATGGATTTTCTGGTGCAAAAAATGATTGAAGCCGACGGCCTGATTGTAGCCGCCCCGATATATCTTTTAAGCCCTGCGTCTGTGATCAAGAAGGTCATGGACCGCGCATTGATGATGGCACTCTATATTGATGAACTGTCAGGTAAGCGCCGCGGTGCCCTGACAATGACTGTAGCCGGTAAAGCGGATTGGAACCCCATCGGTATGGAAATGATGAACCAGTTTGCCCTGTCCTACGGTTTCCCTGTCTATAACTACCTCGAAGCATACGCTCCCGGCCCGGGAGAAATTCTGCTTCAGGATGAACTGATGGAGCAAGTCAAACAACTGGGAGCAGGCCTGGTATCGTATCTGCAGGAAGAAACCGCCGCACGAACCCCCGAGCCCAACCAGTGCCCCAGCTGCTATAGCCGTTCTGTACGCCTTATGGGCGAAAACAAAATACAATGCCCTTTCTGCCTCGTGGAAGGCATCCTCGACATGCAGGGCCACATCCATATCCCACAGGATGTTCTAAACGATGCCTTCTGGACCCCCCAACACCGCAAACGTCATCTGGAAGACTGGATTAAAGCCACACGCGGCAGATATCTTAAAAACAAAGACGCGGTTAAAGAAAAACTCAAAGAACACTATTAGAGGCGCCGTCAGGCGTCTTTGTTTTTCCCAAATAATTTTTTATTTTATTTCAAATGTAAATTTTCCCATAGTTTTAGAAGGGAATTCTGTCTTTTTGCCGAATAATGTATCTCATTGTCTGAATTTTCTGCACGCATGGAGGCTTGCTATGGAAAATATCTTTCTTGATTCATTCTCACTGTTACGTTCCACAACGGATAACCCAAATGAAAGACTGTTACGCGAAACCATTCAAATCCACCAGACAATGTTTGATGTGGTTGGTACAGCACTCGTTGTTATCGACGAGGATACCAAAATCCTCTTAGCCAACCGCGAGATGGAACGTCTCTCCGGACTGGACAGAACAGATATCGAAGGGAAAACAAACATTACCCCGTTTATCCATCCCAAAGACCTGCCCCGTTTATTGACATATCATAAGCAGCGCAGAACAAAAGAAGGTATTACGCCGCATACATATACGTTTACATTTATCGATTCCTGCGGCCGGGAAAAAGAAGTACTGGCCAAAATCAGACTGATACCCGGTACAAAAAAATCGGTTGCCGCGCTAACCGACCTATCTGAAATCCTTGCCCTTAAAGAGCAGCTTGAAAGAAGCGAAGAAAAGTTTCGTCTCCTTTTTGAGAACGCCCAGGAAGGAATCTTTCAGAGCACACCGGAAGGTAAAATCCTTCTGGCAAACCCGGCTTTTGTCAAAATGCTCGGTTATTCATCCCTACAAGAAGTGTTGGAGCTTGACATGGCAAGGGATATCTTTCTTGACAGCAACCATCGGAAAGAAGTACTTTCACAGGTAGACCGGGAAAAAACAGTCAGTAATATAGAGACGACATGGAAGAAAAAAGACGGTACAAAAATCATTGTCCGTACCAGCGGACGGGTAATTCGAGAGGAATCAGGAAACATTCTCTGCTATGAAAACACCGTGGTGGACATTACAGACCTCAAAGAAGTACAACAGGAACTGGAAGCTTCCCATCAACACTCTGTAAGCGTTGTCAATTGCCTGCCTGACCCTACATTTGCTATAGATATGAACGGCTGTGTTGTTGCCTGGAACAAAGCGATGGAACAGCTTACGGGAACATCAGCCATTGACATGCTGGGCCGCGGTAATTACGAGTATGCAATTCCCCTGTACGGTCAAAGGAAGCCAATTCTCATAGACTATGTCCTAAAACCAAAACGGGTTAAGGGGGACCAGTACACATATATGCGTAGAAAAGGCGACAACCTGGTGGCCGAAGCGTACGCACCATTACTCCGGGAAGGCAGAGGAGCCTACCTGTGGGGATCAGCCTCTGTGATCCGTGACAAGGATGGCAAAGCCGTAGGTGCAATCAACACCGTCAAAGACTTCACGGAATACAAAGAAACACAACAACAGCTCAAATATTACAGTACGCACGATATCTTAACCGGCCTCTATAACCGCAGCTACTTTGAAGAAGAACTGAAGCGCCTAAATAACAAAAGATTTGACCCGACCTCCGTCATACTCTGTGACGTGGACGGACTTAAACTGATCAATGATTCCTTAGGCCATCATAAAGGAGATGAATTGCTGAAAGCAGCTGCAGGCGTGATTCGCTCCTCGTTTCGCTCGTCGGATGCGGTCTCCCGGATAGGCGGAGACGAATTTGCCGTAATCTTACCCAACACAGACCATGCCACGGTAGAGGAAAGCGTTAAAAGAATCGAAGACTCAATCAATACATATAACAACAGCAACCCGGAATTTTTGCTCAGCCTTTCAATCGGTTTTGCCACCGGCAGCCAACCCCTACAGAATATCGTCATAGAAGCGGACAACAGCCTCAACCGCAGCAAGCTGCACCGCAGTACCAGCGCAAAAAGCCACTTTACCGCCACCCTGATGGCCATGCTCGCAGAACGTGATTACATAACCGAAGGCCACGCAGACCGCCTGGAAGCGATGGCATCTGTTATGGCAACTGCTGCGGGACTCGCCTCTGTGGAAAAAACAGACCTGATTCTTTTGGCTAAGTTTCACGACATAGGCAAAGTGGGCATTTCCGATAAACTCCTCTTCAAACCCGGGCCGTTAACACCGGACGAGAAAACAGAAATGATGCGGCATTCTGAAATCGGCTACCGGATTGCCCAGTCCTCGCCCGAATTAAGCCAGATTGCCAAATATATTCTTCACCATCATGAGTGGTGGAACGGAGAGGGGTATCCAATGGGCCTAAAAGGGGAGGAGATTCCCCTGCTTTGCCGGATAATATCCATCCTTGATACCTTCGATGCCATGACAAATGACCGTCCTTACCGCAAAGCCCTGTCCCGACAAGAAGTAGTCAGACACCTGCAAAATGCCAAAGGAATACAGTTTGAACCACCATTAGTTGACCTATTTTTGGAAATCCTATACGATAAAGACATTGCTAACTTCTAACACACAGGAGGTCAGTTTCGTGTCTGATACCAAGAAACATTGCTGAAGGCCATCAAGTGCCATCCGTGTAATGGCAACCGGCTGCTGCCCGCTTTGCGACAAACCGGGCAACCCAGTAAAATCAACCACAGTCAAAGCAATCACTAAAAACAAAGAGAACCTCTCAAGTCAAACATTTTTTATCTGCATGACTCCAGACTGCAAAGTTGTCTACTACAGCGCACAAAATACCTATACAGTCGATTACATTAAGAATCCAATCAGCTTCAAAGAAGGAGTTGACCCCAAATACATCTGCTACTGCGCAAAAGTAACAGAAAAAGATATTATCAAAGCCATCAAAGAGGGGGCAGGGACCCTCAAAAAGGTCATACAAAAGACCGGCGCAATGCAAAACAGCAACTGTGAAACAAAAAACCCTACAGGCCAATGCTGCGCAAATCAGATTAAAGTGATCCTAAATGATGTGCAAACCTAGCAACCAAGGAGTTGCCCCATAATGTATAAACGTATAATATTATTCATTATGTTAACTAGCTTGCTGATTCAGGGATGCAGCTCAGCCACGCCAACAACAGATATCACAAATCTCGAACCTCGGGAACTGGTTCAAACATTCTACGAAAGCCTGGAAGATAAAGATTATCAAACCGCCAGAGCGTGTTTGGACGAAAACTATTTAAAACAGCTAAATGAAGCCCGGGATTCATATTTCAACAACCTGGAATCGCTGACCACAATCAGTATCAGTGAACCGGCAGAGATACGCCAACCAGATACAAACGGTCCAAGCGTCCAGATTGTAGCTGAGTATACGGTCAGGTATAAAAATGAGTTAACAGCCCGACACGGCAAACAAATAAGATTTGTCTACGTAAGCAAAACATCTGATAATACACCCTGGAAGATCACCAGTATAGGAACAGGACCATAAACAAAAACAACCGGCACAAAGCCGGCTTTTTACATACAGAGAAGGGGTAGGTGGTTTAGATTACTGCCTTCCCCGAAAAACATTAATCGTCCGATAATATATATTATGTGAACCTGGACAATTATATGACCATCTGGTCTAAGGCACCCGCTGCCTATGCTATTTTATCTGCCGACTTAAAAGCATATCTGTAACTCTAAACATTTCGTCAATCTGATTAAGAGTATCAATTCCTTCATGATATGTATTGTTTTCTAGTATCCAATAGCTAAAGCCTGCTGTAATTGTTTGGCTCGTCCAATCAATATCTCCGTTATAAAACGCTTCGGACATTGGCTTTTGACTCATAAGATCATAACATCCAATGAGTAGTACTGGATAGAATTTCTGTGGTGAACTTAATAGCCATTCTTTGTCGGCCAGGTCAACGGCACTCATGTCAACCCAGATGCCCATTTTCTTATTAGCTTTATCAATACTCGTTTTCAAGTCATTAAAGTTATTAACTACTACAATTTGTGGATATTTTCTCAGTTCATTTTCAGATAACTGAGCGCCGCTTTTAGGCGCCAAATATACTGCCTTTATCTCAGTTTTTGAAACTAATTGTTCATTCAGAGAATTTTCGTATTTATTCACGCATCCAGTCAAGACAGTCAAAGCAACTGTACTGTAAATTAATATTATGAGCAAATTACGAATCGAAACGGATTTAGCAGCTATAAACAGCATAACCACCTCGCCACATGGCAATTCAAGCAAAATTCTTTTTCTTCTTGTATTGAATGGGGGATTCTAGGTCCAGCCACGTCATAGTCCGGGAACTCGTATTCACATCCAGCAACCACTAATACTATGAAAACTATTATAATAGTGCCTGCTAAAACAACCTGTTTTTTTGGCTTCACTAAACTTACCCCTTTTTCTTATTGTTTCTATTCGTATATATTATGTGAACTTGTAAAGAAATTCGCTTGTAGTCATACCTGACGGAGTCCCAGTGCACCCGTTCTCTTGATCAAGCAAACTGCTTATCCGTGTTCGCTGCTAAGCCTTAAGAATTGGTCGAAAGTCCTCTATTCTATCATAAAAGTGCCATATGTAATCTTCTGTGCCGTCAATACGATGAGGATGCAAGTCCGCTAAATTTGGGTCCTCAATATAACTTCTTAAAGCATCATAAGTCTCCCATTCTACTAGAATGAAGACTTCCCTGGGCTTAATATCCCCTGCTTCCGCCTCTCTGTACTTACCAATGGCTATTACTTTTCCTCCATGGGCGGGAACTTCTGCGGCCGACCTTCTAACATACGCAAGGTATTCATCCTTATCTTTTACATTAAATAAATTCACTGCATAAACTGGACCGTTACTCATCTGCTTTCCTCCTGTCTTCTTTCTATCATCATTTAAGTTTCATTCGCTTGCAAGCACTTATTATATTCTACTGATAAACAACATTTTCCTTCAATACAGGGAAAACCCCGCTGCCCTATTCTAACGGGGTTGGCGGGGTTCTCTTGTTAGAATATAACCCTGCTTGGGGCAAAAATTCCCGTGCAGGGTTCAATGTTTATTTATTGCATATACTCGAAACTTCCGCAATCTGTCGCTTCTTTGCTTTTTGCTTCGTTTTGATGTTTTACTACTTTGATTTGGTCTAAACTACAGTAAGATTCTTTCTTTGCATGAAATTTACATTCATCAACGGTACAGGCAATATTCTTATTTGCTTCCATACTATACTATGCCTCCTAAAAAGATTTGTATTTGAACTTCTATATTATTTTTTCTAGATCTTATATTTTTATACTACTTTTAGCTTGTTCTTATTGTCTTTAGCATCTCTTTTACTACGTATTGCCCCCTTTATCACTATATATTATGTGAACTAAATTTTTTCTTGTTTATAGAAAATCTTCACGGACAGGTGAAAATACTTCAATTGCAATGGAATCTTCAATGATTTCCGCGCTGTGTTCAACATTGCCTAAAATAGCCCAACTATCTCCCGGCATAATTGTGTGCTTTACTCCATCTATTGAAAAAATCATGCGTCCTGAAACCAGGTAGCCGGTTTGTTCATGGGAATGTCTATGTAGTGGTAACTTCTTGCCGGCTGCCAGCCTAAATTCCGTCAGTAACGTCTTCTCGCCGAATACAAGTGTTTTACGCTTGATACCTTCTACAACCGAAATATATCCGTCATCTGAAGCTTTGTATATGGAAGTGTTATTCATAGTACCGTCTCCGTTCCCTAATAATCGATAACCGCTGAATCTATGCAACGAGTTAAACTTTGTGTTTTATAAGTAACGCGTTGAAGTTAAAATGTCTAAAATAGTGTGTAATATAAACAACCATACAACTAATCCGACCAAAAAGTAACCTATCTTACCGGTAAGCGTTGTTTCAGGAGTAATATATAGCTTAATAAAAAAGTAAACTGCAAAACCTGTTATCATCCATACCGTTGGAGGAGGAATCATAAGCTGATTAAAGAAAAGAATCAGCCAGGAAGATAGGAGTATAAAAAGAAGGCAAATTTCCGGAAGAAAACGCGTTTTCAGAATCGACCACCTCTTTCGCCCACCCCAAAAAATCTGAACCAAAAGAAAGTTTCCTTAGGGCCAATTTCAGTCACCCTGAGTGGTGATTGACCAACTTCAAGTATCTCGCAAGTATTAGCATTGAGAATTAAGAATCACTTATTGCTTTTAATGAACTAACATCTATTATTTTCCACTCACCATTGTTATAATTTAGTAATATTCTTTGTTCTAAAATATCTTCTGATTTATCAAATTCTTCAAAGGTTATTGTCGTTGAGAATACGTCACGATACCCTAGATAGCTACCTATATATTGTGTAACTCTTCCCTGTGTCCCTGACCACTTGTCATGATCAAGTTTTTCCCAGAGAAGGTCACTTGCTTGAGGACCAATAAGTCCTTTAGCTGTTCTTAAGTCTTCTTTATAAATAGCTGCTCTTATAAATTTACTAACAGCTATATCAGGAGAAAAGCTATAATCTGCCGGAGGACGATTGAAGAAATTGTATTTATTTGTTTCCCATGTGGGAGCTAAGTTTAATTCATAATTCTCATTGCTTAAAGTATCTTTCACATTTATGATTAGTTTATCGTTACTATCTGGGGAGTACTCATTTAAGAAGAATTTACCGCTTGAATGAAATAATATATAATTCCTGCCGTCACCCGCTACATAACCAGAACCTGTACCAGCAAGATATGATCCGTTTTCTGCAGCAGCATAGGCATTGATTCTCAGGCTATCTTTATAAAACATTGATTTATTTTCATTAGATACATAAATACCATAAACGTACATAATTCTTCCTTCTATGCCGTTTGCGCCTAAATCAAAAGTGTAAGGTTCAGTATAAAAGGCCATTACCTTCATAGCAAAACGCTGCAGCCTCACAGGTAACCTCTGTAAGATTTTATAAAACCATTCATCATAATCTAAGTAATCGCGTTGAAAATCATGTACTTCTATACTGTTAATTATTACTATTCCCTCTGAAACTTCTATTCTCTCTCCAACCTTGTACTCTTGAATTGTCACAATATGCTTATTGTAATAGTAAAGAGAAAATAGACTCCAGGATATGAAGATAAATAAACATGTTAACGTAAATATCTTCTTTTTTGACAACACAGTCACTCCTCCCCGTACTTACTTGGCAATCCCACTAATACTCTTTTTCAGTCATGGGTTTGGGAACTTTTCTTTTTAGTCCTATGGGTGAAAGTGTTTACACCAGATTTTTTTCAGGTAAAACAATAGTAACCAAGCAGTAGCCAACCACCAAAGCCCTATTATCATTAAATACAAACTTTCACCTGGAAATCCATGCTCATTACCAATAACATGCAGATAATGGCCTTCAAAATACCATTTTCCCCGGTACATCGCAATATTTTCTACGGTTTCCTGGCCAAGCATTTTAAATGTATTACTAATTGTTGGATTGGCTTTAACTACTAAGGCAACCGTTGGGTCTGCTAATAAATATATTCTTGCAGTGAAGAATTTTATCATTGTGGCAAAAAGTTTGAAAATTAAATGGTAGAGAGAAACACTGAGCTGGCTTTCTAGGTTAACCGAAATATGGCTGCAGGACTTTGAGCATCTTTGGCACAAACTGGAATGGAACAGCGGCGGCGGCTACCTGGCTGACATTGCCGGAAAGTAAAATATCGAGGGGCGGGCAGTAAAACAACCAAGATCCTGAGGCTCCGGTATGTCCAATGATTTCCGGGATAGGGCGAAACGGAGTAAAAACTTTCGGGTAGCGGAAGCGCATAATGCCGAGGCCGTACTCTATGGGCCAGCCGGGGCCAACAGGGCTCAATGAGAAGCCGAATTGATTCCAATCACCAGTCATCAGACTAGCCGTGGCCGGATTATCGAATACTTCACCGCGAATTAGAGCCCGCATGAAAGCCAGCAAATCGCTCGCTGTGCTGTTCAGATCTTTGAAGCAGCGCATGGCATCGGGAATATGAAGAGGGTTATCCTTGTACCAAACCGAGGCAACCGGAGGAAGATGCCTGACCGGTGATTCGCCGGGATGGGATGTTTCTTTTAATCCCAAAGGCTGATAGATCATTTGCTCAAAAGCGGCATGGATCGACTGCCCGGTTACATTTTCGATGATCGCGATAAGTAACTGGAAGTTTGTGTCCGAGTAACGAATCTTCTTTTTTTCGCCTGAAGATTGTGGTGCAAAAAGAGGAGTATTTACATCACGGACAACCTGCACAATATCTTCAATGGTCCACGTCTGATCAACGTTTTCCGCAACACGCTCAAACAAGCTTTTTTCATCTTTTCTGTGAATTTCCAGATAATCCGGAAGACCGGATGAATGGCTCAGGAGATGGCGGATGGTTATCTTGTTCGAATAGTCCACATCGTTTATCCTGTGTATTCCGTTAATCAGGCTCCCTGGCAGGTAAGTCGCCATGGCATCGTCAATGGAAAGGCGTCCCTGCTCGTGCAGCTTTAATATTGCTGCTGCTATGTATAGCTTCGTTACGCTGGCAACCCAGAAAGGGGTATCGGTTTGCATGGGCGTACCATCCGGATTGGCTTCGCCTCCGGCACCAACCCACTTAAATGAACCGTCCATGCTCTCAACGGCTACAATTGCGTGCTTCACATGCTTTACTGCCATAAGACGCTGTAACTGTCCCTGTAAGCGCTCTTTCAAAGTATCTAGATCTTTCGCCGGTGTGCTTGATTTTATTTGCTTATGTGACGTCATCTCTACTACCCCTTTTCTTTCTTTGTGGCTTGCATAACCGCTGCTATTTTTACTCTTCTCATTTTCTGCAGCCTTCAACCCCTTCCTGCTCGTTGCCGACTAATTCTCACTAGTTCATTTGTTTGTTCTTTCTTTTCTCACTTTGAATTGACCGTTGTTTTTGTTTGTTGTGTTTAGTTGATATCAATATATAAGTTGAGTATAATTAACTGAGGGGGTGATTGTGTGACGGACGAAAGCACACTGATTACTGCGCAGGCTTTGGCCGATGCTCTGAATCTTTCTGTAGATACCATTTGGAGATACACCAGAGAACGGCGAATCCCTTTTGTGGAGTTAGGGAAAAAAAATTATCGCTATAATTATCAGGCAGTTATGCAGGCTCTAAGAGATACTTCAGTGCGGGAAAAAGAGCCCGTCTATCATGTGGATGCCAGCAAACAATACACTTACCAAGACTATCTGAAACTTGAAGAGATACCGGGGTACCGTCACGAAGTCCTGGATGGTGTGTTAATACGGGAGCCATCACCCAATGTGGCGCATCAACGTGTAGTCGGCCGCATATATTTGCTTCTGCAAGAGTATTTTCGGGAAAAGGACCCGGCAGGTGAAGTTTTTTTATCTCCGTTGGATGTGACTTTATCAGAAATCACCGTAGTCCAGCCCGACTTGTTGTATATTTCAAGCAAACAAAGTATTATCAAAGAAACACGAATCGAGGGAGCACCCAAACTGGTGGTGGAAGTCCTCTCCCCTGCAAGCGGGAGAAAAGACCGGCTCCAAAAGCTGCAAATATACCAAAAAGCCGAAGTGGAACACTTCTGGGTGGTCAATCCCCAGGAGAAAACTGCCGAGTTTTTTGCACTCCGTGATGGCCTGTATTCGCTTGTTGCATCGGGAATGGAAGATGAGATTCTGAAACATCCGGACTTTGACGGACTATCCATAGAGTTAAAGAATCTGTGGCAAAAAAATCAAAACAGGCTTAAGGAATAGACCTCACATCCCATTTCAACTTGGGTCACGAGGTCTTTTACTTATTACCACTGAAGATCGAGAGTTTCTCAAAGACGCCCTGCTTTATGTAATGCTTCTCTAAAAGCATTGTAAGATCTGACCCCGACTATATAGTCTCCGCCGTTAATTTCAAAAGTGGGTACAGCGGTTATATTTGCCGGGTGTATCAGGTTTTCATTTTGCCAAGCCTGTTCTACCTCTTCACGTGACAACCCCGCTGATTTAGCCAACTGTAGGAGTACTTCACAGTCACCAATATCTTTACCTTCTGTAAAATATGCTTTAAACAATGCGGAATGGAGTGCTTCGAAAGAGTTGGTTGATTTTGCGTATTCACCAAGCAGCAAAGCCCGTCGGGAATTGGCAAGGTAGCCGTTACTTCTTTTAAATACAATTCCGTAGTCTTTTCCCATTTCATTCAAGCGTAGAAAATATTGTTCACGCTTTTCCAATGGGAACAAATCGCTCATATCCCGGCCTTCCGGGGGAGTCTCCGGGTGAATCTCTACCCCCTGCCAAATATCCTGTATATCAAATTCCTTTTTTAGCTCGTCGACAATACCTTTGCCGATATAACAAAACGGTCAGATATAATCAGAATATACTTTAATCGTTATCATCGGTAAACCTCCTTGCGTATTGCCTGGATTATTTATTGTATATGGCCATCATCGTAGCTTGCATAACCGCTGCTGTTTTGCACTCTTCTCCGTTTATTACAAGAATTTCACCTGTGCAAACGGTTAAGTTCCTTCCCGGCTTGACAACACGTCCCACAGCAAGAAATTCTTTTCCTTTAGCCGGCAGGAGAAAGTTTACTTTGTATTCCACAGTCAGCACTTCTGCTTCGGGATCCATGAGTGTCCAGGCTGCATATCCGCATGCGCTGTCAACGACTGTTGTCAGTATGCCTGCATGGATGAAGCCATGCTGCTGGGTCAGTTTTTTGGAGAACGGCAGCTTTATGTGCACCTCGCCGGGTTCTACCTTAACTAACTGACCCTGGATGGTCTGCATTACAGTTTGTTTTTTAAAACTTTCAGTAATTCGAGTCAGAAAGTCTTCATCCCTAGCTTTAAAATGCATTTTTGCTACTCCCTTATTATTTAAATTGAAGATTGCGGCGATAATGTTTACTGGATTATCAGGCCGCTTTGTTTCAGATTTCCCTGATAAACTTTTTTATTTCCTCAGCTATAATTTCTGATTCAGCATGATGGAGATAATGTCCGCTGTTCAGGTACATGTACCGACCCATACTTACCTTTGACACGTAATCAGTCACCAGGCCTCTCCAGTCCGCTTCTGTAACTTCCTTGCCATCTGAAATAAAGAAGTACATTGGAGTATCGCTGGGGAATTTATTCTCACTGACTTTTTGGGCATTGTTTTGCAAATATTCAACTTCATTGAGCATGTTTTTTGTATACGCACTTTTATAGAACATAGCCAGGTATTGCTCTTTATATTCGTCAGACAGATCATTTGAAGAGAGCAGGGGAAAGTTCTTTTCCTTCTCTTCCTGCGGCATGAATCGGGACAAACCGATTCGCGATATAACATACATCATAGATAATTGGCCACTTTGAGGAAGGTCAAGTGAATGTTCGATAAAATCAGGGACAGAAGGATCAATGCCTATGATCGCTTTTACTTCATCGGGAAATTTCTGCGCCCAGTAGATAGCTTCCAGGCCGGACATCGAATGGGGAACAAGAACATATGGGCCGTTTTCCCCGGAAAGGCTTAGTGCTTCTCTTGTTTCCTCAAGCATGGTAGCCAAATCCCTGGGTCTGTCGGATGCTTCACTCCAGCCGTACCCGGGTTTTTCTATCACTGTTATTCTGTATTCATTACTTAGCCTTTGCCACAATGGTTTAAAATCTATGACAGGAGACGGTGTACCATGTCCGGACATAAAAACCAAAGTAATATTTCCTTCACCCTCACTAAAGACATGAATCTTTTGATTATTTACTTCGACTAACTTCCCCGGCGGAGGATACTTTTTTGCTTCCTTGCGCAACCGATAATTATGATTTAGAGTGGACGCACCGATAAATATTGCTGCTATTCCGCAAATAACCAATATAATTATGCCAATAATTTTCTTCCACCCCACCTTCCATTAGTCATCCGGATTGTAAATATCAGGGCAATTCAAAGAATGTTTACTGGAGAAATGATGAATTTCTTACCCTCCGGCCAAACGCTTCCGGTTTTTATACCAGGCGGTAATCTGAATTGCTATGGATAGCAACAGGTAGACGGACGTGAAGTTTAAGAAAATATCCCGGTAAGCGTCCGGATGCAATTCAATGAAAAGACCGCTCATCCACACCAGAGCAAAAATGAAACTCATGGTGACAGTATAGTGAAAAGCAAAAATTCCCCCCAGCGGCCATTTCGGAAACAGGTTAAAAATTAAGATGCTGCCAATACCGATTGATGTTACAACAAAACGAAGCAGCAGATGGACGTGGGTATCTGTGGTTCTCCCGCCTAGCAATCCAAATCCTGAACTGGTTACTGTTAGAATTGTGTAAACGACACATATCAGGATAAAAGCAGATTTAATGTTCAGTTTGACTCTCATTTATATCCCCTCTTTTGTTTAATGGTGTGTTTTTAGTTTACTAAAAGTGTTTAAACATAAACTAAACATTTTCTGAGCTTGAAAGAAATAATCCAGATGCTGTTTTTAATAATTTTCCGCATTACTGTAGGGTGAGCGGATATACATTCTTTAATTACCATACCACCAGTTAGTGTCAGCAAGTTGCCTAATCTAACCCGAAGCCGGTTAGCCAGACTTTCCAAAAAGGTTAATATGTGACAGTTGCCTTCTGCTACCTGGAATGGAGCCTTGGTATCGGCAAGCTCCAGCTTCTTTCCCCGCCTACACGAATGTCACGTTTTTGAAACAGCAGCCAGGCAGCGATGATGACAATAAACGAACTTAGGAGCAAACCGATTAGCCAGTTTACATTCAGGCCCTCGACCGCTGTACCGCCCTGATAGTAATTCAGGGGCATAACGCTCATCAGCGGCTGCAGTTTGTCGTTTATATTGGCTAATCCCTGCAACAGGTAATTACCCACCAGTATAGCGCCGCTCAGCATGCCGGCAATACGTGCCGCAGGGAGAACCATACTTAAAAACATAGCTAACCCGGCGAAGAGCATAAGTACTGCATATAAAGGGAGAAACGGCAGCAGCAGTTCGAACCAACTCAGTTCAAACCCTACACTCCCGGCAGGTATTACCCAACTCAGCCACCCGGCGATATTAATGACCGCCAAAGCAGTGGCAAGACCCAGCAATCGTCCAAAAAACAAACTAGTACGGCCGATTGGTTGTGCCATGACCAGGTCAAGAACACCTTTCTCTTCGTCACCGGCTAGCAAACCGACACCGGCGCTAATGGCGAAGATACCGATGATCAGGTGCAGGTAGGAAAAGAAATAGACATCAATATAACCCATGGGTGTGCCGATGGCATAGATGTTTTCAAAAAAGGCGAGCATGGCTTCCGGAAACATGCTGATATATTCATTCATCATATCTCCCATTTCGACCATGCTGGGGTAAAAGAAAGCCATCAACAGACCATAAAGTGCGATCCCGACTGACCAACCGATTACCTGCCAGCGCAGGCGTCTCAATGTATGTTTATACTCTGCCAGCATATTCATTTTCCTCCTTCTTGCCGGCCTTATAATAAGCCAGAAAAACTTCTTCCAGTGACAGGTGGTCGGACTGGAGGTCACTGACTGGGAACTTAGCAAGGGCCTTGACCAGTCGGTCTACTTCTCCCTCCACCTGTATGGTAAAGTCTGTACCGTTATTTTCCCTGATCAGTGAGATCCCCTCCAGGCTGATTACGGGCTTAATGTTTACCGGTTCACGGAATCGCAGTCGGTACCGTCGCAAAGACATATTAATAAGTTTACCGGGTTCAGCTTCCTCGACGATTACACCCGAGCGGATAATTGCCACCCTTTCAGCGATGGTCTCCACTTCACTGATGACATGCGAGGAGAAAAAAACTGTTGTACCATTGTCTTTCGCTTCTCTAAGCAAATGATAAACTTCCTGCTGCATAAGCGGGTCAAGCCCGCTGGTTGGTTCGTCCAGCAGCAGCAGTTCCGGTCGTGTCATCAGGGCCTGAACCAAACCAACCTTCTGTTTATTGCCTTTGGAAAGGTTCTTAATGGGTTTGTCCAGATCCAGTTCCAGTCGTTCAGTCAGCTCACGCACATAATTCCAGTCGGCTTTGCGTTTCCGCAGATCATTAAAATAGTGGAGCGCCCCTTTAACAGTCAGGTTGCTTTCTAAGTTAAGCTCACCCGGAAGGTAACCAACACGGGAGCGGACAGCGACCGGATCTTTTGCCGGGTCGATGCCCAGAATTCTCATTGTCCCCGCCTGGGGCCGAATCAGATCCAGCAGACAGCGAATCGTGGTCGTTTTCCCGGCACCGTTGGGGCCAAGAAAGCCTAATATTTCACCACACTTTACCGACAGGTCCACACCCCGCAGTGCCTGTACCGTGCCGTAGGATTTGGTCAACCCCTTTATTTCAATAGATAATGAATTGCTCACATTTATTCACCTCTCATCGTTAACCAATCAGATATCTATTATTTCGGCTATTTTCTTGAACATCCTGCTAACTTCTTTAATACGTTTCTGCAGAGGTGCGCTTACTCAAATCTTTTTAAAAAATCAGCCGGATAGTAAAGTACTCCAGCTGATACTAAATGTGGAACAGTTTCTGGTTATTAATCCCCAGGGGAAACCTTTGATTTCACCTGCTTTTTACAGACTTTACTTCCTGATACTTTTAATTATTATATAAACAGCCGGGCAGCAAATCTGCACCGGCTGTTTATTGTAATACAATTTGTTTAACAAGTTTCGTTATCCATTGCTAACCTGTAACTTTCTGTTCTTCGATATAAAACATTGCTTCTATTTTGCTTTTAAGTGGTTCATATTCTCCAATTGGTACCAGTTTGTGTGAATCGGTTGTGCAGCCAACCAAAGCATTCCAAAGCTTTTCAAGCTGTTTTGTTTCTTCACCTTTCTCGGGCCGCATGATAACACGATTATTTTCGATTGTAATCTTCATCAATATCACTCCTTTCCAGTTTGAACAAAAGTATAGCATATAATCAGTTGTTTATTGCAGAGTAAGAAGAATATTCATATTGTGTTAATTTAATCTTTGTCGGGAGAGCCATCTGTGATTATTCATTAACCACTTTATATGCCCATACAAGAAAGACGCTGACGCGTTTTTTCTTTTTGGAGGCGTCTTTCTTGCTCTTTAGGGACTGCCGCCCCTTCGACGGGTCTTCGACCCTGACCACCCCGCAAGAGTAAGGGGGGTGTCCCCCTTACCAACCCCCTATAGTCAAGGAACGCGCTTTTCTGCATGCTTATAATTTCCTTGCCTATAAAAAAACGTGGCAGGGTGCCACGTTTCATTTAGTGCAGTATTTTACTTAAAAATGCCTGGGTTCGTTTATTTTTCGGAGCAGAAAATAATTCTTTTGGTGGGCCTTCTTCGACGATTAAACCTTCGTCCATAAACAAAACTCTGTCACCGACTTCTTTGGCAAAGCCCATTTCATGGGTCACAACCACCATGGTCATGCCTTCTTTGGCCAAGTCTTTAATAACTTCCAACACCTCGCCTACCATTTCAGGGTCCAGTGCAGAGGTGGGTTCATCAAAGAGCATAATTTTTGGACGCATGGCCAGGGCTCTGGCAATGGCTACCCGCTGCTGCTGGCCGCCGGAGAGTTTATCCGGGTATTGATGAGCTTTATCTGCCAGCCCAACCCGGACGAGAAGGTCCATTGCCAGTTTTTCGGCTTCTTTGGCAGATACTTTTTTTACTTTCATGGGAGCCATGGCGACATTCTGCAGAGCTGTTTTATGCGGGAACAGGTTAAATCGCTGGAAAACCATACCCACATTTTCGCGCACCCGGTTAATGTTTGTTTTGGGATCCGTAACATCAACACCCTCAATGAGGATTTCGCCCGCGGTGGCAGTTTCGAGTTGGTTTATACAGCGGAGAAAGGTGCTCTTCCCGGAGCCTGAAGGTCCGATGACCACCACCACTTCTTTAGGCTCGACCTGGCAAGAAACGCCCTTCAACACTTCCAGGCTACCAAAGTTTTTTTTCAGATCAGTCACTTTGATCACTCTTGCCATACCTCCTCTCCATGTATGAAACAATCTGGGAAATGGACATGGTCATGATTAAATAGAAAATGGCAATACCGATATACGTTTCAAACGCCCGAAATGTTCTCCCCTGCATGATTCGCCCGACCATCATTAACTCCTGCAGCGCAATCACAGAGACGAGGGATGAGTCTTTTAGCATAGCAATAAACTCATTCCCCAGAGGCGGAATGCTCCGTTTAAAGGCCTGGGGTAAAATTACGTACCGCATCGCCTGGCCGTACGTCATTCCCAGTGAACGGGCTGCTTCCATCTGTCCTCTTTCGATGGACTGAATTCCACCACGGAATATCTCTGCGATATAGGCTCCGCTGTTTAAGCTGAGCGCAATTACAGCGGACATCATGGCGGCAAAGGTAACCGGCCGGCCTAAGAACTCCCTTAGAACCTGGGGCCCACCGTAGTGGACCAGGAAAATCTGAACCAGAAGCGGTGTACCCCGTAAAAAGTCAATATATGACTTAGACAGCCACAGCAGAGGTTTAAATCCAGACACACGCATTAAGCTAACAATCAGACCGATTAAAGTACCAATAGCTACTGAAATTGCGGTCAGCTGTAGAGTAAGGCTTGCACCTTTTAACATTAGGGGTAGAAAATTGATAATTATTTCCCAGCGAAATTCCATACTAACCCACCTTTTTCCCGAGCTTCAACGGTTTACCGACAGGACTCATAGAAATAGCGGGCGTACCGAAGTATCACCCGCTAACCTTTTTAGTCGTTCTATCCTGTTTAGTCTAGGTTGAAAAATTCTGTAACAGCGATATCGCCTGTTGTCTGGTTCTGCACGCCAATTTTCTTTCCTTCCAGGTCAGCCAGGCTGGCAATATCGGAGCCTTCCTGAACAGCGATAAACTGGGTTGCTTCAAAGTAAGGATCGGAGAAAGTAACACTCTTTGATCTTTCTTCGGTGATGGTCATTGCACTGATGATTAAATCGGAGTTGCCACCTGTCAGGGATGGGATAATGCCATCCCAGTTGGTATTAATCAGGTTAACCGCAAAGCCCATTTCTGCTGCAATGGCGCGAATCAGATCCACATCAAAGCCTTCAGGTTCACCATCTTCGTTAATCGATTCAAAGGGTGCATACGCCATATCCTGAGCAACATTCAGCGTAATGCCCAGTGTGTTTTCAGACTCGGCAACTTCATAGTCAGCGCCGTCACCAAAATACTTGTTAAAAATCTTGTCATAGACGCCATTGGCCCTGATTTTACTTAAACCTTCGTTAATCATCGCATGGGTGTCTGTATCTTCCTGGCGCATAGCCATACCGTAAAATTCTTTTTCAAAATTATCATCGCCAAACGCTTTTAAACCGGAATTGGGGTTTTCTTTGATAAACTCAAGGACAACAGGTGAATCGGCAACAACGGCATCTACACCGCTATTGATCAGTTCGAGCAAAGCCATCGGTGTTGTTTCAAACCGGCGAACTTCAGTAACGGCTTCTTGACCATTATCATTGGTGTTACCGTCGTTACCATTGTTAACATTACCGTCGCTGCCACCACAGCCTACCAACACAAAAACCATGACCAGAATAAGCAAACTAACCGCAAACAACTTTCCAAACTTCTTCAATTTTTTGTTCCTCCCTCTATTATCTCTGTTAATATTCAGTTACACATAGAACAAGTATTTATTTCTACTTAATTTTTAAATTTCCTGCTTACAATTATTTTTTCTGCGAAAGTTCTTGACTTCTCTGTTCAGATTTGACATTTTTTTCCTCTCACCATACCATTAGAATGTTTACCGGCTAATCATTTATCTTACCCAGGCTCTTATTCAGTTGCGTTAGCTGATCCTGTAGCGATTCAAATCCTGTTTTAACGTTCCATGCGATGATACCCAGCAGAATAATAATGATGATGTCGGCTCCCGGCAAAGCATGATACCTCCCAAATAATACTTATTGAAAATTGACAGGGCTGATGTCAATAATCTTCCATGCTTCTTTATCTTCTATTTAGTAAGGGTATCTTACAAATCAATTACCAAAAGTCACCCCCCTATCCCAAGACATGTGGGTCAATTACTAAGGCCTGCTTTAGAAGCATCTTTTTCTCAGTTCTCCATAATTATCCAGCTATCCTCTTTGGATGTGATATTAGTGGAAAAAAATAACGCCTAAAAAGGCGTTTTTTTGTGCTCTTATTGTATTGGTTGGTACTACTCCACAAGGAACGCGGGAGCATTTTTTTCAGGCAGAAACAGATAGACAGGCTGAGGTTCACATACAGAGTTACTTATCATTTACTTCGACAGTATAGAGTTCATCGCCCCAAATTTGCTTTAATTTGATAATCCACCGGCTTGTTTCATCCATATAATCTATTGAGTTTACTACAACATCGGTTTTGAATTCCTGAGACATTAAGGCCTTGTTCAAAGCTTCGGACTCGTTAAGGTTGGCTCCAGCGGGTTTCGGACTAGGGACAATCTCCAGATATTCAACTTCCGACTGGCCCGGATAGGAGTCCATCATAATATCAAACCATACTTTAACTTTGTCTCCGACGGTAACATCCCGGGGAGCATTGGAGAAGTAAATAGCATTATAGTATTCATCTACGCCGCCTGTTGAGCTGAAATCCTGCGGGTTTGGATCGATCACGAGAATCCGTCCGTCTTCTCTTTTCATTACATATCCTGTAATCCCAGGTTCGCCACTTGGCCTGCTTTCTAAGCAGCCCACTAACGACGAGACTACCAGTAATGCCAGAATAGATAGGAGTAGTTTTTTCACCCTCATCACCTCCAATATTATAGACGAAGATTGAAAGATAACGTTCCACTATTCCTTTTTAATTGATAAACCTTTGTCTTTCCTGCTTACAGATCCGTATGATGGTGTCTTTTCCGGTAACAAGTGCTACGGGCAGTCCTCCCGGAGGCTGGAGCCATTGGCCGCTTAAGAGGATGTTGTTCAGGCCTTTGATTCGTCCTGAATGGGACATCATTTTCCCGCGGGTGGTCGGCAGAAATGCCATGAACGAACCTCTGTAGGCGTTGCAGTACCGTTCATAGGTTTTCGGGGTAGCAACATCGAGGACTTTAAGCTTTCCGGCCATCTGGGGAAAGCGTGTCTCAATCGAGCGGCATACCGCTTCGCCTATTCTCGCTTTCTCCCGGCTATAGGCCTGGGGGTCTTGGGCGAGGGCATCCCATGCCTCATAATCTGCATGGAACTGGTTGATGGCGCAGGTGATTAAGGTGTGGCCTTGCGGGGCAAAGTCAGGCTCATACTGATAATGTGTCATAAGCAAACTGGTAACGGGCGTTTGATTAATGTTAAAGGGAGCAACCGGAAAGCGCAGACTACGTGGAAGGTCTCCCATCTCTCCTTCGTATCCTAACGCGATATAGATATTTGAAGCCAACGGATAATCCTTATGGTTTTGGTAGCGTCTCTGAAAATCTCGGTCGGGGTATTTCCCTTTAAGAAGCCGCTCATAAAGTACATGGGCATCGCATGCTGCAATGAAGTAATCTGCTGTAAAGGTTTTACCGTTTTTACAGACCACGCGATTCACGTTGTTTCGATCAACAATTAAGTCTTTAACCTCGCATGACGCTTCAATGGTACCGCCCAGAGATAGGTAGCGGTCCACCATACGCATTGCCAGTGCTTTAGAACCACCATAAGGAATGGATGCCTGGCCTTTGGTAAAGGAGGCAAGGGCAAAGAAAACAGACGATGCACTGTAACCGTCCGGCAAAAAGGAAGCCAGAGTCTCCCTCAGTGCGGGGTGTTTAAACTTTTTGGCATAGTCCGTTAAACTGACTTTGCCGTATTTTTGCATAACCATCCCCGCGTCTTTCATTGAACTCATCAACCTGATTTTCTCAACTATGTTCATCATATCCATTGGTTTTCCCACGGGTATTTCAAACGTTTGCAGTTTTTCAATCGTCTGGCAAAAGTCATTGATGGCACCTTCATCTTCCGGTGACAGCTTAAGCCAACTGGTCTTCAGCCGGTTCAGGTCACGGTATAGATGAACCCTGACACCTTGGTGCTCACAAGCTAAAAAGCTCTCCGGATGATAGACCTCAACGCCGTCAAGCGCGCCCACGGCAGTCCAAAGGTCGTGAATCGGCGTTCCTGCTTTTGTACCAACCAGCCAGTGAATACATCCGTCGATATGATAGCCCTGACGGTCCCAGCCGGTGCATTCCCCGCCTAATGTATGGTGCTTCTCCAGTATTACAGTTTCAAAGCCATTTTTCCGGGCGAAAATACCTGCACTGAGTCCGGCTATGCCTCCACCGATGATCACTACTTTTTTCATGATGTCTGTTCCCCTTTCATTGTGCTATTCTTACGCATACGGGCAGCACAGATTACGTCTTGGGCCGCCTCGCGTAAAAGCTCCGCAGCATTTTCTTCTTTCTCTCCAAGCAATCCATTGGAGACCATCACGGAAAGGCCGGTTTGAAAAATTCTCATTTTGAGTAAGATCGTGAGCAGTTCTTCTTCAGTAAACCCTTCCAGGTCAGGGTCATCCTTCATTTGCTCAATCAGGACCGGCCCCATATCCTGGTCGTAGTTTTCCAGATAATCATTCTGGTTGATGACCAGATCACGAAAGAGTACAGGATATTCCCTGGCAAATTGCAGACTGGCAAGACCGATATCCTCAAACGCGTTCCCCGAGCATTGTTGATCAAGGATTTGCTGACTAATAGCAAAGGTCTTTTTTATAACCGCCTGAATCAGTTCATCCACATTTTTAAAATTCACATAGATCGGGGCAATTGAGCTCTTTAGCTTCTCAGCTACTTTTCTGATCGTAATACTGCCGATGCCCTCTGTCCTGGCAATTTCAAAGGATACAGCAATAATTTGTTCTCTGGAAAACTTTTTTTTGGGTGGCATATTTAACCCTCCTTATATATATCATGTGTTATCTATCAACTATTATATATCATAAATAGAACATGTCAAGTGTATTTAATAAAAAAACTCCAGTTAAAAACTTAACCGGAGTTCGAATCAAACTTATTATTTATTTAGCCTTATAACTGTTAATCAAATCTCTCATTTCCTGTGAGGCATAGCCCAGCATCTGCGCATTCGCTTCGTAGTCCAAAGCTTCCTCCAGGTATCTCAGTTTATACTTAACCATTGCCTTTTTTGTCATCCTTAAAGCACTTGCCGGCTTTACCGCTATCAGTGAGGCTGTCTCCATAACAGTATCCATCAAATCTTTCAGAGGTACCGTCTTGTTGACCAAACCCATCCTGCAGCCCTCTTCGGCTGTGATAAGCTTGCCGGTAAATACCAGTTCCGCCGCATGGGCTGTGCCGATTAACTGCGGCAGCAGGTACGTGGTCCCCATTCCCGGGTGGAGTCCTAAGTTCAAAAAAGTAAACCCCAATTTCGCTTCTTCTGCGGCAATCCGGATATCACAACCCAGGGCAAAAGATAATCCCGCCCCGATAGCAAATCCATTGATCGCTGCAATACAAGGCACATCTAGCGTCAAAACACTGAGGTATGCCTTATAAAACGCCAGCATTTCCCTTCTGTTTTGTTCGGGAGGCTGGTCCAGCTTGTCCTCCAGCATCTGTAAATCTCCCCCGGCACAAAAGGCCTTACCGCTGCCTGTGATAATTACCAATTTAACATCCGGATCATTGTTGATTTCTTCAATGGCCAGGGGAAACTCCCTGGTCAGCTCCGGAGTCTGCGCGTTGCGCTTCTCAGGGACATTGAGAGTTAGCGTTGTTATGCCGCCTTTTGATTCCAGTTTAAGTGTTTTATACATAGAATCACACTCCTTAGGTCGCTTGGATCACCATAACATTACAGGCTGGTTATCTTTAGTTGCATCTTTAACTTCTTTGTTATAATATCAGAAAGACAAATTCCAAAAGGAGATACATATGCAATTACCTCAGCGCTCGGATATTACTCCAGGTATTACCGTTGATATCGTGTTAAAACAGGATCAGAAAACGGGCAAACTCACCCGGGGTGTGGTCAAAGATATTTTAACCAAATCAGCCCGCCATCCGCATGGCATCAAAGTCCGTTTGACGGACGGCCAGGTTGGCCGGGTTCAGGCTCTGGTTGAGTCATAATGCAGGCTCCCCTTCTGCTAACTGTTAAATAACTCCTGAATATATTCGTAATCAATGTTTCCGGAATTAATCCGATAAAAGAACGGGTCTTTGCGAATGTAATCGCTAGAGTTCATGATTCATTTTCTTAACCTCCGGTAAAACTGATATTAACCTTGTTGATATCCTTAACAGGCAACCAGTCATCCATATTGCCGTAATTGCTGCGGTCGATTTCAAAGGGCTTTAGTTCTATTACATTTTCAACTTCAATTAGCACAAGATATCGTTTTCCGGCCCATCGTTGAAACTGTTTATCGGTTAACTTCAGTTTATCCTGGTTCTCCCTGACGAAAGCGACTGACTGTTCCTGATCCATTTTATCAGAGTTCAGTACGGTGTTCACTGATGCCTTTGCCCTGATTGTTCCCTCTGCATTATTATTGATGAAATATAAATGATCTCCGACCTCTACTCTGCCATAAGGCATCTTGCGGCCTGCCGCACCCCGTATGATCATGGACTTCGCTCCACTCAACAAATTCTCCAGTTCTCCTGCTTTTGCATCAAGATAAACGACATGATCCATAAAAAGACCTCCTTAGTGGAAATTGAAAAACAATGTTATTCAAACCTGCTAAAACGCACATCTATTACTGTACCGCCACCCGGTTGGGACTCGATCCGTAAGCTCGCGTTGTTTTGCGTGGCGCGGGTTGCCATATTCACCAGACCATTGCCTCGCTTACTTTCCGATGGGTTAAATCCCTGACCGTCGTCCTGGATACGAAGGCGTGTCTCATTTTGTTCATCAACCAGGGATAACGTCACGAGCTCAGCATTTGCGTGCTGCAAAATATTGGCCATTGCTTCCTGAACGATTCGGTAGATAGC
>JAWSUT010000009.1:0-58757 GCA_033549345.1 Bacillota bacterium | reverse complement strand
GCCACTTCCTGCTCCGGTGTCAGTTTTCCTTTATATTGCAGCTGGATGTCGGTATCGATTTGCTGGCGGCGTGAAAACAGGTCACAGTGCAGCCTGAGGGCTTCCTCCAGACTATTGTCCTCCAGAGGCGACGGTGTCAGTTCCATAATCAGCCGCCTGAGTTCCTGCAGGGTGGCTTGTGTCGTCTCTTCCAAATGACTGAGTATTTCTTCGGCATCGCTATCGTTCCCCAGTTGGCGTCGCAGGGAGTGAAGTGAGAATACAATGCCGTGCATTCCCTGGGAAATGGAATCGTGCAGCTCCCGGGCCATACTGTTACGTTCCTCAGCGACCAAAATATTGC
Organism: Bacillota bacterium; assembly: GCA_033549345.1. Classification (GTDB taxonomy): domain Bacteria; phylum Bacillota; class Dethiobacteria; order Dethiobacterales; family Dethiobacteraceae; genus JAWSUT01. Next base: position 58,414 of record JAWSUT010000009.1, on the reverse strand, counting down.
GTGCTGCCTCCTGAAGGAGCTGGTCTTTTTCTGCCAGTTCCGATAAATACCGGTTTTCAACCTTCAAAAGATGAAGCTTCTGCTGTATTTTCCAAATACGGTAATTGATAAATGCCACCAGTATCCCAAATACAAGTCCCAGGAACATCCCCGGGACTGCATATTGCTGTAAGGTGGGAGAAATTTGTCCCCACCGGAAGTGACGAATGAACAGGAATGCGGTGCCGAAAGTTACGGCTGTGATAACAATAAAAATAACCAGGGATCTTAACCCGGCACTTTCCAAGCCACGGGTTTTGAGTCCGTCATCCAGGATGGCTCCTCCCAGCCCGGAAATACCGGACACGCCGGATGTCAGAAGTATCAGACCGGCAACAAACGGAACCGGGGGCAAATCAACGATACCCATCAACAGAAACACAATGCCAATGACCAGGCCAAACGCACCTCCGGCCAAGGCACTGGTCATGAACGATTTTTTCCTGCTGTCTTCCGGAAATGTTTCCTCATTGACGGCTTCATTATGCTCCACAGTCTTCCTCCTTTATCAGCCCTGTACGCATGGCATATAGTGCAGCCTGGGTACGGCTTCTGACTCCCAGCTTCTGTAGGATATTGGCTACATGGGTTTTAACAGTTTTTTCACTGACATAAATCTGCTGCGCGATTTCTCTGTTTCCAAAGCCCCGGGCAACCAAAACCAGTACTTCCTTTTCCCGTTCAGTAAGATGCTCGGAGGAGTGCTGTATTTCCGTTTCTCCGGTACTGTTTAGGTGATTGATCATTGCATGTGCCACAGGAGCGCTCAGGTAGCTGCCTCCTGCAGCCACAGCCAGGATGGCTGCCACCAGCTCTTCCGGCTGCGCATCTTTGAGCACATAGCCACATGCACCTGTTTTCAGTGATAAACAAGCTTTTTGCCAACTGCCAAAGGAAGTGAGAATCAGTACTTTGACGTCCGGCCACTGGGCAAGAATCCGTCCGGTCGCTTCAATTCCATCCATACCCGGCATCTGCAGGTCCATTAATACCACATCCACCGGTTCTTTTTCCAAAAAAAGCAATGCCTCTTCCCCTTTACCTGCTTCTCCGGCGAGATGAATGCCGGGCGCTTCGCGCAGGAACAGACGCCCCCCCTGCCGGAACAGGGGATGGTCGTCGACAATCAATAATCTGATGTTCTCCTGTGACATCTCGTTCACCTGCCTGAGTCGCTCGGATTTGAACTTTCCCGCTTAAAGTATACCATAACAGCCAGTTCCAGGAAATAATCGGTATCAGGGAAGCAGGACAGCGGCAAAAACATAGGGCAGCAGAGCGAGAACCGCCAACAGGGGATACCGCCCGCGGCCGGGGTTTTTGTTGTCCCAGGAAAACAGCAGACCGGCGAGGGCATAGGCTACTATCCCTCCGACAAACAGTACCAGAAGTGCCCACCAGGGGGAAACGGCCGTTTCAGACCCCATAGCCAAAGAGTTAAACGCCTGCATGGCATGTGTTGTCGGCAGCAGTTGGCTGACTTTTTGCAGCCCTGCGGGTAAAACATCGGCAGGAATCATTAAGCCGCCGATTAGCATTGACGGCAGATACACCAGCTGTGACCAGAGAACCGAGACCTGGGTGTTGGCGGAAATAACGCCAATGAGCTGGCCAAGGCCGCTGCAGGCAAACAGGGTCACCAGATAACAAAGAGCAAACGCGGAGAGATTCACCGGCTGCGGTGCGTCAAAAAGAACTGGCGCGGTAACGGTAATGATGATACTGACCAGAAAGAGGTGGACGCCGGCCGTCAGTGACGGAATCGCCAGTACCGACAGAGACGGTACGCCGTTAATTCTGTAGCTGCGCAGTATACCCGCCTCTCTCGCTTCCACAAGCGGGTTAGGCAGCGAGATAACCGTTCCGGAAAGAACAGTAAAGATGACCATGGCGGGGACCATGATTTCAGTAAAGAATGGATTAATACTGGCCATAACCGACCCGACCATGAAATAAAACCCAAGAGGAAAAAGATAATTCATCAGCAGCAGAGATTTATTGCGCAGGCCGTTTTGCAGCTCAAAGGAAATGCTGTGGACAAATGCAGTCATGCTATGATACCTCCCGGTTTGTCAGTTCAAGAAAACGTTCTTCCAGAGAGGGGCGCTCCACTCTCAGGTCAATCAGCTTGCCGCCGGTATGTTCGATATGACTGATAATGGAGGAAACCACTCTTCCCGTCTCTGTGGTGTAGTACGTGTGGTAATTTTCCCGTGTCGTATATCTTACTGCTTCCGGTTCATTCAGTGTTGAAAAATCTGTGTCTGTGGCGTAAACAGAAATTTTGGTCAGACCTTCCCCTGCTGCCGTAAGCTGTCGGGGAGACCCGCCGGCAACAATTTCTCCCTGCAGCAGGATGGCAACCCTGTCGGCCATCTCTTCTGCTTCTGCCATGTCGTGTGTGGAGAGAATCAGTGTTGTACCTTCCTCCCTTAGTTCAGCCATCAGGCGGTGCAGTTCGGCCCGTGTAGCCACATCAAGGCCTGCGGTCGGCTCATCAAGGATAACTACAGGAGGCTGATGCGCCACAGCCAGGGCTAACGCAAGACGTCTTTTTTGCCCGGTGGAAAGTGTCTGGTACTGGGCTTTCATTTTCCCGGACAGCCCCATCCGTTCCAGCAGATCATAGCGCGGGGCAACCTGATGATAGGCACAGAATATATTCATCGCTTCACCCACCCGCATGGTACCGGGCAGCGCTGAACTCTGCAGCTGCACACCAATCAGGCTGCGCAGGTCTTTGGGATTTTTCAGCGGGTCGCTCCCCAGTATGCGCAATTTTCCGCCGTCCGGCTGTCTCAGACCTTCCAGGCACTCCAGCGTTGTGGTCTTGCCCGCACCGTTTGGCCCCAATAACCCAAAGATTTCTCCTTTCTGTACGCTGAAGCTGATACCGTTAACTGCAGTCATACTGCCATACGCTTTGGTCAGATTACTGACTTCCACAATGTCTGTATTCATAAGACAACCTCCCTTTTAAATACATGTCACGTTTCCTTCTCTGGTTCTATTCTAAGCTAAACGGAGACAAAAAAAATCGGCCAACCGGAGTATTTAGGTCTAGGCCGAAATGCTGATTATTTTCAGATGGGTTCTTCTATGTGCCATATTCACTCAGTTAGGGTAAGGATCCGGGTCCTTCTCTGCATAGAGACTCTTCTATCTGATAACCTTATATTTTTTCAAAATACTGTTGAACTCACTAAAGCTTGCTTCGATTTCGTTTTTGCTGCCGCTTTTGACATCAAAAGCGGTTGCTGTCTCTTCGACTAACGCTTTAAATCTGTTCAACTTTTCTCTGCGATCTTCTTGTGAAAGACGCTCGCTGGAGACCACTGCTCTGACATCGGAGTAGATAAAATCCTTGAATTTATGCATATATAACGGTTCCTCAACTTGATAACTCCGTGAAACCAAAAAGCTCAGGCGGTTTGTTGTTTCCAATAATTGAACTTCGAAAAGTCGAACATCTTCGAGGCTTATGTCATCGTCTTCAAGCATGATTCCAAAGTTAAGTAAGGTATAGTGCATATTTTGCATTTCCATTTCCAGCAAAGTATTTTCCCGGTATTTAAACTCTCTGATTACTCCTGCATAATAGTAATTGAGAAATATTGACATTGCGAGTAATAATAATATGCCATTTCTTTTGAACCGACTATTCAATTCCCCACCTCTGAAATTAAAAATGGTCTATGCCATATCAGGGGCTTTTCCTTTTTGTGCCGGTGTGCCGTCTGGCCTGTTAATATAAAGTTGGATTATTATATTCGATTTCCGTCACTTCTAACTGGATATAGGAAAAGTCTCCCGTATCGAGCTCCCAGATGGCCTCCCCTTTGGTTGGTATTCTTCTGCCATCCATTTCTCTGTGTTCATCGATAGGTGTTGCCCAGGTTTCCAATCTAAAACCATCCGGACTGTCCATGTATCGTTCGGCAACAAAGTTAATCAGGTCACCGTCATCATTAAAATGAAAAATTGCAGAAGCGCTGACGCCTTTGTACTCCATCATGGCTTTGGCGGAATTTTCACTGACCTGCTCCCATGTGACATAATCATTGATTGCGGCACTGGGGAACCACATCATTTCATTTAAAAAACGCACTAACGTCCCCTGGTCCATTTCGAGGCCGCTTGCATCGGCAACTTTTATCAATGATAAAACCTTGATTAACATATTCCCGCGGCCGTCGTAATATAAGTCTCTTCCCCTGACCGACAGCGAGGGGGCCATCTTCATTGTGGTATACCAGATAAATCCCGGAGATTCTATATTGTAATACTGCTGGGCTGTAAAGGGTATCCAGGGTTTATCTTCACCCATCCGAAACAAGCCTTTTTGTTTCAGCCTGAGGGCAGTTGCTTTCTCTTTGCCAACAACCTGTGACCTCTGCAGCCATCTTTGCACGGGCTCAGGCAATCCAACCAGGTCTTCTTCTGTAATCATGTTTGATTCAGTCGGAATTCCCTGAAACAGAGTTTGCACTTCATTTCTTACCTGCCTGTCAAAGAGCATCCTGCCGGCACTGACTGCAATCACAACGATAATGGCAGCAACCAATAAGATACGTATAATCCACATAAGTACCGTCAAATTTTCACCTCACGATCTTGGCGATACGTTCCAGAGCCTCTTTGAGTATGTCTCTGGGACAGGCCGTGTTGATACGGATAAAGCCTTCTCCTTCTTCACCGAACAATGTGCCGTCCAGGACCAGGACTTTAGCTTCCCGGTACATCCGTCTGATCAACTCATCCTGGCTGTAACCGTAATCAGTGAAATCAACCCAGGCAAGATATGTCCCTTCGATGGGAGAGCAGCGGGCCTTGGAGACATGCTTTTCAAGAAAGTCCTGCAGAAAAGCGAGGTTCCCGTCTACGTAATCCAGCACTTTTTCCAGCCATCCTTCTCCCTGGCAGTAAGCCGCCTGTGCGGCCACAATGGACAACGTATTGGGCCACATAATGCCCAGTTGGTCCTTTACATAGGCTTGCCACTTAGCTCTTATTTTCGGGGCATGGATAATGATATTCGACACCTGCATTCCGGCCAGGTTGAAGGTTTTACTCGGTGCTGTCGTTGTAATGATTCTATCCCTGTACTCAGGAAACAGGGTTTCCAGCGGGGTGTGTTTTACGCCTCTTCTGACCAGGTCACAATGTATCTCGTCGGAGATAATGAAGACGTCATTGTCCAGGCAAATCCGGCCAAGTGTACGCAGTTCGTCCTCTTTCCAGACACGGCCAACCGGGTTGTGCGGACTACAGAGAATCATTAATTTTGTACGGGGGTCTTTTACTTTTCTCTCCAGGTCGGCAAAGTCCATTTCATAGTAACCGTTACGGTTGGTTAGCGGGTTATTGATTAGGACACGGTTACGTGTTTCTATCAGTCTGGTAAACGGGTGATAAACGGGCCTCTGTATCAGAACGCCGTCTCCGGGTTCTGTCAGAATGTCGAGAAGAAAACCGACTGCCGGTACCACACCCGGGCTGAAAACCAGATCTGCCGCGTCAATATCCCAGTCGAAACGCCGCTGAAACCAGCCACGCACTGCGTTGTAATAGTCTTCATGATCGTGTGAGCTATAGCCGAAAATTTTGCGGTCTACCCTCTCATGCAGAGCTTTGATAATCGGTTCTGCGCAGGGAAAATCCATATCGGCGACCCACAGGGGAATGGTATCGGCGGTGGCCTGCGGATCTACGTTCTGCATATATTCCCATTTCACACTGTTTGTATTGCTGCGATCGATAAACTTGTTTAGATCGTAACCCATCTATTTCCCTCCCGGGTTTTAAATAACAGATTCCTGGCTCTGTTGTTTTATTAATGCTTTCTCTGCTTTGATCTGCCTTGCCATACCTACGTTTTCAACAATAAAGATTAAAAGCCCCGCCCAGATAAAGCTGAAGCTGATGAAATGCAGTGCGGAGAAGTACTCCTTAAAAACAAAGATGCCTAAAAGTAAACTGAGTGTGGGGGCAATATACTGCAGAAAACCCATCATCGTCAGTTTTACTTTTTGGGCTCCCATGGCAAACCATAACAGAGGTGTGGCAGTAACGATACCTGAACCGCAGAGGATAAGCGCTGTCTGAAAAGGAATTCTGCCCAGGGAACCGATCCCCTGCGTTTGGCGTGTAATGATAAAGTACAGGGCAAGGGGCATCACGACCATCGTCTCCAGGGCCAGGCCGGTAATGGAGTCTACTTTGATTAATTTTTTGGAGAGTCCGTACAAAGCAAACGTCGCGGCGAGAATCAGTGCCACCCAGGGTATCCGGCCGTACTGGAGCGTAATAATTAAGACGCCGGCTGTGGCAAGCAGGATGGCTATCCCCTGCCAGCGTGTCAGTTTTTCTTTTAGTACGACAACGCCAAGCAGGACGACCACCAAAGGATTAATATAGTAACCCATGCTGGCTTCAATAACATGATTGGAATTCACAGCCCAGATGTATGTAAACCAGTTTAAGCTGATCAGAAAACCGCATAGGAATAGATATAACAGATTTTTCTTGTTCTGTATAACCAAAAGCAGTTTTTGCCACCCTCCGGTCAGGATCAGAATGGCGCCGACAAAAACAAAGGACCACACAATGCGGTGAGCCAGTATTTCCATCGCAGGTACTACGTTTAACAGTTTCCAGTAAAGGGGCAAGATCCCCCAGGCGGTATATGCCAGTACTCCATACCAGATTCCCACCGCATCATGTTCTGTCAGGTTGTTGTTGTTCATATCGTCTGCTCCTCTGTGTCAATTCGTATTTTCTTATTATCTCACATATCCTGTTTGCAGGAAATAGGTGAGCATAGATTTATAAACGGCCTGGCGCTTTCGGTTATCTTTACCTGGTGCTTTATCGACACCGGGGGTAGTATCCCCTTGGTTGTTCTTTTACATGCCGGCGTTAATACCGCACTGAACTGGTATCCGCTTGGTGCGGGCGAAGCAGTGGAACCTTTTTTACCCATCGTGCTAGTGACGAGCCTGATTGCAGCTGTGCTGCTCATTTCTCCTCGCATCTTCAGAAGGGGGCTTCTGTCTAAAAAGAAAAATCCGGAACTTAGAACAAGTTCCGGATCTTTTTTATTTACCTACCACTTTTTTCCCCTTTTTAAAAACGGTATGCACTAAACTGATACCGTAATGATACGGTATATAGTTATAGTTGGGAGCATCCATAATCAGAATATCGGCTTGTTTGCCGGGTTCCAGGCTGCCTACCAGGTGGCCTCTGTCGATGGCGCAAGCCGCGTTGATTGTGGCGGCGGTCAGCGCTTCAGCAGGCTTCATTTTCATCTCCAGACAGGCCAGGGAGAGAATCAGATGCATGGCCTGTGTCGGTGAAGAACCGGGATTGCAGTCTGTTGAGAGCGCAACAGGCACGCCGGCTTCAATAAATCGTCTGGCACGGGCATACTCTTTCATCAGAAAAAACGCTGTGCCCGGCAGCAGTACGGCGACAACACCGGCCTCGGCCATGGCAGCAATGCCTTTTTCCGAAGCCTGCAGCAGGTGGTCTGCTGAGACTGCGCCGACTTGGGCTGCCAGCTCTGCTCCGCCGTAGGAGACGATTTCATCGGCGTGGAGTTTGGGTTTTAGGCCGCATTCTTTAGCGGCTGTTAGGATTCTGCGGGATTGCTCAATGGTAAATATTTTTTCTTCACAGAAGACATCGCAGAACTCCGCGAGATTCTCTGCAGCTACACGGGGGAGCATCTCATGTATGACAAGATCCACGTAATCCTCACGGTTGTTGTCATATTCTTTGGGAAAAGCATGGGCACCAAGAAAGGTGTGGACAATGTCGGCATCATGCTGCCGGTCCAGGGCATGGGCCGCGCGGAGCTGTTTTAGCTCTGTTTCGGTATCGAGGCCGTAACCGCTTTTACTCTCGACGGTGCCCACGCCGGCGTGCAGGAAATTATCCAGTATTTTATGGCCCTTTGCTGTCAGTTCCTCTTCGGTTGCTGCTCGGGTGGCTTTAACGGTGCTTAAGATGCCGCCGCCGGCGGCGAGAATATCCAGGTATTGCGCACCTTCGAGCCTGAGCACGAACTCCTCTTCCCTGCTGCCGCCGTAAATGAGGTGGGTGTGCGGGTCGACAAAACAGGGCATCACCACTTTACCACGGGCGCTAACAATTTTAGTTTCAGGAAGAAAGCTAAGGGTTTGCAGTACTTCGTCTGTTTTGCCCACAGCCACAATCCTGCCGTCAAGAGCGGCCACCGCCCCGTCTTCAATGACCGCGGGGTCGGCCATGGCTTTGCCTGTTCTGGGGCCGCTTGGGCCGGCAAAGGTTAACAGCTGCGCAGCGTCCCGGATAACCAGGTCGGCGGTAGGTTTCATTATTGGCTCATCTCCCGGAGAATTTTATTTTCAGTGACCTGATCATCGGAAAAGGTGTGCATTTGCAGGTAGTACCGCACTGCTTCCAAAAGATACGCCTGGGGGCAGAGGCCGACAACTTCTGTATCGGTCACTCTGGCGCCAAAGCGGGCGGCTTCCGCTTTGACAAGTTCCACGACTCGATAGATCGGTGTTTCGTCGCAGTTGACCAGGTTCATTGAGACCTGTACCTGGTTTCTGTCTTCAAGATAGAGGCCGATGGCCCGGACGTTTTTAAGGCCGCCTGTTCTTTCTCTGATTGCCTTCGCAATTTTTTTGGCTACTGTGAGGTCGGATGAATCCAGGTTAATATTATAAGCGACCAGGGGGCGGCGGGCTCCGACGGCCACAGCCCCGGCACGGGGATGCATCTTTTGCGGTCCGAAATCGGGAGCCCTCTCGGCAGACTTAATCAGCTCTTTCAACCCTTCATACTCGCCGCGGCGGACATCCGCCAGATTCCTGCGTGCAGGGGACGATGCCGCTTCTTCATATAGAAAAACGGGAATCTGCAGTTCTGCTCCGATGCGCCGGCCCACATCCTTTGCCAGGGCCACACAGTCTTCCATTGTTACACCGGTTACGGGAATAAAGGGAATCACATCCGTGGCCCCCATACGCGGGTGGCCGCCCTGGTGTTCTTCCATATTAATCAACTCGGCTGCTTTTTGGGCCAGGCGAAAGGCAGCTTCCCCCACATCGCGGGGAGCGCCGGCAAACGTCAGTACACAGCGGTTGTGATCATGATCATGGGAATAGTCAAGAACGGTTACACCGGGCGTCGCTCTGACCGCTGCAATAACCGCATCGATAATTTCCGTCCGCCGCCCTTCACTGAAGTTAACGGCGCTTTGTATAATTTGCTGCATAATCTACTCCCCTTTCAGCAGATTTTCCACAACGTCGGCGTTCATGCGGAAAAGCTGTGCACCCCGGGCTCTGATGCGCTCCACATGGCTCTTTAGTTCACTGACCAGGTCTGCATCTTTGAGGGATGTGAGATTGATTTCCACATTGTAAAGGGCCCCCTGTAAGCCGGACCAGGCCTGAAGGTTGGCCACACCGATGTCGGTGATGGCGGAGTTGTTCCCCTTCCCTACCACGTGGGCTATCAGCTCCATGATTTGCAAGCATTGTTCGGCAACGTCCAAAGGAACACGGGCCGCTTTTTCAAACGCTGCCTGAACGGCGGCCTTTCTGGCCGTCTTTTGTTCGTCGTTATCCTTTGGCAACTTAAAAGCCGCCACCACTTCGTTAAATGCAGCGGTGTCCTCGGCAATGGCCCTCAGCAGGCTAGCCATTATTTCTTCGGCCCGGCGGGAGACGTCCTGCATGCTCTCCTGGACGTCTTCCAGGCCTTTCTTGCCCAGACTGAGACGGCAGTACATGGCAAGCAGGGCAGCAGCCTGGGATCCGCCAAGCGCAGAAACACTGCCTCCGCCTGGTGCCGGTTCGTTTGATGCCACCGATAAAGTAAATTCTTTTACTGTCAGATTATCCATAACGTCCTCCTTAAACCTGCGCGGAAACGAATCCGTGCGCACTATTGTAAAATGGTTCGCGGCTCTTCTCCACGAACCTTTTTTTGCGGGATATTTTCCGCTTTGCATATGCAAAACGAACAGGCTGGTATTTACTTTTTATCAAAAACTGCAGCTACCAGTTCTTTGATCCGTTTTTCATCGGGTATAAAGGGCAGCGTGATATGGTCGGTTCCCTTGTTTTCCTGGTTATATTCCATGCTGGTGGTAATAGAGTTCTCATTTCTGGCCCAGGCTCTGCGGGCTACACCACCCATTACATCCCAGGGCATAGCTGAATTTAAGATTGTATCAACCCGCTCGCTGCCGTCAAGAACCAGTCCGAAACCGCCGTTAATTGCTTTGCCGACGCCGACACCGCCGCCGTTGTGCAGCGCAACCAGACTCATCCCCCTGGCCGCGTTGCCTGCAAAGCACTGTGTTGCCATATCCGCCATCACATTACTGCCATCCTTGATATTTGCTGTTTCCCGGAAAGGTGAATCGGTTCCACTGGTATCATGGTGGTCTCGGCCCAGCATTATCGGACCCACTTCACCGTTGCGCACCATTTCATTGAAGCGCAGTGCGATTCTGGTTCTGCCCATGGCATCCTGGTAGAGAATTCTGGCCTGTGTGCCCACGACCAGCTTATGCTTTTCTGCATCCCGGATCCAGACGTAGTTATCCCTGTCCTGCCCTCTTCTGTTCGGGTTAATACAATCCATTGCCGCGTGGTCGGTTTTGCGCAAATCTTCGTGCTCACCGGATAAGCACACCCAACGGAAGGGACCGTAGCCATAGTCAAAAAGTTCCGGGCCCATGATATCCTCAACGTACGACGGGAAGATAAAGCCGTCTTTTTCGTCAACACCGTTTTTAGAGACTTCGTTTACGCCTGCATCGAACACGGCTTTTAAAAACGCGTTGCCATAATCGAAGAAATAGGTTCCCCGGCTAACAAGCACTTTAATGAGTTCAAAATGCTTTGCCAGAGATTCATCAACCAACTGATTAAACCTCGCTCTCTCTGTCCGCAGCATTTCTGTTCTTTGGGCGAAGGTCAGGCCCTGCGGACAGTAGCCGCCCTCGTGGACAGCATGGCATGATGTCTGGTCGGAGAGAAGGTCTATTTTAATATTTTTATCCACGGCATAAGCCAGAAGGTCGATAATATTGCCATGGTAGGCGATGGAAACCGCCTTTTTGGCTGCAGCATATTCGGCTGCCCAGCGAAACACTTCTTCCAGGTCTGCCGATACCTTGCCAACCCAGCCCTGCTGATAGCGTGTCTGTACCCGCGAATAGTCAACCTCGGCAATGATGCCGACGCCGTTGGCTATTTCCACGGCCTTCGATTGGGCTCCGCTCATCCCGCCAAGCCCGCTGCTGATGAAAATCACACCTCTGAGGTCCTCATCATCACGCAGCCCCAGCTTAAGGCGCCCTGCATTCAGCAGAGTGTTAAACGTCCCGTGGACAATCCCCTGCGGACCGATATACATCCAGCCTCCGGCTGTCATCTGGCCGTAATTGGCAACACCCATCTGTTCTGCAATATCCCAGTCTTTGACGTTGTCAAACATGCCGACCATCAGTGCGTTGGTGATAATTACACGTGGGCTGTCGGGCTTTGAGCGGAATAATCCCAGCGGGTGACCGGATTCAACTACGAGCGTCTGGTGGTCTGTCATGGCTTCCAGATATTTTTTCAGAAGTCTGTATTGCATCCAGTTCTGACAGACTTTACCCGTCTCACCGTAAGTGACCAGTTCATAAGGGTAAAGCGCCACGTCGAAATCCAGGTTATTATCTATCATCACCTGGAATGCTTTGCCTTCGATGCAGTTCCCTTTGTATTCATCAATTGGTTGGCCTTTAATTGGTCCCGGAGGCCTGAACCTGTAGCCATATATCCTGCCTTTTGTCACCAGCTCGTTTAAAAACTCGGGAGCCAGAACTTCGTGAAGCTCCTCGGGTACATAACGCAGTGCATTCTTGAGTGCAATTTCAGTCTGCAGCTGATTCAATGTAAAGCCCCTGTGCGGCGCTCTTCTGACATCGTCAACGAATGCGGGTATCTCGGGCAGTTCGCTGTCCAGCTTAATTGTCATCGCGGCTTGAATATCCCGGTTGTCAGGCATAAGCATCTCCCCTTCTCTTTACCTCTTAACAGAATTATATCTGCCAGGCGTCAATAAAGCATCTACAAATTTATTTTTTATCTATTCTGCCGGATTCCGGTAATAAATATGACGTTCTGTTACAGTGCATATCCTAAGCGACTCACTTGCATAAAATGTTATCTAAACTTCACTATCTGTTAATAGTAAATAAACATTTAGATGCCGGAAGTTCGTTATACTATACCTAAGACAACTTTTAATTTACTGCAGAGATAGGAGAGTTCTTCCATGAACAGAAAAGCGATGAGTGCAGTTATTGTTATCACTCTATTACTCCTTGTTCTTGGACGGGGTGGGGAAAATATCACGGTTACGCAGGAAAAGCGTGATATGAAACCAGAACCGGGTATACATATGACTTCTTCTGTCGACGGACTATCCGACAAAGAAGCTTTTACACTGGCTTCGCAGGCTCATGCCGCCGCCGTGGACATATTTACTGCTGCGTTTGAAGCAGAACTGGAAAACAAAGAAAAGTTATCCTGGACTCAGGTACGAAGTGAACTCATACAGTATTGGTCGGAGGACATTACAGACAACCAGTTCAGGGAATTCTACGAGGAACACCTTTGGGACTGGGGCTATGAAATGGGTTTTGCCTTCCCGCTGTGGAAACCGGAGTTTATTGAGGACGCTCAGGTTCTTTCACGCGAAGAGGGCAGAATTACAATGGAATTTTTGGCCCCCTATGATTATGATACAATGGCCCATACTGAAGTATTGCTTGTCTATGAAAATAACAGGTGGGTTATAGGTAACGAAAACAGTCAGCCGGCAACTGATGAAAGTAAACCTGCCCTCGCGCTTTATCTGGGAGAGCGATAACCCTTATAGATATCAAAAAGCCTGACTGCGTCACTGAGCAGTCAGGCTTTTTTTTTAGCTAAAGAGTTCCTGGTTAATCACTTTGTTGGCTTCTTCCATCACCTTACCAAAGGCCTCCTGTGCCTGAAAGAGCTGTTTTAATGTTTCATTCTGCATGGCTTGCTGCTGCAGTTGCTGCAGCTGCTGAATGTCACCTTCCACAGGCTGCCCCTGCATCTGCGCCTGCTGAATCGTTTGTTGGCTCGTTTCCATCTGGGAAATCAGGTCCTGGGCAGTTGGATCAAGTTTAATTCTGGCATGGGCCGAATTAAGATTGGCATATTCATCCGTTTCTTTAATGGCCTTTGCCAGTTCTTTTGCCGTGTTTTCTACACTAATGGGTATCACCTCCTGTATGTAAGCTATTCTTTCCTTACCTGGCATTTCCTTTATTTTTTTTTGAATGATGATTAATGCCGGATTTGAATCGGATTCTCTGCCTGTTGCAGTGAACCGGCCACTGTATAGTCATACCCCTGGTCTTTGGGTCGCCTTGAATACTGCGGAGTGCAGACTTCCACAGGAACACTGTAATTTTCCAGAAGATGCAGTTCACTGCTAAGGGCCGAACCTTCCATAACAGTGATCACAAGCTTTCTACCCATCTTTTGCCTTCGACAGATTTTACGCAGTTCCTCAAGATTGTTTTTAACGATATCTGTATTCAGGTCGGCTTTGTCCCCACCCACAGAATGCAGATATTTGTCTGCCAGCTCAACGATTTCTTTACTTTTGACAACATACAGAGCAATCATTAACAATCCGTTTTCCAGTATACTTTCCCGGCGCGGAACCCAAGTTACGCAGGAACCGTTTAACCCGGTCTCCTCGATTCCGGTTTCCTGCAGAAACCAGACCGGTTTTTCCTCTTCAATCAGATACATGGAATGTGTGGCGTAAACACCGTCTTTTGTTGAAGAGCGTCCAATAAGTATGTTTGCGGTAATCGCCGGCATCATAAAAACTCCTTTCTGCTTTTCTTGTCGCTAGTGTTTGTATGCGAAAGAAATGCTATTCTGATTAAACTAATATAAAAAATGAAGACGCGGGGACAGGTTCCACTGTCTTCATATCGCATGTCATCGGCCATGATAACCTTACATCAGGGTAAAAAAATGAAGACAGTTAACCTGTCCCCGGTGTCTTCTTTTGGTTGCGCAGCTTTCCGGTTGGGAATGCCCCCTTAGCTCGTTTGGTCAGCATATTTTTCTCTTCTTTTGTGACCGGCTTAAGACAGTATCCCCTGCCAAGGCCGCTCATTGCGCCGCGGCCTTTTGGCCCTTTCCCGTCAAATCCCGGCATAAGCGCTTCACCTCCTCTGTTTTAGTGATCACATCCGCAGAAGGAGTCAGTATGTGTCTGCAGCCCGTCATTTAGAAAATCGCTGACGGCTTTATCGCAATCCAACTCAGCTGTAAGAAGAACAGTTTTGCCTGTCTCACTCAGGTCTGTAAAAGCTTTGCAGCTGCGGCCGAAGTGACCGGAAATTTTCTTGCCGTTATCCGTTGTGGGAAGAGCGATAATCATGGCTAACCTCCTGTTTGTATTTTTAATTATAAGTTTATTATGGGCATATGTCAATTATAAATACACATACTCAGATATATTTATAGGTTTTTAACTTGTTTGTGAAAAATATCAAAATCATGCAGGGTATTCCCAATTTAGGTAGAATACTTTTTTGTTGGAATCATATATAATCTCACAATAGGAGGTACATATGGATAAGAAAACTATGCAATTTTTCCTGTTTTCAATTGTTGTAATGGCTGTTTTTGCCGTATTTGTCCGCGGTGTTCTGCTGGCTCCCAAGCAAACTGCCGCAGGCCCCGAGTTGGTGAGCCATGAAGTGAACACAGACACCAGTTGCGATGTATGCCACAGAAAAGAAGTTGACTGGCACAAAGATACATTTGGTTACTTTGATGACTGTATGGACTGCCACGGTGGCGCTCCGAACACTCCTCACCCCACCGGCGGAAGCTATTCTTTCTGCCTAAGCTGTCATGAGGATATCGTCCCCTCCCACGACGCAATGTTCCCGAGTAACGTTTCCTATGATGATTGCCTCGGCTGTCATATTCCAAACTAGCAAAAAGCCGGTACATTGATGTACCGGTTTTTTAATGCTTCAGGTAGCGATAGAGCCTTTCTGCTTCTTCCAGGCACTCGACGCGCTTATCCATTGGCAGATTGGGAATATTTTTTTGCAGCCGGCTCTGGACATAAATCAGAAACTGTTCCCGCGTCAGACAGGAGAAATGTTCAGGCAGTTCTTTCATTTCGGCTTCCAGCTGCCACAATACTGTTCTGGTTTGGCCAATCATTTCGGCATTCTCATACGAATTCTGAAAAGCTTTACTGATTCTTTCAAGCACCCTCATCTGACCAGCTCCCTTTACGGAATTACCCTTATTGCTTAGTATCCCGTAACAGAGCCTGATTATTAAAATCCGTGCTCAAGTATCATCATGGCCACTTTGATTGCCTGCTTGCTGGTCATCGTCGCGTCTCCTTCCAGTGCCACCACCAGGACGTAATC
The DNA here is from genome assembly GCA_033549345.1 of Bacillota bacterium. Lineage (GTDB taxonomy): Bacteria > Bacillota > Dethiobacteria > Dethiobacterales > Dethiobacteraceae > JAWSUT01. The sequence continues at coordinate 42,864 of JAWSUT010000009.1, read as the reverse complement.
ATCAAAATAACATACAAACCAGCCAATTTGCCGCTCTGCCGTAATTTCAGCAGTACCGGTTTTACCTCTCATCCCGTATGCAGAGCTAACTTCGACAAAACCTACTGCATCCGGGTCGCTGACTGAGGCCAGAAGGGTATCATCAATAAGAGCAATGTGATCCGGTGAGAATCCGGTTTCTTGCCATACTGCAGGTTCTCCTTCGTCAATAATCCGCCCGGCCGGGATGCTTCCATCACCTCTGGCTATTGCAGCGTACATCAAGGTCATGTGGAGCGGTGTTACCTGCAGTTCCCCCTGGCCAAACCCGGAGTCGGCCAACAGCGGTTCACGCTGTGAGCTTTTTAAAAGCTGTGAACTTTTAGTGGGCATAGCCAAGGGAAGATCTTTAGAAAAACCGAGCCGCTCGGCATAACTAATGAATTTGTCCCAGCCGACTTTTAGGCTGAGATCGGCAAAGTAGACATTGTCAGAGTATTTCATTGCTCTACTTAAATCCACAGGCCCGGACGGCCGTTCAACGCGTGTGACACGATAGCCGCCCCAGGCGGCATCTTTTTGCCACTGTATGGGCGTATCCCAGGGCTCGTCAGGGTTAAAGACCTCTTCACTTAACCCCATCAATGCGGTAAACGGCTTAAATGCCGAACCGGGTGGCAAAAGTCCGCTAAAAGTACGGTTAATAAACGGACTATCCAAAGACTGAAGTTTACTATACTGAATCGGCGTAATCCCCAGGGAAAACAGGTTGCTGTCAAACCCTGGTTTGCTGGCCACGGCAAGCAGTTCCCCGTTTTGGACGTTGAGAATCACTGCACTCCCGCTATGACGTCCAAGAGCGCCGTCAAGTACATCCTGCAACCTCTTGTCCAGCGTGAGACGGAGGTCCCCTCCGTCAACAGCCTGTATTTCAGCTACCGGTTCTGCCTCCTGGCCATCTTCTGCCATGACAATGGTAAAGCCAATTGTCCCTGCCAACTCGCCCTCAAAAACAGACTCAATGCCCATGGTGCCGATTTGATCACCGGCACGGTAGCCAAGGGGTTTCATCATTTCCAGTTTTTCCGGGCCGATTTCCGACACATAACCCACAGTCTGGGCCAGGGAGCGCGGCATATCATAAACGCGGTCTTCCGTCCGGTTAATCATCACTCCTTTTAGAGCTAAAAAGTGTTCCGCATTCTCCTGCCAGAAACTCTCCGTTATTTTCTTTATGGGCACAAACATATCCGGCCGTACCCAGGACTGTGTATACTTCTGCCTGATTGCCTCACTGCTCATTTCCAGCAGTTGCTCCAACCCGGAAAGCAGCAGGGGCTCATGTTCTATTTTTCCCGGGACTACTCCAATTTCACGGATCGTTCCCTGCGCGGCAATGACAGCGCTATTTCTGTCCGTAATCCGGCCTCTCTGTGGCTTGCGTCGCAAAACTTTAATGGTTTTTTCCTCTGTCAGTCCGGGAAAAATCAGTCCCTGTTCCCAGTCCACCAGCCAGCCCGATTCATCTTTTTGCAGGGAGGCAGTGTAATCCTTGGAAAACTGAGGCACGGTCCCCGTAAAGAAATCCAGGGTATAGCGAACAACGGTGGTGTCGTCTTCTGTCTGCGCCTCATCTACTGTTACTTCCCGCAGCACCACTGAATTCAGTCCGATTCCATCTGAGATGGTTTTGAACCTCTCTGTAAAAGCCTCCGGAGTGATTCCCTTCTTTGCCTCCACAGATAAAAGCGGATACATGGCCGCAAAATTTTTTGCGGACCAGAATTCAATATATTGCGATACCGTATCTTCCGGTGTCATGGTGTTCTCTGCTGCACAGCCCGTTACCAGCAGTAAAAAGACAAACAGAAGAAAAACACAGTATCTTTTAAACATATACATACAACCTCTCCTTTGATTTAGCCTGTCCATACTGTATATGCTGCAGGTGGGACAGGTTATGACCATAATATACCATAATGTGTGTACTGCGTCTTTGCCTGACAAAAAAAATAACCCCGGAGGGGCAATCGTTGCGGCTCCGTCATATTGTACTGTAAACAATATGCGGAGGGATTTTCATGGTTTTTCAGGAGATTAACTGGGTACGGAGTCATGCCAACAAACTTTGTCCAGCGTTACGCAGGCAGATACTGGGTTGGTACCGCCCGACCCGGAATACACCCTGCTTTGTCAGTAAACCTGTTCGGGCCTTTAAGCGGAGGTGGCATAAAATACCGGTCATCGTTCAGCTTGATGAAAATTATATTGGTGTCCTGTCGGTTCAATCCGTTGCTCAATCTGCGGGATGCAAAATGAAGCGGGACTTACGTCTGATTGATTCATTTAGCAGCAGCGTAAACGCGCAAAGCCTGCAGAGGCTGGTGCAAAAAGAAGAAGTAAAAAAGGTCTGGTATGACGGGGACGTGCGTGCCGTGCTGGATGTTGCATCTCCCACCATAAATTCAGACACACTTTGGGAAAGCGGATATACCGGCAAGGGAGTAACCATTGCGGTACTCGATACCGGAGTTTATGATCATCCGGATCTTAGTGGACGAATTAAAGCATTCAGGGATTTTGTGAAAAATAAGGATAATCCGTACGATGATAACGGTCACGGAACACACGTCTGCGGGTGCGCGGCTGCAAGCGGCGAAACGTCGGGAAACCTTTATAAAAGTCCTGCACCGGAAGCCTGGATTGTAGGAGTTAAAGTTTTAAGTAAAGTCGGTTCCGGAAGCCTGTCCACAGTTATTGAAGGAGTTCAGTGGTGTATAGATCAAAAAGAACGCTTGCAAATCAGGATTATCAATCTCTCATTGGGCAGCGATGCGTATCAGTCTTACAAAGACGATCCGGTCTGTCAGGCGGTGGAAAAAGCGTGGCATTCCGGAATTGCAGTTCTGGCAGCGGCCGGCAACAGCGGGCCGGAACCCCGTACAGTCAATTCCCCGGGTATTAGCCCGATTATAATTACTGTGGGAGCAGCGAGTGACCGGAACACCGCCGAAACTGATGATGATTCCATTGCTTCATTTTCAAGCAGGGGCCCTACCATTGACGACCTGCCCAAGCCCGATGTCCTGGCGCCGGGAGTAAACATCATTGCCCTTAGATCACCGGGATCATTTATTGACAAACAAAACAAAGAGACTCGGGTAGACCAGTGGCACACTTCGCTTTCAGGCACGTCAATGGCCACACCTGTCTGTGCCGGCCTTGCAGCCCAGCTGCTGGTAATGAATCCGGAACTGACACCTGACGATCTCAGAGACTTACTCATGCAAACAGCTCGTCAGCTTAACGGATATGGTACCAATGACCAGGGGTCCGGTGTTGTTGACGGGCAAAAGGCAATGAATTCTCTACGTTAAACCGGTGCTGACTCCAATTCTTCCAGTTCTCGGACTTTATTAAGAAACCAGGCCGTATGAATATCTTCATCGATTAGGTTACTCCAGAGCAGGTCAAATAACGCCTGGTCCCCTCCGGCTCTGACCAGGAAATCTTTATAATCTTTCATCGCTTTTTCTTCCAGATCGATATTGGCCTTAAGCATGCTGATTAAACCGGTTTTTCCCGTAATAAAGCCGGCGGCCTTTCCTGATAAGGGTGCCACCGCTTCTCCGAGCACGGTGGGTTTTCCACCAAGAACTATGATTTGTTCGCGAAGATTGTCTACATGGCTCTGTTCAATCTGCGCCACCCTCTGAAGCGTTTTTTGCAGATAAAGATCGTTTGTCTGCCGGCTTTGTTCTGTGTAGAGCTGGACCTGATTTAATTCCAGACTGTAAAACCAGTTTAGTTTATGAATCAGTGCTGATTTCTCCATTTATCTTTCACCCCACCTGTTATTAGTCTGTCACGGACCATACGTCGGGGCCGGATTCAGCCAGCCTTTGACCTTACCGAGCTTAATGAATCTGTCAAGCATGTTCATTTCTTGGATCAGCAGCTCTTTAAAGAATTCACGAATCCGGTCGTTAACTGTGCATTGCTTAAAGGACTGAGCATGCAGGATGGCCGCGCCCTGCAACGACGCTAACAGGACACGGTAAATATGGTCATCGGCAAGTATTTGTAAGTCAGTCAGCTCCTGTGTAAACTTGCCGGGCCGTTTAGGCATCGGCAGTCCATACCTCTTTACTTCGGACTCCAGGGCCTTAATTTGCGCGTTTAACTGTTTGGTGCCCATATGCAATACCAGTTTGAGGTCTACATCGTGCGAGCTTTTTAAAAATATCTCGGTTGTTTTCCTGTTATCATAACGATATGTCAGATGGTCCCAGAGATTTGCGACTTCACACAGACAGATTTCGTCAGTGACATCTCCAGGCAGGTTACGGTAAAGAGGTGGCTTGGCGATCCAGCCCTTCTGCTTAAGATATACAATAATATTGTCTGTTTCCTCAATTGTCCGAACAGCCATTTTCTTCATTTCTTTACGAACAGAATCATTGGTTACCGTCTCACGTATGGCTTTTAATAAATTTTCCACATGCTCCTGCATATAGAAAAAAATATCAAGTGCAATAAATTCGTCGGTTAATACCTTGGGGTTTGCCGGTGTACGTGTGCTGCTTCGCTGTCTGTCTGGCGAGTCAATTGAGTATCTCTCCATCATCGTCTCCAGAATGTTAATATTCTTCATCAAAGGCTTTTTTAACACCCCAATAACGACAGCCAAATCCTTGTCATGGGTAAAACATTCCCAGATTTGCAGCCTTTCTATCATCATATATTTTGAATTTAAGATATCCCAGATGACAAATGCTTCCCGGGCATCAATTTGCTGCTGCTTTCTTTCTGCAGACTTATATTTTTGAAAAAAAAATGCATTTGTTATCCTCTCTTTTCTCTTGGTGTTTATATTTTTACTATTTCCGAATATGTAGGAAAATAGACTTAAATATTAAGACTTCCTTTTTCCTTTAAATCTGCTATATTTAATATAGATAAATTTCACAGTGCATGGCAAAGGAATGGCGGACGATGAAACATTTGATCAGCGGCAGGGAATTTTACAGGACGATGTTTAAATTGGCGCTGCCAATTACGGTGCAAAACCTGGTGGCAACGTCACTGAATATGGTAGATACAATCATGATTGGACAACTGGGCCAGTCAGAACTGGCGGCCGTCGGATTGGCCAATCAACTCTTTTTTTTATTGGTCCTTTCCCTGTTCGGGACCTACAGCGGCGCATCCATCTTCGTTTCACAGTTCTGGGGGAAACGGGACATCAACAGTATCCACCGCGTATTAGGTATAGCCGTAGTTACCGGCAGTGCCGCTGCTCTTGTGTTTACCGTGGGCGCCTATTTTTTTCCATCGTTGATTTTGCAGTTGTTTATCAGTAATAATGCCGTGATCGCACTGGGAGCCGATTACCTGCGCATTGTTGCCTTTAGTTATCTGGTCACATCCATTACGTTTGCCTACAGCTTCCTCTCCCGCAGTGTGGAACAGGCGAAGCTGCCAATGTTTGTCAGCGCCTTTTCCCTGTGTTGCAACACCCTGCTAAATTATCTTCTGATATTCGGTAATTACGGCTTTCCCCAGCTGGGTGTAAAAGGTGCTGCATATGCAACGGTCTTCTCGCGGTCTGTGGAAGTGATGCTTCTGTTGTTTATCATCTATCGTTACAATTATGTTTTGGCCGGCAAACTTAAAAACATGGCCAATATTACCTGGCCGTTCGTGAAACGCTTTTTCAGAACCGGTTATACTGTAATCCTCAACGAATTTAGCTGGGCGTTGGGGACGATGATGTGTACTGCCGCATACGCCCGAATGGGAGAGGAAACATTTGCTGCAGTTCAGATGGCGTTACCGATTCAGAATATCTCATTTGTGCTGTTTATCGGGATTGCCAACGCCTGCGGCGTCATGCTGGGCAACCAGATCGGCGCCTGTGAGGAAGACAAGGCGTTCTTTTGCGCTAAGAAGTTTGCTGTGCTGGGCCCTGCCCTCGCCCTTTTAATCGGATCGGGCATCTTCTTCTCCTCGGATTGGCTGGTGTCTGGTTACAATGTAGACGCATCAATTAAAATTCTGGCCTCACAGATTCTGGTTGTCTATGCTCTGTTTTTGTCGGCCCGGGTTTTTAATCTGATAAATATCATCGGCATTTTGCGCAGCGGCGGCGACACGATATTCACGTTCTTTCTGGATTCGGGCGGAATCTGGCTAATTGCCGTACCGCTTGCATTTTTGGCCGGCCTTGTCTGGCGGCTCCCCATATACCACGTCATGGCTCTGGTTTCACTTGAGGAGATTTTTAAAATGACGCTGGGATTAAGAAGGCTCTATTCTAAAAAATGGGTCAGAAATGTGGCCGCGCAAATGGATTTTAGTTTATAATAGGGTCAGGGTAGAGAATACTAAAAAAAAGAGTATGGGAAGTGTCCTATGGAAATCAAATCATTTAAAAAGCTGAAACTATACGGATTCAATAATCTGACCAAATCACTCAGTTTCAATATGTATGATATCTGTTACGCCAAAACACCCGAAGACCGCAAGGGCTATATTGATTATATTGACGAGCAGTATAATGCCGAACGGTTAACAGGTATATTGACAAATGTGTCGGAAATTATCGGCGCAAACATCCTCAACATAGCCAAGCAGGACTATGACCCGCAGGGAGCCAGTGTAACCATTCTGATTTCTGAAGGGCACGAGTATACGGAACAAACGGAACATGAGTCTCCAGGACCGCTGCCCAGTTCTGTGGTTGGACATCTTGACAAAAGCCACATCACAGTGCACACCTACCCGGAGAGCCATCCCGACGACGGGATCAGCACCTTCCGCGCCGACATCGATGTATCCACCTGCGGGCACATCTCTCCGCTAAAAGCACTTAACTATCTGATTCACAGTTTTGAGTCGGATATCATGACCATCGACTATCGTGTAAGAGGCTTTACCCGTGATGTAAACGGCAGAAAGTTTTTCATCGACCATAAAATCAATTCCATTCAAAACTATATTCCCGGCAGTACAAAAGAAAAGTATCAGTCCATGGACGTTAATGTCTACCAGGAAAATACTTTTCATACCAAGATGATTTTGCAGGAATTCGATCTGGACAATTACCTGTTCGGTATCTCCAAAAAAGATCTGGCGCCCAAAGAACGTCGCAAGATCAAACAACGGCTTAAAAAAGAAATGCTGGAAATCTTCTATGGCAGAAATATTACCAAGGTATAAGAAAAAAGCGAACCATGACGGTTCGCTTTTTTTCTATCTGCTGGTTTCCCTGACTTCTACCTTTATTTCATATTCTCCGTTGTTATCAAATACCCGGGCCAGTCGGGCAAAACGGTTTGCCAGGGTCTGCCCGTCGTACTTTCCGGCTAAAAGCAGCATAAGTCCTTCTTTTTCATCCCTGTCATCCTGTTGGACCTGGGGCTCATTTGCCGCAGCTGCCTCTGCTTCCTCTTCTTTTTTGGGCCTGCGGCCCCGGGGTTTGGTTTCAATACCCAAATTTTTTAATACTTCGGAATAAAACTTTTTACGCGAGATTTTCATTTCTTTGATAATATTATTTGTTCCCACATCTTCACGCCACTTTGTCATTAATACAACCTGCTTGTCAACGGGCAGTTCTTTGAATTCTTCGTAAGGCAATACTTGCTCATCATACATATTATACACTCTCACCTCGCTGTTTTTCATATATTCTTTTTTGTCTTTACCGCGCAAAAAATCTACCGGGGTCATTACGGCTCCCTTACGCCCTGTTCGTGATGCCCTTCCTCTGACACCGCTCAGGTTTTTTTTGCTGGTGGTTGAAGTAAATGCCTGTTCCGCCTCAGACGGTTTTTCAAACGGTTCCAAACTGTAATCTTCAGCCATTCTCTCACCTGTTTCTCGATATAATTGATTATTATGCTCTTTGTTCCCTTGTTTATTCGGAGAATAGCAGTTTATGCAAAATAAAAAACCGCCGGGCAGGCGGTTTTGATTTAATTACACACTAAAATACCGGGTCAGGATACCGGCGAGAACCATCGTCAGGCCGGTCAGTTGATATGCTTTAATAGTGTTGGCGTTTGCCTGGATAAAGTTTGGAATGTCATCACTGTATCTGGCCGCCGTCTTTGCCGCCCGGATGAATAGGGGCAAAGTAATAAAGGAAAGCAGCCAGAAGGGGTTGTGCGTGATGGCAAAGAGGATAAACAGGGAAAGAAAAGCACATAAGAAGAGTGCTTTGTATACCCTCAGTCCCCTGGATTTGCCGAGGCGGACAACCCAGTTTCGTTTATTTCCCTGCATGTCGGCCTCGAAATCAGGATACTGGTTGATAAACAGGACGCCGGCAATTAAAAATCCGATTGGTAAAGAAGCCAGGAAAACCTCCGGAGAAAAAAAGTGTGTCTGCACCACAAACGCACCGCTTACAATCAGCGGGCCAAAGGTAATTCCCACAACCATTTCTCCCAGCCCACGGTATGACAGTTTGAACGGCGGCAGACTGTAGGCGGCAGCAAAAAACAGGCCGCTGATGCCAATCCAGAGTATGGCAGGTTCCCTCAACAATGCGATGTAAAAGCCGATAGCACTGCCTGCGCCAAGAGTAATCACTGTAATCAGTGCGGCCTGCGGCATCGTCAGGTTGCCGTCGACAATAGCGCGTTTTCCCCCGCTGAAGGGCGTCCTTTTATCCGGTGCCACCATCAGGTCAACACCGGTGCGGTAGTCTGCCAGGTCGTTTGCCGCGTTCTTACCGATCTCAATAAAAAAGACACCAAGAACACTGACAAGAAACCAATACCAGCTGAATCTGCCTGTCATACCATAGGCCAGCGCACCACCAACCGCCATCGGGACAAGGGAAGCAATCCAGATTTTCGGATCTGCCACCTGCCAGAAACCCCGCCAGAACTTCTTCATGGTTTAACCTCCCATGACATATTGTATGACGAAAGCATAAAAGTTTTGCCTCTTAAAGACTGCTATCCAGCCGGGCAAGAAGCGCGGTTTTATTGTCACCGTCTTCAGGAAATGTCACAGCTTTTACCGAAAAATCTGTGTTTCCCGCGCTCTCATCGAGATAATCAGCAGACTCGAAAGCATTACGCAACCGGTCGACCACATGGTTGGCACCTTCTTTGTTTGTCATTGGCAGAAAAATAAGGAACCCGCTTTCCCCGTGACGAATGACTGTGTCGGTATCGCGTAGAGTGTCCTGGAGAACATTTACGGCCCTGCCGGCTTTAGTACCCGTGGAAAAGGTAAGCAGGGCAAGGGAGAAAAACTGTTTCCCCCTGTATGCACGTTTCAGTTCAGAGTCCAATAACTCCTGGTAGCTGTATGAAACATACTCTGTAAAAGGCAGCTTTTTTCGCATATTACTCACTCCCGCCTGCGTTTACAAGTGAATTTCGACTCATATAGACGATTTCCTGCTAAACGAAGAGAATAAAAAGAGCAGGACATCACAGCTGATGCCCTGGTCTTCCCTTTCATTAGCACTTGACGTACATATTCCCGTAGGGTCGGCTGCCCAATGGAGTCAGTTTGGTGAAATGCATATTTTCCGTTTCTTTTTCCGGAAGGTTAAAATATACCCTGAAGCGTCCGATGGTTTCAGATAAAAAAGCCAGGTCTTCTTCGTTCGGTTCGCTTTTCTGCACTTCGCGCCCGAGTTTATAGTTGGGAACATCTCCGCGTATATACATGACGCCTGCGTGCATCCCTGTGCCGCAGTAATTGCCAATAGGCTCCAACCCGTCCGGCTGTCCCAGGACGACAATTTTCCCGCCGGCCATATACTCACCGAGAAAATCACCGGTTTTGCCGCCAACTACGATTAAAGGAATTTGGTCCTTGTATTCCTTCATATGGATTCCTACTCTATAACCTACATTGCCGTGAATAAACACTTCCCCGCCGCGCATGGCATAGCCCAGTGTATCGCCGGCATCGCCATGAATCAGAATGGTTCCCCCGTTCATCGTGTTGGCCACGGCATCCTGCACATTGCCCTTCACGACAACCTGCGGACCGTCCATGTAGGCAGCCAGGTCGTTGCCGGGAATTCCCTCAATCATTAACTTAACATTGCCACGTACAGCATCGGCGATATAACGCTGCCCGTTTACATTTTTCAGTACAATTTCATCTGCGCCGTCTTTCAGCGCCTGGCGTATGCGCTTATTCAGGTGCATGTAATACACACCGCGGGCATCAATGGTAACCATACAGACCACTCCTCTTTTCCAAGATGCCGCCTAGGTAGCAGCGGATAGCTTTTCCCTGCGCAGAGCGGCAGGAAGGTGTGCGTGATTGAACGTTCCGTCCAGGAGGCTTTGCCTAAACGGGGTAATATTAATCTTCTCACGAATCAACCAGGTTAATATTCCGGCCCGGTCAATCCTGTCAACCAGTATAAATCCAATCAGTCGTCCGTTGCGGAAGGTCAGTTTGCGGTATTGATTCTGATGTTCCTTCGTATGCAGACAGATTTCGTCATCGTCTTTGCCGTGAATCAGGCCTGCGCTGATGATGGGCAGTCCAAAGAAGCTGACTGCATTCATCCCCATCCCGGCATATACGGCATCATCGCCTGCCATGTTCCGACCGGCCGTCTCGCCCTGGGCATAGGCAACAGGAAGCAGCGGAATAATGCGCTGTGTCCCCGACAGCAGGTCACATCCCTGGGCCACGTCACCCGCAGCATAGAGCCGGGGAACATTGGTCTGCATCCGCTCATCGGTAAGAATACCCTGGTCCACATGTACAGGAGAGCCGGCAACCACAGCGGTATTTGCTTCAATTCCCACAGCACTTACCACGAAATCGCAGGGCAAAAACCGCCCGTCTGTCAAAACCACATTTTCTGCCGCTTCATTGCCGGCGATTTCTGCAGGTTCACTGCCTACTGCCAGTCTCAGGCCGCTTTGGACAAGATGCCTGCCCAGCAAACTGCCTGCACTATCATCCAGGAAATTGCGCAGGATCCTGCTCCTGACCACAAGCGTTGTGTCCACCCCCAGCATCACAAGAGCTTCTGCCGCCTTAATAGCTGTCAGACCTGCGCCCAGTACAACACCCTTCATCCCTGCGCGGGCGGTTTGTTTGAGCCGCAGGGCATCGTCCATGGTATATAACGTATAGACATTTTTTTTGTCGATACCGGGGATGGCAAGCCTGCCGGGGCGGCTGCCGGTGGCAATCAGGAGGCGGTCGTAGGCCTCGCTGCCGTTGTCTGCCAAAAAAACATTCTGCTGTTTTGTATCGATACCGACAGCTTTTTCTCCAAACAGCACATTCACATGATTCTGTCGGTAAAAATCAGCGGGCCTGTAGCCCATCTTCCCGACAGTAACTTTTCCGGAGAGCAGATACGAGATGAGGGGGCGGGAGTACGTATGGTGCGGTTCGTCTGAAATTATGGTAATCGGGTTGACTTTATCCCTTTGCCGTATCCCCTCAACCGCACCCACGGCAGCTGCGGAATTACCGATTATCACATACTTCATCCTGTCCGCTCCCTTCTTCTCTTTCTTCACAGACAAGTGCTTCATTGGGGCAGTGTCTGACACACTGCGGATTGTCACCGCACAGATCGCACTTTGCTGCTACTTTTATATGCCCGCCTTCACGTATAATCGCGCCATACGGACATGCGGCAATGCAGGTCCAGCAGCCAACGCAGCGGTCGGGGTCATTTTGGACAAGACCGCTCTGCAGATCCCGGACCATGGAACCGGTGATGCAGGCGCGTATACAGTGCGCCTCGCGGCACTGTCGGCAGGGCAGCGCAAAACATGTTTCACCGCTTTGTTCAATCAGTATTCTTGGCGAAGGCCGGTTTTTGTCGCGCTTGAATGTTCTCACCAGGTCGTTCTTATACATGCCGTGAGCCGCAATGCAGTGAATTTCACAAAGCCGGCAGCCCATGCAGTATTCTTCTTTGATATGGATTCTTTTCACTGTAGTGGCCTCCTATTCACCTGCGGCACGAATGCCGAGAATCTGCAGTTCTCTGTCTGTCATACCCACACCGCGCAGCATCAGGCGGTTGCCGCGCAGGCTTTCCAGCGCGTTAATCCCCATGCCGCCAAGTATCTCTTTGATTTCATGCTTCCAGGCACGAATCAGGTTACCTGCACGGTTTGCGCCCATTTCGGGGTTCAACCGCTTTACCAGCTCAGGGTTTTGCGTGGCAATCCCCCAGTTGCACTTTCCGGTATAGCACTTCTGACAAACATGGCAGCCAAGGGCAATCAGAGCAGACGTTGCAATATATACTGCATCGGCCCCCAGGGCAATCGCCTTAATCACATCGGCACTGTGCCGGATGCCGCCTCCAACAACCAGGGAAATTTCGTGGCGGATACCTTCATCACGCAGGCGTGTATCCACTGCAGCCAAAGCAAGTTCAATGGGGATTCCCACATGGTCACGGGTACGCAGCGGGGTTGCTCCGGTCCCCCCTCTGTAGCCGTCTATGGCGATAATATCGGCGCCGGCCCGGGCAATTCCGGAAGCGATGGCCGCCACATTGTGTACAGCAGCAATTTTTACGCTCACCGGTTTCTTGTACTCAGTTGCTTCCTTCAGCGAGAAAATCAGCTGCGTTAAATCTTCAATAGAATAAATATCATGATGAGGGGCCGGCGATATGGCATCGGACCCAAGGGGTATCATCCGTGTCTCCGATACATCTTTCCCCACCTTTTCTCCGGGTAAATGTCCCCCGATGCCTGGCTTGGCGCCCTGCCCGACTTTAATTTCAATGGCCGCCCCTGCGTTGAGGAAGTCAGTGTTAACTCCGAAGCGGCCGGATGCGACCTGAACAATTGTATTTTTTCCGTAACGGTAGAGGTCTTTGTGCAACCCGCCTTCTCCGGTGTTGTAAAAGGTGTTTTCACTCTCCGCAGCGGCAGCCAGTGATTTGATTGCATTTAGCGAGATGGAACCAAACGACATGGCCGAAAACATAATCGGCACTTCAATTTCCAGTTGAGGAGGCAAATCCCTGGGGTTTCCCTTATCATCCAGCTCCAGCTTGGCCGGTTTGCGTCCCAAGAATGTCCTTAGTTCCATGGGCTCGCGCAGCGGGTCAATGGATGGGTTTGTCACCTGCGAAGCGTTTAACATCATCCGGTCAAAGTAGTTAGGGAGCGGACGGTCACAGCCCATACCCGTCAACAGAATGCCGCCGCTTTCGGCTTGCGCGCGGATGTTGCGCATGTCGCTTGCAGACCAGGCGGCGTTGCCGCTTTCCTCCTGCGGCAAGCGACGGACACCAAGCGCGCCTGTAGGACATAGCTCTACACAGCGCTGGCAGTTCACACAATCGGTGGCGTCGCATAAAACTTCCCGGGTTTCTTCGTCAACATGATGGACCTCATTTGCACACTGCCGTACGCAAACACCACAGTCAATGCACTGATCACGGTCCCGATCAACCTTAAATTTCGGCCTTTTTGTATATGCCATGGCCCTTCCTCCCTTCAGGTCACACTGCGGCTTCAGGCGCGAGATGCTCTTTTCCCCGCAGGCACATAGTATTCTTCATTTGTCTCTGTTTTTGCCGTTGTCTCTTCCAGTACCCCGATTACAGGCTCACCACCCCTTGGCATCCAGACGCGATCGGGCTGTGGACAAATTTCGCGAATTGCCGATTCTTCACTGGCCACATAGAGAAAATCACCTTTTTCTGCCGCTGTCAGCGGACGAAGCTTGATGCGGTCATTTAAAGCCATAATTCCCCGGGATGAACCAAGCACGATACTAAACGGGCCATTTACCAGCAGGCTGGAGTAGACAATACGCGCGGCACGGTAGAGTTTCTGTTTTTCCTGTGACATTCTGTCGATGTCCGTCCAAAATGGCGCGGCCACGACGGCGACGGCCACATCCAGGGGCAGCCCGTGATTCCGTACCAACAGATCGAAAATATACGTAATGGCCTCGGTATCTGTTTGCAGGGTACACTTGTAGCCAAACATTTCCAGGTACCGGCGGTTTGCATCATACGATGAGATTTCTCCGTTGTGGACAACAGACCGGTCCAGAAGTGTAAACGGGTGGGCGCCGCCCCACCAACCCGGTGTATTTGTGGGAAAACGCCCGTGTGACGTCCAAATGTAACCGTTATATTCGTCAAGGCGATAGAAATCACCGATATCTTCGGGGTATCCCACACCTTTAAATGCTCCCATGTTCTTCCCGCTGGAAAAAACATACGCACCGGGCATGGTACTGTTGATTTCCATAACACGTTCAACAACATACTCATTGTCCGTTAATTCACTTTGATAGAGAAGTTCAAGCTTGGCTTTCACAAAATAGCGCCAGATAAGAGGTGGGTTTTTAATTCCCTTTGTTTTCCGTGTCGGTATCGGGCCACCCATTTCCATGTTGAAATGTGTGTTCAGATAACGTTCTGTTTCTTCCCTGACGGTATGGTTTTCGTAGAATAGATGAAAAGCATAATAATCCTTAAACTCCGGGTATATACCGTAGGCGGCAAAACCGCCGCCCAGTCCGTTCGACCGGTCATGCATCAAAGCAATCGACCGGATAATTTTTTCTCCTGAAACCGTATCTCCCTTACGGTTAATAAACCCGCAGATGGCACAACCTGACGGAATACGGATCTCCCCTTCTCTTAGCATCTTTTTTCCTCCTGTACATTGAACCTGTTATTGTTGCAAACAAAAAACTCCCAAAGACAAGGGTAGACTTACCTATGTCTATGGGAGCTTCATCGCCCGCCGTTTTGATACATCGCTGTATCTAGTTTTCCGCATTATGAAAACTGTTTTCATTTTTGATTGTACTTTATTTTAGCACGACAGTGTGAATAAATCAACACCCTTGAATAAAAAAACTATAAAAACTCTCATTAAGAAAGTCAAGAAAAAAGGCACATGGTGTGCCTTTTTCCTTAGGTATGGTAGGTCCGTGAGCGCTCACCCGGCCGGTGTTTTATCATCCAGGGTGCCGTGACGGCTTCTTTGTTTTCTTCCACCCGTCTATACATTAACTCGTAATATTCCCTGATCATCCGTACCGACGAGAACTTGTAGTGGGACATGTCAATACTGGCACGCATCATATCCACCCATCTGTCCCTGTTGTTATAAAACGTGGGTATCACTTCGTGGAATAACACTTTATAGAGTGCCTGCAGATCATGCATGTTTTGCTGCTGAGCGTCTGTATAGTGATGATGGACATCAAGCAGCCAGCCTGAGATACCGTGCTGAGGCCCTTCACCGACCCAACCGTCAACGACACTCAGATTCAGTACACCGTTCATGGCCGCCTTCATCCCGGATGTTCCTGAAGCCTCCAACGGCCTGACCGGATTATTGAGCCAGACATCACAGCCCCGAATCATCATCTGTGCAATTTCCATATTGTAATTTTCCAGGAAAACCACACTATCCTGATATTTATGATCCATTTTCACCAGATCCCGGATAATGCGCTTCCCCTCCTCGTCGTTTGGATGAGCTTTTCCGGAAAAGATAAGCTGCATTTTTCCCTCATGCAGCAGGGGGTCGACGATTTCCGAATCCCTGAATATCAAATCGGAACGTTTGTAACCTGCTGCCCGTCTGGCAAACCCCACAATCAGAGCTTCCGGATTCAGTGTGGCATCGGTATGTTTTTTGGCAAATTCAATGAGTTCCAGTTTTGCTTTCATGTGTGGTTTCCACAGGTCTTCACCGGATTCAAAGGCCTGACGAATTTCCTGTGCCTGCCAGGTGGGGACGTGGACACCGTTTGTAATGGAGATGATTGGCCCGGTATCGGCAACATGCCGCCACATGGAACGGGCGGTATGGCCGTGGAGGTTTGAAACTGCATTGGCCACGGTGCACAGCCGGAGTGCTGCTGCCGTCATATTAAACGGATCGCCGCCAAGGCGGGCCATTTGCTCATACTGCAGGCCGTTATATGCTCCCATTTGCTGCAGTTCACCGTGATTATGCTTTTCGTTGCCGGCTTCCACCGGTGTATGCGTAGTGAAAACCACCTGCCGCCGTATTGTTTGCCAGGCATCCTCAAATGACTGCCCTTCACTCATTCTTTCACGAATCATCTCAATAGCGGCTAAAACAGCATGCCCTTCATTAAAATGATAGACATCCACTTCAATATTTAATGCGCGCAGCAGCCTGATTCCGCCGATACCCAGTAAAATTTCCTGGGCAATACGTTCATGTGTGCCGCCGCCGTAGAGTTTATTGGTGATCCAGCCATGCTCGCTGCCCGGAAAATTAGTATCGAGCAGATAAAGAGGTACGTTACCGTATTGGTCTACAAGCCTGACTTTGGCTGTGACCTCTTTTCCCTCAATATGTACCCTGATGCTGATTCCGGTATCTTTGACAAAGTCATAGTCGTAGTTGGGATACACATCATATGGCCAGCCGTTTTCTCCGATAAACTGTTCTGTGTAATCGTGCCGCCAAAGAATACCGATTCCCACCATAGGCATATTTAAATCTTTCGCAGCTTTTAGATAGTCTCCGGCCAAAACGCCAAGTCCTCCGGCATAAATCGGCAAACGGGAATTCAGGCCGTATTCCATACAAAAATAGGCGACTCGTGGAAATCCAATAGCATATTGCATCATATTCCGGCAGGTGCCGGTCATCACCGTCCTTTTTTGAGCTTGCCTTTATTTTGTAAAAGGTAGACGAAGAATATACCCGGACAAAGGAACAGGAAATATTTCTGCGAATATTATATACTGAAAAAACTTGTAGGAGGCGGTGGCATGACGGGAGGAGCTTTACTGTTAGCCGTGATTCTGTTTGTATTGGGCCTTGTGGGAACATTGCTGCCGGTTATGCCCGGTCCAATCCTGATTTATGGCGGTATGCTGCTTTACGGGATCTTAACAAAATTTTCAACACTCGATACGAATTTCTTTCTGCTGCAGGGAATGGCTCTCCTTTTGCTGTTTACAATAGACTTTCTGGCTACAGCCGCCGGATCCCGCCGCTATGGCGGCAGCAGGCAGGCTGCCTGGGGAGCGGCACTGGGTACATTAATTGGTATATTTGTATTTGGTCCCTTTGGTATCATCCTCGGCCCCTTCCTGGGCGCTGTAACCGTGGAAATTATTCGTGGCAAACCGATGAATCTGGCCGTTCATACCGGGTTTGGTACCCTTATTGGCATTCTTGGCGGTACCTTTCTCAAGCTGGGTATCGAAATCATGATGATCGTTTACTTCTTTCTCAGTATTTAGACTCTGACAAAACTACAAAAAGCTGCCGAACGGGCAGCTTTTTGTAGTTTGTATGTTTGTTTCATTAGTTTAAATCTGATCCCACGGTTTTGTAGGTGTTGTAGTCGTCCCGGCTGAAGAGGACGAAGCGCACTGTTTCTATTTCGGGGTGGCTGAGGAGGTAATCCCGGACAGTTTTAAGGGATATTTCGGCAGCTTCTTTGACCGGATAGCCGAAAATGCCGGTGGAAATGGCGGGAAACGAGATGGTTTTGGCAAAGTGCGTGGAGGCCAGATGCAGGGATTGTTCATAACATGAGCGCAGCTGCTCCGGGTCTTTGGAACTGCCGCTGTACACAGGCCCCACGGTATGAATGACATAGCGGGATTTAAGGTTATAGGCGAACGTAATCTTTGCTTCCCCTGTTTCGCAGCCGCCGATTTTCTTTGTTTCTTCCCAGAGCTGCGGCCCTGCTGCTCTGTGAATGGCGCCGGAGACACCGCCTCCCGGAGACAGTTCCTTATTGGCCGCATTGACGATGGCATCTGTTTCTTCCTGTGTGATATCGCCCTGAACCAGTTCAATCACTGCTGAATTCACTTGCAGTCGTTCCATGAATCTTCCTCCTATTCACACTTGATTCTCTGTCCAAACAGATGAATAATAAGCATGCCGGCCACAAATCCGCCGATATGTGCCCACCAGGCAATAGAAACCGGTACACCAATGGAGGCAATCCCGGAAAAGAGCTGCAGAACAAACCAGAATCCCAGAAAGATTACGGCTGGGAGTTCCGCAGGATAAAGAATTACAAAGATTGGAATCAACGCCAGGACGCGGGCACGGGGGCAGCTAACCAGATAGGCTCCAAGGATACCGGCAACGGCACCGCTGGCACCGATAATCGGCACCTGGCTGCCCGGACTGAAGCCAACCTGGACCAGTCCTGCCAGGATACCCATCAGCAGATAAAAGACCAGATACTTAACGTGGCCTACCCGGTCTTCCACATTATCTCCAAAAACCCAGAGATAGAGCATGTTGCTGCCGAAATGGAGCCAGCCTCCATGCATGAACTGGTAAGTCAAAAGAGGTGTAGCCACGGCCATAACATTACCGGCGGATCCGGCCTCCACAAGCGCCTGCGGTGTTAGGCCGTACGTAAAGACAAAGGACTGCAGTGCCTGGTCACCCAAGCCAAGCTGCCTGATAAACACGATAAGGTTCAGAACAATCAGAGCCACATTAACAAACGGAAATTTACGTGTTTTAGGTGAATCTTTCAGGGGAATCATCTATTTCGCCTCCTTTCTCTACCGGAGCGAAACGTAGAGTAACAGAAGAACCTGTAGGGCAATGATTAGCGGAATCCCATACGCAAAACGTGGATGCTTTGTTTTATGGCGGAATACCTTCATGCCGAACCATACACCCGCACTGCCGCCGAGGACGGCTAAAATGATCATCAGGCGTTCCGGAATTCTGCGTTTATTTCCGGGGGAGATGCGTTTATCATATGCCATCAGGACAAAAGTAAACACATTAAATATCACAAATGCCCATTCAAAAAAATCCACATACGCACCGCCTTTCTTTATCCATTGTTCTTCCGTATCCGTATAATATCCTGCCATAATCCGGCAAGATTAAGATTTTTGCAAGAAAATAGCGTTAATCTGTATTTTGTGAAACACCGGCTTCGGCGAAACTGGCCATTTCATGGGCAATCTTTAAGGCCGCATCCACCATGGTCATGGCCAGCGCAGCTCCGGTGCCTTCCCCCAGGCGCATTCTCATTTGCAGGAAAGGGGTCAGCCCGAGAATTTCTAATACAGCCGCATGACCCGGTTCTTCTGAAAGATGGGAGGCCAGCATATACTGTGCAGCCAGTGGGTGAAGTCGGGAGGCAATGAGAGCGGCAGCTCCGGATATAAAACCGTCAACGAGCACGGGAACGCGGTGTGCTGCTGCCGCCAGCATAACCCCGGCCATGCCGGCAATTTCCAGCCCGCCGATTTTGGCCAGCACATCCAGCGCATCCGCTGCGTCAGGCTTATTGACAGCCAGAGCTGTTTCAACCACCTGAACTTTATGTCTGAACCCGGCATCATCAACGCCTGTACCGCGTCCGCAGACGGCTGCTGCGCCGCAGCCGTGATAAAACGCTGTGAGCGCCACACTGGGTGTGGTGTTACCAATCCCCATTTCTCCGGTAGCGAAAATCCCCGTACCGTTTGCCAAACAGCTTTCGGCCACTTCGATGCCCGCCTCCAGAGCCGCCACAGCCTGCTCTCTGGACATAGCAGCGCCTTTGGCCATATTAGCCGTGCCGTAGGCGACCTTTTTATTCACAAGCAGGGGATGTTCCGGCAAATCAGCCGCCACGCCCACATCCACAACTACCAGTTCTGCACCGGCATGCCGTGCCAACACATTCATGGCAGCACCGCCGGAGAGGAAATTCAGTACCATTTGCGGTGTCACCTCTTTGGGATAGGCGGAGATGCCCTCGTCGGTAACACCATGGTCGCCGGCCATCAGGATAGCGGTCTTTTTGGGTAGCGCAGGTTTGGCCTGGCCGGTGATCCCCGCCATCCTGACCACGATTTCCTCCAGCACACCCAGGCTTCCCGGAGGCTTTGTCAGGTTGTCAAGATGCTTTTGCGCCTCCTCTGCTGCATTTGTATCAACCGGCGTAATTCGAGACAAAATTCTTTCCAGCTTTTCCATGTAGATCATCCTTCCTTTATTGTATTCTTAGACAATAAAAAATCCCCAAGCAAATAAATGCTTGAGGACTTTACCATCATCCTGTGTCAACGGGCACTGTGGCAGGTCTCCTGGCTTCCGGTTCCTCGTCCCCGCCCCTTCCCGTCCTTGCGGACAGTGGCATATGGCGGTTTCTCCCCGGTTACAGTGGCGGGTCCGCCCGGGATTTTCACCCGGTTCCCTATTCTCCGCTGTCGCGGCACCACAACCCTTAACTGATACTTTTTATTTATTGTATGTACAATTTGCTTTTTTGTCAAGATAGTTCTTTTGCAGGAAATAACGCGCAACAGACGAATTCTATGGATGTAGGTGATGAATGTGTCTGCAATGTATCTGTTGACTGCAATCGTCCTGGTTTCATTAAATCCTGTCTGGATTCAGCTGGCGCTCTGGGGCGGCTCATCCCCGCTGGCGCTGATTTTCTGGCAGGCTTTTTGTGCAATGCTGCTGTTTGGCGTCTATGCCCTGCTTAAAGACAAACGGCTTTTCTTCCTGAGCAAAAAGCAAATCCTGCGGCTGCTGCTTTTGGGCAGCCTGGGCTTCTTCCTGATGGCCCTGTGTTTTACACTGAGCCTGGAGCGGTTGAATGCTTCCTATACAGTCATGCTCTTTTTCTCCTATCCGTTCTTTGTCCTGGCTGTAAACGCGCTGATATACAGGACAAAACTGACATGGCTAGAGGGCCTCTCGCTGTTTGTGCTTTTCTGCGGTGTCCTGGTCATCACCTGGCCTCAGGGCAGGCCCGGCGGTCTGACCGGGATCATCCTGGCACTCGGCGCTGCCATGGCCCATGCTTTTTTTATACTCTACAGCGGCCGCAATTTAAAACAAATATCTTCGCTGCAGGTGGCCATGTTTGCGCAGTTCGGCTTCTTTCTCGCAGCAGTTTTTTTGCTGCCGTTTCTTGACGCAAACACTTTTTTCGTACCTGCCGGCATTATTTACGGTTCAATTCTTGCCGTGCTTTCTTCATTCTTTGGTTTT
The DNA here is from genome assembly GCA_033549345.1 of Bacillota bacterium. Taxonomy (GTDB): domain Bacteria; phylum Bacillota; class Dethiobacteria; order Dethiobacterales; family Dethiobacteraceae; genus JAWSUT01. The sequence continues at coordinate 21,910 of JAWSUT010000009.1, read as the reverse complement.
ATTCTCTTTCTCAAGGGCATATCCGGCCTGGGCGCCAACAGGGCTGCGCTGATTAGCGTTACCAATCTGCCACTTTCTCTGTTGTTTTCGTTCCTCATCCTGCGCGACCAGCCCACCGGCCATCTGATGATTGGCTTTTTAATCATCCTGCTGGGCTTGCTGCTGGATGCCTCGTCTGCTATTTATAGAGCGAATAGGCAACCGTCCAGGTATTGATTATTCCTATAGGCAAACTATTGATAAACATCCATTATTATATTATAATATAGACAGAAAGAAGCACAAATCACAAACGGAGGTGATGGCCCGTGTCAGATAAAATTTCATCCGGCAATGAACGCCAATACGCATGTCCCGGCTCCATCACCCAAAGTTCGCGGGCTTAACCGCAAAATTTCAGGGGTGAAACCCGGAGCAGGACTGCAAACAAACAACAAAACTCAGCTAATAAGACCGACCCGGCCCGCCAGTGGGCCGGGTCGCTGTGTTTCAAGGCGACACCTTGGGACGCTTCTTTATTGTCACACCGTGCTACTTGACTACAAGTACGTGGCAGGGAGCGTGATGTAAAATTTTATGACTGATGCCCGCACCTGTGAGAAATTCTTCGGCTTCGGAAATATTGGAATTACCGATGACAATCAGGTCGGCGTCCACGTCCTTTGCCATTTTAATGATTTCTTTCGCAGGCTTGCCGTATTCCAGTATTGTATGAACTTCAACATCGTGGGTATCTACGCCCATAGCGTCAACGGTGCGTTTGAAAATATCTTTTGCTGTTTCTTTCATATGCCCCCCGTAGTGAATATCGGCGTTTTCCAGGATGGAAGTAACAAAGGTAGGCAGTTCATGCACGACATAGAGAATATAAACCTTACAACCCGGATTTTTGCAGGCAAAGCTGCCGGCAACTTGGGCAACACGCATGGAACGTTCAGAGCCGTCGGTAGCCATAACTATTTTATTAAACATCTTTTTCACCCCGTTTTAATAGATTAATCTTTTACATTCTATTCTTTTTAGGTGAATTCCTTTAGAACCCCTCTAGACCAAAAAGAACATAATGATTTATTAAGATTATCCTGCTTACCGGACCCGCAGGCATTCTGCCGCTTCAAAAAAATACAGATACGCAGCCGTTACAGGCCTTTTGAGAACGGTTTCAACTGCCAGCGCGTAATAGCGGATTTGCTCCCGGTAGCGATCCCTTAGTTCATCCGTTCCTCCTGCCGGCATTCTGTCCGTTTTGTAATCAACAATGATATACCCCTGCGGCGTTTGCAGCAGCAGGTCAATAATCCCCTGGATAACCACAGCTTCACCACCATGGGATCCTGCTTCGGGGAGAATCTCGTCCACACGCAGCGACAGAGTAAAAGGCCATTCGCGGTAGGTCTTGCTCTGATATTGCAGTACTTCTTTTCCTGCGGCACTGGAAAAGAAACGCGCTATTTTTTGAGGATCCGGATAACGGGCCTGGTCAGGGGTGAGGATTTGTTTTTCTGCCATGACGCGGATCTGACCGGCAATGTCCTCCGGTTTTCGACAGCGGGATAAATCAAGGTGCTGCATGACCAGATGATATACCGTACCTTTTTCCATCGGATCGGGGCCGGTTTTCTTTTGCAGGAAGGACGGTTTGGCCCAGGGCCGCCTGATGAGTTCGGTGCTCTCATCGGTGTCATCCGCAATGCGTCGTTTGACTTCACTTACCGAGAGCTTGGCCGGTAAGTTGGGGGCGGTATAGGGGTACCTATATTGCAGTCTCTCGCGAATTTGCTGATGCAGTTCGTTCTGTTTTTGCTGCGGCAGAGGACGCAGCGTCAGCATATTTTTCACTTCATCTTCGGGCAGCCCGACGGCAGCTGCTGCTTCCGGAACGGCACCCAGTCCGCTCTCATGAATGTGCATTTCAAACCGCGCCGAGTCACCTTTTTGCCAGGCATACTCTCGCCCGACCCCGGCAAGAGCAGGATGGCGAATCAGTGCAGGTCCCAGCCAGTCCAGCAGGCTTCGTGCCCGCATAATCTCTGACGGCGGCAGCTTACGTTCACTGTGGTCAAGCAGGCTCCGCCACGAAGACAGCTCCCCGGAAAGAGTTTTAGCGGAGCCCAACAAAATCAACTTCTCCCGCGCCCTTGTCAGGGCCACATAAAGAATCCGCATCTCTTCTGCCCGCGTCTCAGCTTCACCCAAAAGCTTAAGCGTCAGGTATGGCAGTGACGGGTAGCGTACTTTTTCAGATGGATTGACAATAAGCGGGCCGAAACCGAGCCGGCGGTGAACCAGCATATCTGTACGCTGATCCTGAAAATTAAACTGCTTACCCAGATCACAGAGAATCACCACAGGAAACTCCAGCCCTTTGGCTTTGTGGATGCTCATGATACGCACCACATCTTCCCGTTCACCCAGAGCAGGCGCCGCGCCCAAATCCTCCCCGGAGCTCCGCAGCTGGTCAATAAAACCAAGGAAGCGGTGCAAACCCTGCCGGGAGAAACGGTCGAACTGACGGGCACGATGAAACAACGCCCGCAAATTGGCCTGGCGCTGTGTGCCGTTGGACAGGCCGGCCACATAGTCTGCAAATCCGCTCTCTCTGTAGATCATGGCGATGAATGCGGCAAGTTTTTCCCGCCTGGCTATGTCACGCCAACGTTCGATTCTCACCAGAAAGTCGGCCAGGCGCTGAGACAGTTCCGGTATATCTGCTGCCGCCGCCATCCTGACCGCTGTAAAAAAGTCGTCATTTCGACCGGCTGATTCACGGATGGCTGCCAGCTGCTGCGTATCCAGCCCCACAAGGGGGGAGCGCAGCACCGCAGCCAGCGGAATATCCTGGCAGGGATTATCCAGTATCTTCAGCAGGGAAATCATGGTTTCCACTTCTGTAGCCGCAAAATAGCCGGACGTTAACTCCGCATATGCGGGAATGCCGAAACGGCCCAGCAGATCCACCAGTTTGTCGGCTCTGTTTGATGTGGCCCGAAGCAAAATTACAATATCCCTGTAGCCCAGCGGCCGATAGGATTCCAGCTCTTTGTCAAAAACAAGGGCGGCTTCTTTCCCGTTGCCAATCAACTCCTGAATACGGGAAGCGGCGATAACCCCTTCCCGCTCAAGAGCGGAAAGGTTCTCTTGTGTGTCATCTCCGTTTTCATCCGCTGTGCCCGCTTCATCCGCATTGCGTTCGACCAGGTGAAACTCGACGGTTGAAGACAAAACGTTCCCCCCGGACACATCGGGATATTGGGCGCCGCATACCAGTTCAGCCACGCTGTCATATTCAATTTCAGCGGCTTGTTCCGTCATCAGCTGGCGGAAAATATAGTTGACGGCAGAGACAATACTTTCGCGGCAGCGGAAGTTTTTACTCAGCAGCAGCTTCTGTTGGGGTCCTCCGTCTGCAGCAGGAAATGTATGATAGCGGGATAAAAACAAGGCGGGGTCCCCCATCCGGAAACGGTATATACTTTGTTTTACGTCTCCTACCATAAACAGGTTCGGCGCAGGGCTGTCCTGGCGGGAGACAAGCTGAATGATCGCATCCTGGACCGGGTTAATGTCCTGGTATTCATCCACCAGCACAAATTCATAACGCTCCCGCAGTTCTCCGGCAGCAGCAGATGGAACCGGCTCACCCGGCAGTGCGCTGCTGTCGGTGAGAATAGCAAGGCAATAATGCTCCAGATCGTTAAAGTCCACAATACCCAGCTTCTTCTTTTCCGCTGTGTACAATACGGCAAAACGATTGACAAGGTCGGCCAGTTCTGAAACAAGCGGGGCAAGGGAGCGGACTTCAGCCAGATAATCATCAAGGGTGCGGGTAAAGTATGCACTCTGCGATGCTTTGATCTCATCTTTGGCTCCTCCGCGTAAATCCTGAACCTGTTCCTTGAGGCTGTCGTCGGCATCTTTGGCCGGTGGCAGCCTTTTAAATTCGGTCCCAAGCCAGTTTTCCCGCAGTTTATCCCAGGGGTCATCCAGGCAGGCCACCAGCTGCAGCAGCTGCTCTGTTTCCCGGGTTAACACTGTTTCATAGGCCAGTGGGCCTCCGGGCAGACGACAGAGTTGTTGGGCACGTTCCAGCAGGGAAACGGCGCGGGCCAGTGACTGCCGCAGGTGGCCTCTAAGGGGTGCAAGCCAAATCTCCAAGGAGTCCCCGGCAGCCCGGGCGTCGGGGACCGTAAAGGCCGCAGCCGCCTCCGCAAGCCAACCCTGGGGATACGTATTACTCCATGAATAACGATACAGACGCAGTACCAACCGCGCCAGACCTTCGTCAGCCGTCTTGCCCCCATAACGGGAAACCAGTTCTAAAAACGGCCCCGCTTCACTTTGGGCAAATGACTCTTCCATCAGGTCATCGAGAATATCCTGCTGCAGCATGGAGACTTCAAGGCCGTCGGCAACCCGGAAACCGGGATCAATGTCCAGCAGATAAAAATAGCGGCGGATTACATCCAGGCAAAATGAATGCAGCGTGCAGATGGATGCACCGTTTAACAGGGAAAGCTGCCTTGCCAGCTCCGGACGCCCGGATTGTGCAATCTCTTTTTCCAGGGCAGCCCCGATTCTCTCCCGCATTTCTGCTGCGGCTGCTTCGGTAAATGTAACCACCAGCATTCTGTCGATGTCGGTGGGAGATTCCCTGTCACAGAGCAGCCGGATAATCCGCTCAACAAGGACCGCTGTTTTTCCGGCACCTGCAGCTGCTGAAATCAGCAGGTTGCAATCCCGGGTCAGAATGGCGGCCTGCTGTTCTTCTGTCCACTTATTGCTCATCACTGCTCTCTCCCTTCTGTCCGGCCACGTCCTGCAAAACCTGCCTGTTTGCAACAACAGGCAAATTGCGATAGCAGTTGCCTGCAACGCTCAGGTCAAACCGGCAGACAGGCATGTATTCGCAAAAGGTACAGGCCCTGCTCCCGTCAGCCTTCTTGTATGGAAAAACATCGGCCCTCCCGGCTATCACAGCGGCAGCCAGTTCCGCCAGCGTATCATGTACAGCGGATAAAAGTCCGTCAAGTTCGTCCATTGACGCCACCCGTGACGTTTTTGTAAAGGTTCCGTCTTTCTTCAGGGAGGCGCGGACCAGTTCGGGTGAGCCGCCCATCAGTTGATAAGCGTCCGTCTCCGCAAGCATCAGACCGTCCAGGCGAAGGCGCCGGTTATCGGGCGCCGCCGCATCCGCAGGGTTGTCTACCCGGCGGAAGGGATGCTGCAGGGCAAAATAAAACGCCCCGGCGCAGACCGGTTCTTTTTCGGAAAACAATGCCGCGTTCTCCCTGACGACCGACAGATAGGCCAAAAGCTGCAGGGACAGGCCGTGCCAGACGTCGGAGAGCTTAAGTTCCAGGGGATTGCTTTTATAGTCAATGACACGGAAATACATGCGGTCGCCGCTTTCTGCCACGTCAATGCGGTCAATCTGTCCGCGCAGCAGAAGTTTCTCCCGGCTCGTCAGCGGGATTTGCAGTGGAGGGATTTTTCTGTCGCCAAAAGACATTTCCACAGCCGCCGGGTTGAACTCTCCGCGGCGGGCATGTTCCGTCAGTCCTGCCACAGCCTCCGCAAGCGTCTTTTTGAGTTTATCGGCCAGGTAGCGCAAACGGGCCGTTGAAAGCAGAATCTCCCCGTTTAACAGCGGGATAAGCCTTTCAACTATGGCCGCCATCCTCTCCTGCGCATCGCAGACTTCAAGTTTCCTCCAGTCGACACCTTCCTGCAGCAGTTCTTCCACAAAAATTTTCAGAGCGGCATGAAGAAATGTACCCATCTCCGGTGCATCCACGCTAAACTCCTCTCTTTCTTTAAGACGGAGTCCGTAGCGGGCAAAATGAGCAAATGGACAGCGTGCAAACAACTCCAACCGGGAAATACTGCTGGCTAGGGGCCTGCCAAACAATGCCTGCACTGTTTCCCCGGACAGAGAAGACACTGAATTGTTGTGTGACAGAGAGGGCCAGAGCAGCTGCATCCGTGCGGCCATGTCCGGCAGCAGTATTGCTTCGTGATAAACTGCCTGCCAGAAAGGCGACACATGGCCTGCTGCCTTTAGCTTGCCTGCCTGTAAAAGAAGGGCGGCCGCAGTGTTGTTCCTCCCGGCCAGGAAATGAAGGTCCCCTTCTTCATCAGGGGTGTTTCCGTAAAATTCAACAGCCACTCCGGGAAACATTTCCCGCAGGCGGTTAAATAAAGATGACGGGCGCTTGGCCTTGCCTTCCTCATCCGCCAGCGGGCAGCTCACCCAGAGGTACTCACAAGAGCGTGTCAGCGCAATATAAGATAAATATTGCTCATGAAACAGCTTCTGACGCCGTGAAGCGGCCAGTTCCATGCCGGACGCCGCCATAACATCCCTTTCTTCATCGGCAAATAGGCCTTCTTCGGCTGCCCGTGCCGGGAAATCTCCCTCACTCATGCCCAGAACGTAGGCTGCCCGCAGATTGGGCTGTCTGGAGCGTTCAACATTGCCTACCACCACCTGATCAAGGCCGGCGGGAACCAGACCCAGTGTCAGGGCCTCCATTCCGGAGAGTACCACCTGACAAAACTCCTGTAAATTCATCTCCTGATCCCCAAGTATCTCAGAAACCTGGTCGAGTATTTCCATGATCCCCTGCCAGACCTGCCGGTGCTCCGAGGCTTTTAATCTGTCATTTCTTGCCTCATCCGCAGCCGTCCAGTGCTGCAGGGTTTCTTCCACACCCAGGCTCTCCATAAACGACCATAGAGCCTGACAGAAAGTGTGCGCAGCGCGTCTGCCTCCCTGTGCCATATTTCTGTGCAACGGGCCGTAATAGGCGGCAAATACCTCTTTTGCTCTGTTTATTTCAGCCGGAAATTCCTCATCCCCCGCCGTGTACTGCTCTTCTGCCAGACTCAGATGCAGCCTGTATGACCACGGCTGCCCGTCAATCCAGCGGCCGCCGCGGATGCCGTGGGCACGCACGTAATTTTCCAGCCTGTCGGCATCCACTCTTGCCAACGGAAAAAAGTCAGTCTTTAGCATCTGAAAGACTGACCGGCTTTGCAGGTTTGTTTGCGCCGCATCCAGTGCAGACCGGAGCAGCTCCAGCAGCGGATGATGTGCCGCATCCCTTCTGTTGTCGATAAAGCAAGGGATGCCATAATCGGTAAAGACGGCCGCTACCAGGTCATGGTAGCGGTTAAAATCACGCAGAATGATACCAATATCCCTAAACCGCCAGCCTTTCTCCCGGACAAGGTGCAGGATATCACGCGCAGCGGCTTCCACTTCCGTACGGGTGCCGGCGGCTGTGGCCAGACTGACGGATTTGACTTCTTCGGTATACCTGGCCGGCGGCAGCCGGTCGAATGTTTCCTCTAGATGGGACAGTGCCGGTTCCCGGGAGAAACGGGTGTTTTTTTGGTCTGCAGGCAGCTGAACCGCCGGCAGCACACGTACGCCGGCCGAACCGCATACGCGGCGCAGGCGGCGATAGGTATCCAGTGTGGGATGAAATAATTCGTCTTCCCCGGGATCTTCCGGTAGGTGAGCCGGGTCCAGGCAAAGAGCAATTTCAACATGTTCCGTGTTTTGCAGCAGAGAGCCAATCACTTGGTATTCCTGTTCGGTAAAGCCGGCAAAGCCGTCCACCCAAACCCGCGTGCCCTGCGGCAGCGCTCCGTTGGAGACGGCCTTGGCCAGTAAAGTCAGGGTGTCTTCAGGGTCTGTATACCGTCCGGCTGTAAACGAAGCATACTCTGCGAAAATGACGGCCAGGTCAGCCAGTTTGCCGCGCAGCCTTGCCGGCGTATCCTCTGCCCGGGCCATGTTCCGTAATTGTTCAGGTTCAATGCGGTAATTCTTCAGTTCTCGAATCTGCACGGCCAGTTCTTCACAAAACCGTGGCTGGCGGGCTGCCTTGCCGAAGGTTTCCAGACTTCCGGCATACTGCTGCAGCATCCGCCGCAGGGCCATTTGCCTGCCTAATTCACTCATAACAGGTGCATGCCCGCCGTATGTCTGGAGCAGATGGTGGGCAAGCCGCCGGAAAGAGAGTACCTGTGCTCTGAATGTACCACCGCCGCAGCGGACGGCCAGTTCGCGTTCCATCTGAAACGTGGCCTGTTCCGGTGTCAAGAAAATCAGAGGCGACCCAACGGGTTCTGTTTTACTAATGTGTGCTATGGACTCCTGACAGGCTGACGTTTTACCACTGCCTGCACGGCCCAGAATAAAGCGGACAGTCATAGTTGCCTCCTATAGCTGCTTGCGACACTGTTTGCCCCAGCCGGTAAAATCATCACTATGTGAAAGTAAAAGAATCTGGCGGCCGCCCTCCATTTCTGCAAGTGCGCTGCGAATCCGCCGGCATCTTTGCTGATCCCAGTTTAGAAAGGGGTCGTCAAAGATAAACGGCATGGCCGAGTCTCCCGCCAGTAAATCTGCAATGGCCAGGCGAAGAGAAATATATAGCTGGTCACGTGCCCCCTGACTAAGCTGCGACACATCTGCCGTCCTGCCGTCTTCCACCACTTTAACAGAAAAATCTTCTTCCACCTGGATGTGCCTCTTGGCAACACCGGTAATTTTTGTGAAGTACTCTGTTGTCTTATCAGCAAACTCCTGCCTGTATGACAGCGAAAAATCATCAATGGCAGCCGCCATCTCCCGGTAAGCCACCTCTATGGCGGCACTCTCACGCTGCAGCCGGTCTCTTTCCTGTAAAAGCTCCCGCAACCTCGCTTTTCCTGCTGCAATGTTGAGCGGCGCATTACCCTGCAGCCGGGCCAGTCGCAGTTCCAACTCCCGCACATCGCCGTGCAGCGTCTCTTCCTCCTCCTGCAGGCGTGCAACTTCACTTTCCAGCTCTCGGTAGGAAGACTCCAGACGGGCCGGGTCTGATTCCTTCGTGCCCGGCAGGGAGGGAAAATCACTTTGCAGCTTGTCCCACTCGTTAAACAGGCCTATAGCGCGGTTTGTGGCATCAGAGGCCTTATTGCGCAGTTCATCGGCTGTAGATACTCCGTGCGCAGACAGGATTCCGGCAAGTTTTTTCTCGTCTTCACTGCGTTCCCGTTTTAATTCCTGCACATGCCGCCACTGCTCCAGCAGCACTTCGGGAGCATCCCCTGTTTCCAGAAGTAAGGCAAGCCGCTCCTGCAGCGGTATTTGTTTTTCAGCCAAACGCTCTTGTTTTTCGTTAAGCTGGTCCTTTTTTTCCCCGGCGGCTTCCAGGGCCGCCTGCTGCCTGACGTATTCTTCTTCGGCAGCCGCGCTCTTTTTGAGCATCTGTGCCAGTTCGCCGCTGTCCGTTTGTTCATCAAAAGGCGCAGTAAGTTTACGCATGGCATCAATCTCCGCTTTCAGCGTTTCCAGACGTTCCCTGTTTTCCAGACCGGTAAGCGCGGTCAGTTCATGCTGCGCATCCCGCAGCGCATCGCTTAGCTTCTCGAATGCCGCAGCCTCCTGGACGGCATTTGACCACCAGTTATCATCGAGGTTTTCAAGCCAGTTCAGGACATCTTCTACCGAACCCACCGGGATGTTAAAGACACCGGCTAAGCAGGTCACCTCCGGCCAGGGATCCGACAGGCCCTCGGCCGGACTGGCAAAAAGCCCGGCAGGGTCAGATATTCCATGACGTTTCGCAAACTCCGTGGTTTGCTTCCGCAGATCAGATGCCTGCCGTGCTGTATCACGCCAGTCGGCAAACGCCGCCGGAATATCACCGTAGTGGTTGGCTGCCTCGGCGGTGCGCTCAGTAAACGCACGATATTCGGCCTGCGCCGTATCAAGTGTCTGTTTAAGTACGGCCAGCGTGCCGTCATCGGGCTGCTCTGCCTCCAGCTCTGCAAGCCGTCGGGCCATAGCCTCCCGCTGGCGCAGTCTTTCCCTGAGTTCACCAAGCTGAGTGGCTCCCAGCGAGGCAAAAGTGCCCAGCTGCATATCCACCTGACGCATGGCAATATTGATTTCACCCAGTTTTTCCTGAGGGAGTGCGGCTTTCTGTTTTCCTGACAGCAAACGCAGGATAAGATAGACAAGCAGCCCTGTTCCGGCTGAAGCCGCCAGAGCAGGCACAGCAGCATCCGTCTGGGTAAACAGAGCGGCACCGGCAGCCAGTGCTGCAAAAAACGCACCGACCCAGGCCTTACGCCCCGAGATTGATACCACTGTGGCGATATTCCTAAGGACATCTTCTTCCCGCTTTTGTGCTTCCAATAATTCAATTTTTCGGCTTACCAGTCCCGGTGCATCTTCTCCGAGGCGTTCCAGATCACCAAAAGATTGCCGGTATTGTTTGCGGGCAGCCTGGGTTTCTTCAATCTTCTGTATTGCCCTGCCCCTGTCCGCTTCTGCTTCGGCGAGATTATTCTCCAGCCGCAGCCTGGTGGTCTCATACACTGCAAGCAGTTCCAAAAGGCTTTCTTCCGCTTCTTCAAACAGGCGGTATTCATCGGCCAGCCGGCTGTTTAGCTTGCTCTGCCGCTCCATGTTCCCGCGAAAGGCCGCCCACTCTGTCAGCAGACGGGATGCTGCTCTTTGCAGCGACTGTACAGACTGGCTCGGTGATTTGCCCAGTTTGTCCAGACATGGTTTTTGCGCCAGTTGCTCCCTGATCGTCTCTACATTTTGTACAGCTGCATCTACAGCCTGCAGCATTTCCTGTTCCCTGGCAACAAGCTTTCGCAGTTCAAGGCAGTCCCGCACCAGTGAAGGACGGCCCCGTACAGCCGACAATTCCTGCAGCAGCTCATTTGTCCTGTTTAGAGAGCTGTGCATCGAGTCAATGTCTGCCTGAACCTGCCCGCACTCCGCTGTCAGCTGTTTATTAGCTTCCCTTAAACGGGTCAGTTCGGCCAGGTCTTCACCTGTTTCCGGCGGCATACGCAAAAAATGTGCAAACTCTGTTTCCAGCCGCTTTGTTATTTCCCGCACCGACAACAGCAGCAGAGCCGCCTGTTCCTGAGCATCGCCAAGCGTCCCCTGTCGGGCAACGGCATCGTCATAGCGATCACGAAGTGTTCGCCACAACCGCCAGGCTTCAAGCAGTCTGTGCCTTTCAGCCAACAGAGCCGTCAGTGTCTTCCGGCGCTCTTTGTTTTTGCGGATGTCCTGTGTTACTTCCTGTAATTCCAGCAAAATGCTTTCGCTTTTTTGGATTTCCTGCTCTATTTCGGCTATCTGACTTTCTGTTTTTTCCAAACGCCTGTCCTGACGCATGTCCTGTGATGTCACGCCAGCTCGCCCGGTATAACGGGTTATGTTTTTCAGCTCGTCGGTCAGCACATTCAGGGCATCACGATAATGCCCCCCCGTGCCTGAAAGAAGCTGCTGTATTTCAGGAATAATTTTTTCTCCTTCAGGGATAGGCTGCGTAATAAAGAACGTGGACATAAAGAGTTCCCGTCCTGCAATGCCGAAAAGCTCCGTTATTTTGCTTTCATACGCCGTGTTCGGCTTGCGGGCCTGCGGGTTATGCTCGCCGCTGACAATTTCCGCCCATTGTCCGTCGGTAAACGTCTGCAGGCTGATCCGGTGTGTTTCAAAATTTCTTTGGATCCGATACTGCGCGTCCCCGGCCGTAAACTCCAGTTCTCCTTCGAAACGGGATGGCCCATACCAGTTTCGGTATCGTTCCTGCCCGAAAGCACGAGGGTTTGAATCTGCCGGAAGGCCGTAGATCACGGCTGCCATGCCGGCTGCCAATGTGGATTTTCCTTGCTCGTTACCTTCAATACACACATTGATTCCCGGCTCAAAACTGATGGTGACCTCATCCTTATATCGGCCAAAACCGCGCAGTGTCAGGGTATTCCAGCGAACACTCATGGTTTGACACCTCCCTGCAGTGCTGCCACACCTCTGAAGAGTGCACGGCGTAAAACTTCTTTTTCTTCTTCGTTTTTCGCCGCTTCAAGCCGTGCCTTCATCTTTTTGACAAAGTAACCCCGGATTGTGGGCTCCGCAGACAATCCGGCGATAATCGAGTCATCAAGATAAATACCGGCGCTCTCAACCTGCAGATGGTAGAAAAGGTGAGCATAGTCCTCCTGCAGAGCGTCTGCATCTGCCTGAAAGTTTGCCTGTCCTTTTAAGGCCACACGCACTATGGCTTCCGGATCTGCCCAGCTTTTGACGGCCTCGGCCACTTCCTGCAGGGTATCGAATTCGGACAGCTCAAGATCATATGTCAGACAGGGCCGGCATGCTGCGTCAGCCGTTTCCACACGCACACCGTCGTTCAGATTGAGTATGGTAAACACACCGCAGCCGGGATCGTTAAATCCTTTGGCTTCTGTAGCGCCGGCATAACACGCCACCGTTTTACCCAGGTGACGGACGGAATGGCCGTGAATATGCCCCAGGGCGAGACAGTCATAGCCACTGCGGGATACTGCGTCCGACGCTATGGGCAGGCTCCTGTCCCCGGCATCCCAGTTAAGGCTGCCGTGCAGGATGCCGATATGCCTGTGAGCTTCCCCTTTGGGAAAATCGGCCAAAGGCGGGGATGTACGTGTAACACCGCCGGTATATGCCAGTCCGTAAAAAGCGGTGGTCCTGCCCGCCAACTCCAGGCGCGCGATTTCCTGCGGCAGGGGGTTATCGGCCAGAACTCCGGGCCAGCGATGCCCTTCGCTACGGTAGACGGAGTCATGATAAGTAATTTCATCGTGGTTCCCGGGGACGGTCAGCAAAAATATGCCGGCACGGTCCAGGCGCTGCAGCTGCCCAAGGACCGATTCAACAAGGGCCTTGGGCGGCCGGTGTGTTTCAAACAGATCACCGGCGATAATCACCGCGCATATTTCATTTTTGGCATCCAGCGCAAAATTGGCAGCCCGGGTAAGTAAATTGTCACGTTCTCTGGCTCTCTCTTCTTTTTTGTCGTGCAGAAACTCCGGTTGCCAGCCTAAATGCAGGTCGGCCAGGTGCAGTACGCGCATGTGCTTTCACTTCCTTATGTTCGGGTATCCGCATTCCTGCGGGAGAAGGTTACTGTTTGTGTCTGAAGGTTTACACGTGCAATACGGCATCCGGCATCCAACCAGATGGCCGCATGGGACTTATTGTCCCGCCACCAGGACCCCAGCCGTTTTGCTGCGCGCGGAAGAGGTGCATTGATAATCTGTTCCAGCTCATGAAAGTGCAGTTCAAGAAACTGCGCTTCCGGTACACTGTGACGCAAATAATTAACAAGTGGGCGATATTTATTGCGGCTCCAACGGGCTTTTTTCAGATCGACCCGGCAGGCATCGAGCATGGGAACCAGTTCCCATTTCAGCCGTTCTTTCTGGGCACGCATGCCTCCCGGATAACCGGAACTCAGGGAACCGTCACGATTCACAACTCTGTGACCGGGAACATCCGCTCCGGCAGGCAGGCGGTGCAAAGATTCCATAATTGTCTGTTCATTCCACTGCAGCCCGAGGGATTTGGCAGCATCGGCAAAGGTTGACACTTCCCCGTAAGGAATCTGTCGTAGAAAAGTGTACAGCGGGTGGGTGTCAATGACTAACGGGACGATGCTCTGCTGATGCTTTAGATGTTCATATTCTTTGTTTAAATAATAGTACCCACATAAAGCAACAGAAACGGAACGGGCCGCGTGGTGCCTTGGCGAAGGCCGCAGCGAAAAACCCATCTGTGCCAAAAGTGCGGGAATTTCCTTTTTGTCTGCACTCAGTCCCAGCGAATCCAGAATCATTTTTTCTTCAGTCAGAATGAACTGAAGATTCTCTTCATCCAGGGCGGCGAGTAAGTCGGAAAAAAAAATGCCAGCTCTTTGTGTGGGAGTTGCGGAAACACAAATGATATCCGGCAGGTGCGGTGTATAGACCAGCTTGACCAGTTCTTCAACACAGGTGAATGTTTCAAGCAGGGCCGTATTCTCCCGTAAACGTGCAAAGCCCGACTGCTCATGCGGTCCTTCCGCAATTATAACACCGCAGCTTACGGGAAAGCGCGAATATTTTTGAGCCATACGGGTAAATAACGGGGAGAAGATATTATTCATAAGCAACCCCTTAAAAAAGTAGATGCAGATACAAATTCGCTATTGTCCCTGTTAATTCCTTTTAATCCGGCACTTCCCTTTTACTCAGTTTTGTATTACAATAAGAAACAATACTTTTTGGAAACAGGAGGGTTACCATGTATAAAATTGCAGTAATTCCCGGTGACGGGACAGGCCCGGAAGTCGTTCGGGAAGGCATAAAAGTCCTTGATGCCGTTAGTGAGACAAGCGGATTTAAGCTCGATTATACGCATTACGATTTAGGCGGAGAGCGCTATAAACGCACTGGTGAAATTCTTCCCGACAGTGTGGTTGATGAGTTAAGGCAATTTGATGCCATCTACCTGGGTGCCATCGGCCATCCCGACGTCAAGCCGGGTATTTTGGAAAAGGGTTTACTGCTGCGCCTGCGTTTTGAGCTGGATCAATACATCAACCTGCGCCCGGTCAAGCTCTATCCCGGTGTGGAAACACCGCTGAAAGACAAAGGGCCGGAGCATATAGATTTTGTTGTTGTCCGTGAAAACACCGAAGGCCAATATGCAGGTGCCGGCGGCTTTTTACGCAAGGGTACACCTGATGAAATTGCCATCCAGGAGTCAATCTGCACCAGAAAGGGTGTGGAACGCTGCCTGCGCTATGCTTTCCAGTATACTGTAAAACGCCGGAAAGATAAGAAACTGACACTTTGCGGCAAAACAAACGTCCTTACCTATGCCTTTGACCTGTGGGAGAGGGCATTCCATGAACTGGGTGAAAGTGAATTCCCTGAAATTACCCGTGATTACGCGCATGTTGATGCCACAGTGATGTGGATGGTGAAAAACCCGGAATGGTTTGATGTGGTTGTCACGGAAAACATGTTCGGTGACATCATTACAGACCTGGGCGCCATGATTCAGGGTGGCATGGGAATCGCTGCAGGCGGCAACATTAATCCTGAAGGTGTTTCTATGTTTGAGCCCATCGGCGGTTCGGCTCCCAAATATACAGGGATGAACGTAGTCAACCCCCTGGCCGCCATCGGCGCTGCAGCCATGATGCTGGAAACAATCGGTGAAGAAAAAGCGGCATCCCGTATCGAGAAATCGGTGATGGCTGTCTGCGAAAACAAAATAAAAAGCCTGGCTGCCGGAAAAATGGGTTATACAACGCAGGAAGTAGGCGATCTGGTAGCAAAGGGCCTGTAACTCTTTTCTTTCCATAAAAGCACAACAGCCGGACCACAGCGGTCCGGCTTATTTTATTTCACTGTTTATTGCCGTTTCCAAAGCCGTCAGGCGTTCCCGTTCCCGCTTGGCCAGCCACTCCTTGCCTTCCTCCTGCAGCAGCCGGCAAAGCTGCCTGCGCAGTGCCACCTCCAGCCGGAGACTGATTTTTTCAGTCTTCAGGCAGCCGCGATAGACTGCAACAGCAGTTGATATATAGCCCAGTTTTTCCAGTGATAAGCCCATCATATAAAATGCCGGCCCTGCCAGCTGACGATTCTCTTTCAGGTTCCGCAAAGCATCAATCGCCTCTTCGTAACGCAAAAGCCTGTAGTGCAGGTCACCCCGGGAAAAGCGGAAAATATCCAGCTCATGATGCTGCGAACTCTCCAGTAACCGGCTGGCATACTCAAGCTTGCCATGGTTTTGGAAAACCTCGGCAGCCAAAAGTTCCAGCCCCGGGAAATCGCTCATCAGATGCAACTCCTTTTGGTCGCACCCGATAATGGTGCCGCATAAATTTATATCCGCCTCTTTAAACAGCCGGGTAAAATTTTTTTTCTGAATCAGTGCGCGGTCAACAGATTCCAACTGCTCCTGCGCATCATCTGTGCATAAAGCCAGCGCAAAATAGGCGTCTGCCAATGTATCATTTCCTGCTGCGGCATTACGAAACATCTGTGCTGCTTCAGCACGGCAGCCTGATATCAGTTGATGCACTCCTCTGAAAAAATCCCTGCTGGGCCTGTCCAGGCATATTTTACGCACAAAATGTAGTGCAGGAGGCCCAAAGCGGGCTTCCTGTGGTTTAGCCGCAAAGAAATCCGGGTTGGATGATTCCACAGGATGCCAGGGGAGGTGGCGGGACAGTGTGCGCACAGATGTGAAGCACAGCAGTGGCAGATCTGATATTTCCCAGTGTAATCGCAGTCCCACCTCAACCCCTCCTTCGCTTTCTCAGACTTTTTCCCGTTTCGCCAGTAAACCCGAAACATAAGACAGTGCGGATTTTTTGGTCTTAATTGTTCCTGCCATCTGCTCCGCATAAAGACGTTCAAGCAGCATGCCAACAGTACGCGTCGGCGGCAGATTAAAAAACTCCATAAGCTCCTTGGCATGAAGAATCGGTTCCGGCAGCTCCAGAAAAAACCCGGCAAAAAATTCAGCCAATACACTCTCGAGCTGCCTGACACCATCGGCGCGGCAGCCTTCACGTGCCGCTATATTGGCCATGGCAAGTAAAATTAAATCGGGAGCCAGGTCAGCAAATTGCCGAAAATATCTTAATTTCGCCGTCATGCAGTCCTCCCCGTCCACCATCAGCAAAGGACGGGAATGGTTGCCAATCAGACGGCTCAGGTAAAAAAACTCTTCATCACAGAATCGTAAGAGTCTGGCCAGGCCCGTCAGATAGGCTTCAGCGGCCAGTTCGTGGCTGAATGATTTAGCTGAAAGGGCAATTCTTCCCTTACTGAGTCCCAGTTTACCGATATCATGAAGAACACAGGCAAGCCGGAGATAGGTGATTCTGGAACGATTCTCCCCAGTCTCCGCGTGCAGGTGTGCAGCTAATTTTCTGCGGAGCGTTGGATCCATGCCGCTTGCCCCACCCAGGATTTCATCAAGACAGCGGCAAACCTGCAGCCCGTGACTGAAAAGGTCTTCTCCGCCTGTTTCCGTTTCAGACATCTCGGCAAGCGGTTCATACAAAGCACCCAAAACACCGATATCTTCCTGCAGCACACGCAGACCCTCTGCGGCATACTCCTGCGACAGCAGCTGAAACAGCTCAAGACATAGTTTGATTTTATTAGCCTGCCTGATTAACGGAGCGTTTTTGCGCAGCATCCCTGCAGTGTCTGCAGCCAGCTCAAAGCCCAGTTTATGCATAAAGCGTGCTGAGCGAAACAGCCTTACCGGGTCATGGCGAAGGCTCTCCTCCCCCACAACACGCAGCAGACGGGCGGATAAGTCATTTTTACCGCCACAGGGGTCTATCACCTTCTCCGGCCAACCGGGGCCCAAGAGATAGTCGTCAAGAGAGACGGCCATGGCATTTACGGTGAAGTCCCGGCACTTAAGGTCTTCTGCTATACTTTCTCCTCTGAGCAGGGAAAAGTCCAGGTAAAACGGCCGGCCGTCACTGCCAGTGAGCGTGACCCGGGAATACTGTGCCTGACTTTCCAGGAGCTCGTAGTCTCCCCTAAGCAGCCAGGAGATTCGCTTGGCGAATTGTCCCGCCTCATATCCCACTGCCAGGTCCACATCCCTGCTTTCCCTGCCCAACAATCCGTCACGGACAAAACCGCCAACGATATAAAGCGGCGTCTTTTCTTTAGTGGCGATGGCTGCCAGTTCCCGAAGCATTCCCCGCATTCTATTCACCTCAATTCAGGTATATATAATTTCTGTTTCATGCTATAGTTTTCCTTTTATTACTAAATATTTTTTCACCATCCCCCTAGGGTTCGCGTACTATAGACTATGCGAAAAAGAACCATGTTGGAGGGGAAATCATGGGGAAAAAAAACTTTTTACGGGAAAACAACTATCATGTTGACGCAGCTTTGGCCCGGCCCTGTTCTCCCGACCTGATTAACAGCAAGATCGTCGGTATTGAAAGTGTGGCAGGAATGGCTTTGCCTGAAATAGGTCTCGTGGTAAAAAAAAGCGGCAGAACCACCGGCTATACAACCGGGCGGATCACGACGACAGGGACTGTGGTGTCTGTCGGGTATGGCAGCGGCAGAAAAGCCCGCCTCACCAATCAGATTGTTACAACAAGAATGGGTGAACCAGGTGACAGCGGTTCACTTCTGCTGGATACTGCAGGCCGCGCGGTGGGCCTGCTGTTTGCCGGAAGCACTAAAACCACCCTGTATAACCCGATACAGGATGTCTTAGAGTCACTCTCTGTCCGTCTGGCGGATAAAGATATGAAACTGCCGGAATACGCAGGCGCGGATTTCCGGTTACGCCGCTTTTGCGAAACGCAGGCAGAGCATATCTTTACCTACCCCAACGTCGTGGGAGTGGGAATCGGACATAAATTTACAGGAGGAATTGACACCGGTCTGCTTTGCCTGAGTGTGCTTGTTGAACGGAAACTCCCGCTATCACAGCTTCGCGGTACCCAGCTGCTGCCGTCCCGGCTGGCAGGCATGCCGCTTGATGTAGTGGAAACGGGCCGCCTTACCGCAGATACTGCAGCCAAACCACAGGACAGAAAAATAAAAATGCGCCCCGCCAGGCCCGGCATGAGCATCGCTCACCACAGAGTCTCTGCCGGTACGTTCGGCGCGGTTGTCTATGATGTGCATGACGGGGAGCCTTTGATCCTCTCCAATAATCACGTCCTGGCCAACGGCACAGACGGTACAGACGGCCTGGCGGCAGAAGGTGACCCGATCCTACAGCCCGGCCCACGCGACGGCGGACGGGAGCCCGATGACATCATCGCCACCCTGCATCGCTTTTATCCACTATATTTTGATTAAAGCTCTGTTAAAGTTTGTTGTTAGTAATTGATTTTAATCGCCAGTACTCACTCGAAGGCGTGATAATACGTTTCGAGTGTCAAAAGTGTCACCAAAAAAAGAAGTCACTATAAATGACTCGATAATAAAGGAACTTTAATACCAGATATAGAAACTTATGACACATTAAGGTTCCCTTAGTTTCCATATTTAAGAATGCGAATTGGAGATGATTGTTTTTGCTTAATCTTGGAAGTCTCATGCTTGGATTAATTGCTTGGATACTTCCTGCTGTCAATCTCATGCGATACAACAAGCATGACCATAAGCATTGGGTCACTCTTTCCGTTATGAGCATCAGTGCTTGTGCCAGTTCGCTATGTTTCCAAATTTTCAATATCAATCATCTGGTAAACGTTAAGGATTGGTCTGCTCTTATGGACACAATGGGTTCTGTGGCGTACGTCGCAACAGTTCTTCTCATCGTTACCATTATATTAAATGCAATTACTCTGATTGTATATCGTGAAAGAAGAGCAAATTACGATGTCTGATTTTAGTTTTTAGGGTAGAAAATTTAATTGACTATAAAGTTAGCCAACACGTGCATGCTTTAAGTAAGTGCAGCAAAGAGTGGTATATTAGATGAATAGTTAGTGTAGTAATAAAATAAAGTGATATTGGAGGGAGAAATAATGAAGGGATATATTGAGTTCTTGCAAACTACAAATCCTTTTATCCTTATAATTCTTCACGTTACTATGATAATATTTGCTCGTTACATTATCGGTTATACCTCTATTGCTACACCTTGGGGCAGAAAAATTACTGCCAATGAGTCGAAAACAGTTTGGAATAAGATTCTTATGGGATACGGAGTTATAGTTTCCTTTGTACTCTCTGCTACAATCATATTACAGTTTTACCAGTTTGTAAGAACTATTAAATGAACAAAGAGTAACAGAGCATCGATAAAAAAAATAACCTGCGAGTTCGTTGAACTCGCAGGTTTACTTTTAGAAATTGTAGAGTGTGTCCAGCTCCTGGTCACCGATATCAAAGTGGATATCGTGGGGCGAGAGCTTTTCTTTAAGCATAAATTCAGGCAGCCGGTCGTGCTCGCGGGTAAAACCGGCCTGAACGTTGAAATCACGCTCCGCTTTCAGGGCCAGTCGGCCCATCTTCACCGCATCATCCACACTCAGGTTCCAGCCGTAGCGCGTGTTTAACAGTTCGACAATGGTAGGCAAGCCCTCTTCATTGTCCAGAACGGCAAAAGCAATGAACAGGCAGAACCCTGTAGCATCAATTAACGTGGTGGCAATCTGTAAATTCCGTGACAAGTCAATTTGCCCCTCCGCTTTAAGCGGATCCACAAAGCCGCCGACTTTAAGAATATTGGCAGTTACGCAGTAACCGGCTGTATGGTCGGCGCCCTGCGTCGACGTGGCGTAGGTAACACCCATGCCTTTGACAGAACGAGGTTCGTACGCCGGCATATGCTGACCCTTAACGGCAGCGACACGTGTCACACCAAATGCCTGACCGGCGTAAACAGATCCCTGTCCGGCAATACGGCCAAGCGGTGTACCCTGTCCGATTTCCTTCATTACTTCAATGGCCCGCTGACCGTCTCCCCAGGGGATTACACCAGCCTCCATCAGAACACCCAGCGTTCCGCCCGCTTCAATGGTATCCAGGCCGATGTCATTGGCCAACCAGTTTAGCTCACCGATAATGTCCAGGTCACCAATATCACAATGGGCACCAAAGGACCAGGCCGTCTCATATTCTATGGGTGATATAATTTTACCGTCAGGCAGAGGGTACTCATTGGAACAACCGATGACGCAACCTGTCATGCAGCGGTGCGTTGCTTTACCACCCCGTTCTTCCGCCACCCTGGCCAGTGTTTCACCGCCGATGGCATCGGCATGCTCAAACCGTCCTGTTGAGAAATTTCGGGTTGGCAGCCCGCCTGCTTCACTTAAAATATTCATCAGCACGTTAGTGCCAAATTTGGGCAGCGCTTCACCTGAAACCGGATGGTCTGTCAGTATTTTCGAAAACTTTTTACTCGCAGCTTTAAAACGTTCTTCGTCATGGATATCATCGGCTTTTGTTTTAGCGGTATCAATAACGACCGCCTTCAGTCTTTTTGAACCCATCACGGCACCCAGTCCGCCGCGCCCGCAGTATCGGCTGGCGTTACCCTCCACATCACAGTTGGCAATACCCGCATTGGCCATCAGCATCTCACCGGCAGGTCCGATGCAAGCCACAGCCGCTTTTTTACCATACTTTTCGCGAAGGATATCTGTTGTCTCATAGGCGCCCTTACCAGCCAAATCCGGGTGCGCGATTAGCTTGGCCCCTTCATCGTTAACTACGAGCACCTGCAGCTCATCGTCTTTGGGCAAGCCTTCGATCATAATCGCCCGTATGCCCATAGCGCCCAGTTTTTGTCCTGTGATTCCGCCGCCGTTTGATTCTTTGATTCCTTTTGTCAGCGGACTTTTTGAGCCAATGGACACCCGGCCCGAAGACGGCGCCATGGTCCCGGAAAGCAAACCCGGCGCAATAATCAGTTTGTTGTCTTCGCCCAGTGGATGACATGTCGGCCTGACTTCGTCGTAGACATACTGCGACGTCAGGCTTCTACCGCCCAAATGTGTATACCGTTCCGGCAGTTCCATCATTTTAACTTCTTTGGTCGTCATATCAACCTTAATACAGTTCGCCATCAATACACCACCCGTTCATAATATTTTACTTCCTTTTATTTTCTTCCAAGCCGCATTCATTATGTATTTTTAGATAGAGTAGGAGAACCATTTGCATGGCTCCCCCCTCATCAAACCGCACGTGCCCTATTAAGGCATACGGCTTACCATCGTGATTAGATAAAGCTAATCAGTTGCCAGTCTCTGTGCATATTGCATCTTACGGACGCGGTCAGGAGTGAAATACTCCTGGCCTTTTTCTTTTGCGCGCTCTATATCTCTGGCTTGCTTTTTCTTCTGTCTTATCTTCATGTAGTCAACATATTCGTCAATAGTGTAGCCAAACTGGTTACTGTTGTATAGCCAGTGCGTCGGGATTAATCCGATGCGCGCAAAATATTCATTGTTCCACCGGGTTTTCATGGCATGCCCTTTTCTTTGGGACGGATGGTTGTGTACCATGGCAACACGTAATCTTTGCCTGATATACCCATCGATGGCTAGCAGTTGCT
>JAWSUT010000008.1:0-109911 GCA_033549345.1 Bacillota bacterium | reverse complement strand
CCTTATTAGGCGTCATTTCCGACAAATATACTTGGATTATAGGTTAGATTGGCTGACACATCAAGCTGGATTCAACATCCGCTGAATACGGGAGCAATTTTTTTAGCACACTCACTCATTTCTTGCGACCACTCAGGGGCAATAATCATATCGGGCCGGACCTTTGCAACCATATGAAGTTTTGGCTGATTTTCATAGCCTACAAATTTAATCCCTGATAATTCCCCGGCCAAGTAAGGAAGATGGCCATGTACATGATCATGGCCTGCATATGAGGTGGTTGCAACCGGGTGAAGTCCGAGTAGTACAAGATAGTCATTATACTGAGGGAGAAATGTAACAATTTTTTTACGGCTTGAACTGGCATATATCGTTGGTGAGACACCCGTTACTTTTTTAAAGATGCGGCTAAAATAAAGTTCATCTTTGTATCCGACTTGCCTGGCAACCGTTTTTATACGGCTGGTCGACACAGCCAGCTTTTCTTTGGCACGCTCCACCCGTAGATTTGTCAGGTAATCGACGGGCCTGCGGCCCGTTCTTTTTTTAAAGCCCGTTAAAAAATTACTGTAGCTTATACCCACGGATCTGGCCAGGTTTTCCAGTTTTATATCTTCAGTATAACGGGTTTCCAGATAGGAAATGGCCTTGTCAACCGCTTCATGTACACTTATACTTTCCTTTGCCTGATTCTTTTCTTTAACAATCGTTAACATCAGTTGCTGGAGAACTAATTGCTGTTCCCACGATTCCAGATAATTTTTTGTATACCGTAATTGAAAAAGACGTTCTAGAGCATTGAGGTATTGCGTTTCATTGTGAACCTTGATTTCCACAGCCCGCTTCCCTTTTCCGGCCAACATCTGAAAATGGATTTCCCCTTCCTCAAACACAATGGAATGCGGGTCAGTAATATATCCCATTGAGTACGACAGTAAATAAAACTGAGGGGGATTTAAACAATCCGCGGCCGCTTCAATCATAACGCCCTTGGGCAGAAGGTAAAAGGTTCCGGGTTGTACATGAAATATAATGCGATCAACGGTTAGGGTACCTTCCCCATTGACTATGTAACAAAGCATGTCTGTGTCCAGAATGCGGCGGCTTATTTTTTCACCCTTTCTGCAGGTATGTTTCAGTATAGAGCGGCTGAGGAAAAAAGGAATTTTCTTTTCTGCCTCGCTATTCATCGCATTCTTCCTTTCCTCTGCGTAAGAATGATATTCATTCTCATTACATTCTAACACATTACAGGCTTGTTAGCAATGAATACGACTAACTGGCTGTGCTCCCGTGTTGGTCCGGAGCTCCCGTTGACATCCGGGACGCCACTAGCTTTTTATAAATTGTGCCTTTTGCCATGAGTTGCTGGTGTGTTCCCTGTTCAACTACCTCTCCATGATCCATGACAAAGATTAGGTCTGCATTTTGGATTGTGGAAAGCCGGTGAGCAATAATAACCGTTGTTTTGCCGGATCTGACAGCATCAATTTTCTTTTGCAGCTGCCGCTCCGTCTCCAAATCAAGGGCGGATGTAGCTTCATCCAAAATCAGGATCTCGGGATTCAGCAGGATTGACCTTGCCAGAGCGAGACGTTGCCGTTGCCCGCCTGACAGTGTGACTCCCCGCTCGCCAACCTCTGTATCATAACCGTTGGGCAGAGAAGCAAAGACATGATGAATCTGGACGGTTTTACACGCATCCGTTACCTGTGTGTCTGTGATTTCATCTCGTCCCAATGTGATATTAACACGGATGGTATCGGGAAACAGATACGGTTCCTGAAAAACAATGTCAATTCGCTCCAGCCAATCCTTTCTTCTTATCTGAGAAAGAGGCAGGCCGTTAACCAGTATTCTGCCATGAGTCGGTTCAAAAAAGCGAATCAGCAGCTGGGCAATTGTAGATTTTCCGCCGCCGCTTGTTCCAACAAACGCCACTTTCTTCCCTGCGGGAATGGTGATATTAAGTCCCTGCAGGACAAGAGGCTGTTTTTTTTCATAAGCAAAACTAACATTTTCAAACTGGATGTTTTTAACCGCAACTTTTAAAGGCAGTACCCCTTCGTCAGTCTGTTCACCTGTCATCAAAAGCCTGATCCGCTCCACATAGCCCATTCGTTCAGAAAAATTCATCAGCTGCTCAAATAAACCATGGAACGAAACAATGAAGCGATTGGTATAGCCGTACAGGACAACAAACATGCCTAAAGATACACGGCCGGCAATAACCAAATATCCGCCATATCCCAACACAAACAAGAGCGTTCCCCATTTTAACGGCTGGCCGGCGAACAGCTGCTTGTTTACAAGGTGCCCCTGCTTTAAAACATTGGCAAAATAACGCTCAAAGTTGGCAAAATACCGTTTTTTTTCCCATTCAACCCGGTGAAAGGCCAGTACTTCGCGTGTGGAGGAAATACCTTCCTCAACCACAGTAAGATACCGGCTTTTTTCGTCCTGTACGACCCTGCTCATTCTTTGAATTTTGGGTTGAAAGAAATGAACCAATACGGCATACAAAAAAACGGCCACACCAATCACCAGCAGTAAAAAGCGGTCTGCTTGCCCGATTAAGTAAACAAGCAGCATACAGCTTGCCGCCTGGGATAAGAATGACGGAAATTCTGCTGTCGTAAATGTTGCAATGACAGGTATATCACTGGAAAAATAATGAACATATTTCGCAGTTCTTTCTTTTTGAAACGACTGAATTGGCAGCTTTTGAATAAATTGCATTACATCATCGGATATCTTGCTGTTTATCCTTTTCGTGGGCCCCACATAAGCAAATGCACCGCATACATGCCCTGACACATGGATAATCACAATCACAGCAAAGAGCAGCATAATCGGCAAGAGCTTTTCATAATGCCCGGCAACAAAGATATCATCGACAATCTCCTGCTGAATTCTGATAATGCCGACATAGCTTATGTCCAAACTGATAAAAATTAGTGTCGTAATAAGAAGCGCTCTTTTTTCAAGTTTAGCATATTGCCAAAGCCATTTTATATTAGCCAATTTGCTGCCCCCCTTTGTGAAGGCGGTACAGGACGTTCTCTTTTTCCATCAGATTCTGGAAAGTGTCCGTTTCAATGATTTTCCCGTTATCCATCACAACAATCCGGTCGTAATCCTGAATTGTGGACATACGATGCGCCACCGCCACGGTCGTCCGTCCCTGCAGCAAGTTATCCAAAGCTTGTTTTACGATTTGTTCACTGACGTTGTCCAGAGCTGACGTCGCCTCATCAAGCACGATAATTACCGGATTTTTTATAAACATCCGGGCGATGGCAATCCTTTGCCTTTGTCCGCCGGAGAGCTTATAGCCGCGCTCCCCCACTTCTGTCTCATACCCGTCAGGAAGTTTTAGGATAAATTCATGGGCATGTGCAGCTTTTGCAGCCTCGATAACCTCTTTGTCGGTGGCATCAGGCCGGCCAAAACGGATATTTTCTTTTACTGAAGCACCAAATAAATAGGTCTCCTGAAAAACAAACCCGATCGCGTTACGCAGCTGGTGCATTGAGAGCTGTGGCAAAGGAACTCCGTCCAGCAGGATTACTCCCTGGTCCGGATCATAAAATCGACCAATTAATTTTATAATTGTTGTTTTGCCGCTGCCGCTTTCGCCAACAAAAGCCACTTTCTCACCGGAATGAATATCGAGTGAAAAGTCGGATATGATCTGTTTGCAGTCAGAATACGCAAAAGAAACATGATGAAATGTCAACTGCCCTTTCATCTCTGATAGATAGACGGCAGCCGGCGCTTCTTTTACTTCAGGCTGCAGATGCACCAACTCATGCAATCTCCCGGCTTGCGACAAAAGAATCCTAACTTCAATAATCATTGTCATCAGAAATGTTGTATCAAAGGTAAAAATACCGTAGTACAGTGCAAAAGCGATAAATTCCCCCACACTCAGAGTGTTTGCCTGCACAAGATGAATTCCGTATGAATACAAGACGACGGCTCCGCCATAGACAATGAGCCGTCTAGGTACGCCCCGCAGCCAGGCGTATATTTCCACATCACCCCAGCTGTTGTTAAAGCGCTGTAATGCCACATGCATTCTCGATAAATCCCAATCGGTACGGCCATGGGCACGCAGTTCTGTTAAGGCTGAAATACTGTCGTAATATGTTTTGTTTAACGCAATCCGGTCAGCCGCATTTTGAATCGTTGCATGGATTGTTTTCTTTTCGAGTATTGGCCCGACAAAATAATATAGCACAAAAACCGGCAGCATCATTAAAACTAATTTTAGATTGATAAACGCCAAAATTATGAAAATAACCAAAACAGTAAGAAAATGTTTTAGGATTGCAGGAAAATACTCGCGATATAGTTGTTGAATGGCAGCCACCTCTGTATTCATCAGTGCAAGCGATTCGCCAACGGCATGTTTCTCATAGTAAGGAAAGCCTAAAGACCGTAACTTCTGAAAAATTGTGAACTGTAAGTCCCGTGCGGCTTTCTCGGCAATAATCCTTTCCAAAATATTGCTCCAGGCTTGCAGTAGGATCACAATGATGAAAATCGCAGTCAATACAACGAGTAATAACCATAACAGCTCAAAATTTCTATCCGGCAGCACACTGTCAATGAAGATCCCGATGACTTTTGGGATGATCATTTCTCCAGCAGTTAAAAGCAGCCCAATAAAAATAAAAAGCGCCAAATGCCGCCTATAAGGTTTGGTAAAAGAAAATATCCAGAGACAGAGCTGCACAGCGATGCACTCCCCCCACCCTCTTCGATGCAAAAAAGGGATCTCTTAGAAATCGACACATCTCTAATATAAAATTTAATGCGGTGTTTAACAATGGATAGGTTTGATAAATTTCATGGACATTTATTACGAGCATGTCTAAGAGCAAAACCGAAAGGCAACGAGGTTTTTCTTTTTTCGCAAGACGCATGCAAAACTTCCATAAAAAAAAGCCAAGTCCTAGGACTTGGCTGTGCCGCCTTTACCAAAACTTAAACAACTTTGTCGGGGAGATTCCTTTGAGCAGTTCTTCGCCGGTTTCTTTTTCACGCCGTTTCACATAGTCCAGGAAATGGACTAAAAATTGTTCCCAGTATTTATCAATCCGCTTTTTTGTTTCCGGGCTCTCTTTTCTTATGTTAATGCTTAACTCAACACACTCCTTGACGCCCATCATTGTATGCTTCATTTTATTTTCCAGTTCGTTTAGTTCTGACATGCGCGCGCCTTCCTTTCCGGAAATCGGGGTTATACGTAAACAACCTTGAAGAATTAACCACAACTCCCAATGTGCTCAGATTATGTAAAATGGCTGCCATTAAGGGAGTAATCAGTTTGCCCGCTCCAAGCAATAACCCGCTGACATTGATGCCGACAGCAAAGAGAAAATTCTGCTTAACTATCTCCATAGTATGGTTGCTCAGGGTAATAAGCGAAGCAATTTTCACAGGGTCATCAGCCGCCAGCACAATATCGGCCGACTCAATGGCCACATCTGTACCACCGGTCCCCATGGCAATGCCTATATCGGATGTTGCCAGAGCCGGAGAATCGTTAATACCGTCACCAACCATGGCGACTATTTTGCCCGCCTGCTGAAATTGCTTTACAATCTCTACCTTGTCGGAGGGCATTGTTTCGGGCCATACTTTATTTAATCCAAGTTCACGGGCCACCAGGTCTGCGATCTCTTTACAGTCACCGGAAACCAGGCCAATATTTTGAATGCCGCTCTGCCGCAGTTTTCTGACGGCCATCCTGCTGTCGGGACGGATGTTGTCCGCTATCCCGATCAATCCAAGCAGTTTATTATCCCTGGCAACATACAATACTGTCTGACCGTGCATATGCAGCCTATAGGCTTTGGCTTTTGCCCGGGACGTGTTGATGCCGGCGGCTTGCATGAAAGCCAGGTTACCGACGGCCACCGGGGCACCCTCGATAGTGCCCCTGACACCCTGGCCAATAATTACTTCTTTGTTATCCACAGTAAGCAATTCCAGCTGCATATCTTCGGCACGTTGGACTACAGCATTGGCGAGAGGGTGGTTTGTCTGATGCTCTACCGAAGAAGCCAATTGCATAACCAGCTCAACGGAGATTGTTTTATTGGCGGGCACGACTTCTCTTACACTGGGTTTCCCTTCGGTCAGGGTTCCGGTCTTATCAAATAGAACGACATCAGTGCTGCCCACCTTTTCCAGATAGCTGCCCCCTTTAACCAGAATACCTTTTTTTGCAGCATTCCCCATCGCAGCACTGATGGCAGTTGGGGTAGCAAGGCCGGCGGCACAGGGACAGGCGATAACCAGCATCGTCATGCTGCGTTTGAAATCCCTGGTTAAAACATACACTAACGCGGCCAACCCGAAAGAATAGGGAACAATTCTATCGGCATAACGGTCAGCCATATTTTCTACAGGTGCTCTGTCACGTGACGCGGCTTCGACCATGGCAACAATCTTGGCTATTGATGTATCCTGGCCCGCTTTCTCCACCCGTATTTTAATACTGCCCTGTTCAACAATGGAACCGGCATAGATTTTATCTCCCCGTGATTTAGTTACGGGCATGGATTCGCCGGTAATAACGGCCTGGCTGACAGCAGCTTCTCCAGCCGCAACCTCCCCATCCACAGGGACACGGTCACCGATAAAGCAAACGATGGTATTGCCTACTTCTACATTTTCAACAGGTATGGAGACAACGGTGCCGTCAATTTCAATCCATGCGTTCTCTTCCCTGCCCTGAAGCATATCCCGGATGGCTTTTCGTGATTTCTCCATGGTAAGTGTTTGGAATAAGGTACTCAGATTTACCAACCAGACGACCACCAAACCCGTGATGTTTTCCTTTAACAGCAGCGAAACTATCGTTGCCGTGCTGATGAGCATATCGTTATTTAGCTTTTTACGGGTAACAAGTGTTTCCAGGCCGCTGCGGATGATAGGGTAGCCGGCAGCGATTGTAGTCAGCGTGGCCAGAAGGTTCACCTTGCCGGAAAAGGCCAAAATTGACCGTCTCCAAAAGCACCGTTTAAGAATTAATCCAAAAAGGATACCACCGGTAACTGCTACCTGAAAAAACTGCACATTCAGCGGCATATCCTCGGGTTCAAACGTTTCATTCTTTCTTTTTACCTCTGTCCTGTTCTTAATCCATTTTTCCCTGACGTCAATGAGCGCAACTCTTTGCAGTATATAGAAAATGTCTTTGTGCAACACAGAAATAAGTTCATTCAGGGCGATTTTACCATTGTCAAAAAGAATTAAGGCTTTGCCCGTCTGTGGACTAGCCTTAATATGATAAACATTCTCATGTCTTTTTAGGGTCTTTTCCAGTGAAGTTGCGAAAGGACGATTGCCTTTTAAACCGTTTATTCTAATCCGGACCCTTCCGGGTAAAACGTGTACTGTTTCTGTCCTGCAAAGGCTCATCCTTTAGTGCTCCCTTTCCGCAGGGTCAACTGCTTCGTTTAGCGCATCAAGCTGCATGGATAGTTTTCCAATATCTTTCTTAATCAGCTTTCTTTGCTGATCACTTAGGTTCATCGATTTCACTTTGTCTTTCAACCGGTTGGCCTGCGCCTCCATCACAATTCCACCCACACCTTCACTTGTCTGCCTCACTGTCCCTTTGACTCCCCGGTCCAGCTTAATTAATCCTTTCGCACCCTCAACTGCAAGCGGCCGCAGGTTTTTGCCAAAAAGCCAAAAGGCACCTGCTGTACCCACACCCCACCAAAAACCCCTGCGAAAAGGGTTTCTGTAAAACATTCTGGTATAGTAGCTTAGCATGGTAAAACCTCCTCGTACATTCTACTGTTTTAGTATTCCTGTACGAGGAGGTAAATATTAATTATTTTTTACTTACGACTTGCGTCCGTCTTTTGTCCCCTCATCCTTTACATCTTCCCATTTTGCCTCGGCAAAGATGTCGTCCATATCCTCTTTGGCATCAGCAAAAATATTTTTTACTTCCTCGGAAACACTGAACGCACCTTCAACAGCAGATACGACAAGAGGACGAAACGCTCTTGCTACGGAGGGTACCAACAGCAGACCCACAGTTACCATACCAACGGAGCGAAAGAAATTATTTACTTTGGGGCCGCGCAGCAGGTACGACAAATAGCCGGGGTTAAAGATATTCGACCAATTACCCATTGGATTGCCGTAAGGATTCCCGGGGTACATGTTGTAGTTGGGGCTTCCATAGGGATAGGGCTGATTATAATTGTACCCTCCAAAGGCGGGTTGATTCATATTATAGCCTCCGCCTCCATAGGGGTTAGGCTGATGATAGTTATATCCGCCAAAACCGGGCTGATTCATACTATAGCCCCCGCCGCCGTAGGGATAGGGCTGATTCTGGCTATAACCCCCACCGTATGCATACATCTTGTAATTGCCAGATCCGTAGCCGGGTTGATTCATACCGTAGTTTCCGGCGCCGTAGGGATAGGGCTGGTAATAGGCAGTGCCGCCGGTTCCCAGTTGATTCATGCTGCTATTAACACCTCCATAGTAAGGATACCCATGATTATAGTAGTAAGGATGGTGGTAATCATCGTCATCATGGTAAGGGGCATTGTAACCTCCAGGCATTCCATGATAATGTGTGTGATCCATTAGATCCTCCTAATTTATTTTATTTTGTCTAAGGCCGGTGGGCCCATTAACAGAACATTTCCGGTTAGGACTTATAATTCGGTCCGGCGAAGCCAGGCTGGTTTATGCCATAGGGATAAGGTGGATAGTAGTTAAATCCCCCATAACCCGGCTGATTAAACCCGTAATTAACACCCGCATAATACGGGGTAAACCCATGATGGTAGTAGTAATGAGGATGGTAATGATGAGGATGATGGTACGGGTGATGGTAACATCCATAATATCCTTGGTATCCTGGATAACTCATAGGCCCTCCCTTAAACATCGGATTTGTATACTGCTGTTGAAAGCCGGGATTGCTCCCCTGGAAACCCGGACCGGGATTAGCCCCTGCAGGAGGTGCCTGCCCCGGATTGAAGCTGCCACCCATGGGCGCACCCTGCCCGGGCTTAGCGCCCGCAGGACCACCTTTCGCACCCGGAGGAGTACCTTGTCCGGGGTTACCTCCAGGAGGAGTGCCCTGCCCGAAATAACCAGCCGGAGGAGTCATTTGCCCGGGATTGAAGTAACCACCGGGAAAAGGCAATGGCCCCGGATACCCAAAGCCTGGGCCGGGAGCGCCATAATTAACGGGAGCGGACTGTGCCTCCTCATACGTATTACCACCTTCGGCTCCCTGATTGGCATAACTTTGATCTGTCACCAGTCATTCCCTCCTTTTTATCTTTTTGCTATTATTAACATTCGGTAGCTTCTATATACAGCAAATACCAAAAAAAAAACTGTCCTCTATCAGGACAGTTCATTCATTATATTTACGCATATCGCGCATATACCGTTTCAAGCTCATTGTGCACCTGTTCTTTAAACAGTTGCTGTGTTACTTTATTTACCAGAATATTCATAAGCTCAACCCGATATTGCTCCAGGGTTGCAGCGGCTACCTTTCGGAAGCTCGCTGTAATCTCTGCCTCCTGTTCCTGCGGACTAACGGCAAGAGCAGAGACCAGATAATTTCCAACCGGCAGTTTATTGCTCACACCGGCCAAAGCTTTGGGAAGAATACTCTTACTTGCTTTTTTCCAGGCCATATCAATGCCTTTGGCAACAGAACGGCCGAGCTTAAGAGTTCTCAGTCGCTCTGCAAAGGCCAATTCAAATTGGGGCAACCCTTCGCTTATTTCATGAGCAGGCAGATGAAACGTATGTTTACAGTCGGCTTTTTGCAATTCCCGCAAAATTCTCTTTTGTATTTTTGCAAGAATAATTTCTAAGTCTTGTGAAGAGACCAGGGTTTCATTCAATTTTTCCTCAAGAGCCATATGTCCGGTTTTACTAAAAGTGATGTTTGCAAGCAACATATCCAGTAGCTTGGCTTTATGGGTAAAGAAGTATTCCAATTCATCTTCCACAATATAAACGCTCTCACGGACAAGAAAAGCCGCAATTGATTCCTGTTCCAATTCTGTTAGGTCTTCATAAAAAACGGCAGCGGGGAATGGTGTCATAGTCTTGCCCCCAAACAATTATGTATAATGAAAATCATTCTCATGCGCCTATTATATCGCAGCCGTTCTTATTATGTCAACATTAATTCATGCAAAAGTTACAATTAAAAGATTAAAAGTTACAATATAAATACGGTGACCCATGAATGAAGTGGTATATAGGGGCCGTGTTGCGGAAAAATATTGAATGTTATATTTTTAAGTGCCGGTTTACAGGAGGATTTCATGAGAATAGAGCTTGTACACTTTCTGCCTGGACGCATCAGGCTTAGAGTCCCGGTGAAAAAGAAAAATCAGATTCCTGCAAAGAAGATACAAAATATTCTCATGAACCTGCCGGGTATTATTAAATACAGGGTAAACCCTTCAACCGGGAGTTTGCTTATCTATTACCAGCCGGCAAGAATAACCCATTCGCTGATAATTAAGTCGGTTATTCATGCAATTACACTTAGGGTAGGCAGGCAGCAGCGAGTCACGGATTGGCATACCAAAGATTACTGGGATGTAGTAAACGAATTCAAGTCGGATTCAGCTGCCGGCCTTGCTCTGCAGGAGAGACACGCCAGGCTGGCTACGTATGGTTACAATGAGTTCTCTGTGGAGAAGAACACTTCAATCCTTTCCCATCTGACGGACCCACTGAAAGATTTTATGGGACAACTGTTACTTGGCATTGGTTTGATTTCATTTTTTACCAGGCAATATTATGACGCAGTAGCCATTTTGGGCATCATTGGACTTGAAGCCGGCCTTGGAGTCATACAAAGCCTAAAAGCGGAAAAATCTATGAGTACGTTAAAGGAGCTGGCCACTCCTTTTTCAAAAGTACTGGCGGAAGGGAACAGTACAATCATTTCATCTGCAAAAATCGTGCCCGGAGATATTATCATTATCAATGAAGGCGATATCATTCCCGCTGACTGCAGGTTAATCAGCGCGGTAAATCTAATGATAGATGAATCTACCCTGACGGGTGAGTCTTTGGCAGTTGCCAAAAAAACCGCCATGTGTTCGCAAATAAATATTCCTGTTGCCGAAAGAGCTAATATGGCCTATATGAGTACCCGGGTCATTAAAGGTAATGCCCGTGCAGTGGTTGTTGCCACCGGAAGTGTGACAGAAATCGGACAGCTGGCACAGGCATTAAATAATGCAAACACATCCCTTACACCATTGCAGCAGCAACTGGAACAGTTGAGTAAAAAGCTTGCCGTTGGCAGTTTACTGTTGTGCGGATGCGTCATCGGCATAGGGCTGATCAAGGGCAGGCCCGTCATGAAAATGGTGAGAACAGGCCTGACTCTGGCAGTGGGGGTTATCCCCGAGGGATTGCCAACTGTGGTTACAATAGCTTCAGCTTTCGGCATAAGGAAAATGGCTGAAAAGCATGCTATTGTACGCAAATTATCGGCTGTAGAAACTCTTGGCAACGCTACGGTGATATGTACCGATAAAACAGGAACCCTAACGAAGGGTGAAATGGCAGTGAAAACGCTGTATACCGGTGGTTGCATCCGGGGGGCCGCAGAAATTATAAATCAGCCGGCAAATGAAACGGTTAGCAGGATTCTGCTGGCCGCAGCTCTTTGCAATAATGCTCAGTTTAGGTTTGCAGAAAAGCAGGAACGTACCGTCAGCGGTGACCCAACAGATGTGGCCTTGATACGGTTTGCTATTGAAAACGGACTTACCTGGCAAGAAATACATGAAAACTATTGCCGCCAAAAGGAACTTGTCTTTGACTCACAACGAAAAATGATGACCGTCGTATGTACTGACCCTGCCGGATCAGTATCAGTATATACAAAAGGTGCTGTCGATGAAGTAATGGGTAGATGTAAATGGGTCTGTGAGAAGGATCAGATTACAGTACTTGACGCTAAAGCAAAACAGAGAATCTTAGACAATAACACGATGATGTGCAAAGAAGCGTTACGGGTAGTTGCCTTGGCTTACAGGCCTTTAGAAGGCAGCGAGCACCTGGATGAAGAGCTCGAGCAGGATTTACTGTTTCTTGGCCTGGTTGGACTTGCCGACCCGATAAAACCCGGTGTTCCCGAGGCTGTTAAAAAATGCCGTAAAGCCGGTATAAAGGTTGTCATGATAACAGGTGACCACCCTGTGACCGCCCATGCAGTCGGTAAGGAAGTTGGCTTACTGCAAACAGGCACTCTGATAACAGGGTCTGAAATCGATCAATTAAATGACAGGGAACTATTGCATGCAGCTTGGAAGGCGGATATATATGCACGGGCCACTCCGCAGCATAAGTTACGGATTGTTAAAGCATTTAAGGAACTGGGCTGCGTTGTAGCCATGACGGGGGACGGAGTAAACGATGCTCCCGCTGTCAGGGAAGCTCATGTCGGAATCGCCATGGGGCAGAAGGGCACCGACGTGACTCGGGAAGCAGCAGAGCTTACTTTGGCGGATGACAACTTTACTACAATTGTCCATGCCATTGAAGAGGGGCAAAATATCAGAGGTAATATTCAAAAGTCTCTGCAGTATGCCTTAAGTGGAAATTTTGGTGAGGTTGCAGCTTTTCTCCTAACAGTAACTGCCGGTTCGGCGTTCCCCCTGGCTCCCAGCCAAATCATTTTAGTAAATTTTATTACTGAAAGTATTCCCGTCATTGCGCTTGGGGCCGGTGAAAGTAAACAGGGATTGACAGAACCCGAAAATAATTCATACAATACTTTAATTCATCACGAAATGAAACAGGAAATTATTAAAAACAGCCTCATTACAGGACTGACAACATACGGTTTTTTTGCAGGGACAATGGCGGCCGGCGGTGGGCTTTTAAAGGCCAGGACGATGGCTTTATCCAATCTGGTTTTTCGTCAGATGTTTAATTTCCTTGATTCCAATCCTACCAACAAATTTAAGCTGCCATCCGCAGGTGCTTTCTTAGGAGTTCTGCTATCATCCGTTTATATTCCGGCGCTAAACAGAGTCTTTCAAACCACCCCGCTTAAACCTAGGGATTTAGCATTATTATTGACTCTCTCAAGACTGCCGGGCCGGGTTAAGGATTAAGTATTTACTGTAACTGAGCATTTTTACAAAATGGGTATACAAAAAAGAACGGCAGAGGCGTTTTTGCCTTTGCCGTTCCTGTGTTTGCATGGTGGGCGATGACGGGCTCGAACCGCCGACATCCTGCTTGTAAGGCAGGCGCTCTCCCAGCTGAGCTAATCGCCCTTAATGGTGACCCCTACGGGAATCGAACCCGTGTTACCGCCTTGAAAGGGCGGTGTCTTGACCGCTTGACCAAGGGGCCATGTTTGGTTGAAGTGGTGGGCCCACTAGGATTCGAACCTAGAACCGACCGGTTATGAGCCGGCAGCTCTAACCGTTGAGCTATGGGCCCTGGCTCCCCGAGTAGGATTCGAACCTACAACCTACCGGTTAACAGCCGGTTGCTCTACCGTTGAGCTATCGAGGAATGTTTACCTCTCAAAAGTAGTGCATTGCCTATTATAGCGAAATACGAAAAAATAGTCAACCCCAAAATCACATGAGAATTTTGGCAGTTATTCCAGGTAGTCTTTTAACCGCTTGCTGCGCATGGGATGACGGAGCTTACGGAGCGCTTTGGCTTCGATTTGCCGGATCCTCTCGCGGGTGACACCAAATACCTGGCCTACTTCTTCAAGTGTACGGGAACGGCCGTCATCAAGCCCGAAACGGAGTGTCAATACTTTTTTCTCCCGTGGTGTGAGAGTCTCCAGAACATCATCTAACTGCTCTTTTAACAGTTCAAAAGCGGCAGCTTCGGCCGGCGCCTGCACGTCCTGGTCCTCGATAAAGTCTCCCAGATGGGAGTCGTCTTCTTCACCGATGGGTGTCTCCAGCGAGACCGGCTCCTGCGCGATTTTAAGAATTTCACGGACACGTTCCTGAGAAATATTCATCACTTCGGCGATTTCTTCGGGTGAGGGCTCACGGCCCAAATCCTGAACGAGCTGGCGTGATACGCGGATCAGCTTGTTAATGGTTTCCACCATGTGCACCGGAATACGGATGGTACGTGCCTGGTCGGCAATGGCACGGGTTATCGCCTGGCGAATCCACCATGTTGCATACGTGCTGAACTTGTATCCCTTACGGTAATCGAACTTCTCTACGGCTTTAATCAGGCCCAGATTTCCTTCCTGAATCAGATCCAAAAAGAGCATGCCCCGGCCCACATATTTCTTGGCGATACTGACAACCAGCCGTAAGTTGGCCTCGGCCAGCCGGCGTTTTGCCTCTTCTTCACCGGCTTCCATCCGTTTTGCCAGGTCAATTTCCTCGTCCGAATTTAAAAGAGAAATCTTGCCGATTTCTTTCAGATACATGCGGACAGGGTCGTTCACGCTGATTCCGTCGGGAACCGTCAGGTCGATTTCCTCTACTTCATCTTCTTCATCTTCTTTAATTTCCTCGTCATCGAGTGTTTCCAGTTCACCCACATCATCTACAACTTCCACACCAAGGCGGGAGAGGTGATCATAAAACTCATCAATTTCTTCTGTGGTTAAATCAATTTCCTGCAAGGGCTCTATAATTTCTTTATACGTGAGCAGGCCGCGTTTTTTACCCCGCTGCACAAGCTCATCCTGGATTTTCTTTAATAATTGTTCTTTTTCCTGATCTTTAGCCAACACCTTTCCCTCCTTCCCTGGGATAATTTATTTCTTCTTCCATTTTACGAAGTTCATGCCACTCTTTTGACAACTTACCAAATTCCCCTTTCGACGCGTCGGGGTCCAACTTCGCCATTTGTGCTTCCAGTTCTTTACGTCGCCGGGCGATGCGGACGGATTTCAAAAGCCTAATACAGTCGTCCACGGCTTTTTTAGCGATTTTTTCTTCATAGTCTTCATGTATCAACAAACGGCTGATTGCCTGCCGGTCTTTTTCATCAGTGAGTAAATCCAGAAGATGTGGCGGGGAAAAATTATTTCCGTCTTTTTGTGCAGCCGCAAAAACACTGTGGAGCTCTGCGGGGAAATCATCCTCTTCCAAATTACCGGCCGACGAGCTAATCAGAGCCGGAAACCGTGCCCAAAGGGCCAGAATTTGCAGGGGTGCTTTTTGTGCGGCGCTTTTACTCTGCCCGGCCTGAGGCCGTGCGGCAGGCTGCAGCCGTGAGCGTCCCGGGGACGTTCGGCTTTTCTTGCTCAGCTCTTCCCGGATTGAGTCGGCCGGAACATCCAGCATGGTAGCTGCCTTTACCAGGTAATCATCCCGCTCCATGGCATTTTCCACTGCCAGGAGTACTTCTGAGACTTTATCAAAAAGGCGGATTCTGTCTTCGTCTTTGTCAAGATGATACTGTTCCCTGAGATTTGCCAGTTGATAGTCGACCAGCAGAAGAGCTTTATCCACTACATCACGTTGAAAAGCTTCTCCCCCGTGGCGCCTGATATAATCATCGGGATCAAGACCGGCAGGAAGCCTGCCCACTTTCACCAGGCATCCTGCCTGCCGGAGGATATTCAGTCCCCGCCAGGTGGCTGCCTGTCCTGCGGCATCGGCATCATAGACAATCACAACTTCTTCGGCCTGGTTGCGCAGCAGGCGTGCCTGGGCATCTGTTAATGATGTCCCCAGGGAGGCGACTGCCTGGCCTATGCCTGCCTGGTGTGCGGCAATCACATCCATATACCCTTCAAAGATCACTGCCTGTTTTTTATTGCGGATTGTTTCCCGTGCCAGGTGAAGCGCATAGAGTGTTTTACTCTTGTCAAAAAGCGGCGTTTCGGGAGAGTTAAGATATTTAGGCATCCCGTCGCCAAGGACGCGGCCACCAAATGCTATAATTTCACCGCGCTGGTTATGAATAGGGAAAAGAAGGCGGTTTCGAAAACGGTCATATGTCTTTTTCTCATTATGCGTTAAAAGCCCGGCCTGAATCAGTTCCCGTTCGGTAAAGCCTTTTTTTGTTAAAAAACGGTTGATGGCATCCCAGCTGTCCGGCGCATAACCCAGCCCGAACTTCGTGGTGATTTCAGGGGTCAGACCTCTTTTTTTCAGGTATTTGACAGCTTCGGCAGCTTCGGGCCTGCTCAGTATATGCCGGTAATACTTATATGCCCACTCCATGGCGTCCCGCAGACGCTTATTGGCAAACTGTGTTCTGTCCTGCCCGGGTACCGCCGCTGTCTGCGGCATAGCCAGGCCGGCGCGCAGCGCCAGTTCTTTAACGGCTTCAGGAAAGGTCATGCCGTCCATTTTCATTAAAAAAGAAAAGACATTACCGCCTTCACCGCAGCCGAAACAGTGAAAGATTTGCTTGTCCTGGGATACGCTGAAGGAAGGAGTCTTTTCACCGTGAAACGGGCAAAGGCCGAAATGATTGCGGCCGGATCGTTTTAACTGGACATACTCCGCTACCAGCTCCACAATATCAAAGCGACTTCTGACTTCATCAACAAACTCGTTGGGAATATTTCCTTCCATCGTCCTCACCTGTATCTTTCTTTGGCGATGCTCATTTGACGGCAGTTGAGGCATAATAATTCGCCGTAAGCAGACAAATTCCTGCAATTGTTTACTGCGGTTTTCTACTCATGAAAAGGCCTCATCCCTTAAAAGAGAGACGAGGTCATAATGGGCCAGTTCGTAGCCTGCATTGCCTCTCTTATCCCGAGTACTGCGTAACGTTTCCTCCTTTGCCCTGCACCTCTTGCGGTTCGTCAAACTTTACCAATTCTATTCTACATCACTTGTATGATTCCTTCTTTTAAATTATAATATAATCTTAACGTGCTAAATATTATATACCAATTACTGCTTATTATACGAAATTGAGCCTATTTGCAAGCTTTCAGGCACTTTTCCAGGGTTTCGGCAAAAAAAACTCCTGATATCGTGCTAAAATATAGCGATCTGTCATACCCGCCACATAATCACACACGGTTCTTTGCAGTCCGGCTACAGGAATACGCCTGCAGGAATCTTCCGGCAGTAACTCGGGATGGTTAACTAAATAGTGATAGACCGCTTCAATAACATGGCGCGCCCGTTCTTCCTCCCGTTTCGCGTTAGAGCCGATATAGACATAGCGAAACATAAAGTCACGCAGGCTGTTCATTGCATTTAGTATCTCATCACCGGGTGTGATCTGCTCTTGTTGCCATGAATTTTCAATGAGGGCCCTCACCATGCGGTTAATGCGAATGGAAGAATTTTCACCCAGGGTCCTGATTTCCGCCGGCGGCAGCTCGCTGAAATTAAGAACGCCTGCACGCAGCGCATCATCAATATCATGGTTGATATACGCCACACGGTCACAGATTTTAACCAGCTGTCCCTCCAGTGTGGCCGGTATAAGCGGGCCCGTATGGTGCAGGATACCATCACGGACCTGGGTAGTCAGGTTCAGGCCGTTTTCACGTTCCAGCACATCCACCACACGGAGGCTTTGCTCATTGTGTTTAAACCCTCCGGGGTGGATTTCATTTAAAATATCCTCTCCGGAATGTCCGTAGGGCGTATGCCCAAGGTCGTGGCCCAGCGCTATGGCTTCTGTCAGATCTTCGTTAAGACCGAGGGCCCGGGCTACGGTTCGGGCAATCTGGCAGACTTCGAGAGTGTGGGTAAGCCGTGTACGGTAATGATCGCCCTCCGGCGCAATGAAGACCTGTGTTTTATGCTTGAGGCGCCGAAATGCTTTGGAATGGATAATCCGGTCACGGTCTCTCTGAAAGGCCGTACGCACATCACATTCCGTTTCAGGACGAAGCCTGGCAGCCAGTCGGCTTTTTGCCGCCAACGGGGACAGGTGTTTCTCTTCGTGAGCTTCCGCCTGTTTTCTTAGCAGCACCAGCGCTCCCCCTATCGTTCTTTTGGTCTAATTTCGCCCTGATAGCTTTAAATACCTCCATGTAGATGCAAATGAAACCGAAAATTCATGCTTTATTCACAATTTAGCCATATCTGTATTATAAAGTAGAATTGGAAAAGATGATTTAATATCGTAACCTGATTTTATGAAATCGTTCATTCTTTGTTCACGAACCCGTCACAATTATTGTTTATAATGAAAATAAGCCATACAATGTGGGTTGTGTGGCAAGAAGCGCAAGAGCAACGTGTGGCAACGTTGTTCTTATTTTTTTAAACATCAGGGGCCGGCCAATGTGGCCGGCCCCTGATGTTTTTGGTTCCTGTCCATATGCAAATTATACTTTTTTCAGCGTAAAGTAAAATGTTGATCCTTCACCAGGGACACTCTCCAGGCCAATATCTCCGCCATGGGCATCCACGATCTGTTTAACAATTGACAGGCCGAGTCCCGTACCGCCAAAGCTGCGTGTCCGTGCTTTATCGACCTTATGAAAGCGCTGCCAGATTTTATCCTGCTCTTCCACGGGAATGCCTACACCGGTATCGCTTACACTGATGCGGACCAGATCGTCTTCTTCCCGGGCAGTCAGTTTTACTTTGCCGCCGGCAGGAGTAAATGACAGCGCATTACCCAACAGGTTAATCAGGACCTGCTGGATGCGGTCACGGTTGCCCAGGACAGCAGAAAGTTCATCCGGGACCTCTATTTCTGTTTGCAGGCTTTGTTTTTCAAACTGCGGTTTGAGCTGTATAATAACCTGTTCAAAAAGAGGCGGCAAACTGACCGGTTCCAGCGGCCAGGAAATCTGGCCCGTTTCCAGTCTGGACAGGTCTAAGAGATCACTAACCAGCCGGTTTAAGCGTACCGTTTCCTCCCGAATCACATTCAGATAACGGTTTTGGCTGTCTTTGTCTTCCGCAAGGCCGTCCAGAAGAGCTTCGACAAAACCCTGGATTGATGTCATCGGTGTACGCAGTTCATGTGACACATTCGCTACAAAATCACGGCGCATTTGTTCCAGATGACGTACTTCCGTTACGTCCTGCAAAATTCCCACAGTACCCCAGACTCTGTCCGACCGACGCAGCGGTGCCACCTGGACAAACAGGACTTTGCCGCCGGCTACGGTATATTCACCGGAGGCGGGTTTACTGGTGGATATTACATCCATAAAGAGTTTTGTCATCTCAGGCTGCGGCAAAAGCGCTGAAATATCTTTGCCGGTCAGGTCCTGCTGGCGCAGCTTTAACAGCAGTTTAGCCTGGGGATTGGCCAGAATCACCACTCCCTCCCGGTCAATAGCCACCACACCCTCGTTCATACTGAGCATGATGTTTTCCAGCTTCGCCTTTTCGTGTGATAATGCTTCCACTGTATGATGCAGCGTGGACGACATGTAGTTGAATGTCTGAGCCAGCTGACCGACTTCATCGGAAGAAGTAACCTCTACCTGCTGCTGAAAATTGCCGCCGGCCACTTCCAGAGCCGCACTGTTCATCTGCTGCAGCGGCAGGGAAATGGATTTAGACATATAAAAGCCGACAATCATGGCCAGAAATGTAGCGCTTAAAGCGGCATAGACAACCAGGACTCTAACCTGATCCAACGTTTCAGAAATTCCGGTCAGCGGTGCATTGAGAAAAACCGCACCTACCACTTCGTTCATAATTAC
Organism: Bacillota bacterium; assembly: GCA_033549345.1. Taxonomy (GTDB): domain Bacteria; phylum Bacillota; class Dethiobacteria; order Dethiobacterales; family Dethiobacteraceae; genus JAWSUT01. The sequence goes on along the minus strand of JAWSUT010000008.1, from coordinate 90,272 downwards.
AGAAGGTACCGCAACCGTGACAATCTGTTCACGGGTTCCTTCCTGAAAACCCCGTTTGGCCACTGTTTCACCGCCCAGCACCATGGCCAGCTCATCCGGATCCAGCCGCAAACCGGCCGGGTTAAATCCGGCACAGTTGGCAAAAAGCAGTTCCCCTCTGTCCACCAGGATAACCTGGGCATCCAAAAACCGTTCCAGTGAAAACATCAGGTCCTGGGTAATGCGCGGGTCCTGAAACCCCAGGAGCAGGTCGGTATAAATGCTGGAAATTTGGCTTCCCTTCATTTCCAGTTCCCGTTCTCTGGCATTATAAAAATAAGTTTGAAAAAGCTGTGTCAGAAAGAGCCCCACAACAAGTAAGGTGATCAAAATGATCACCAGGTATGTTGTCAGCAGTTTGCTGAAGATGTTGGATTTCATTTTTCGTGCACCTCAAATTTATAGCCCACACCCCAGATTGTTTTTACATGGGGTGAGGACTTGCGGTCATCGCGTTCCACTTTTTCCCGCAGGCGTTTAATATGGGTGTCCACCGTTCGTAAATCACCGTAATAGTCATAGCCCCAGACAGCGGTGAGCAGCTGCTCCCGGGTAAACACCTTACCGGGATTTTTGGCAAGGAACCACAGTAAATCAAACTCCTTGGGCGTGAGGGTCACTTCACTGCCTTCAACGGTGACTTCCCGTGATGACTGGTTGATGACCAGCCCGGGGAATGAGAGGACGTCTTCATTCTGAGTGGAGTCATCCGGGGCTGCCCTGCGCAGGATGGCCTTAACACGCGCCACCAGTTCCCGGGGGGAAAATGGTTTTGTCAGATAATCATCGGCACCCAGTTCCAGTCCCAGAACTTTATCGAACTCCTCGCCTTTGGCCGTCAGCATGATAATCGGCATCTCGGAGAACTTGCGGACTTCACGGCAAACATCCCAACCGTCCAGCTTTGGCAGCATAATATCCAGAATCACTAACTGCGGATGCATCTGTTTGGCCTTCCGGACAGCCTCTTCACCGTCAGATGCCAGTGTCACAGTGAAGCCTTCCTTTTCCAGATAAAGGCGGACCAGTTCCCGAATATGCTCTTCATCGTCTACGACCAGAATCAGGCCTTCGCTCAAGGTACTCCCACCTTCCGTTTTTGCTCAAGAATAAATATTTCAGTATAGTTATAATTTTTATTGGGTTTTGACAAGCTCTATTATACATGAAAAAGATTGGTTTCACAATAATTCTTCTACATCGCGTAATAGTTATTAAGAAATATTGTTATTTTTCCCTGCTGATTTGACTGGATTGTTCTGCGTTTTTCGTATAATATATGAATGTAGAAATTTTCTAACTCGGGAGGACGCACTGAATGAAAAAACGACTCTTACCTTTACTTCTTGTGATAATGATTCTTTTATCCGGGCCGGTCTTTGGCCAGGAATTTGATACCAAAGCCGGTGTGGCTGCTTTACTGGATGCCGACACCGGTCAGTTTCTTTACCTGAAAAACGCAGATGAACAGCGTCCCCCGGCCAGCATCACCAAAGTGATGACTCTTCTTCTGGCCTTTGAAGCATTGGATGCGGGGGAAATCAACTGGGAAGACACGGTAACTGTTTCGGAGCGGGCCTGGCGGATGGGCGGCTCGAAGATGTGGCTTCCTCTCGGTGAGAATGTGTTGGTAGAAGATATTATTAAAGGGATATCCATTGTATCGGCCAATGACGGCTGTATTGCCATTGCCGAATACCTGGCCGGCAGTGAGGAAGCCTTCGTACAGCGCATGAATGAACGCGCCCGGGAGCTTGGACTGACTAAGACAGTTTTTAAAAATTCCACAGGTTGGCCGGCAGAAGGCCATCTGATGAGCGCCCGGGATATCGCCGTTTTATCCCGTCATTTAATTACCAATCACCCCAGAATTCTGGAAATTGAATCTGAAACTGAATTCACCTTTAATGACATCAAACAGGAAAACCGCAACCCGCTGCTCGGCAGGTTCCCCAACGCCGACGGACTAAAAACGGGCTGGACACCGGAGTCGGGGTATAGCCTGGCCGGGACGGCATTGCAGAACGGAATGCGCCTTATTTCGGTGGTCCTAAACACAGAGAGCGAGGATGAGCGCCTGGTGGCAAGCCAGGAACTCCTCAATTACGGCTTCCGTAATTTTGAGCGGATTACGGCTGTCCAGTCGGGAGACAGTATCGAAGAAGTTCCTGTTAAACACGGCAGAGAGCGTACAGTTAATGTTGTCGCGGCCGGCGATGTTCCGGTAACTGTCCCAACCGGGCAGGAAGGCAGCATTGAGCTGGTTGTGGCTGACCGTCAGGAGCTTGTCGCACCTGTGGAAAAGGGAACACCGGCAGGAACGCTCCTGATTCAGCTGGATGGTGAGACGCTGGCAACCGCTCCCCTGGAAACAGCCGAGGATGTGGGGCGTGCTAATATCTTCGTGCGTATCTTCCGTGGCATTGCGGACTTTTTCCGTGGCCTGCTCGGCCGCTGATCTTAGAACAAAAACAGCTGTCCGGATTTCGGACAGCTGTTTTTGTTTGGAATTTTCTATCCCCGGCCCTCAGGGTGGTTGAGCTGGGCATGTGCTGCAGCCAGACGGGCAATGGGTACACGGAACGGTGAGCAGGAAACGTAATTTAGGCCTGCCAGGTGGCAAAACTCAATGGATGAGGGGTCTCCGCCGTGCTCACCACAAATACCGAGTTTGATGTCCGGCTTTGCGCCGCGCCCTTTTTCCACAGCCTGCCGAACCAGGCTGCCTACACCGTCGCGGTCGAGGACGGCAAAGGGATTTTCCGGGAGAATTTTCTGCTGCAAATAGTGGAGCAGAAACTTTCCTTCCGCATCGTCACGGGAATAACCAAATGTGGTCTGTGTCAGGTCATTGGTACCAAATGAGAAAAAGTCGGCATGCGCTGCAATCTGGTCTGCGGTTACACATGCGCGCGGCAGTTCAATCATTGTTCCCACTTTATATCCGAAACTGACTTTGTTTTCGGCCATGATTTCCTTTGCCGCAGTCACGACCAGTTCGCGCATGGCGATCAGCTCATTTTCATGGCCCACCAGTGGAATCATAATTTCGGGTATCACACTTTTACCTTCGGCCACCAGCACAGCAGCGGCACGGAAGATGGCCTGGGCCTGCATGCTGTAAATTTCCGGAGCTACCAGGCCAAGCCGGCAGCCGCGGTGGCCCAGCATCGGATTAAATTCATGCAGTGATTTAACCTGTTTTAAGAGTGCTTCTTTTTCTCTGAGCAGCTTGGGATCCGTTCCCCGCTCGCGCAGCAGTGTCACTTCAACTAGCAGGTCTTCCAGGTTAGGCAAAAATTCGTGCAGCGGCGGGTCCAACAGGCGCACAGTGACGGGAAGGCCTTCCATGGCACGGAAAATACCTTCAAAATCCTCCTGCTGCATCGGCAGCAGTTTTTCCAGGGCGCGCTCACGCTCCTGCATGTCACGGGACAGAATCATCTCCTGGACAACCGGCAGGCGGTCCTGAGACATAAACATGTGTTCTGTCCGGCAAAGGCCGATACCGGCTGCACCGAATTCTCTGGCTTTTCGTGCATCTTCCGGTGTGTCGGCATTGGCGCGGACACCAAGGACCCTTACCTCGTCGGCCCAGGTCAGAAGCTTATTGAATTCATCTGAGAGTTCCGGGTCAATCAGCGGTACCGTACCGGCATACACTTCACCGTTAGATCCGTCAATCGAAATGGTATCCCCTTCTTTGAAAACCTGGCTATCCACAGTCAGCGTTTTTGCCGCAAGGTCAATTTTAATTTCTTCCGCTCCGGATATGCAGGGCTTTCCCATACCGCGGGCCACGACCGCAGCGTGGCTGGTCATGCCGCCGCGGCTGGTGAGGATACCCCGGGCAGCAACAATACCATGGATGTCATCAGGCGTGGTTTCCGGCCGTACAAGGATAACATCCACCCCGTCGGCGGCATGGCGTTCCGCATCATCTGCCTGGAAGACAATTTTACCGGAGGCGGCACCCGGTGAAGCCGGCAGGCCTTTAGCCACCGGATTCAAAACCACATCCGGGTCAATTCTGCTGTGCAGCAGTTGGTCAAGCTGTTCAGGGTTAACGCGCAGGAGAGCCTCGTTTTGGTTAAGAATACCCTCTTCCGCCATATTCACGGCGATTTTGACCGCAGCCACCGCTGTGCGCTTGCCGTTGCGGGTCTGCAAAAGATATAATTTACCCCGTTCCACAGTAAACTCAATATCCTGCACATCATTGTAGTGTTCTTCGAGCAGTTCGCAAAGCCGGGTAAATTCTTCGTAAACATCCGGCAGGTAGTCGGCCATTCTGGAAATGGGCAGCGGCGTGCGAATCCCGGCCACCACGTCTTCTCCCTGTGCATTCAGCAAGAATTCCCCGTAGAGTTTTTTTGTGCCGTCGGAGGGGTTGCGTGTGAAAGCCACACCGGTGCCGCTGTCGTCCCCCAGGTTGCCAAAGACCATGACCTGGACATTAACAGCCGTCCCCAAATGATCGGGAAGTTTATGAATCTGACGGTAGACGATTGCTCTCTGGTTGTTCCAGGAATCAAAGACAGACCGGACAGACAAAATCAACTGTTCGTGCGGGTCCTGCGGGAACTGATTTTTGGTCTCGCGGCTGACAATTTTCTTGTATTCAGCAATGACCTTCTGCAGGGCTGCGGCATCCAGTCCGGTATCATCCTTAACACCGGCTACCTTTTTCTGTTCCTCCAGAGCCCGTTCAAAGTGATAATGATCCACTTTCAGGACGACATCGGCAAACATCTGAATAAAGCGGCGGTAGCAGTCATACGCAAAACGCTCATTGCCAGCGGCGGCAGCCAGCCCCAGGACGGTATCATCATTTAGACCCAGGTTCAAAACAGTGTCCATCATGCCCGGCATCGAGAAGACAGAACCGGAGCGCACAGAGATTAAAAGCGGATTTTCCCGGTCGCCAAACTGTTTGCCTGTTTTCTGCTCCAGTGTATGTAGGGCGGCCATAATTTCCGAACGCAGTTCATCACCAAGTTCCTGTCCGAGACGGAAATACTCCCGGCAGGCTTCCGTGGATACGGTGAAGCCGGGGGGTACAGGCAAACCGATTTTTGTCATTTCTGCAAGATTAGCCCCTTTGCCGCCAAGAAGCTCCCGCATCCCGGCATCCCCTTCATGAAACAGATAGACATGCTTATTCTCCATCCCGTTTTTCCTCCCTGATTACCGTCAGTATTTTATTTGCTACTTCTTCAACAGCCTTGTTGGATACATCAAAAATGGGGCAGCCCACTTTACGCATAATTTTCTCTGCATAGTCCAGCTCTTCGAGAATCCGCTCCATACTGGCGTAATTGGCCTGGGCATGCAGTCCCAGCGCTTTTAAGCGCTCCTGACGTATTTCATTAAGCTGGCGGGGGTTGATGGTCAGACCGATAACTTTGTTTGGCGGTACCCAGAACAATTCCTCCGGTGCGTCTACTTCCGGGACAAGCGGCAGGTTTGCCACTTTAAGCCGCTTATGAGCCAGATACATAGAAAGCGGTGTTTTCGAGGTCCGCGAAACACCGACCAGGACAACATCGGCCAGCAGCAGGCCTCTCGGGTCTTTGCCGTCATCATATTTCACAGCAAATTCAATGGCTGCCACACGCCTGAAATATTCCTCATCAAGGCGCCGCACCAGACCGGGTTCCAAACGCGGGTCAAGGTGCAGAAAACGGGCGAAGGCATCCATCATCGGGCCCATTACATCCACCGCAATCATGCCGCGCTTCTCACTCTCATCCTGCAGGACACGCCGCAGTTCGGGCAAAACCAGGGTATAGGCAATCATCCCGGCCGCGTAGCTGGCTTCCTCCACCATATCGATAATGGTTTCTGCATCCGAGATAAATGGTACCCGCTTAATATCCACATGGCCGGAATTAAACTGGCTGGCCACGGCTTTGACTACAAATTCCGCGGTTTCACCGATGGAGTCGGAAACCACATATACAACAGGTTTGTGCTTGGGTTGGTCCAAACTAAACATCTCCTCTTTACCGGCCTTCGCCTAATTCCATCAACAGACGGGCGAGATTGGTTTTTGTCACCCGTCCCAAAACTTTGCACCCGTTTTTATCCTGCCGGATGACCGGTAGGGAATCCACTTCATTCTCACAGATTCGGCGGGCTACCTGGAGCACAGTTTCATCTTCCGTTACAGTGTGAATTTGCGGCATACGCGTCATAATCACGCCCACCGGAATCCGGTGAAAGTCCAGGCCGCCCAGTGCAGACTTTAGAAAGTCCTTGCGCGATACAACACCCTGTAAGTAACCCTGCTCATCCACCACAAACAATGTTCCCACGTCTTCGATAAACAGCGTGACAATGGCATCATAAACAGAAGCCTCCTCCCGGATGATGATGGGACGGCTTTTGATGTCACCGGCCGTGAAGCCCTTAAGCGCTTCACTGACACCGTTTGTCATGTTGCCGGCGTAAAAGTAACCTACCCGCGGCCGTGCATCGATTATGCCTGAGGTGGTAAGTACAGCCAGATGAGGACGCAGCGCCGCCCGGGACAGGTTAAGCCGGGCCGCAATCTCCTCACCGGAAATAGGGCCTTCCTGTTTGACAATTTCCAGTATTTGTTTCTGCCTCACGTTCAGTTCGATTTCCGGACGCCTCCTGCCTTAATAGGCTATGCTATATCTGTATGTTAATCCATATAGTATATACTATATCAGCTTCAGGTTTCCTGCAAGACAGATTATTTTTTCTCCTGGACAATTTTGGAAAGGTCCCCAAGTACTAAGAAAAGGTCCTTGATCTCTGCCAAAAGTGCCAGGCGGTTTGTTTTGACCTCCTCGTTATCAACCATGACCATAACTTCTGTAAAAAAGCGGTCAATGGGACCATAAAGAGGTGAAAGGGCGGCAAAGACAGCGGCAAAATCACCTGCTTTGGCCTGCTGCGCCTCCTTTTTCGCTTCCTGCAGGGCATGGTAAAGGTCCACTTCTGCGGCGTCGGCCAAGAGCGCTGTATCTACCGCTTTCCCTTTATAATCACGGGCCAGATTAGCCGCACGTGTGTAGGGTGTCAAAATCCGTGTCAGCTCAGGTGTATCCAGTTTACTCTGCAGCAGTTTGGCTCGGGCCAGCAGCCCCGGCAGGTCACGGGCATCTGCTCCCAGGGCGGCGTCGATTACGTCATAGCGCAGGCCTGTTTCCGCAAACAGGAACCGCACACGCTGCATCAGAAAAGCCGTCATCTCGGAAGACACTTCTTTGGCATCGCGCGCAATATCGGCGCCGAGGCCTGCAAGCGCCAGGGCTGCCACCCGCTCCAGTGACAGGGAAAACCCGTGCGCCAGCATGGTGGCCACAACACCCAAAGCACTGCGGCGCAGCGCATAGGGGTCCTGTGAACCGCTGGGAATCAGGCCCAGACCGAAACAGGCGGCCAGAGTGTCCATTTTATCCGCAATGCCCACAATGGCGCCTGCCGGAGATTCTGCCGGACTGTCTCCGGCAAACCGCGGAGCATAATGCTGTGCCACAGCCAAGGCCACCTGATTTGGTTCTCCTGAAAGACGTGCATAGTGCATACCCATGACACCCTGCAGTTCAGGGAACTCGTAAACCATCTGTGTCATCAAGTCCGCTTTGGCCAGGTAGGCGGCCCGGGCGGCATGCGCCTGCTCCCCGGAGTCAAGATCCGTCTCGGCAGCCAGTGCTTCCGCCAGGCGGACAAGACGGTCTGTTTTTTTACGCATTGTGCCCAGAGACTCCATAAAAACAATGTTATCCAAAAGCTCCACATAATCAGCCAGCGGCTTCTTACGGTCTTCCTCAAAGAAAAACCGGGCATCGGCCAGGCGGGCACGCAGAACACGTTCATTGCCGGTGCGCACGTTGGCGAGAAATTCATCCTCGGTCCCGTTACTGATGGTGATGAAATGGGGCAAAAGTACATTGTTTTCATCAAATACGGGGAAATAACGCTGATGGGCCCGCATGGCCGTAATCAGCACTTCCTGGGGAATTTCCAGGTAATCGGCAGAAAAACTTCCCACAACTGCTTTGGGATATTCAACAAGATTGACCACTTCATCAAGCAGATCCTCATCAATCAGCGAACGTCCCCCCAAGCCCGTAGCGGCATCACGAACCTGACCGGCAATTATTTGGCGCCGTTTAGCCGGGTCAACAATCACATACTGCTGCTCCAGAATAACAGGATAATTGATCGGGTCGGTTAATTCCACAGGGTCCGGAGCAAGAAAACGGTGACCGAATGTATTTTTTCCGGCTGCCAGGCCGGCAAATTCAAAGGGAACAGCCTGACTGCCAAACACCGCTGCAAGCCAGCGAATCGGACGGGCGAAGCGAATATCCTTACTATACCAGAACATCGGCTTGGGGAAGCTGATGGCGCGTATTAACTGCACACAGAGGTCAGGTAAAATAGACAGCGTATCGCGGCCCGGCTCATTCCGGACAGCGAAAACATACGATGTGCCGTCCACGTCTTCTGTAAAAAGTTCTTCCACCGTCACACCCTGACCACGTGCAAAACCCATGGCGGCTTTTGTGGGGTTTCCTTCTGCATCAAAGGCCGCTTTGACTGCCGGCCCCTTCTTTTTTTCGCTCAGGTCGGCCTGCCGTTCTGCCAGATTTTTGATTAAAAGCGCCAGCCGGCGGGGTGTGCCGTAGACTGAAATCTCGCCATATTCCAGGCGTGATTCATCCAGTGCCCGGGCCGCACTTTCTTGCAGCTGCTGCAGTGCCGGGGCCATAAAACGGGCGGGAATTTCTTCAGTGCCGATTTCCAACAGAAATGTTTCCTTACGCATTGGCTTCACCCCTTTTTTCAGGCAGAAGCGGGAAACCCAGCTCTTCCCGCTGTACCAGATAGCGCTGTGCACAAAGCCTGGCCAGATTGCGGACTCTGCCGATATAGGCGGTCCGTTCAGCCACACTGATCGCTCCACGGGCATCCAGCAGATTGAATGTGTGCGAGCATTTTAAGACCTGGTCGTATCCCGGCATAACCAGATTCTTCTCCAGCAGGCGCCGGGCCTCTTGCTCATACATGCCAAACAAGGTAAAGAGCATGTCTGTATCCGCCTCTTCGAAACAATAGGTGGAATGTTCTACTTCGGCCTGCTGAAAAATCTCCCTGTAATTCACACCGCGACCGACCCAACGGATATCGAAGACATTTTCTTTGCCCTGGATATACATGGCAATGCGCTCCAGGCCGTATGTAATTTCCACAGATACTGCGTCAACATCGATACTGCCCACCTGCTGAAAGTAAGTAAACTGCGTAATCTCCATGCCGTCAAGCCAAACTTCCCAGCCAAGACCCCAGGCCCCCAGCGTGGGAGATTCCCAGTTGTCTTCCACAAAGCGGATATCATGCTCCCGGGGCAGAATCCCCAGTTCCTGCAGGCTGGCCAGATACAATTCCTGAATATTGTCCGGGGCCGGTTTGATAATCACCTGAAACTGATGGTGCTGAAACAGGCGGTTGGGGTTCTCGCCGTAGCGGCCGTCTGTTGGCCTTCTGGAAGGCTCCACATAGGCAACCGCCCAGGGTTCGGGCCCCAGCGCCCGCAGGAATGTGGCGGGGTTCATCGTACCCGCCCCCTTCTCCACGTCATAAGGCTGGGCCAGGATACAATTTTGCCCGGCCCAAAAACTTTGCAGCTTAAGGATCATAGTTTGAAAATCCATTCTTCATTCGCCTCCTGAAAAATAAATAAAAAAAGGAACCTCCGTCCCATAGGGACGGGAAGTTCCCGCGGTTCCACCCTATTTGACCGGAAATCCGGCCCTCTTTATCCTGCGCCGATTTGATGAAGCGCCCTTCTGCCGTTCGTCCAGACCGGGCTTGCACCATTCCCCGGCTCGCTGTCTGGTTCCCGACATACTCCTCTTCTGCGGCAATCTGTTTTTCATTACAATACCAAAAAAGAGGGCCCTCCGTCAAGCACTATTGTTTAGTTCTGCCAGTCCGGCATTTCATACTCAGGCACATCCACGTCCAGCGAGTAATGGGCCATTAACAGGGCCATGGCGCTGAGAGCCGTGGCCCGCGGTGCCAAAAGGGCACCGGCGATACCCAGCGTGGCGGGAATCTCCATCAGTGTCCCGTCTGCGTTGCTTACACGGATCCGGGTCCTGTTTCCCTTGCGGAAAACTTTTTTAACGGGGCTAAACACATTTTCCGAGACCATTTCCTTCATTTCTCCGGTATCCATGTCCATGTCAAAATCCACATCCATCCCGCCATCCTCTTCTTCCAGGATGACCATCGCTTCCACAACGTCACCGTTAGCTTCCTCCAGAAGCTGGCGTGCTTCGGCATAATTTAAACCGGTCCGTTCCCGGAGCAAATCAATCTTTTGCAGAGTAATATCCATTTTCCCGCACTCCTTATTTGGTAGTGCCTTTAGTTTGTCTCAAACCGGAAAAAATATTTTATCCGTTTTCCTGTTTAACAGTTTTCCAGGATTTTTAAAAAGTCAAGCGATTTAAAATGGGATAAACCCAGAGAAGCATGAAATGTAGCCGCTGCGGTTTTATGAATTTCACTGCTGACTTGGGGGGACACCGAGCAAACAGATAATTTATGAAAGCCCAGCTCTAAAAAACGCCTCATGACCGCCACAGTGGCACCGCTAACCTGAAAGCTCCCACCCCCTGCTGGACAGTCGCCGCAGACAAGAGAACCTGTTTCCGGATCAAAACGAAAGGGTCCGTCCGTGCCGCCGCAATTACGGCATCCTTCCAGGGCAGGACGAAACCCCAGCTCGTCCAGCAGGCTCAGCTCGAAACACCTTGCCACACGGGCCGCGTCTTTTTCTGTTCCCAACAGTTCCAGTGCCGCCACAAGCAAAGTAAATACGGACACCGCTTCTTCTCCTTCGGGCAAAACACGCTCGCACAACTCGCAAAAATACTGTCCGTACGCAAAAAGCAGCAAGTCCATCCGCAATGAGCCGTACGCCTTAATGATTTCACCCTGGATCAGTGTATCAAGGCTCTTGCCGCGATGCAGCAAAAAATGCCCCAGTGTCAGTGGTTCAACCAGGGCAGCAAACTTACTTTTTGCTTTTTTGGTTCCGCGCGCCACAATCGTAACCTTGCCGGCATCCCGGGTTAGCAAGGTTACCAGCCTGTCCGCTTCACGATAGGCCTTTGCGCGCAATACAACAGCCTGGGTACGTAGTTCCCCCATGTCTTCGTCTCCCGTCTCTACTCCAGATCCAGGCCAACGGCCTGCCAGGCACCTTCCTTATTCCGCCAATCCGCTTTAACCTTAACCCACAACTCCAAAAAAACCGGCGAGCCCAGCAATGCCTCTATATCCTGACGGGCAAGCTTGCCCACCTCTTTGAGCATAGCGCCGCGTTTACCGATAATGATGCCTTTCTGTGATTCCCTCTCCACATAGACATTTGCCTGGATGTCAATCAGGTCGCGGCCTTCCCGGTTCGTCATTGAGAGAATTTCCACCGCGATCGCATGGGGCACCTCATCCCGTGTCAGTCCGAGAATTTTTTCGCGGATTAACTCAGCAACAATAAAACGTTCCGGCTGGTCGGTAATCATCTCAGTGGGATAATATTGCGGCCCTTCCGGAAGCTGTTCAAGAATCAGGGAAAGAAGTTTGTCCCGGTTTGTTCCCTCCAGGGCTGAAATGACCAGAGAGGCTTTGAAAGAATAGAGTCTCTCATAATGTGCAACCAGTTTTTGAGCTTCACTGATACCGGAGCGATCTGCTTTGTTTACAACAAGAAAGACAGGTGTGTCAACCTCTGCCAGCTGGCCGAGGATATATTCGTCTCCGCCGCCCGGACCTGCCTCTGCATCGACCAGGAAAAGAATTAAATCCACTTCTTTAAAGGTACGCACAGCAACCTGAACCATCTTTTCCCCCAGTTTATGCTGCGGCTTATGAATACCGGGTGTATCTAAAAACACTGCCTGATAATGATCCCCGGTTAAGATGCCCCGGATTTGATTACGCGTTGTTTGCGGTTTTTCCGAAATGATTGCCATTTTCTCCCCGATCATGGCATTCATTAGCGTTGATTTACCAACATTTGGGCGTCCTACAAGCGCCACAAAACCTGAACGAAACACATTGACCACCTCCTTTCTAGGTTTCTCCGTCAGGCAGGTTTTATCCTGCAGCAGCGACCACGGGACTGCCTGCCGATGATTTCTAAATTATATAATTGGTAAATTTATTTTTGATTACAATTACCCGATTATAGTGCTTCAACCCCTATGCCATGGGACTTTTGTCCCTCCGGTCCGGCAAACTGGAACTTCTTGACCATTTTTTGAAATCAATGTATAATTGAGTTAAATCATGTGAATATTTTAACAATTAAACATGTAGTACTTACAGCATGATGCATACATCATACATACAGCATTTCATGTGAAGGTCAGAACAAAAGCTGAACCGAACTATTCTTGAGAGGAGGTACGACTATGGCAACCACAGGTAAACTGCACGGCCAGGATATTGAACAGATCCAGCATGAAGGAAACAAGGCTCTCATCATGAATATTATCTTCTTTGTTGTACTCTTTGCCGGCATCCTGCTCGTACCGGTCATGGGATTTATGTTTTCTGCCGTGGCAATCGCCGCATCATTTATTGTTTCCATGCTCTACATTTACCTGTCCTGAAGAAATCCGGGGGGAAGAGGGGCTAAGTTTAATAAGAGGTGCACTCCATATGGAGTGCACCTCTTATTTGTTTTCGGTTTATCAGAGTTGATTTACTCGCCAAGCTCCGCTTCAAATGCATCGGGAAGCAGTTCCCGCAGGCGAAACATTCGCTGCTGACCCTTTAGATTGGCACAGACAATCCACAGGTCCGGTGAGAATTCGGATAAAACCTGCCGGCAGGCACCACAGGGCGTAACCGGTTCCGGTGTATCCGCCACCACGGCCATGCCTGTAAACTTACGGTTTCCTGCAGCAACAGCGGTAAAAACCGCATTACGCTCAGCACACATAGAAAGCCCGTAAGACAGATTTTCCACATTGGACCCGAGGTGGATTTCTCCGTTATCGGCAAGCAGAGCCGCCCCCACGGGAAAACGGGAATAGGGCGAGTAGGCCATTTCTCTGGCCTGGCGGGCACTTTCAATAAGCTTTGTAAAAACGTCCATCCAAATCACCCCATGTAAATGCCGCTGTCCTTAGCGTGTATAGGCAGGTACGGTCAGATTATCAACTTTTTCAATCTCCACTCTTAGGTTGCGGTAAATTTCCAAATCCATGCGGATGAGATCCAAACCGCTTGCCAAAACATCTGGGTCTCCAATTGCACGTATAACAACAGGGTTTACCGCAATCCGTTCGTCATTGACCAGAATGGATGGGCCAACGCAGCGGATGGCCGACGTTACAATCAGTCGCTGGTTGCCAACGGCCAACCCCTGGGCACCGGCGGCAAAAAGTTCATTGACCGTGTCACGTACATCGGAATCATGAATAATAGTATCACTGGTAAAGCCGTCATCTGCATCATAAATATTAACGATAATCCCGGCGCCGGACTGTTCGGCAAAACCGGACCGTGTCCGCAGGTCATGCAGCGTGACACGCAAAGAGTCCATCTCCCTTGTCAGGGTACGGATGTGCTCCAGCGGATCATACGGCGTGACAAGCTGTCCACGGCCATCCACAACTTCAACGTCTATAACCAGGTCTTCGCCAAGCTCACCCGTAGTGACGGTTTCAGAGATTTTCAGTATCGTTTCTTCACTGAGCAGGTTGGCCGGCTCTACCTGAACTTCCTGTTCAGCAAGCAATTGCACGGTTAAACGCTGGTTTTCCGTGAGCGAAGGAATAGCCGGATCCTGATTAACAAGGGCTAACACGGTTTCCCTTTGACTAGACACGTACTCCTGCAAAATACGTTCCTGGGTACGGCTGCCGTGGTAAAGAATGGCTTTATTGATATCATCCACATTGGTTGCCAGTTCAATTTCATAATTAAACTGCGACAGAGCATTGCGTACCTGGGAACGCGTATCGACGCCCAGATTTTTTGCCAGGCGCCGGTTGTAATCCACAAGTTCCTTGGCAGAACTTTGTTTGAGGTCAAAATCTTCAGCCACCGGGGAAAACCGGCTGTTTAAAAGATGGAACCCGCCGGCCAAAAGGAGTGTGTTTACTAAAAACATAAATAAGACCAGGGCCAGAATTCTACGGTCCACCGTAACCGTTGCGTCTGTTTTACGCACTATAAATAAAGCCTCCCGCCAGCTCGCTATTAACACAATTTATATTAGTTTACCAAAAACAATTTAAAAAGTCTTTATTATTTTATTAAAAAAAGTTAATCCTTTCCAGTAACCGCGGCACAAAAACCAGCAATGCCACCGTCACAGCATAGAGCGCTGCCAGCAGGGCGGCACCGGCCGCCGCATTTTTAGCGAGCCTGGCCAAAGGGTGGTATTCTCTTGTAAATAAATCCACTACCCGTTCCAGGGCAGTATTTAACATTTCCATCGTTGTCACCAGAAAAACAGCCGAAAATAAAAAGAGCCATTCCACTCTGTCAAGGCGCAGCCAAACCCCGGCAACAACTGACAACACAGTGGCTGCAAAATGTATGCGCATATTCCGTTCACTCCGCCAGGCATCGGCCAGGCCGCTAACAGCATAGTGAAAGCTTTCTCGCATATTCTTTGTTTTAAAGCTCATTACGCAGCGCTCCCACAACAGAAAGAAGATGTTCTTCAACTTCACGCATCTCGGTCTGTTCTCCTTCATTTTGGTGGTCATAGCCGAGCAAATGAAGAATACCGTGTACAAAAAGGTACAACAGTTCGCGCCTGAGGCTGTGGCCGTAATCGGCCGCCTGCTTTTTGGCCTGCTCCAGTGATATCACAATATCACCCAGCAGGATATCCCTGCCGGCGCCTGCATCTGCTTCATCCAGGAGCGGAAAAGATAACACATCCGTGGCGGCATCAATAAAGCGCCATTTTTTGTTGAGTTCCCGGATTGTGCGGTTATTACAAATTGTCAGACTGATTTCCGCGTCTGGAGGAAGGTCATGTTCTGTCAGGGACAGTGACGCAACACGCTCCATTGCATCGAGTACGCCGTTTGGCAGAGCGTCCTGTTGTTCATTATTCAGAATGACCGCCACTTTTCGGGCTCCTTTCAATTTCCGCCTTGAGCTCTTTCTCCGGATATTCAATTCTTGTATGATAAATTCCCGAAAGAATTTTTACAAATGTAGTCGCCAGGATATCAAGCTCTTTGAGTGTGATATCACACTGGTTAAACTGCCCGTCATCCAGTTTCTCTCTGACAATTTTACGTACAATCGCTTCAATCCGGGTGGCAACAGGTTTGGGCATGGAACGGGCCGCCGCTTCCACCGAGTCAGCCAGGAGAATAATGGCTGCTTCTTTGGTCTGGGGAAGCGGTGCTTCGTAGCGGAAGTTATCTTTACAGAGACTGTCTTTACTGTCCTGGCATTTCTCTGCCTGGTGGTAAAAATAAGAAACCAGGCTGTTGCCATGGTGTTGGACCACGATATCCTGAATAATTTTAGGGAGCTTGCCTTTTCTGGCCATCTCCAGTCCGTCTTTGATGTGAGAGGTAATAATCAGGGTACTGAGGTTTGGTGAAATTTTTTCATGCGGGTTTTCACCCAACTGATTTTCAATGAAGAAATAAGGCCTTTTTAGCTTGCCAACATCGTGATAAAATGCACCGACACGCGCTAAAAGAGGGTCAGCGCCGATGGCCTCGGCCGCGGCCTCAGCGAGATTCGCCACAACCAGGCTGTGATGATATGTGCCCGGAGCTTCCATTAGCAGTTTTTTCAACAGCGGATGGTTGGGGTTGGCCAACTCCAGCAGTGTTACTGATGTTGTCAGGCCGAATCCGCTTTCCAGGTATGGCAGCAGCCCGATTGCCATGACGGCGGAAAACAAACCGTTACCGATAGCAGACAGGATGGCGACACTAAACTCACGCAGAATTTCGTACTCAAGCCGCAGTGTCCCGGCGTACATAAACAGGCCGATAACCGTAACCACATTCAGAGCTGCCACAAAAAAACCGGCTCGTGTCAGATCGGATCGCCGGCTGACATTGTGGACACTGTACACTGCAATCAGCCCCCCGAAAAAGGCAACAAGCAGAAAACGGAAATCATTGCCTGTAATCAGGGCGACAAACACAGCAAAGACCATACTCATCAGCACCGCCAGGTCGGGCGTTAGCAGCACAGCAATCAGGATCGCCCCCATGGCCACAGGCACAAGGTATCCGGAGAAAAAATTAGCTGCAATGGTAAATGTCAGTGTGATGATGACAATCAGGCCCAGTAACAGCAGCCGCGTAATATCGTTATAAAGGTCCGGCAAAAAGATATAGAGGTAGATTCCCACAACAATAAAAATAACCAAGAGAATCAAAGCAAGCCCGAAAAACATGCTATAGCCCGCCGTATCACGAAGAATACCCAGGGACTCCAGCTGTGCCAGGTGCCTTTCTGTAACAATTTCACGCTCACTGATAATTTCTGTGCCTTTGGTAATTCGTACTGTCTGGACGGCCTGCCGGGCCGCTTCCCGGGCCTGGTTTGTGGCCACAGCATTGTAAATCATATTGGGCTCGATAACGGCTTGGGCCAGTTTACCCATGACCCGTTTATGGTCCTGGGAAAACAGCAGGAAATTAATTTCCTGCACAGCCTGCCTGCGGGCTGTTTCCAGCCCCGCCGGTTTAACGCCCTGCTGTAAAACCAGCTCCAGCACTTCGAACAGTTGGGCCTGCATATCATCCAGGTCTTGTGGCCTGGCCTCCAACAGTGAAAGAGCCAGGGGTTCATTCAGTTCAATTCCTGCAGACTCGATGAGCATGTTGACTTTTTCCTGCTCATCGAGTTCGTCTTCACTGCGAACCTGGTCGACTGTTTCAAAAAAATCAACTATACGGCCCTGGGCACGGACCAGCACCGTGGGGTCATGGTCAAATGATTCCGCCACTGCTGCCGCTGCTTCTTCGCGCAGATGATTCGTTGTATACGTATCGATTGCATCCCACTCGGCGACGATTTTACGGGGGCTGGGCCTGCCTACCTCCAGGTCAATCCGGGCGGAGATCACTGAAAAATAAAGTATACTGAGAATAATGATAAAAAACATAGTCGCCAGCAGCCAACGCTGCCAGCGTATATTTCCGGCCAAAGCCGGCTTTTTATTGAGTATTTCCTTAAACCGTTCGCCAAATCCCACGTAAACTCACTCCCGCGTTTGCCCCTGCTCAAAATCTTCATAGGCGCGAATAATTTTCTGCACCAGAGGGTGCCTGACCACATCCTGGTCAGTCAGGTGAATAAAAGAAATCCCCCGAACTCCCGTTAATATCTGTTCAATCTGTTTTAGGCCGGAAAAACGGCCGCGCGGCAAATCAATTTGCGTGATGTCACCGGTAATGATTGCTTTTGAGCCAAAACCCAAACGGGTCAGAAACATCTTCATCTGTTCCGCTGTGGTGTTCTGTGCCTCATCAAGAATAATAAATGAATCGTCGAGTGTACGCCCGCGCATATAAGCAAGCGGTGCAATTTCAATAATCCCTTTTTCCATATAGGTCCGGTAAACATCCGTCCCCAAAAGGTCATGGAGAGCGTCATAGAGCGGACGCAGATACGGGTCCACTTTTTCCTGCAGGTCACCCGGCAGAAAGCCGAGGTTTTCACCCGCCTCCACTGCGGGGCGCGTGAGAATCAGGCGCTGTACGGCACGCTCTTTCAATGCTTTGACCGCCATCGTTACCGCCAGGTACGTTTTCCCCGTGCCCGCCGGCCCGATACCAAACACAATGTCATTGCTGCGGATGGCCTCAATATATTCTTTTTGGCCGACTGTTTTCGGCTTAATCTTTTTTCCCCGCGGATTGACAAATATCATATCACCGAACAGAGTCCGCAGCCGATCGGCTTGTCCGGCCCGTATCAGTTCGATGGCATACTCCACATCCGGAACACTGGGAACCTGCCCCTGCCGCAGCAGCCACAACAGCTCTTCGAACAACAGGGCTACCTTTTCCACATCATCACGGACACCCTCAACGATGATAAAATCATCCTGAGGGATGACCCTGACCTGGAAATACCGGTCCAAAAGCGTAACATGCTGGTCAAACTTACCCAGCAGCACACGTATTTCATCATTACTTTCCACAGAAATGGTCTTACGAAACTGTTCCATGGCCAAGACGATTAATCGCCTCCTGTAAAAATCAGCTTTTCCTCGGCAATATTCTCCCGTGTTTCTATTACGTAACGAACACCCACGAACCCTTCACGGTCCAGGTCCAGTTCGTCTACTGTGGTTTCTGTAATCTCAGCATCGACCGGCAGCTGAAGTTCGGCAAGCATACGGGCGCGTTCAGCTGCCAGTTCAAGAGCCTGCTCATATGTTAACTCTGTCTCTGTCCGTTCAATCTCATATACCGTCTCCGTAAGTAATTCGACAGGAAAATGGAGAATCCTTTCGAGTATCCGCCTGTTTGCACTATCACGCTCAAAGTCTGCATAATGCACATTAGGCCGGCCGATCCGTAATACGGGCTGCCCTTCCACAAGCAGTGTATACGTGATGGTACGCCGGCCTGACCTGGTCCGGTCCACCTCTGTCAGCGCCGCCTCTCCGTAACCTTCATACCATACGCGTGCCAGTACATCGCCACGGGCGCGGATCGGGACAGCTTGGGGAGTTCCGTCTTCTTCATCCTCCCGGGTATACTGTGACTGCGGCTGCAAAACACCCTCAATCAAAAGCTGCCCGCGCGTAACCGTGTCACCCGGCTTAACCCGGACTTCTCCGGTAATCGGCAGAATGTCAACAATAATCCCGTCTTTTGCTGCCACAATATGGGCCGGTTGATCAGTCTCCTCCGGGCGTTCGATCTTTTCTACAACTTCAATAACCAGGCGGGTCCCGCGCACTTCAATACCGACCCAGGCAATTTCCGGCTCAAGGTCTATCAACCGGTTAGCTGCCTCGTCTTTATCCAGTTTCGATTTCAGCAGGCCCGGCCTGATGCCAGCCTCCACCGCCAGCTGCCGGATATGCTCTTCATCCAGCCTCTCATTACCCTGTACACTGACAAAGAGAATAAATGAGGAAAGGACGTAAAGCGTAACCACAAATAAACAAAGTCCAGCAGCAAGGCCGCGCCGGCGCAGCATACGGGTCCAGAGAAACGGAAACCCCGCTTTGCGTACAATCCGCAAGCGGCAGCCGGTTTTTGCGGCAAGGTGGCGCATATCAAAAAAACTGTAGATATCTGTTTTTAATACAGCCTGCCCTTCACCGCGGCGAATGTCCCAGAGGGGAATTCCCTGCCGGATAGCCAGGTTGATGAATTTTTCAGTCGCAGCGCCCTGAACGGAAATAATCAGGTATCCTGTAAAGATATACCGTAATTTTAGTATAGACACGCCAACACCGCCCTATTCCACATTAGAATTCATACTCCACAGCTTCAACACTGCCGTCGACAGCAATCTCTTCATTGGCCATGTAACGAATGACCAGATTCTGCCCACGGATAATGATTTCACCGCCGTTCACAGACACCCGGACTTTCTCCGTGGTATATTCAATCACGCCGCGGTGATTTTCCAGATAACACTGCAGGTTGCCCACTACCGTCAACCGGGGAAGATTGAGCATAATTTCCCGGGGCAGTTCCAGCAGGTCGGCCAGATTTTGCCGCCATTTTTTTTCACCTTTTCCGTCCACACGCGTCCCCCCTGTCCTGCTTTATACCTATGCGTGGGGTGGAATTCTTATAACACAACAAAGCACCCCGGTAAATACACGGGGTGCTTGTGTGGTTTTCTTAGTGGGGTCTCCATGGTACTTTATAACGGGGTGACCCCAACACTTCGGAAAAAATAACACCGAGAACTATAGAATCCGCATCCAGCGACAGTACATGCCCCTCTTCCCTGACAGATAGAGCATACGCATCTGCAGCAGGCGCTTTTTGCTCATGCCGTCCTCTGTTGACGGGTACGGCAGCGGGTTCCGGTCTGAGTGTTTCTTTATGTTCAGGCAGATCATCCCCATCGTCAGCTTCCTGCAACAACTCATAAGGTATTGGCTCAAAACCACGGGGCCAGGCTTCCGGATGGCGGGGTACGGGAACCGGACGCTGTGGACGTACCGGACGTACGGGCCTTACAGGGCGTGGCCCGGCGGGCCCCCGGCCGGGCGGCCGCTGACCTTCGCCCCCCAGAGATTTTAACAGGGAAAACACGATGAAGATAATAAAAATAATTAAACCTTCCAAATGTCAAGTCACCTCCCAAAAGCATCTATTTGGGATTATTATCTTCCCTGCTTCCTTTTTCACCGGCTTTGGAGATGGAATCACGCATCTGGGTATCTGCTTTTACATTTTGCAGGTTATAATAATCCATCACACCCAGATTTCCTTCCCGCAACGCCAGGGCAAACGCCTTGGGCACTTCCGCTTCAGCTTCCACAACTTTGGCGCGCATTTCCTGTACCCGGGCTTTCATTTCCTGCTCATGGGCAACAGCCATGGCCCTTCTTTCTTCGGCCTTAGCCTGGGCAATCCGCTTGTCGGCTTCAGCCTGGTCTGTCTGCAGCTGGGCACCAATGTTTTTGCCCACATCCACATCGGCGATGTCGATGGAGAGAATCTCAAAGGCAGTACCGGCATCCAGGCCCTTGCCCAATACTGTCCGGGAGATGGTGTCCGGGTTTTCCAGTACTTCTTTATGGGTATCAGATGAACCGATGGTTGTGACAATCCCCTCGCCGACCCGGGCGATAATGGTTTCTTCGCCGGCGCCGCCGACCAGCCTTTCGATATTGGCCCGTACCGTAACGCGAGCTTTGGCTTTTACTTCAATGCCGTTTTTAGCCACAGCTACCACGACGGGAGTTTCAATCACGCGCGGGTTAACACTGACCTGCACGGCCTGCAGGACATCCCGACCGGCCAGGTCAATGGCCGCTGCACGTTCAAAGCCAAGGTCAATGCCCGCACGCTGTGCGGCAATCAGAGCGTTGACCACTCTGTCAACATTACCGCCTGCCAGCAAATGGCCTTCCAGTTTGTTTACATTCAGGTCCAGGCCCGCTTTGGTCGCCTTAATCAACGGGTTGACGACTTTTGCCGGTGCAACGCGGCGCAGGCGCATGCCCACCAGGGTAACAATACCGATTTTAACACCGGCGGCAATCGCCGAAATCCACAGCCCGATGGGGACAATGCTCAATAAAAGCGACAGGCCCAGGACAATCAGACCTAAAAGAATTAAAAACTCAATCATCTACATACCTCCGTTCATTTTTACTGCGGGCGGACAACCACCCGCGTACCTTCCGTGGCCACCACCGTAACCAATGTAGACTGGGCGATAAACCCGCCTTCACTGACAACATCAACACGCTTTCCTTCAATTTCCGCCACGCCGGCGGGGCGAAGGGGGGTCAGAGTCGTTCCCTCTTTGCCTACCAGATGGGATGAATCACCGGGACCCACATAGCCCAGATCCTTTGTTTCGGCATACTGTAAAATAATCTGGGACCACAGGCCGGTGCGTTTGAGAAAATGGAAAGCAATAAAAATAATCAGGCCGGCCAAAACCATGGCCATCGCCATCATACGCACGCCTTGCCCCGTAGTGGCGGCAGAGAGGACAATGGAAGCCACAATAGCCGCCAGGCCGGAGAGGCCCAAAACCCCGAAATTGGGGATGAACGCTTCCACAAGCAAAAGAATAATACCAATTACAAACATAAAAATTACTTCGCGGCCGGCCAGGCCGGTAACAACATGGCCGCCGAAGAAGAGGGTAAAAGAGAGGATACTAATTAAACCTGCCACACCAAAACCGGCTGTCATCACCTCAATGACCAGAGCGGCCAGGCCGATGGCAATTAAAAGCGTAGCCACTGCAGGATCTGTAATTAAACGGGCCAGGCTTTCGGCGGGAGTTTGCGGGACTGTCGTTTCTGTGGCACCGGCAAGGCCAAGATGTTCCAGCAGCTCACCGCGGGTGTTAAACACACCGTCTGTAAAACCGATTTCCTCGGCTTCCTGTGTGGTGAGGGTCAAAAGTTCCCCCTCTCTCACAAGGCCCTCGATGACCATGTCCCGGCGGACCATGGCAGCGGCTACCTCCGGGTCCTTCCCCTGCTGCTCAGCAACAGACCGCATCTCCGCCTCCCAGTAGGAAAAACTTTTTTCGTCCACCTCTCCGCCGGTAAGGTTCACAAGCTCAGCCGCACCAATGGTGCTCCCCGGCGCCATATAGAGTGCGTCGCAGGCAAGAGCCAAAAAGGCGCCCGCAGAAATCGCGTTATAACGCACATAGGCGTAGACCGGCATGGGTGCATTGCCAATAATCTGGCGAATATCCGTTGCCGAGGCAACCATACCCCCGGTGGTGTTGAGTTCCAGAATAACCGCATCAGCGCCGCTTGCTTCGGCTTCGCCAAAGGAACGCTCCAGATACCGGGTCAGACCTTTTTCCACTGTCCCTGTCAGGGGAATTGTATAAACCGTGGTCTCATCCGCTGCCGGCTGCTGAGCCAGAGCGGGAACACCAAAAGCCAGGAGGACCAACAATAAAGCCAGAAATCTCTTCCACACCAGCCATCCCTCCTATTATTTCAAACCAGTTTTATTATAACCCATTTGATACCAAAATGAAACAGCAGGCATATCTGCCTGCTGTTTTTGGTTTTTTAGCCAAACCGCTTTTTATTGTTGTTTTTACGGGCGGCTTCCGATTTCTTTTTACGCTTTACACTGGGTTTTTCATAGTGCTCACGCTTACGGACCTCCGCAAGGATGCCTGTCTTCGCACATTGTTTTTTAAAGCGGCGAATTGCACTGTCAAGCGTTTCGTTTTTACCAACCTTAATCTGCGTCAAACTACTTTCCCTCCCCTCAATACCAACCTGCATGACAAATTGCCGGGATGCAAGAGAGAATAATTATTCCTGAAATACTTTATAGATTATATCCTTTTCACAACAGTCTGTCAACAAGGCTCAGGGGACAAACTTCTTACCGGCGAGGATATGAAAGTGCAGGTGATGCACAACCTGTCCCGCCGCCTCTCCACAGTTTGTCACGACCTTATACCCGCCTGCAACACCGATTTTTTCCGCGGTCTGCCTGACACCAAGTAAAATTTTACCGGCCAGTTCCGGGTCATCGGGCACATCATCAAGCGAAGCCAGATGCGTTTTGGGCACGACCAGGACGTGGGTGGGTGCCAGGGGATTGATATCTTTAAATGCCAGTACAGATTCATTTTCAAACACCACATTGGCCGGCAGTTCGCCTCTGACAATTCTGCAAAACAGACAATCCACATTTCCACCTCCTTGTCCCATTATCTACGATTATATCATCTTGCACTTCTGCCCGCAACGACTCTGTTTTGCGGACAGGCACACCGCACCGTCCGGTTCATACAATAGCAGTAGAACACACTGAAAGGAGAATACCATGAAAAGAGGGTCAGTAAAAAAATTCTTCGCCGGCGGCAATACCATCCGCGGGTTTCACTCCCTGTTTCATTACATACCCGCTCCGGACGCCGGAAGGTTAACGATTATCAAAGGGGGACCCGGCACGGGCAAATCCACACTCATGAAACAAATCGGGCAGGTTGCGCAGGAAGCAGGACTGGAAACAGAACAGTTCTATTGCTCATCCGACAATGAATCGCTTGACGGCCTGACCATCCCCGCTCTGGGATATTCCATTCTAGACGGGACGGCACCGCACGTAATCGACCCCAAAATACCCGGAGCATATGATGAAATTATTAACCTGGGTGACTGTTGGGATGCAGATTTGCTGCGGCCGCATAAGAGAGAAATCGGTGAACTTATCCGGCAAAACGGAGAGTGGTTCATGCAGGTATATCAATATTTGCGGGAAGCACAGACGGTGATGGAAAAACTGCGTTATTTTACGGCTCAGGCCATGGACTTTGCCGCACTGTCAAAAATGACACACAGACTGCTCTCTGAACTGGGGGCTGCACTGCCTGCAGCTGATGGCTCACCCCGGGAGCGGCATCTGTTCGGCGGCGCCATCTCCCCTGCCGGGCTTGTCAATTTTTACCCATCAATTTTTCAGAATGTAGAAAGGTTCTATTTTGTAACCGGCGACCCGGGATCCGGAAAGTCCACACTGCTTTGGCAAATTTATGATACTGTCAAGTGCCTTGGTCATGACACGGAAGTATATCACTGCGCTTTTGATCCGGACCGCTTTGATGCCGTGATTGTGCCGGCAATCAATACGGCGTTTGTTAAAGTTTCCTATCCGCACACGTTTACGATCCCCCCCACCCAATATGTCAAAGAGCAATATACACTGGCGCTGAGCAGACATTCACGCGTGGCGGAACTGAGAAAATCATCTGCGGAAAGGGCGGAGAACCAGGAGCGGTTCTGGTATCTGACCGGTAAAGCGGTGGAAATGATCCGTAATGCCAAGCGGAATCATGACCAGCTTGAAGAATTCTACATCAGGGCCATGGATTTTTCCCGTCTCGCAGAAATTCGGGAGAACATTATCCGAGACGTTCTGGGGCAGCACGCGCAGGCAGTAGCTAAAAAATAAGAGGCATGCCCTGCGGCATGCCTTTTTAATTATTTCTCGGGGGTTTCTTCTGCTGCCGTTTCGGCAGCGTCCCCTACTGTAATCTGCTCCAGAATATTCCCTTTTTTGTCCACGAATATCCAGGTTGCCTCACCGCCGTCAACAGCCACGTCGCCGGCCGGCACGGTGACCACCTGGAAGAAGTCGCGTTTTGGGTTTACGCGTACTTCCACATCCAGCTCTCCCTCCGCTTTGGGAAGCGCTTTTACGCTCTGAACCTCAGCATGCAGGACAAAAAGTGCCACTTCATGCTGCGCCTGGAACGGATACTGGGGAAGGGTTATGGACCAGTCCTCAGCTACATCCGCCCACTCTTCCTCGTCGGCCGCCAGGCGGAAGGTTGGCCGTTCCTTCCTTTGGCCTTTATCGGCCGTGGTGAAACTGACCTCGTTCTTTTTGACGGCTTCTTCCGGAGCCACTGTCGGGCTGGCCCGGAAAGAATCATATACGGAGAGAGACACCAGGAGCACCAGGAGGAACAGCAGCGGCAGCAATCGCCGTGCTTCCACCACAAACAGTTTTTTACCCATTCTTCCACCTCTTTTCCGCCTGTCTTTTCCATTTCATCCTATTCAGGGTAAAAATAAAATATGTCCCTCTTTTTTAAAAATGTGGACACGCTTAAAGGAAATTTTTTGCCATTGTCGAATAAAATAAAAAATTTGAATTTTATGTCGGTTACGATGAGGAATGCAATGGCCAATAAAATTCTTTCGCGTTTTTTTCCCGAACGCTCTTTCTCTCTCCAGCTTAAAGTTATTGTTTTTTTGATGTCTCTATTGCTGTATGCCCTGTTAGCCCTGCTGCACAGGGCTGCTATATTGCCCCATGCTGAAGGACGTTTAGTCCTTTATATCTTTTTTGTCCTTATTTTTACCGATACGTTTTTTTGCGGGTTTGTTCCCGGCATGGTCTTTGCCATGCTCAGCAGCATCATAGCTATTTCCGTTTTAATTCCCGAAAAAACGTCTTTCTTACAGGTTACAGCAACTGAGCTGGAAGTGTTCCCCTTTATCGCCATGTATTTCCTTGTTGCGATTACCGTGGATTGGTTTCGCGAAAACATTGAACGTCTGAAAGAACAAATAGAAGAAAACAAACGGCTGCATGAACAAACGCGCCATATGGAAAAACTGGTTCTGGCCGGCGAAATCGCAGCGGGCATTGCCCATGAGATCCGTAATCCCCTTACCGTTGTACAGGGATATCTGCAGCTCATGGATTCACGCTGTAAAAATCAATGCAATTCCCCGGAATCCTACCGATTGATTCTTGACGAGTTAAGGCGGGCCAACCAGATTATTTCCGAGTTTTTACGCTTCAGCCGGCCCGACCAGCCCAATAAGGAACGGGTGCAGCTCAATGACCTGATTGAAAGCACGGTAACCCTTGTCTACGGCGAAGGACTGTGCAAGGGTGTCCGGATTTTCTTTTCACCCGCTCCCGACCTGCCCCTGCTTTACCTTGACAGAGGCCAGATGATCCAGGTATTTCTCAACCTGTTTTCAAACGCCATTGCGGCGATGCCTGAAGGCGGCACGATTTCCGTCTACACAGAGAGTAATGAAAACGATGTCACCGTAAAAATTATCGATAGCGGCACAGGCATGCCGGCTGAAACGGCTGAGAAAATTTTTATCCCTTTTTATACGACCAAGAGCGAAGGAACCGGCCTGGGGCTGCCCATCTCCCAGACAATTATCTTTGCCCACCGGGGAACAATCGCTGTTGAGACCGCTCCGGGCGAGGGGACAGAGTTTACCGTCACATTTCCACTGCACAGTACAGAGATAAATAACGGTGCAACTCAATAACAAGAGGAGGTTACATATGGAAAAGGTTCCGTTTCTCGCATTGCTGTTTCATTCGTTTCCCGAATCCGTGTTTCTCGGTGTGGCCGGCCTGCTGTTTGTCGGTGTCCGGCCCAGACTTGACAGGGCTATTCTGTTTGGCATCGTCCAGGCCGTATCGGCTTATGCTGTAAGGCTGCTGGATTTACCTCTGGGGTATCATACAATGATTCTCGTCGTTTTGGCCTCTGTCTACACCAGCCTTCTTTATGGCATTCGCTTCCGAAAATCACTTGTTGCCCTTATTCTCAGTTTCCTTTTACTCATAATCGCGGAAGCTTTCTTTGTCACACTGGTGCTCAAC
Organism: Bacillota bacterium; assembly: GCA_033549345.1. Classification (GTDB taxonomy): domain Bacteria; phylum Bacillota; class Dethiobacteria; order Dethiobacterales; family Dethiobacteraceae; genus JAWSUT01. The sequence continues at coordinate 63,387 of JAWSUT010000008.1, read as the reverse complement.
TATACAACTCTTACGGTGGAAACGATCATGGCGCCTGAAAATGCTATGATCCGTGTGCTTGTAGCCCTGCCACAGATTCTGACGCTGGCACTGGCTTCATTTGCCGCCTGGCGGATCCGGGGCTTTCATCTGTCCGGGCCCCGGTTTACAGGCAGATTTTAAAAAAGTAAGGTGATGATTGTCAGATGAACGCTGCTGACAGGTTTCTGTCCCATCTGGCCTCAGAGCTCGGCCTTGACACGTCTCAGTCTGAAATTGTCCGCTACGGCCTGCAGACGCTGCTTTTTACTCTGGCAGGCATCCTGACCGTTGTTGTTTTTGCGACGGTTCTGGGGCTTTTGCGTGAGTCTCTGGTTATTATGTCTGTTGTGATGGTCTACAGAAAAGTCAGCGGCGGCGCTCACTGTCATACCCCGCTGACATGTACCCTGGTGGGAACAGCTGCCATCTTGGGACTGGCGCGGCTTGCAGTACTTTTCGGGAGCAATATGTCCGGCTCTGCCGCCTGGATTTTTAGCCCGCCGGCAGTGGCACTGGTAATTGCCTTTATTTGCGTCCCGGCCGATGTCCCGCAGAAGCCGATTACAGCACCCACGCAGCGCAGAATGCTGCGCATGCTGGCTTTTATCATGCTGCTTTCCTGGGCGGCTGCCGGAGCAGCTTCTTACATCTTCACCAAACCGGGCCTGCTGCAGCTGTTTGTTGCGGGAAACCTGGGTTTATTGTGGCAGTCCCTGCTGCTTACACCGCCGGGCTACCGGCTGATTGACGGAGTCAATGCCATTTTTCATTCCAAAGTATCATAAGAAAATCCGCCGGATCATAATCCCGGCGGATTTTTGTTTGTCTTAGGTCACCTTTCCGTAAAGGCCATCCTGGTGTTCAGTGGTAATCTGGGTTTCCACGATTTGCCCCAGCAAAGTCTCCGGCGCTTGGGCCGTTACACGGACATAGTGCTCCGTTAAACCCGTCAGCTCATTGTCACCGGTCTTTTCCTCAAAAAGGACCGGAACGGTCTGACCGATAAACTGACGGCGGAAGTTTGCGGCCAGCTCTTCTCCCAGTTCAGTCAGGCGTTTGCTGCGTTCGTCCTTAATGCGGTACGGCACCTGCCCGGGAAATTTCGCAGCCGGTGTGCCGCTGCGCGGGGAATATTTAAAAACATGAAGGCGGCTGAACCCGCTTTTATTGACCATGTCCAGTGTATGGGCAAACTGCTCATCGCTCTCTCCGGGAAAACCAACCATCACGTCTGTGGTCAGTGCAATAAGGGGAACCTGCATCCGCAGCCAGCGCACCAGCTGCAAAAATTCTCCCGCATCGTATTTTCTGTTCATCCGGCGCAGGATGGCGTCATCCCCGCTTTGCAGCGGTATATGCAGATGACGGCAGACTTTTTCATGTTCCAGGAAAACCTCAACCAAATCCGGTGTAATTTCTGTGGGTTCAATGGAAGAAATGCGGATACGTTTAATACCGGCGATAGGGACCAGCCGGCGAATCAGGTCACTGAGCGCCACATCACCGGACAGGTCGATACCGTATGAACCCAGGTGAACACCGGTTAGCACCAGTTCAGTGTAGCCCTGTGCGGCAAGACGTTCTGCTTCCTCTGCCGCTTCTGCAGGAGGGCGGCTGTAGAGCGGCCCGCGCGCATACGGGACAATGCAGTAGGAGCAAAACTGCCGGCAGCCTTCCTGAACTTTGAGGAAGGCCCGTGTTTTTTCTCCGCTCTGTACGGCGGGCAGCAGCTCAAACCCCTGTTTTTCCTCCAGCGGCGCCACACAGTTAAGCCGCCGGGTCGCCGCTTCTTTGACCAGTTCAGGCAGCCGGTCACGGGAATGTGTACCGATAACCAGGTCAACTTCAGGAATTGTCATCACATCGTCGGCTGCAACCTGGGCATAGCAGCCGGTCACCACAATCACAGCTTCAGGATTGGTCCGTCTTGCCCGCCTGATCATCTGTCTTGATTTCCTGTCTCCCAGATGGGTGACGGTACAGGTGTTTATGACATAGACGTCCGCCGCATCGTTAAAGGGCACGACATCATAACCGGCACGTTCAAACAGGTGCTGCAGCGCTGCCGTTTCCGTCTGGTTTACTTTACAGCCGAGTGTGTGAAAAGCGGCGGTTGTCATGGCCTACCCTCCATTTCCCCAAGTTGGTAGAGAGAAACTGCCACAGCCGTCAGGGCGGCGGTCTCAGCCCGCAGAATCCGGGGGCCCAGTGTGACGGGACAGGCACCGCTGTCTGCGGCAGCAAGTGCTTCTTCCCTGCTGAACCCGCCTTCAGGCCCGGTAATTAATAACAGGTTTCCTGCGGGTGAGATCCCTTCCAGCGCGGCTGCAAGCGGCCGGTTTTTCTCACCCTCCCAGAAAAGGACTGCCTTTTGGTATGCGGGAATCGTTTTGACAAGTTCGGTCCAGTCAAGCGGTGCAGCAATTGAAGGAAGGAGAGAACGGCGGGACTGGCCTGCTGCAGCCCGGATAATTTTCTCCCAGCGCTGCAGGCGTGCCTCTGTTTTTTTATCCGGGCGGGAAATTGTCCGTTCACTGATAAACGGCAGAAAACCGGCCACACCAAGTTCGGTGGCTTTCTGCAGTACAAAGTCGGTTTTTTCTCCTTTTAGGAGGGCAAATGCCAGATAAATACGCACCCTGGCCTCACTGTCGGGCAGCAGCATGCCAAGTTGGCAGGATACACTTTCTTTTTCCACCGCAGTGATGGCGGCCAGGCGGCACCCGCCGGCCTCGTCACAAAGTTCAATCTCATCACCCGGGCCGCTGCGCAGTACGCGCCGCAGGTGATTTGCGTCATCGCCTGTGAGTGTTACTTCGTTACCCTGCCGCTGGCCCGCAGTATAAAAGAAACGGCTCATGGCCTCAACTCCATTAAAAGCGCCACCCATTCGCCGGCACTTTTTTGTTCCAGTATGTTATATCCTGCTTTTTGGTACGCACCGACTACATCGTCGAGACGCCCACGGACAATGCCGGAAGCAATCACGCGGCCGCGCGGCAGAAGCGCCAGGGGTAAACGGTCCCTGACGGCAATCAGCACATCTGCCGTCAGATTAGCACAAATAAGGTCTGCCGGCTGCAGCTCTGCCCAGGACTGTTCCCTGTGTAAATCTGCCCAAAGAAAGCCCACATCATCCAACTGATTGCGTTTCCCGTTTTCCCTGGCTGCCCGCACGGCGGTCTCATCCATGTCCACACCGCAGGCCTGACCGGCTCCCAGCAGTTTGGCGGCAAGGGCCAGGATACCGGAGCCGCTGCCCAAATCGAGAACTGTTTCCCCACCCTTGATTGTCTCTTCCAGAAATTCCAGGCAGAGCCGGGTGGATTCATGTGTCCCCGTGCCGAAGGCTGCACCGGGATCCAGCCGCAATACCAGGCGTCCCGGCCAATCTCCCGCATCCTGCCAGGCGGGAAGAATTAAAAGCTTTTCACCCACAGGGGTGGGGTGCCAGTATGCTTTCCAGGCGTTTTCCCAGTCCGTATCACTGACTTCACGAATAGCAAGTGCCGCCGGGGCCAGACCAAATGCCGGGAGCTGATGCAAAAAATCTTCCAGGTCACGTTCTTGGGCACCTAAAAATGAAGGGGGTAAATACCCCCGTATTGTTACAGAACTTTTTTCATCGTCAACGGTTTCCGGAAAGATATCACCCAGTCCTTCTCTGCGGGCGGTTGCCCAGTCCAGGCTGTCCTCAACGGACACACCGCCGGCACCTAAGTCCATTAGTTTACCGGCAACGGCTTCGCTGCTTTCCCTGCCGGTGGTAACCTTTAATTCCAGCCAGCGCACACTATTTTCCTCCCAGTGCGTCTTTGACTTTATCAATAATTCCTTTTTCCGGCTGCAGAACCGACTCGCCGGAAATGTTGGCATATTCCCGCAAAAGTTCCTTTTGCTTTGCCGAGAGTTTGCGGGGTATATCAACCGTCACCCGCACGTGCTGATCGCCGCTGCCGTAACCGCGCAGATGGGGAATTCCTTTGCCGCGCAGACGGAAAAGCGTATTGGGCTGTGTCCCTTCAGGGACTTTCAAACGTGCTTTACCGTCAAGTGTAGGCACGTCAAGCTCCGTACCCAGAGTTGCCTGGGCAAAAGAAACAGGGATGTCGACAATAATATCGTCCCCTTCCCGCCTGAACACCTTATGCTGCCGGACATGAATGATGACATAAAGGTCACCCGGCGGTCCGCCGCGGCTTCCGGCTTCCCCTTCACCGGAGACGCGCAGACGGGACCCGGTGTCCACACCGGCGGGGATTTTAATTTCTATCTTGCGTTCACGCTGGATGCGGCCACTGCCGTGGCAGTCAGGACAGCGCTCTTTGATAATTTTTCCCTCACCCCGGCAGACATCACAGGTTTTCACGCTGACAAAGCGGCCGAATGCCGTGTTGCGCACCACCTGCTGCTGCCCGGTGCCCTGGCAGTGCTGACAGGTTTCCGGGCTGGTTCCCGGCTTGGCGCCGCTGCCGCCGCAGGTTTCACAGTTTTCGGACCGGGGGATACTGACTGTGGTCTCCAGCCCGAATGCCGCATCTTCAAGTTTAATTTCCAGGTCATAGCGGAGGTCATTGCCCCGCTGCGGCCCGCCGGGCCGGCGTGTACGGCCGCCTCCACCGAAAAAGGTGTCAAAAATATCTTCAAAGCCACCAAAACCGGAGAAATCACCCTGGCCGAACCCGCCAAAGCCACCGGCACCACCTGCGCCAAACCCCTCTTCGGCCGCATGGCCGAAGCGGTCATACTGCGCACGCCGATTGGTGTCACTGAGCACGTCGAAGGCTTCTTTTACTTCCTTAAATTTTTCTTCAGCGCCATGATCTTCGGGATTCACGTCCGGATGGTACTTTCGCGCCAGCGTCCGGTACGCTTTTTTAATCTCCTCCGGCGACGCATCTTTTGACACGCCCAGAACTTCATAGTAGTCGCGTTTGGCCATTCCTCACCCATTCCTTACACTTCAGTATTTTAATCCTTCTCCCCGTCTTCATCCACCACTTCGTACTCGGCATCCACTGTGCCTTCCTGGCCGTCACCGGCAGGTTCCTGCCCCTGGGCTGCCTGCTCCTGCTGATACATCTGGGTTGAGAGTTCATGCACGTATTTTGTCAGGCCTTCGATGGCTGCCTTGATGGCGTCCACATCGTCTTTGGCCGCTTCTTCACGCAGCCTGGTAACAGCCGTCTCAATTTCACCTTTTTTGGCAGCATCTACTTTATCGCCCAGATCACGCAGCATTTTCTCTGTGGTATAAGCCAGCGTGTCGGCTTCGTTGCGTGCTTCGGCCAGCTCTTTGCGTTTCCTGTCTTCTTCGGCGAACTTATCGGCGTTTTTCACCATCTCGTCAATGTCCTGTTCACTGAGCCCGCCTGTACCGGTGATGGTGATTTTCTGCTCTTTGCCGGTACCTGTGTCTTTTGCAGACACATTCACGATTCCGTTGGCATCAATATCGAAAGAAACTTCAATCTGGGGAATGCCGCGGGGTGCCGGCGGAATTCCGTCCAGCGTAAAGCGACCCAGCGTTTTATTGTCGGCAGCCATCTGGCGCTCTCCCTGCAGCACATGAATTTCAACCTGCGTCTGGTTATCGGCGGCGGTTGAAAAGACCTGCTTTTTGGAGGTGGGGATGGTTGTATTGCGGTCGATAATTTTTGTAAACACACCGCCCAGAGTTTCAATGCCCAAAGACAGAGGTGTCACGTCCAGCAGGAGAACATCTTTGACTTCGCCTGCCAGCACGCCGGCCTGAATAGCGGCGCCCAGAGCCACCACTTCATCCGGGTTCACACCCTTATGGGGCTCTTTGCCTGTCAGTTTTTTAATGGCCTCCTGCACAGCCGGAATCCGTGTGGAACCGCCAACGAGAATGACTTTATCCACTTTGTCCGCACTGAGGCCGGCATCTGAAAGTGCGCGCCGTGTGGGGCCCATTGTGGCTTCCACCAGGTCGGCTGTCAGTTCATTAAACTTGGCCCGGGTCAGGTTGATATCCAGATGTTTGGGGCCTTCGGCCGTGGCTGTGATAAAAGGCAGATTAATGTTGGTGGTGGTCACACTGGAGAGTTCAATTTTCGCTTTTTCCGCAGCTTCTTTCAGGCGCTGCAGAGCCATACGGTCGTTACGCAGGTCAACGCCCTGGTCTTTTTTGAACTGATCGGCTAAGTAGTTGATCACCTTTTCATCAAAATCATCACCGCCCAGGCGGTTGTTGCCGCTGGTTGCCTTCACTTCCACCAGGCCTTCACTCAGGTCGAGAATGGACACATCGAACGTACCGCCGCCCAGGTCAAACACCAGAACAGTCTGGTCCTCGGCCTTATCCATGCCGTAGGCCAGCGCGGCTGCCGTTGGTTCATTGATAATCCGCAGCACCTCAAGACCGGCGATTTTACCCGCATCCTTGGTCGCCTGGCGCTGCGAGTCTGTAAAGTAAGCAGGCACGGTAATGACGGCTTTTTCCACTTTCTCGCCCAGAAAACTCTCAGCGTCTTTTTTAAGCTTTTGCAGAATCATAGCCGAGATTTCCTGCGGCGAATACTCTTTATCGTCAATCTTTTCTTTATGACCGCTGCCCATATGACGTTTTACCGATGTAATGGTGCGCTCCGGGTTGGTGACCGCCTGGCGCTTGGCAACCTGCCCCACCAGCAGTTCCCCCGCTTTACTGAACGCTACAACGGAAGGGGTTATCCTGTCTCCTTCCGCGTTGGCGATAACTTCCGGTTCGCCACCTTCCATGACAGCGACCACAGAGTTTGTTGTACCCAGGTCAATACCGATTACCTTACTCATGATTTGCATCCTCCTTATATCTATGTGTATTAAATTTGTTATTTTGCAACTTTTACCATACTGGGGCGTAAAACCCGCTCCTGCAGCTTATATCCCTTTTGCAGTTCTTCCACAACGGTATTCTCCGGACGATCACACTCCACCTGCATGATGGCATGATGACAGTTGGGGTCAAATTCGGTGTCACAGGCCTCAATTACACTGAGTCCCTGTTTCTCCAAAGCTGTAAGAAACTGCCTGTAAACCAGATCCACACCCTCTGCGAGAGCCTCGGCAGAACCTTTTGCCTCTTTTGCTCTCTCCAGATTGTCAATCACAGGCAAAAGCTCCCGGACCAAATCACAGATCGCCTGTGTGGCCCAGTCCTGTTTTTCCGTTTTCATTCTTTTCCGGTAATTGTCAAAATCAGCCTGCAGCCGCTGCAGGCGGGAAAAAAGCTGCGCATTTTCCTCTTTCAGGCCCGCTAGCTCATCATTTGCGGATTCGTCCTGTTTGGGACCCGACGCCTCAGGTTCACGGGCTTCCTCATCACCGGTATAACGCTCATCCTGCTCTTCCATTGGTGCATTTCGTTCTTCATGTTCACTCATCCAAATCACCTCTCACCAGATAACTCTGTCAGGGTGTTATTTAACCTGACAGCAATTTGTTCAATCACAGTAATCACTTTTGAATATTCCATGCGTGTGGGGCCAAGGACACCGATTGTGCCCACCGGCCTGTCGTGCAAATGGTAGGTGGCCGTAACCAGGCTGCAGTCACTCATTTCCTGCAGCGTGTTTTCGGTGCCGATGCGGATGGTTACGCCTTCAAGGGACGTCTCCAGCATAAACGAAAGCCGTTGGCCCTGCTCAAAGAGTGTCAAGAGGTGCCTAACCTTCTCAAGGTCTTTAAATTCCGGCTGATTAAGAATATTTGACGTGCCACCCAGAAAAACACGGCTTTCACAGTCGGTTGAACATTCGTCGAGCATATGCAGCATTTGGTTTAAAAGATCCATTCTCGCATACAGGTCACTGCGCAGCTGCTGCAGCTGTGATGCCGACAGGCTGGCAATGGTCTGTTCCGCCAACTGTTCATTCAGGTAATTGACAACCGCAGAGAGTTCCTCGCTGTCCAGAGCTTTGGGCAGTTCAATCACTTTGTTTTTAATATATCCTGTATCGGTAATCAATACCACAAGAGCGCGTTCCGAATCCAGGGGAATCAGTCGCATTTGTTTAAACTTGCCCCGCCTGAATTGCGGTCCCAGCACCAGTGATGTATAGCGCGTAATCACCGAAAGCGCCTTGGCCGTATGCTGGATAATCTGGTCTATCTCCCGCATTTTCTGAAGCTGTGTAAAAAAACCTGAAATATACGTTTCTTCCTGCGGGGTAAGAGCCTGCGCATCCATTAAATCGTCCACATAAAAACGATAACCCTTTTGCGACGGAATCCGGCCTGCGGACGTATGCGGCTGCACCAAAAAGCCCAACTCTTCCAGATCGGCCATTTCATTGCGGATGGTTGCCGCCGAAAGATCCATCTGATAACGGCGCGAGATGGTGCGGGAGCCAATCGGTTCAGCTGTCTGGATATAATCGGTTACGACGGCCTGGAGAATCTTCTGCTTACGTTCATTCAGTCCAGCCATAGCATATCCTCCTTGTTTTAGCACTCTCTCCACATGAGTGCTAAAGCTATATAAAAAATACCATTACTGACTGGGTGTTGTCAAGATTTCAGACTGTGATGAATTCGGCAAATACCAGGTTTGCCAGCGGATAACCGGCTAAAGAGAGCCGGATACTTTTTTTGTCGCAAACCACCAGCCCAAGTTTCTCCAGACGGGAAATTTCTTTGGCAAACACGTCACGGGCATCACACCCGTGCCGCATCATAAATTCCTCAAAAGAAACGCCTTCACACAGGCGCAGGCCAAGCATCATGGTATCCTCCATCTGCTGACGCGGCGGCACAACCATCGTTTCTGCCACAGGGAGCTGCCCCTCTCTCATAATGTCTTGATATTGCTCCATGTCCGTGACATTCCTCAGCCGCCTGCCCTGCCAGTATGAATGGGCACCAAGGCCCAGGCCCATGTAGGGCAGGTTCTGCCAGTATGTCAGGTTATGCCGGCAGAAATGGCCTTTGCGGGCAAAGTTGGCAACTTCATAATGGGTAAATCCCGATTGCGTCAGAATGTTTCTGGCCTGCTGAAACATGGCCAGCACTTCTTCTTCTGAGGGCAGCACCACACGCCCGCTCTCTGCCAGAGCGGCCAGGGGCGTCCCCTCTTCCACTTTCAGGCCGTAAACAGAGGTATGGTCCGGCTGCCAGGAAATCACCTCACAAAGCGCCGACAGGGACGTCTCGGGAGTCTGCCCGGGCAGGCCGGTTATAATATCGACCGATACGGATGGAAAACTGTCCCGGCAAAGGAAAAAGGCCTGCTTTGCCTGGGCTGCGGTATGAGCACGTCCAAGCAGGGCGAGCCTGTCGTCAGATGTATCCTGAATGCCAAGACTGATACGGTTTACGCCATACTGCACCAAAATTTTAGCCTTGACACGGTCAATCGTTCCCGGATTGGCCTCGATGGTCCACTCCGGACGTGCCAGCGGTAAATGTCTTTTGCAGGCATCCAGCAATCTCTCTAAATCTTCAGCAGCCAACGCTGTCGGCGTACCGCCACCGATATAAACGGTTCCAACCTGCAGCCCGGCTGCCTGCAGTTGTCTGCCGCGCAGGGCTAGTTCCGTCTCCAGTGCGCGAAGATACGCTCCCGCATCGGGGGGCTGGTCCCCCACGGGCAAAGATAAAAAATCACAGTAAAAGCATTTTGTCCGGCAAAAAGGAATATGGATGTAGACAGAGCTCTTCATCTCATTCAATGCTCAACACAGCCATAAACGCTTCCTGGGGAATCTCCACATTGCCAACCTGTTTCATACGTTTCTTACCGGCCTTTTGCTTCTCGAGCAGTTTCCGTTTACGCGTGATATCGCCGCCGTAACACTTGTCAATCACGTTTTTGCGCATCGCTTTAATGGTTTCCCTGGCAATTACTTTATGGCCGATGGCCGCCTGAATCGGCACTTCAAACATCTGGCGCGGGATGATCTCACGCAGCCTGCCGGCCAGGTCACGTCCCCGCTGGTACGCCCGGTCCACATGGGCAATAAAAGAGAGTGCATCCAGCGCTTCCCCGTTAATCAGTATGTCTACTTTCACCAGCTTGGAAGCCCGGTAGCCAAGGAGTTCATAGTCCAGGGAAGCATAGCCGCGGGTGCGGCTTTTCAGAAGATCAAAAAAATCAAAGACAATTTCACTAAGCGGTATCTCATAGGTAAGCATGACACGGCTGGTATCGAGATATTCCATATTGCCAAACACACCGCGTTTGTCCTGGCATAGCTCCATAACTGCGCCTACATACTGATTTGGAACAATAACCCGGGCTGTGACATAAGGTTCCTCAATGGAAGCAATATCCACTGATTTAGGCAGCCGCGCCGGGTTATCAATGGGGATGGTATTGCCGTTATTCAGGTTCACATGGTAGACAACGTTGGGGGCGGTGGTAATCAGGGACAGCTTATATTCTCTCTCCAGCCGCTCCTGGATAATCTCCATATGCAAAAGGCCCAGAAATCCGCAGCGAAAACCAAAACCTAGTGCCTCAGATGTTTCCGGCTCAAAAACAAGGGCTGAATCGTTTAAACCCAGCTTATCCAGTGCATCGCGTAAATCTTCATATTCACCGCTATCCACAGGATAAAGACCGCAAAAAACCATGGGATTTGCCTTACGGTAACCGGGCAGAGGTTCTGAGGCGGGACGGCCGGCGGCTGTGATTGTATCGCCGACACGGGTGTCTTTGACATTTTTTACGCCGGCCACCAGATAACCCACTTCCCCGGCAGCGAGGCTGCCTGTGCGTGTCATCTGCGGCTGAAAAGCCCCGACTTCCGCCACCTCAAAGATTTTGCCATTGGACATCAGCTTTATTTTCATTCGTTCATCAATTTGGCCTTCCATAACCCGGACATAGGCCACCGCCCCGCGGTACGAATCATAATGCGAATCAAAAATCAGAGCGCGCAGCGGCGCGCCCCTCTCGCCTGAAGGCGGCGGCACACGTTCCACCACAGCATCCAGGACATCTTCCACTCCTATACCCTCTTTGGCAGAAACCAGGATGGCCTCATCACCGGAAATACCGATTACGTCTTCCAGTTCCCGTTTCGCTTTTTCCACATCGGCGTTGGGTAAATCAATTTTATTGATCACCGGAATGATTTCCAGATTATGTTCCAGCGCCAGATAAACATTGGCCAGTGTCTGCGCCTCAATACCCTGTGCCGCATCCACCACCAAAAGGGCGCCTTCACAGGCTGCCAGGCTGCGGGATACTTCATAGGTAAAATCAACATGCCCTGGTGTGTCAATCAGGTTTAGCATATACACCTGGCCATCTTTGGCCTGATGGCGCAGCCGTACTGCCTGCAGTTTAATGGTAATCCCCCGTTCACGCTCCAGATCCATTTTGTCCAGCACCTGTTCGGTCATTTCCCTTTGCGTCAGGGCGCCGGTGACTTCCAGCAGTCTGTCTGCGAGCGTCGATTTACCATGGTCGATATGTGCAATGATGCTAAAATTACGAATATGGCTTTGGTGCATTGTCATCCTCCTGTCAATCCTCCAGAATATTATAGCACCTGGCTATGAGAGTGACAAGCAACCAATCTCTACCGTCCGTCATCCGCTGTTCCCAACAGATTCAGACACCAGTCCCGGCCGGCAAATGTGATAATCCAGAACCCGTTTTCATCACGGGCCATATGCAGGACTGCAGAAGATTCTACAGCCCCCCCTACTTCACGTAAACCCTGCCCTGCCAGCCTGAGCCCCACCATGAGCAGCACCCCGGCAAATAAAAAAATAAGCAGAACGGAAAAAACCGTTTGCTTTTTCATTCTTTCGTCCCTCCCGGAAATTTAACTCTTAGCTTTAGTTTTCCGAGAAGCGGTTTTATTTATACTCCGCACTACAGGCCGGAATGGTACAGACGGTCAAGAGCACGTGCCAGTACAGGCAGTGTGCGTCGTGCTTCAGAAAGTGAATTCTCATGTCCCCCAATTTCAATCAGCAGTGCTCCGGGATGAACGTCTTGGTTGTAAACCAGGGGACGTTCGCGAATACCACGGGAAATGCCCGGTACCATTTCCTCCAGCACCTGATGCAGAAAAAGCGCCTTCTGGTAGTTCTCCTGCCAATGGGGGTGGCGGGAACCGACCACAAAGAGAATCTTGCCGGCAGCCTCGCCGTTAATCTCTGCCGTTGTAACTTTCCTGGCCACCCCGTCCCTGTGCAGGTCGATAACAAGCTCTGTTTCCGGATGGGCCGACAACAACCCGTTAATTGTAGGCAAGGCCTTTTCATAGGATGTGCTGCGGGGGATATCATGAATCGTTTTATCGGTAACGACGGGGATTCCATACTCCGTCAGGAGCATATTTGCCAGCTCTTCACCAAGCTGCGCCACAGTCAGTGTCAGGTCTTCGGTAAACCGTCTTCCCGAGGTGGGCACAAACGATTCTGTGGCGTGGGTATGGTAAATAACAACCTTCCCTGTGCCTGTCAGAACATTTCTGACAGGGATAACAATCTTTGGTTCATCATTTTCCGTCATCTGGTCCTGGTTGACCTGGTGAATTAACGGCTGCAGAAACGCACCCGTTTCGTCCATATAGGGAATCTGGGCCGCTAAAATCTTCTTGGGATCCCGGGGATCGGCAAAGCCTGCAAAACCGGCCGGTTTCTCCCTGTCCTCACGCACCTCTTCCCCCTCATCCGGAAGCGGGGCAACGGCTTCTTTAAAACCGGGAATAACCTGGGAGAGTATATGCAGGCCCACAACCTTTCCCAGGCTGGCTATGCGGGATTCCTCGGGTGAAGATGAAGCACCGGCCATAGCCGGAACAACAGCAGGCTGTCCGAAGTTTTGCGCCAGTGCGGCACCCAGTATGAATATGGCCAAAGCGAACATAAAATATTTAGCTCTCCTGGACTTGCGTTGGGCCTGTCTTTTGCTGCGGACAGAAAAAAAGACACTTTTGGCCACGGGAATCCCTCCTGTCACTCCTCTAACTTTTTTTTAGCTCTCTGTATATAATGCTATGCACAAATCCTGCACATATTCCCATAATTTATTGGAAATTAAAGACACCCGCCAAAATGAAGACGCGGGGACAGGTTCCACTGTCCTCATCCAAAGCTGCAAAATTACTGAAATGAAGACAGTGGAACCTGTCCCCGCGTCTTCAAAAAGGGAAAGGCCGGTCATCCGGCCTTGTTGGGTTTAATGTAGGTATTTTGTTGATTCCACGCTTTCGATTGCGGGATGCATGGAGGCATTGATGCCGCCGGACAGGAGCCTGGCCACATCTTCAATTAATGTGTCTACTTCTTTGGGTGTAACCATCAGCCGCCCGCCGTAGGGTTCCAGGACTTCCTGCATAATCTGCCGTTTATCTGCTTCGGCAACGCTTTCAATTACTTTGTATACTGGTGAATCGGCCCCTGCTTCCTGCATCAGCAGCTCAAACAAATGACCTGCCAGGTCGTCGGCAATGGTGACCGCATCAACAACGGTGGGCACACCCACGGCAATGACCGGAATGCCCAACGTTTCATGCGAAATTTCCAGGCGTTTGTTTCCCACACCTGACCCGGGAGTAATTCCGGTATCGGCAATCTGAATGGTGGTATGGAGCCGGCTTAAACTTCGTGCTGCCAGCGCGTCCACAGCAATAATAATGTCAGGTTTGACTTTTTCGACCAACCCCTGGATAATTTCTCCTGTTTCCACGCCGGTTATTCCCAACACACCCGGTGCAATGGCGCAAACAGCCCTAAACCCTTCACCGAGTGTTTCCGGCTGCAGCTCCAAAATATGCCTTGTGACCAACAAATCCTTAACTACACGGGGGCCAAGGGCATCCGGTGTCACATTCCAGTTACCCAACCCGACCACAAGAATCGTGGTCTGGTCGGTTAATTCCACCATTTTCAGCAGTTCCTGGGAAAACTGACGGGAGACAGTTTCCTGCAGCTCCGTATTTTTCTGGCGCAGACCGGGAGCTTCCAGGGTAATATATCTACCCTGCCTTTTTCCCATCCGCTCTTCCGCATCCGGAGTTGTAATGTGAACACGTGTAATGTTCATATCACCAATTTTTTCGGTTTCGGCCATCACACCGGGGATTTCTTCTTTGACCTCCCCCATCAGCATTTCATGTGCTTCAATGGCCAGGTCTGTACGGATATTGCGGCGCTTTACGGTTTGATCAGTCACAACCAGTCCTCCTGTGTGTTAACGCAGTTCCGTGGGGACAAAGGCATCAATAATCCCAATCACCAGCGCCGCCAGAGCTGCACCAATAATTGAGATGTTCATACCGGGTACAACAAACTGTGCCAGGTAGATTACGACGGCGGAAACAACAAAGCCGATAATCCCCCGGTTATGCGGAGATACCTTCTTACCGAATATACTCTCCACAATAAAGCCCAGGATCGCAATCACAATCGCCGCCGCCAGTGCCGCCCCGAAACCAAGTGTGGCAAATCCGGGCAGCAGGAAACTGACCAGCATCAGAACAATGGCCGAAACAATAAAACGGACAATCAATCCAATCATTATCTCACCTCCCAACCTGAATTTTTGTCGATAATAGCTTAACCAAACAGCTTTTCGCTATACATTTGAGTATTGTGTTGCATTTTAAAGAAACACATGGTAAAATTGTTGTGTCCTCGAAGCAAGTTTGAAGGAGGTGAACGCATGGCCAACACAAAACAGGCTTTAAAACGCGTGAGAGTTACCGCTAGACGGACGGCACGCAACCGCCAGGTTAAAAGCACGGTAAAAACAGTCGTACGCCGTTTTAGCGACACACTGGCAGAGGGTAATCTGGATACTGCCCGTGATAAATTCCAAAACGTAGCGAAGTCTCTTGACAAAGCTGTCAGCAAAGGGGTTCTGCATAAGAATGCAGCGGCCCGCAAGAAATCCCGCCTGGCTAAGCGTTTGAACAAAGCGCTCAGCGAAGCGGCTGCCGAATAGTCGTTAACAGAGAGCCCGGACACCCGGGTTTTTTGTTTTTACCTAAGAAAAAAACCTCCGCATCACGTGCGGAGGTTTTACTTATTTTTGCTGCTTTTCACTTGGCGGCACCGGGCAGCGCCCGCATTGCCTGCACTGTTCATGCTGCAGTGGCTGCCGGCAGCGCGGACAGCTCAGCATGATTTTGTCCGTTTTAAACCCGCAGTTGGTGCAGGCACTTCCTTCAGCCATATATACTCCCCCTAGACAATGATTCTGGCCAGAATCCCGCCCACCACAAATGCTGTGACTAAAGAGCCGACCCAGATGTAGGTGCCATCCTTCCAGCCGCGCTCTTTCACCATAACCATAATCGTGGCGATGCAGGGGACAAACAGTGTGATGGTCACAAGGCCAACCAGTGTTTGTGCTGCGGTCAGATCCATGCCGTAGAGTCCGGCGGCACCAAAGTCACGGCGCATAATTCCCATAATAAAGGCCGTGGTGGTCTCGGGTGGCAGGCGCAACCAACCGACAGTCAGCGGCGCAATGACATCCTGGAGCCATGCCAGCCCGCCGGTGAAATTAAGAACGGTAATCACAACGGCTGCCAGAACAAACAATGGGGCAGCCTCTTTCATGAAACCCACCGATTTTGTATATGTCTTGGAAAAAACGTTTTTGATACGGGGCAGCCGCAGCGGCGGCAGGTCAATCAGTAGATGTGTGGACTCACCGGGAAGAACTTTGTTAAGCAGCGTACCGGTCAGAATAAAGACAATAAATATTGTTACCACATAGATGATCAGAAAATTAATCCCCAGCGGTGCAATCAGTCCGGCAATGACGCCAATCTGGGCCGAGCAGGGGATCGTAATACCCAGAAGGACAGTGGCAATCAGCCTCTCCCGTTTTGAGCCCAGCAAGCGGGTGGTAATGGTGGCCATGGTCACGCAGCCAAAACCCAGAATCATGGGAATAATCGCTCGTCCGTTCAGGCCAAGTCCCGTCAGTGTCCTGTCCACCAGGGTGGCCAGGCGCGGCAGGTAACCGGAGTCTTCCATCACGGAAAGAGCCAGGTAGAAACCAACGACCAGCGGCAAAAGCAAACCAAGCAGATAAATGGGTGCCATGGTCAGCATGCCGAACTCACCGGCCAACAGCTCACCGATAAAGCTTCCCTCAGGAATAAAATTGAAAATCTGTGAGGTAATAAATTCACCGTACATTTCAATCATGATCGTCTCTTCGGTAATACCAACAATTGTCTGGGCAACAAATACGCCGATAAACAGATACATAGCATAGAGTAGGCCAAGTACCATGGGAATGCCTGTCAGGGGGCGTACCGCCCACTGTCCCAGCAGCTTATTCCATTTCTTATGCAGGCTTTTTGCCTGTACCACGTCAGTAATAATCTCATTGACACGGTGGCGGCGGCGTAAATATATTTCCTCTCTTTGGGTACCGGGCTTTTCTCCGTGGCAAAGGGCCACTTCCTCGTCCCCTTCCAGGACAAGCAGAGCATCACCCCGGCCCATACCATCTGCCGTCATCGCATCCAGTTTACTTGTTAGCAGCGGGTCGGCATTGCCCACAGCCGCTTTGCCAACGGCAGCTTTGAGTTCGGTAATTCCTTTATTTTTGGTGGCAACCGTGGGTATAACGGGGACGCCCAGGTGCCGGGAAAGCTTTGCCACATCAATTTGCACACCGCTTTCCTCAGCCTCATCCATCATGTTCAAAGCAACAACTGTGGGAATGCCCATATCAATAATCTGCTGTGTCAAAAACAAATCCCGTTCCATATGTAGGGCATCCACGATATTAATGACCGTGTCGGCGTTGAGAATGATATCCCTGGCCACACGTTCCTCATCATTAAAAGAAGAAACACCATATACACCGGGAGTATCCAGCAGGAGGTCATCACCGTAAGGCGCTTTGTGAATTTCCACGGTGGTGCCGGGGAAATTGGAAACATCCACATAGCGTCCGGTTAGCGCGTTAAAAAATACAGATTTGCCCACATTGGGGTTTCCTACCAGGACAATGCCCCGTTTATCGGCTGGAATTTCAATTTTTTCTGCTACGTTATGACAATGCGTACTCATGCTGTTCTCCTTTTTTGTCTGTGGAATCTCATGAAGCTTCTTTTACTGTCGAAACTTCTTTAGCTGTTGAAACTTCTTTGACTGTAATTTGTTGTGCCAGTCCGCGGCCGATGGCCAATTCCTGATAACCCTTGCTGATAACAATGGGGCCGGCCGGCAGTTTCTCCGCGCAAATTACTTCTGTGCCTTCAATAACACCGAAACGGATAGCCTGGGCACGGATTTTTTCGTCGGGAATATTGCAAATCTGCACTTTTTGTCCCCTTTTTACCTTATCGAGTGTCATCATGATGCACCTCCAGATTGATAATCATTCTCATGAGTAGTTAAAAAAAATGAAACGGCCGCAAAAAAGCTGATATTTGTTCTCATTTTCAATGATAATAAAGATCAATCATCCTGTCAAGCACTTTTTTCACCCAACGCCACAACCAGTGTTTCCAGTGCCAGCACATGGTCAATCCGACCGCGTTTTATATCTAAATCGGCCTGCAGAAGCAGTTCCACTGCCCGGTACAGCTTGTCTTCATCTGTCTTGTTGACCTGATCCGCCAATTTACGGGCAGCATAAGGATGAATGCCAAGCCGCGATGCCAACTCATCCCGACTGCATCCTCTTCTCATCTGTTCGCAGGCTTCCCCCAGCAGGCGGAACTGCCGGACAAGCATAGCTAAAATACGCAGGGGCGGCTCCCCTGCAGCCAGTAAATCTTTCAGAAGAGTCAGCGCTTTTGACGCCCTGCCATAAACAACGGCTTCAATCAGGGCAAAGATATCACCATGAATTGAACGGGACGTAGCAAGCTGCACACTCTTCTCATCCAGTTCATCCCTGTCGCCGAGATATGTAATAATTTTTTCAAGTTCCGTGTCAAGGCGCCGCAAATCGTGACCGACCCGTTCCACAAAAATTGTCATCACATCCGCGGGGGCCTTTTTACCTTTGAGCGCCAACCGTTCACGCAGCCAGGCGGCCAAAGCTGCACCTTTGAGCTGGTCAAAACGATACACTGCACCGGCAGCGTCCAGTTCTTTGCAGGCTTTATTCGTTTTGGCGAAGTCTCTGGCAAAAAAAATAACGCAGGCAGAAGCATCCGGGTTGGCATGATGTGCCAGAAGCCTCTCAAGCGATTCTTTCTTCTTGTTTTCTTTGGTAAAATGCAGTGCATTTTTCACCACAACAAAGCGGCTGCCGCCAAACAGCGATACCGTATCTACCATATCCAGCACATCATCCAGTGAAATGCATTCGCCATCAACCCTTGAGGCATCCACATCACCGAATTTAGCCGCCATTTGCAGGCGCAGTGACTGGGATGCTTCTTCCATAAGAAAATCCTCATTACCGTAGAAAATATAAACAGGGCGCAACTCCCCCGCTTCAATCTCTTTTTTCAGACGCAGATAATCCGCTTCCTGTCCGTATGGTTTCACCTTTTTCCCCCCGTACAAGGATAAAATTCCCTTACTACTTTCCACATTGCACAGGGTTTTTCCTGCCGATAAAAGATTATGTTTTGGTCTGTACCATCGCTGTGGGACCTGACAGCGGATCATCCACCCAGGCTGGTTCACCATGCTGCGGCTGAATCACCGGGTCATCAAGATCGGGCGGGTATGCCCTGCCGCACTCCCGGTAAGCGTTCATGAGATGTTTGCGGAACAGGGACTCAAACGGAGCTGCCAGATAATAGGGCATGCTGTCCACCCACCATGTGTAATCACTTCCCTCGGCAATCAGCAGGTTCTCCTTTGCTGCTGCCAGTTTTTCCGGGCCAATGGAACCGCGGACTTCCTCCAGCATTTTGCGTGCTTCAAGCAGCATGTTCCAGAGCCTGTTTTTACTTTCACTGCCAATCCAGCGTGTTACACTGTGGTCTACCCATGAGCCTGAGTGCAGGTGATTCAGTTCCCGCTGCGGCGGGTGGCCTTCCAGATATTCCGAGACTGTGACTGTACGCAGCAGCGGATCCTGTACGAGCCTGCTGTAGAGTTTATGCAGAAAATCCTGCTTGTCATTTGGATACCACTCCCAGGCATTTTCCCCGTCCAGTGCGATGGTCACCAGGTGCGGGCCTTCACAGTTGGCTACACTTTCACGAATCTTGTGTAGCCGGTGAATCAGATCATCCACTGCGTGGCCTATTTCCATATGGTGATAGACAAAGCCGATTCTGTCCGACAGATGATGGTCACGGAACACGACGGCAATCTCACGGCCCTGTGTCTTTACTTTGTAGGGACGGTATAGTTCATCAGCGTTTAAGACATGGCCAAAGCCGTCTCTGTATATTTCCGTATTCAGGGAACGTGCCAGAATGTCTTCATCCGTTACAGTCCAGGTAAAACCGTGGTCCGCAAACAGAGCCACTGCCTCAGGGCTGACAGCCTGTTCCGGCGGCCAGATACCGGTCGGGTGGCCGCCAAAACAGCGCCGGAACTGGTTGATTGCCCTGACTGTCTGTTCTGCGGCGTCCTCCATATAACTAAAGGTTGACGGCAGGTGCAGGCCCGGTGAAGCGCGCAGAGCACTGCGGCTGTCGATCAAAAGAGGAACAATAGGATGGTAAAAAGGCGTAGTAATTAATTCAATCTGGCCTTTCTCGGCCAATTCCCGGTGAACGGGAACAACCTGGCTGATGATTTCCCACTGTTTCCTGATCACTTGCTGTTTATCTTCTTCAGTGAAAAGTTTTCCTTTTTTCTGCAGAGCCAGAAGCTCGCTGTCTTTTTCCCTCACTTCAGGGTCAATCCAGGCGAGATTAAACCAAACCTGCAAATCCAGATAGTCCTGGTCGGTGTAGCGTCCCAGCGCTCCTTCCACGGAGGCCGGTTCCTTGCAGCGGCCCTGCTTGGCTAAAAGCTGATTATAGCGCGGCCAGCGGGCAATTACACGGTCCCATTGAATATCGAAGTAATGTTGAAGCAAAAAACGTTTTTCATCGACCGAGAGCTCCCCGACCGGCTTCATCACACGTAAATAGTAGTCATCAGCCCCCTGCAGATAATCATCCAGCTGCGCCACCAGAGACGGTGTCAGGTTAAACGTCTGATGAATCTGGGGGTAATCACGCAAGATGGCCGCCATCTGATAATAGTCTTTTGTGGCATGCAGCCTAACCCAGGGCATAATATATTCCCTTTTGATTGTATCCTGATAATACGGCTGATGTTGATTCCAGACAAAGGCAATATACAGGGGCTTCATATTCAGTGCACCTCCCTGAGTAGTTCGGCCACGTTCTGTGTAAAGGAAATTGTCCACGGCTCACCGGGCTGCAGGCTGACAGGCCAGGAGGGGATGACGGTAGAACCCTGGAAAACCCGCTCCATTCCTTCTTCAGACTGGGAAACCGTTTCAATCGGCACCCGCCATATGGTTGCCGGCCTTTCAAACTGAAACTGTGTGGATATTCGCTGCCATTCGTCAACCAGTCCGAACTGTCTGACCTGCAGGGTTTCACCCCGGGAGTCCAGGCGCCTGTTCCCCGCAGTCTGGTCGGGCCAGGTGTAATAGCGGTCCGGTGCCTGCCCGGCCAGAAAATTTATATTAAATTCTACGGCAAACAGCACACTAAGTTCTTCTTCCCCTCCGTTGACCAGGCTGTAATCATAGCGGATTTCACCGGATTGGGGGATATACATTATTGTTTTGCCAAGACGCACCGGCCATGACCTGTTGCCCAGAGCTACACGGCCGTCCCGAAAAAGAGCGATGCGTGCCGCACCATTGACAGCAGATTCGCTCAACTCGTAGGGACTGCCGACAAAATCACCCGCTTCAGCCTGCGATACTCCGGCCGACACACTCTCAAATGTGGTGCCGCCCGGGAAAAAACGGTCGATGAGCGAGGCCCGCCTGTAGTCGTCGTAGACAAGCAGGCCTTCCAGTCCAGCCTCTTTTACTTCGGTAATATGGTGAATCGTTTTTACTTCATCGGTGGCACAGTGCCCTTGCGCCAGTTCAAATATATTGCAATGATACGGTTCCTGCCGTCGCGTGAGCACGTCAAGCAGATTGAAGCGTTTGGGTTTAAAATCCAACTCAAGCATGGACCCGCCTGCTCCCGGCGACACCACAAAACCCAGTTCCGGCCCACTGACCAGGACCTCATCATACCCATCATAGTCAAAATCTTTTTTCTCCACTTCAACGAAAGGAAGTCCGCCGTGGGACACCCGGTCGCTGAGCGCTTCGGCCGCGATCAGGCGGCTGTAGAGAGCGGAGCGTAAAAAGTTAAGGTAAAGCCCGCCAAATACACCGTGCCAATATGCACAGTTGCACTGCCCCGCCCACAAATAATCCGTTGCTTCGCGTTTTTCCGGACTATCGGGGAGCAGAGCAAGTTTTTGCCGGACATGCAGCATCTTTTTATGAATCTGGTTGCTTTCCGGATAGCGTACAAAAAAGTTTCGCCAGAACCCCCCTGACCACTCCATCATCTCACGGTAGGAACCGGCCGGCAGATAGACACGCCCTTTAGGGCCGAAGCGGTCCATATAATCCCGGAACGTGGTTACCTCAAGCCAGTGGCTGCTTTGGGCGAGCAGCGCGAAAAAGCGGCGGAGCCACTCCTCCTCGTAGACCAGTTTTGTTGTGCCGGGCCAGGAACCGAATTTTTCTCCGTCATCGGCAAGAACCACCACTCTGTCACCTTCCTCAGTGGCCATGCTGTAGAGATAGTCTATCGTTTCCTGCGGCTCGGCAAACGGAATCGTATACCGCAGTTTCTCACTGATGGGAAAGACAGACACTCTGTCTCCCGATTCTTCCGTAATGAAATAGTGCAGCGTATCCTCTTCACTGAAACCAACATTGCGGAAGTGTGCATCATCCAATACGGTATAGCGGATCCCCGCCATATGTAGGGGGCGCGCCAGGTGCGGTTCCCAAATCCGTTCCGCGAGCCAGGCCCCGGCCACTTCCGTCTGGAAGTTTTCGCGGATAAATGCTGTCTGTTTTTTAATCTGGCCGATTTTATCTTCATCCGGAATCATTACTAAAATGGGTTCGTAGAAAGCGCCGCCCATCATTTCAATTTGTCCCGACGAAACCAGGTTGCGCAGCCGCGACATAAACGCAGGTCGGTTTTCCTGCAGCCAGCGCAACAGAATTCCTGAGTAATGCTGTACCACTTTTATATCCGGGTATGCTTCCAGTTCATGGATAAACGGCTCATATGCAGATTGATATGTCCTCTCAAACACTTCCGGCAGGTTTCCCTCCGGCTGGTGATTGTGCAGTGCCAGGATGAGATGAATGCGTTTTCCCTGTTCATTATGCATTGCCTTGCCCTCCGTTATCTGGCGCCGTTTGCGCTTTATGCTGATTATTAACAAGGAACGGGAGTTTGACCGGTGCAAATCCACGATATACGCGGTGATAAATGCCGGCTGCATTGGCAAGAGAGTAATGTCCGGCTACCAGTGCAGTACCGCGCTGGCGCAGACTCTGCTGCCACGCCGGCCTTTCCCGTAAATCACGGGCTGCCCGCGCCAGTGCGTCCACCCAGGTTTTCTCTCCCGGCGAGTATGTATAGCCGGTAGCCCTGTCAGGATCGTCCGACTCATCAACTATGAGGCCTGCCGGGATTCCCTGTAAGGCCGAAATCGGAATGCAGCCGGCAGCCATGGCCTCGAGAAGCTGCTTATGTGCTGCGGTCGGGCTGTCGTAAATATAGAAGTCCGCGGACTGTAAAATCTCCCGTCGTTTCGACCCGCTTTGGCTGTGCAGCAAAATGGTGTCAGCCGGCAGCACAAGTGAAGCTTCCGCTTCAGAGACATCAGAGTACACCAGGACATTTGCGCTTTGTTTTAGCACTGTCAGAAGCTCTGTTTTCCTGACCGACCTTTTGGCCTGCCCATCACCATAGTCTGCCCAGTATGTTGTGTCTACTGCAGGCTGTCCCGTTACGACTCTGCCGGCATATGAACAAAAAAAATGATTCCAGTTTTGTGGAATGGAGCCCCCGCTTTCATCAATTACATACGCAGCGTTTGCGGCACAGGCCTGTTCGTTAAAAAACATGTTTCCCAGCAGGGCACAGTCGGCGGGCAGCTGCAGTCCCAGTGCATGCAGGTGGGTCAGGGGCTTTTTTTCCTCTGTCAGATTATAGACCGAATAAATATAGGGAATGTGATAATACTGTTGGCAAAGCAGTGCGCCAAAACAATCGTCCGCAGCAAAAATATGCAGATAATCCAGTTTGATTTCTTCACCGGCCAGCATACCCGCAACAGCAGCCAGGGCCGCCGCAAAAGGTAACGGTGCAGATTCCGAAAAGAAAAACACACGGACCCTCTCTTCTGTCCCGTGGCTTATTTCCACCGGTTGAATCCGCTCGCCGACAGCCACATGAATGTTTGCGTAAGGCCTTAGTTTTATGCCGCCGGTGAGAGATTTTTCCGCAGTAAATAAAAAGGCCTGACCGGCCAAATCGGCGACAAGTGCCGCCAGATGCAGCGGTTCGTGCGCCAACACGTTTTTTGCTTGTGTGCGATGGACAAGACCAGGAATCACAACAATCCTCCGTGATACACGTTATTCGTTTTCCGCCGTGCGAATGCATGCATAGCATGCCACCACTTTGGGTTTTTATACAAATCAGCCCATCATCAGTCTTTCTATTATAAGATTGCTCCGCTGTGGCAATACTATTGTTTGTCCTTTTAAAACTGAGCAACTCTGATTTTTTATAAGGAGGAAGTCATGCACGTACCGGATCGTTACGAATTAAACGCAGGGTGGGCACTTCCCAATGCCTATGGTGTAGACCGCCTGGTTCTGCTGCCAAAAGACCCCGGCAACCTTTTTGCCTATTGGGAAATCACGCCCGAACTGGATGCGAAGATGAAGGCAGAATATCAGGATTGGGATCAGGGCCGCGGTGTTTTGCGGCTTCATGATCTGGAAACCGGTGCGGTCAAAGAGGTTGAACTGAACGGGTATGCCGATAACTGGTATATTGAAGCCGACGCGGCAGACAGGACGTACCGCCTGGAAATGGGGCGAATTCTGCCCTCCGGGCGATATGTTCCGCTCATCTCATCAAACACAGTCCGGACTCCGCGGGATTCCATCTCCTCTGTAATTGACCCGCGCTGGAGAATGTTTGCTTTCTGGCAGCAGCGTTATTACCGCCGGATAATTTCCGGACTCTCATCGCCTGAAATCTTGTTTACTGACTCACCGGACATAACCAATTAAAGGAGGTTTACAGTGACAAAAGGGTATCTGTCTCTTGTCCTGCACGCACATCTGCCGTATGTCAGGCATCCGGAATACCCCTTTTCTCTCGAGGAGAAGTGGTATTTTGAAGCGCTCACAGAAACATACCTGCCTCTGTTGGCTTCACTCGAACGGCTGCAGGCCGAGGGTGTTGACTACAGAATTACTGTATCCGTCTCGCCTACACTGGCTGCCATGTGGCAGGACGAATACCTGCGGGAAAAATACCGGGGTTATCTGGAACGCCTGCTGGATCTGGCCGATAAAGAGGTGGCAAGAACAGCAGCTGATCCTGCATTTGCTCCGCTGGCACGCCATTACCGTCAACGCTTTCAGGAAGCATACCAGCGCTATTTTGTTCAATACCGGTGTGATATGGTGCGGGCATTTCGCGACCTGGCCGCCTCCGGGAATGTAGAACTCATCACCTGCGCAGGCACACACGGCTACCTGCCTCTTTTATCCACGCAGCCTGAGGCCGTTTACGCACAGCTTTGGACCGCCATAGACCAACATACACGTTTCTTCGGTGAACCTCCGAAGGGAATCTGGCTTCCCGAGTGTGCTTATGAGTACGGAATCGACGACATGCTGCGGGAATTGGGCATTCATTACTTCTTTTTGGATGCGCACGGTATTCTCTTTGCCCAGCCGCGTCCTGCATTCGGAACGTTTAGCCCGCTGTTGACACCGGCCGGCGTCGCTGCGTTTGGCAGGGATGATGAATCCAGCAAACAGGTTTGGAGTAAAACAGAAGGTTATCCGGGAGATTTTACATACCGTGATTTTTACCGTGATATCGGGTTTGACCTGCCTCACGATTATATCGGCCCGTATATCCATCCCGACGGAATCCAGATTCACACCGGTTTTAAGTATTACCGCATCACCGGCAACACAGACCACAAGGAACCGTATAACCCGGAGCATGCCCGGCAAAAAACGGCTGAGCATGCCGGCAACTTCATGTTTAACAGGGAAAAACAAATTGAATTCCTGGCCGGTGAGATTGGCCGGCCCCCGATAGTTGTGGCACCGTATGATGCCGAGCTCTTTGGGCACTGGTGGTATGAAGGTCCCGCATGGATTGAGGACCTCTTCAGAAAAATACATTACGACCAGGATATTTTCAGTACCATCACACCCAGTGAATACCTTGCTTTGGGCCTGCCGCTGCAGGAGGCGCAGCCGTCTTCATCCAGTTGGGGGAACCAGGGCTATCATGAAGTCTGGCTAAACAGGTCCAATGACTGGCTCTATCGCCATCTGCACATGGCGGCCGAGCGCATGTCCAACGCAACGGCAGATTTCCCCGCAGCACAGGGGCTCCAAAAAGAAGCGC
The DNA here is from genome assembly GCA_033549345.1 of Bacillota bacterium. GTDB lineage: Bacteria > Bacillota > Dethiobacteria > Dethiobacterales > Dethiobacteraceae > JAWSUT01. The sequence goes on along the minus strand of JAWSUT010000008.1, from coordinate 37,792 downwards.
TTGACCAACTGGGACGTGAACTTCTGCTGGCTCAATCCAGCGACTGGCCGTTCATTTTATCCTCAGGCACCATGGCCCGCTATGCCCGTGAACGGGCACAAGACCACATCATCCGGTTTAACAGGCTGCTTGAGCAGCTCTATAACGGCAGGATTGACCAGGAATGGCTGGCTCAGCTGCAGGCAAAAGACAATCTCTTCCCGCATCTGGATTACCATATTTTCGCCCCGCAGCAGCAAACGGTCAAAGTGGCCGCCCCGCTGTAGCATAAAAGAAAAGAAGGCCGGACTCGACGAGTCACGGCCTTCTTTGTCTTTATCTAACGCTTTATTGTCTCAAGTTTTGCATACCTGACAAGCAATGCTGCCGTCAATAGGCCGAAAAGCAGGTGGTAGGCCAGCAAAATCATAATATCTGCCGTGTTTGCATTGCCCGGTATCATTCCGGAGACCGGTAACACAAGGCCTATTGCAACATACCAAACCGCTGTGCCAAACAGAGCGCCTTTGAGCAGTGCAAAATCCCTGCCGGTAAAATACAGGATATAAATAAAAAGTATACCAAGAATCATACCTAACGTTAAATGGGCCGCCCAACCGGCAATATTTTGCACCGACAGAACCGGGGGAACAATTGCCCTGTTAAACAGGCCGCCTCCGATGGCCACAAGGCAAAGGTTACAGATACCAAACATGTATAGAGCCATCGATATGATTCCCACCGTCATTCCGGAAACCAGTCCCGCCGCCGCGCCGCTTACAGGCTTATCCATAACAGCATCCCCTGTAAAAGATTTACCACCTATTATTTACCGGCCGGCTTATTCTATACAAGTAAAACACACCGGCGGCCAATACCACCGGTGCGGGACACGGGGACAGGTTTGGTCCCGGCGTTTTCTATTGTCTATTTTGCCAAATCACTTTGGATGCTTTTAATCTTTTTTACATACATGTCAGTGAGTTCTTCCGCTGTTTCAGCCGAATACCCCTCACCGTAAACACGGTAGACCGGCCGTTCGGAATCGGGCAGCACCAGCGCCCAGCCTTCGGGGTGCTTTACTTTTACACCGTCAAGGAGTTCCACATCACCGTTACGGGTATCCTCAATCAGCCGGCGCATCACGGCACCCTTGACACCCCAGGAGCATTCCACATCTTTTTTATGCAGGAAAAAAGGCGGGATACTGTCCACAAGGGACGTCAGCGATGTATCCTGAACAGACAGAAATTCAAGAATGCTGGTCAGGGCTGCGATCGCATCAAAAGACAGCGTAAACGGGTCATACCTACCAACGCGCACCTCTTCGGAGGTCATCGCCTCCATCAGAGAGCGCGGCGCGGTTTTGGTGCGTAAAACACTGCCCTTGTGCATGTCGGCAAGCCGCTCAATAACGCCCGGAGCGGTGACGGGGACGGCCATCTTGCCGCCGGACCTGAACACAATCAACGCGGACAGCGCCAAAAACATGTCATCGGCTATGATTCGCCCCTGGCTGTCGAAGAGGACCAGGTTCTCTGCATTGGGATCCATGGCCACACCAAAATCGGCATTAACCTGCCTGACAGTAGCTGCCACTTCAGCAAAGTGTTCCCGGAGTGCGGATAAAGTCAGCGGCTCACCCGCAGGCGCGGAAATAGTGTAGACCTCACACTGGAGCTGCTGCAGCAGCGGGACCAGCAGAGAATAAAGCCAGGGCGTGGGGTAAGCCAGCACAATTCTGCGCCGGGTGTTTTGCATAACCGGCAGGTCCAGGGAGCGTAAAAGGGCTTCCAGGTAGTACTCTGTGTAGCTAGTCAGCTTAACCGTTTCGCCCACTTCAAGACCTTTAATCCGCTTGAAGTCTTCACGGTAAAAGGTCTGCTCAACTTTTCTCTCCCAGCCTTTTGCCAGGTCCAGGCCTTCACTGTCAAAAAACTTAATTTTTGTATTGGTGTTTGTCTCGCGCGCAAGTTGAATATGAATACCGCCTTTAACATCCAGTTCTTTGACGGCCTTTCTGGTAATGGGAGTTACCGTGATTCCCAGATCATAAACACGGACACCCGCTGAGAGGAGGCCGGATACGGCGGCTTCTTTGAGCATCCGGGACGCCTTCCAGTCATCACTGCTGACCACCACGGAGCTGCCCTCACCCATCAGCGACCCGTAGGCCACACTGAGCTTAGCCATTAATTCCGGTGTCACTTCCAGATTAACAATCCCGCTGATTCCGTCAAACCCAAACAGATTTTTAGGAGGTTTAGCCCCCCAGATCAAGCTTTCAGAGACAATTGTACCGCTCTCCACCCGCTTATGGGGCCAGATTTTTACGTTGGGCTTCACTGTGCAGTTTTCCTCGATGACTGTATCGTCACCCACTACAGCTCCTTCATAAAGCACAGAACCCTGCTGCACCTGGACACGGTTACAGAGGATTGACCCTCTGATCTCTGCACGTTTGCCCACGTAAGCGCTGCGCCAGGTCAGCCCCCGCTTCAGAGAGGCATATGATTCAATCTGGGTATTGGGCCCGATAACTGTGTGGTCTTCAATTCTGGCACCTTTTCCCACACGGGCGCCGCTGCCGATGAGAACCGGAGCCCTTAGCTCTGCTCCCTCTTCAATAATCACATTGTCGCCCACGTAAATACCGGGTGAAATTTCATGCTCAGGAAACTGAGCTTTAACCCTGCCCTGCAAAATATCCAGATGTGCACTGTGATACTGCTCCAGGTTGCCAATGTCGCACCAGTAACCACTTGCCACATAGCCGTAAAGGGGATATCCTTTCTGCATAAGCAGGGGAAAAAGGTCTTTGGCAAAGTCAAACATCGTATTTTCGGGGACATATTGCATGGCTTCCGGTTCAAGAATATAGATTCCGGTATTTACCGTATCGCTAAAGACTTCCCCCCAGCTCGGCTTTTCCAAAAACTGTGTGATTCGACCATCTTCACCGGCAATCACCACGCCGTATTCCAGCGGCGCTTCCACTGAAGTAAGGACAAGTGTGGCCACACCGCCCTTTTGGCGATGAAAATCGACGGCTTTCTGTAAATCAAAGTCTGTCAGCGCATCGCCGCTGATGACAAGAAATGTTTCATCCAGGAATGAGCCTGAATTTTTTACGCTGCCAGCGGTACCCAAAGGGGAATCTTCAATGAAATAGCGCATATTCACGCCAAATTCCCTGCCGTCACCAAAATAATTTTCAATCTGCTCCGGCAGATACTGTAATGTCACACCGATTTCTTTCAGATCATGACTTTTAAGCAGTGACACAATGTGTTCCATCATCGGCCTGTTCATAATGGGAACCATGGGTTTGGGGCGGTCGCAGGTGAGCGGGCGCAGCCGCGACCCCTGGCCGCCTGCCATAATAATAACTTTCATACGAGGCTTCCTCCTTATCCGGACTTCACTAATGCGGCCGGGCTGGTTCGCGGAAAACCGCATCACTTCTGTCGGGAATATATAAATGTTTCTCCGCTCCGGCCCAGTCACTCCGTTCATAAGCAGACAGAACATCCTGGTAAATGCTTCGCGTCTTTCTGGCAATTTCCTGCCAGGAGAAGTCATTTTCGACTTTCTGAAACGCCCGTTTGGACAGCTTCCGGGCAAAGTTTTCATTCTGAAGCAGCGCTGTCACCTGGTCGGCCAGGGATGCCGCATTCCCCGGAAAACATTTCATGCCATCCTTGCCGTGTTCCACAATTTCCGCCAGCCCCCCCGTGTCGGTGACAACAACAGGGACGTTTGCGGCCATCGCCTCCAGGGCCACAATCCCAAACGGTTCATAGAGACTGGGAAAGACCGCCACGGATGCCGCCTGATAGAGTGCGTTTCTTGTCTCATCGTCAATATAGCCGGTAAAATATACCTGGCCTTCAATACCCAGATGACTCGCCTGTGCCCGCAGTGACTCCAGGGCCGGCCCTTTACCCGCAATCACAAATTTTGTTTTGGGGTGGGCCTGCAGAATCCGCGGGGCCGCCTCCAACAGTACCTGGACTCCTTTTTCCTGAACGAGCCGTCCCACAAAAAAGACGATACTTTCTTCCGGTGCACAGTATCGGTCGCGAACGGACGTATCGTGCCGCCGGCCGCTCTGAAACTGGTACGGATCAACGCCGTTTGGCACAATCTTAATTTTATCATCCGGCAGATGAAACACGCGCTGCAGTTCCTGACGCATGTAGTGGCTGCAGCAAATTACCTTCCAGGCTTCGTATGTAAGCCACCATTCCACATCGCTGATATAGCGCTGCTCGTCGGTATGGAGTCCCCGGTTTCTGCCATATTCGGTGGCATGAATAGTTGATACCAGCGGCAGTTTCAGCGCATGCTTGACCGCTCTGGCCGCGTAGGCCACAAGCCAGTCATGCGCGTGAACCACATCGTATGTCTCTCCCTGCTGCAGCAGGGTAAGTGTCTGCTGCAGCATAGCCAGGTTTAACTGCAAAATACCGGAGATAAAATCTCTCGGCACGAGATGGTAAGGTTTTACACGGAAAACTCTCACACCGTGCATGGTTTCTTTTGCAGGTGCCATCCCGTCTTCATCGATGGTCACAACATCCACATCTGTCCCGTCGGCTGCCAGCGCTACACTCAGGTCATGGACGTGCCGCGCCAGTCCACCGACAACTCGCGGCGGAAATTCCCAGGAAAACATCAATACACGCAATAAACGTTCACCCCTGTCAGATTCTATTTATCTACCGTATTATAACCAGACCAGGGGAATCTATGAAGGTTTGTCCTGCATATTCCATATCCGGCGCGGGATGGCTGATGTGGGGACAAATATGCCAGGATTTACCGTCACTTTGAACTGTGACGGCACCGTGCAGATCGGTGCGCCAGACAGTCATACCATAGGCCCTAAGTAGTTCCAGGGTCGCAGGATGAGGGTGGCCGAAACTGTTTTTGCCCACTGGGATTACTGCTGCCTGTGCACCCAAAAAATCCAAGAACGTTGGGGAAAGAGCGCCGCCACTGCCGTGATGGGGCACCTGCAGAATATTGCTCTGAACATGATCCCCCTGTCCGACGGTCAGCCGGGAAACAGCATCGTGCTCTGCATCTCCGGTAATCAGCAGGGAAAATTCATGGTACGTCAGACGCATGACCAGTGAGTTATTGTTTACATCATCTCCGGTATGGCGCAGCCTTTTCTTTGGAGGAGAGAGAACTTCCAGAAACACATCCTGCTCCAGCACAACCCGGCTGCCTGCACCAATGCATTGCCTTGGCACGTCGTTTGCAAGTAAAGCATCCGTAAGCTTCTTAAACGCTGCCGTATCATCACTGTCGCCATTACTGAGAAACCCCTTTACAGGCAGCCGGCAAACCACCGCCTGCATGCCGCCGTAGTGGTCCTCATGCGGGTGAGTGAGAATAATCAGATCGAGCATACCGACACGCCTGCGGCGCAAATAGGGAAGAACAATGTTTTCACCGGCGTCAAACCCGGCGCCGCTGCCGGCATCTATGAGAAGATGTTTGCCCGCGGGGGTGCGAATATGAATTGACATCCCCTGGCCTACATCCAAAAATGTGACATCCAGGAAGGACCGTCCGGTAACCGGAAGTGTCGTCCAGGCAACCAGATGCAAAACAACCAGTCCAATAATGACCTTCTTTCCGGTCAACGGGAAAAGCCTGACGCGCAGGACAAAGAGCAGCAGACCGGTTAAATAAAGGGCCCAGATGACAGGATGAACGGTATGGACCCGGAATGAGGCAAAGGGCAGGCCGGCAATGACACGTGGCAGCCGCGCAAGAACGCTCAGGATAGGCAGGGCACTCCAGTAAAGCGGTATCGCCAGCGGCAGAAACACAAGCCCGGCTAAAACTCCCGCCAGGCCCAGAATCATCGCAATCCCCACCAATGGCACACACAGCAGGTTAACAGGAACTGCAAAAAGAGACATAGCGCCAAAATGGTACGCCTGCAGCGGTAGGACAGTCAGTTGTGCCGCCAGCGTTACTGCCAGCGGTGCAGACAGCACGGCGGGCAGTTTTATCAGATAGGGCTGCAGCCGGGGGGCCAGCACCAGGATACCTGCTGTGGCCAGAAAGGAGAACTGAAAAGAAAGGCCAAAGAGCCAGTATGGCTGAAAGAACAGCAGAACCATAGCCGCCGTGCAAAGCGCCAGCAGGCCATCATTTTCCCTGCCCGCCTGCCTCGCTGTAAGCGCCAGGAAAAACATCAGTGCGGCACGCCAGACAGGAGGGCGCCCGCCGCTCAGAAGCACATATCCCAGAATGAGCAGCAAAGCGGGCAGGTACGACACGAACCTGCCCCGTAGCCGCGATACGCGTGCAGACAGAAAAAGGGCAAAAGCGGCCACAAACCCCACATGCAGCCCGGAGACAGCCAACAGGTGTGCAATACCAAGAACCTGATACGCATCAATGGTTTCATCCTCCATCCCGCGCCTGTCGCCCAGTAAAATCCCCTGTGCCAGGCCCGCTTCAGCGGAAGGAAGAGCATCTCTGATTGCTGTTGCCGCTTTGGTTCGTGCCCGGTGAATCAGGCCGGCGGGGGCACTGCCGCCTTTGCCCTCAAGCGTTTCAACATGGGCTGAACGTGTGGACATAAGAGCACCAACACCGACCGATTCAAGATATCCCGCATAGTTGAAACCTCCGGGATTACGCTGTCCCGACGGCCGTTGCAGCCGCCCCTTCACCTGCAGCCTGGTGCCGTACTCCGGTGCAAACGTGTCGGGTGGCGTGTACACACGGACACGGACCCGGGCATGCAGCGGCACTCTTTCTGTGTCAGAAACGGTAGCTTCCTCTGTTTGCAGAATGAAGACAACCGACTCATCATAGAAATCGACCTCGCGGACATAACCGGTCAGCGTCACTTCACTGTCAAGCACCGGCTGCAGGGGACCGTGTATTTCCCGTTCTGCAACGGTCAGAGACAACATCCCCAGCAGACAAAATAAAAAAAGAAGCGGCACGGCGGCGCGCTTCTTTTTAGCTATCAGACAGAGTGTGCAGGCAGCCGCCGCCAAAGCGGCCAACGCCAGGGCAATTGCGGGAATCGGCAGATAAGCAGCAAAGACAATACCTGCCATAAACGCAGCGCAAACCCACGGCAAAGTTGCCGGCATCATACTCCCTCCAGTAATAATTTTTTAGGCATCCGGGGTCCGGGGGCCTCTTTTACCAAACCGTTTAAACAGGATGGCTACCGGAACACCAACCACAGCCAAAAACACCAGATACGGCAGCGCACTAACCAGTAACACCAGGAAGTTGCCAAGACCCGTCAGCATGCTGTTAACCGAATTGACAAGCCCTAAACGGGCCCGCTGCCAGACACCTTTCAGCCCTGAGCCGGTAATGGTGGGACTGGCCGTCGGCGTTTCGCGCAGGGAAACATGGATGGTGGCATAGTCAACGCGGTCACGCAGATACCGGAATTCTGCTGTCATTGTTTCCAACTGACCGCGCACACGGGCCAGTTCCTGTTCCACACGGAGGATATCTTCCACAGTCTCCGCTTTATCCAGGATTTCAAGAAGCCGCTCTTCCTGCCGCTCCATGTTGCGGATTCTCGCTTCCAGATCCACATACTGCAAAGTGACGTCTTCGCCACCCTTATTCTCGTTTAGCAGTTTACCCAGTTCACTGATATCGGCCATGACATCCTCGAATTTATCTGCAGGCAGGCGCAGTGTCAGATAGGCCCGCCGTGCGTCTTCAGGGCCGCTAATACTGGAATGGGCAAAAAAGCCCCCCGTTACTCGCACAATATGGTTAATCTCATCCAGAGCAGCATCAAGGGTCTCCACGTCAAGCGAAATCTCCCCGGTTCGAATAAGCTTTTGCTCTGCATTGGCATAACTGCCGTCTGGACTCACATTGCTTATTTCCCGTTTAGCACCGTCATACTCCATCTCCTCAGAAGGCGCAGCGGGAGCACTGTTGTCACTGTCATACCCGCCTTTGGCAAAGTCTTGCGTCGCACCGCAGCCGACAAACAATAATGCCACAACCAGCACAAGCATAACAGCCAGTATTCTTCTCATCATATTTCCCCCTCAAAGCTTTATCTTTTTTGACGGGAGCAGGCAGAAAAAAGTTCCTACCGGGGGACAGCTTCCCTTGCCAGCTTGTCGCAGCGGTTGTTTAGTTCATCATCTGCATGGCCGCGCACTTTAACCCATTCGACCTTATGTTTCCCGGCCAACTCCAGCAGCTGCTCCCATAAATCCCTGTTCTCAACAGGCTGTTTCTTACTGTTTTGCCAGCCGTTTCGCAGCCACTTGTCAAACCAGCGTTGATTAAACGCATTGATCAGATAGGCACTGTCGCTGTGCAAACGCACATGACAGGGTTCTTTTAAATGCTCCAGGGCGGAAATGGCCGCCTGCATTTCCATCCGTTGATTCGTAGTGTTCTTTTCTCCGCCGGAAATTTCTTTTTCATGACCGCCATACTGCAGCACAGCACCCCAGCCGCCGGGACCGGGATTTCCTGAACAGGCTCCGTCTGTATATACCGTCACAGTTTTCATGTTATACCCCCCACAAATAACGCCCAACCTTGTTTTCCTGATTATACCACCCCGAACACAAATTCCGCAACTCCGTGACATGGGGTCAGTCCCCGTGTCACATTATTATGTCAACTTTCCGGGGCGCCCTTCCCTAACCGCTGCGTTGACCGCTTTGGACGTGAGAAATATAATGGGGGTAGCAAATTTTTCAGGAGGTGGTGGGGGTGTCTTCTCTAACCCTGCCGTACGGCCGCGGTGAATTGGCGTTTGAACTGGATCATTCTTACTCTGTGCATACACCGAAACTCCCCATAACGGCACCTGATGCAGCCAACGTGGTCTCAGATGCTCTGGACCGGCCTATTTCTTCGCCGCCTCTGGCAGAGATTGTGCGACCGGGCGAAAAGGTTTTATTAGTAGCCTCTGATATTACCCGACCGGTCCCCTATGACGTTGTGCTTCCGCCGCTTTTATTCCGGTTGCTGCAGGCCGGAGTTTCTGCCGGTCACATCACATTGATCTTTGCCAACGGCACCCACCGGCTGATGACAAGAGAGGATGCCCGGATCATTTTGGGTGATGAGTTGGAAGCATCCCTGCGCTGGGTAAACCATGACGCAAAGGACTCTGAAAATCTGGTTTATCTGGGAAAAACCGGGCGCAATACACCGGTTTGGGTCAACCGCAGGGCAGTGGAGGCAGACCGCGTCATACTCACCGGTGCAGTGGTCCATCACTATTTTGCCGGATTCGGGGGTGGGCGTAAATGCCTGGTACCCGGTATAGCCGGTATGGCAACGGCTCTGGCCAACCACCGCCTTGTTCTGGGAAAAAGCTGCCGCGGACTTGATTCGGCCTGCAGACCCGGGAACCTGACGGATAACCCGGTCCACGAAGATATCATGGAAGCCTGCCGGATGCTGCCCCCGGATTTTCTCCTCAATGTGGTCCTGGATCCGGGCCACCAAGTTTTGCACGCCACAGCGGGCCACTGGCACGAAGCGCACCTGGCAGCCTGCCGTCTGGCTGACGAGATTTACAGTGTTCCGCTTGACGAGCCGGCCCAACTGGTAATCGCCTCCTGCGGTGGCTTCCCCAAAGACATTAATTTCATCCAGTCCCATAAAACATTTGACAATGTGTTCCCTGCCGTATCACCGGGTAATGTATTGATTCTCTTTGCCGAGTGCACCCAGGGCGTGGGTTCGGCAGATTTTCTCTCCTGGTATGAGCACACGTGTCCCCAGAGCATGGGAAAAGCCCTTTCGGCCGCCTACTCCATTCACGGTCATACCGCACTCACAGCAAAATCCAAAGCCGCGGCCGTGCGTGTCATCCTTGTCTCCTCCCTTGAGCCGGCCCTTGTGGACAAGCTTGGTATGATACCGGCAACATCCGCTGAAGACGCCCTGAAAAAAGCATACACTCTGCTTGCAACCACTGCCCCCAAAACATACATCTTCCCCTGCGGCTCCCTCACCGTCCCAACCATCTCCCCGCACAAATGAAGACGCAGGGACAGGTTCCACTGTCTTCATTTTACCTGTGAAAGAAAAAAAAGCCCATAACTAAAGGGCTTTCTGTATACTGTAAGTTTTTACCTGAAGACACCGGAACCTGTCCCCGGTGTCTTCATTTTGGTTATTCGGTTGTGGTGCCAAGTTCCTGGAGGCGGGCGAGTACTGCACCCAGTTCCTGCTGGAGGCGGCCGTATTCGGCCCAGTCACCGCTTCGTTGGGCGGCTTCTGCCTCACTGAAGAGGCGGACTGCCTGCTCAATCAGTTCAAGGACTGTTCCCTCCACCGGTTCTCCCGGAGTGACGGGCCTGCCCGGCTCCTCATCATCATCAGGCGGCTCTTCCGGCGGCACTCCAGGCTGCAGGCCAAAAACTGCTGCCAGGGCTTCCGCCAGCGTCCTTTCCATCACAACATTCTCACCGTAAGCCACAATCACCCTTGCTAATTCAGGAAGCTGGCCGGATTCGGCGCGCAGGTAGATTGGTTCCACATAAAGCACCGACCCGTTGACCGGTAGCACAAGCAGGTTGCCCCGTATTACATTTGAGCCGCGCTGGTCCCAGAGGGACAGCTGCTCGGAAATACGTGAATCCTGGTCAATCCGGGCCTCTACCTGTGACGGGCCATAAAGTAATTCTCCCTTGGGGAAAAGGTATACTCGGAGCTGGCCGTATTTATCCCCGTCAGCACGTGCCGCCAGCCAGGCCACCATATTGTCCCGGGTCGCCGGTGTATAGGGAATCATCAGCACAAATTCCGGCTCTTCCTCTCCCGGCAGCTGGATAATGGTGTAATACGGTTCCATGGCAATTGTATTGCCTTCGTATCTTTCCTCCGGCAGCTGCCACTGGTCTTCTCTGTTATAAAAAACCTGGTTATTTTGCATATGGTATGTTGCATACATTCTGGACTGGATGGTAAACAGCGCCTCCGGATAACGAACATGCTGTCGCAGGTAGTCAGGCATATCCTCAGCAGGCTTGAAGAGCTCGGGAAAAATTTCGGCATACGCCTGAATCAGCGGATCCTCCGGCTCAAAGATATAGAAATTAACCGTGCCGTTATATGCGTCCACCACGGCTTTGGCTGCATTCCGTATATAGTTGATATCCCCCTGCGGCTCTGCATACGGGAAACGGGAACTGGTTGTGTAGGTATCCACCATCCAGAACAGGCGCCCGTCCGCTACCACCAGGTAAGGGTCCGGATCCTGCCGTAAAAAGGGCGCCAGCCGCTGCATCCGTTCATTCACAGTCCGGTAAAAATGTATGCGGCTCTCCGGCTGCAGCTCGCCTGAAATCAGAATACGGTAATCTGAAAAGCGCAGGGCAAACAGCAGGCGGTTAAACAGCCCGCCAAGTTTAACGCCTCCGTCCCCGTCATAGCGGGTAAAGGCATTTGTCTCTCCCATCGGATAATCAAACTCGTTTGTGTCGGCGCCTGTAAAAACATAATTATCGGTTCGCTCACCATAGTAGATTTGCGGCACATCCACCTGCAGTTCCGCCAAATCACCTCTGACAGGCAAATCACTGAGAACCAGACTGGGCAGCCCCTGTCCCGTCACCTGATTCACAGGGCTTGCCACCACGCCGTAGCCATGCGTATAAAAGAGGCGCTCATTCTGCCAGGTGCGGGCCGGCAGTTCCGAGGCCAGGAGTTCTCTGGCGGAGAGCATCAGCTGTCTGTATTCACCGTCAATCTCATAACGGTCGGTATCGACATCGTTGAAGCGATAATAGCGGCGCAGGCCCTGCAGTTGGTTGTATGTCTGCTGCAGGGGACGATAGTCCCAAAGACGGATATTGTTAATGGTCCCTTCGTTGGCCAACAGTTCTTCGTAGCCGAGCGTTCCCGTCAGATCAAAATCCCGCCGCTCAATTTTATCCAGTCCGTATGCCAGACGGGTAAATTCAATATTGTTTTGCAGGTATTGCTCTTCGCGGGCAAATTCATTGGGTTCCACGATAAAGGACTGCATGGCAGCCGGTAACACGCCGCCAAGCAGAATGGCCGCAACAATCAGAGCAAGGATACTGCCTGCAATCAAACGGGGATTCTTAGCCCGGGCATTGTAGAGTAGTACGCCCGCCACCGTAAGCGTTAAAGCCAAAAGCACCCAATATATCGGCAGCTGTGCATTCAGATCGGTATAACCTGGGCCGAATGCTGCTCCCCGCTGTGAATAAAGCAGGTTATACATTTGGAGCCGGTAGCCTGCGGCCACCACCAAAAACAGGCCGGACAGCAAGATGGAAATATGCGTTTGTCCGCGGCGGGCAAACAGGCTGCGCAGGCCCAGCTGCTGTGGCGGCTGAATAAACAGATAAATTCCGCCGGTAAGAATTGACGTTACCACAATGACCATAAGCAGATACTGATAAATCAGTTCATAAAAGGGAAGTGCAAAAAGGTAAAAGCTAACATCGCGGGCAAAGATGGGTTCTGTAATTCCCGTTTCCATACCGGAAAAAAAGAGACGGACAGGCAGCCAGTGGTCACCGAATGTACTTGTCAGCAGCCAGGGGATAACGAGCGCAGCCAGCAGAAAGACAACCCGCAGCCGCTTCGCTGTTAACAGGTTGCCAAACTTGGTGTTCATCAGCATCTGGCGCAGTACAAGATTGGGCATATTCAGGAGCGCTTTTTGTGTAAATATCAGATTGATATACAAAAAGATGCTGAAAAACAGCCAGGCAAGAAGCCGTATACCCCAGTAAGACGAAAGTATTGTCGTAAACACCGTTCCGTAACCAAGCTGTTCATACCAAAGATAGTCCAGGTAAATGCCTGAAGCCAGGCGCGTCAGCGAAACCAGCAGAAAAAATATGATTAAAAGAATCCAGCTCTTTAATTTCATCGCGTACACCTCCATCCATTTAATTCGTTTTTTATAGCGCCAATTCCTTTCGTGTAATAAACCTTATAAAGGGGATGACTGGTAAACCGTATAAAAACTGCCTCAGTTGCAGATATTTTAACTATAGAACATTTTACCGGGAGGAGCCATGCCAAACGCATTTTCCATCTTAAAAAAAGTCCTGAAAAAGAAAGGCAATAACAAACAACAACAGCAAAAAGAAGACAACCCAAAGAAAAAACAGGCAGACAAACATGCCAGGAAAGATTCACAACATCTTAAAAAAAGGCTGCAGTTTATTCAGGAACGGCTGGGTGAGAGCAATGACGTCGTTGTCCGTGAGTTTGCAAGCAGCAACAATAAGGTTCAATTTGCGCTGCTTTATATCGACGGCCTCACAGACAAAAAACTCATCCACGACCACATTATCCGTCCCATTCAGTCAGACAATGTGGTCAGTATTTATGCCGACCGGCTGACAACAAACAATGCCCTGACTCTGATTAAAGAACATATCTCCAGCACCAGCGAGCTCACAGAAGTCATCAACCTTACCCAGGCCCTGAAAATGGTCCTTTCCGGTGACACAGCGCTGATGATCGACGGGATTGAAACAATCCTTGTTTTCGGGTCACGCATGTGGCAGGGGCGAACCGTTGGGGAACCTGAAACGGAAGCTGCCGTGCGCGGGCCGCGGGAAGGTTTTACAGAAACGCTGCGTGTCAATACGTCGCTTTTGCGCAGGCGTATCCGTTCCGAAAATTTACGGTTGGAAACGATGAAAGCCGGACGCAGGACAGGTACGGATATCGTTCTCGCTTATATCCGTGATATCGTCAATCTTCGGACTCTGGAAGAATTGCGCGTACGCATCGCAGCCATTGACACAGACAGTATTCTCGAGTCCGGCTATATAGAAGAGCTGATTGAAGACGTGCCGTTTTCTGTCTTTCCCCAAATTGAACACACAGAACGTGTGGATAAAGCAGCAGCCGCCATTCTCGACGGCCGCATTGTGGTTATGGTTGAAAATACACCCTTTGTTTTGATGCTGCCAACAACATTCTTTCAGTTTATTCAGGCCTCGGAAGATTACTATGAACGCCCGTATATCGGCATGGCCCTGCGCTTCCTGCGTCTGCTTGTGCTGAATATCGCACTGATGCTGCCGGCAATTTATGTGGCCATTGTGACATTTCATCAGGAAATGCTGCCGACACCACTGCTTTTAAGTATTGCCGCGGCTCGGGAAGGCATCCCCTTTCCGGCGGCGGCCGAAGCGCTTTTGATGGAAGGCATGTTCGAAGTGCTGCGGGAAGCGGGCGTGCGGCTTCCCAAGACTGTGGGCCAGGCGGTCAGCATCGTCGGCGGTCTGGTTATCGGTGATGCCGCCATCCGGGCCGGGCTCGTTTCTCCGGCCATGGTCATTGTTGTGGCGGCCACCGCTATCTCCACCTTTGCCATTCCGGCCTTTAACGCCTCCATCACGCTGCGCCTGCTGCGCTTTCCTCTGATTATCCTGGGTGCTGTGATGGGGCTCTATGGCGTGATCTTCGGTTTGCTGATGATTCTTATTCACCTCTCCGGGCTCCAGTCCTTTGGTGTCCCCTATCTTTCCCCGCTTGTCCACGGCACTGCAGACGATATGGTCAAAACATTTGCCCGGCCGTTCTGGTGGATGACCGGCGAGCGCCCGCGCCAGCTTGCTCTGCAGGATACCAAACGGCAGGCCGGCAACATGAGGCCGCAAAAAGCACCCCTTGATGAACGGGAGCTGACACATGAACAGACGGAGGACAATGATGCTGGAAAAAGGTAAAATCTCGCCCCGTCAGACGGGACAGCTGGTATTTCTTACAATTCTTGCCACAGTCATTCTGTTTGTGCCGGCCATCACAGCCAGCATCGCAGGTCACGATGCCTGGCTGGCAACGATCTCCGGATCGATGTTTGGCCTGGTTACATTGTTTTTTGTGGCCTGGTTAGGTCATAAGCATCCCGGGCAGACGATTTTTCAATACAGTGAAACCATTCTTGGCAGATATCTCGGGAAACTGGTGGGCCTGGCTTATGTCTGGATTTTTGTTCACGTAGCTTCGGTTGTGGTCCGGGAGTTTGGTGATTTTATGACCACATCTTTTATGCCCAACACTCCGCTGTCTGTATTTAATTTCAGCCTGCTCCTGCTTGGTGCCTGGGCCGTCATTGCCGGAGTGGAGGTCATCGCCCGCATGAGTGAATTTATTATTATTCTGGTGGTCTCCTTTCTGCTGCTGATTATTGTCCTGTCGGTGCCAAACTGGGATCTAGGCAATATGCTGCCTTTTTTTTCCCACGGTGCCATGCCTATTCTGGAAGCGGCCATCATCCCCGCAGCCTGGCATGGCGAGATTATCGTATTGGCGGTGTTTCTGCCGTTTATGACCCGGCCGGGACGTGCTTTCCTCGCCGGGGGAACAGCCATTGTCAGCTCAGGTATGCTTTTAACCTTGGGTGTAATTGGAACACTTACAATTTTTGGACCGGAACTCACCAGCTCTTTTCGCTTTCCCCTGCATCTGTTTGTCCGTACCATTAATCTGGGCAATCTCCTGACCCGTTTTGAGGTTGTGGTGATGGTCACCTGGGTGGCCGGCGTGTTTATCAAAACGGCTGTGTTATATTACTGTGCATCTCTTGGGCTGGCTCAGGTCCTCGGCCTCTCCGAGTACCGTCCGGTCGTTTTGCCTTTGGGTATCATTATGGCCACCCTCTCCATCACACTTTTTGTTGACGTGACAGAGCTTGTGGAGTTTCTTTCCAAAACCTGGCCCCGTTACGGTATCTCTATTTACTTTTTCGGCCTCCCCCTGCTGCTTTTTCTCATAACAGTAATCCGGCAGAAATTTTTTGACACCCGGTTTGAAGGAAATCAGAAGCATGAATAAACGACGAATATTCTTTCTTGTTGTGCTTTGTGTTCTACTGATTTTTACAGGCGGGTGCTGGGACCAGGACGAAGTAGAAACTCTGGCCATTGTGCGCGGTATGGCCATAGACTATTTGCCCGGCAGGCGTGCGCCGTATCTGGTCACACTGGCTGTTGAGCGGCCTGCAGCAACCGGTGGCGAAAGCGGCAGCGGTGAAGGCGAGCCCACCGTGCTCTATTCAGGAGTCGGTGCATCCATTGATCTGGCCATTCAGCAGGCCTCCTTCTCTCTGTCCCGGCGCATTTTTCTGTCCCATAACGAACTGCTTGTGATCGGCGAAGAAGCGGCCAAAGAGGGACTGTCACCGATTATGGACTTTGTCATTCGCAACCCGCAAGTCCGCCTGAACGCATTTGTGCTAATTGCACCGGGCATAGCCCAGGAAGTGTTGGCTGTCACCGAACGTCTGGAAGGAACCATCAGCAGCGAGCTGCTTGGCATGATTCAGCAGGCCAATGAATCCTCGGAAACAGATCCGCAGGAGGTTTATCATGTCCTGCGCCAAATGGCCACACCGGGCCAGGATGCCCATACGGTAGCCGTTATGGTCGGCCCTTTGCTGGAAGATGAACTCAAGGAACTCAACCCGGAAAAGAAAGGCGGTGGTGAGGGCGGCCAAAGTGGCGGCGGTGGTGAAAGCAGTGGCGGCAGCGGGGGCGGTGAAAGTGGTGGCGGACAGGAAGAACCGGAACAAATTTTATCTATGGACGGTATGGCTGTCTTTCGCGGAGACAAACTGGCCGGGATTATCAACCATATTGAAGCACGCGGTGTTCTCTGGCTGACGGGTGGCACAATACGCGGCGTTATTACTGTACATGACCCGGTGCGGCCGGGACACCACGTGAATCTCCTGATATCGCGATCTGAAACGAAGGTTACACCGGTTATCAAGGATGGGAGAATATCCTTTCACGTGGAAGTCGAAGCAGAGGGTGATATTGCAAGCCAAACCAGTTTCGTAGACCTTTCCACGCCTGAGATGATTGTAAAGTTAAACAGCGCCAAGGCGGGCGCCATTAAAGTAGAGATGGAAAAAGCCCTTAGTATTTTACAGGAATTGGAAACAGACGTAGTCGGTTTCGGTAAAATACTGAACCAGAAGGACCCGGAAACTTTCCGAAAAGTGGCCGACCGCTGGCCGGAGGTATTCAGTAAACTGGATGTCGAGATTCATGTTGAAGCCAACATCCGCCGCACCGGGCAGCACTCACACCCCACCCGTGTAAACCGTTGATACCGGAGGTGAAAAGTTGCTCCTTTTACTTATTGCGATCCTTTTACTCATCGCTGTCGCCGAAGCGCCGCGCCTTGCCGTGGAAAGAATGTGGAAAGAACTGGCTGCCTTCCTCACACTCTGGGCCCTTGGCTCCTTTATGGCCATCGCTCAGGTTACCGGTCTCGAACTGCCCAATCCCACCGACCTGATTAACGCCATCTTCGCCCCCAAATGAAGACGCGGGGACAGGTTCCCCGTCTTCATTTCTTCCCTGATTTTCCCCAAAAAAGCCCCTGACGAAGCCGTCAGGGGTTTTGTGTTTAATATAATGTGATGTATTCTTTTAAGCTCTCCACAGTCTTAGGGCCGATTCCCGGCACAAGAGCCAGATCTGCCAAGTCGGTAAACGGGCCGTGTTGTTCCCGGAAATCGGCTATCGCCCCAGCTTTGGCCGGGCCGATTCCCGGAAGACTTTCAAATTCTGCAGCCGTTGCGGTATTAATGTTAATTTTCCCGCTCTCAGGGGCAACTTCAACCCCGCTCTCCCGAATATACGGCACCGTAATGCGCCTGCCGTCATAGAGCGGTTCCGCAAGATTTAAGGCATGCGGGTCTCCCTCTTCCAGGCTTCCTCCCGCCGCTTCCACCGCATCCAGCACCCTGTCACCTTCCTGCAGTTCATATACTCCCGGACGTAAAACCGCACCGGCCACATGGATCAAAATTGCAGCCTTTTGTTCTGTTTCAGCCTCTGTGTGAACAGGATCTTCAATCACAATATCTCCGGGGTCTGTGGGCAGCACAGCAAACCGGATGAATATACCGACAACAAGCAGGCCGGCCAGAACCAATGCTCCGATTTGCTCTCTGCGGGTAAACTCAATCATAAAAACAACCTCCCGGCAGTTTACCGGTGGTTTTCGCCAGAAAACCACTTTTTTCCTGCCGGGAGGCATCCTTTTATGACAATATTTCCCGGGTAATGTCAGCGTACGACCAGATTAATCAACTTGTCCGGGACAGTGATGACCTTCATAACCTGCTTCTCTTCTACAAATTGCTCTATTCGTGAATCAGAAACGGCCAGAGCATGCATCTTTTCAGCATCAAGGCCGGCGGGCACGGTGAGCCTGCCGCGTACTTTGCCGTTAACCTGGACCACAATTTCCACTTCCGCCACTTCCAGAACTGCTGGGTCATATGCGGGCCACGGCTGACTGTGAACGCTTCCGGGTTTACCCAGCTGCTGCCACATTTCCTCCCCCAGATGCGGTGCAAACGGAGCCAGCATCAGCACAAGCAGTTCCAGAGATTCTGCCATAGCTCCGGCATGTATGGCATCTTCTTTTTCATTCATATAGCTGTAAGCCGTATTCACCGCCTCCATAACAGCGGAAATAGCAGTATTAAAGTTAAACCGTTCCTCAATATCTTCGGTAACCTTTTTCAGCGCTGCATGGAACCCACGGCGCAGTTTTGCGTCGGCTTCATCAAGACCGGACAAATCATGGCCACCCTGTACGGCCCCCGCATAACGGTCCACCAAACGCCAGACTCTCTTTAGGAAACGGTAACAGCCTTCCACACCCCGGTCACTCCAGTCCAGGTCTTTTTCCGGCGGAGCGGCAAAAAGAATAAAGAGACGGCCGGTATCGGCACCGTATTTCTTAATAATTTCATCGGGGCTGACCACATTTCCCTTAGATTTTGACATTTTGGCTCCGTCTTTGTTGACCATACCCTGGGCCAGCAGCCGGGTGAACGGCTCCACAGCAGTAGTCATCCCCGCATCATGCAGAACCTTGGTAAAAAACCGCGAATACAACAGATGCAAGATAGCGTGCTCAATTCCGCCAATATACTGGTCCACGGGAACCCAGGCATCATTCTTCTCCCGGTCAAATGCTTTTTCCGCATTGTGAGGGTCTGTGTAACGAAAGAAATACCACGACGAACAGATAAAGGTATCCATGGTATCCGTTTCCCGCCGCGCTTCGCCGCTGCAGGTGGGACATGTGGTTTTCAAAAAACCTTCATGGTCGGCCAAGGGTGACCGGCCGGCCCGGAAAACCACATCACGGGGCAGCTGTACAGGCAAATCCTCATCGGGTACAGGCACAGGGCCGCAGTGGTCACAGTAAACAATGGGAATCGGCGCGCCCCAGTAACGCTGGCGTGAAATCAGCCAGTCACGCAAACGGTAGGTAACCTTACCTTCCCCCCGGTTATTTTCCTCGAGGTGTATGGTAATAGCTTTTATTGCCTCAACATTTGGCATGCCGTCAAACTGCGAGGAATTAACCAGGACCCCGTCATCCACATAAGCCTCATTCATCTCTTCGGCCTTCAGAATCTGTTCACGGGGAGAAATTACCACCCGCACAGGCAGGTTATATTTCTTTGCAAACTCAAAGTCACGCTGGTCATGGGCCGGTACACCCATGACTGCACCGGTGCCGTACCCCATCAGAACGTAATTGCCCACCAGAATCGGTACTTCTTCACCGTTTACGGGGTTAATGCAGTAGGCGCCGGTAAAAATTCCTTCCTTCTCCATCTCGGTGGATGAACGGGTCACGTCGGTCAGCTTTCTGGTCTTCTCCACAAAGGCGCGGACGGTTTCTTCATCCTCTGTACCCGCAGTCAGCTCGTCCACAAGTGGATGCTCAGCGGCCAGTACCATATAGGTTACACCAAAGAGCGTATCCGGCCTTGTAGTAAACACGGGGATTTCTGTATCCCGGCCTTTAATCGGAAAACGAATCAGAGCTCCTTCGCTTTTGCCAATCCAGTTCTCCTGCATTGTACGAACCCGCTCAGGCCAGCCGGAGAGAAGCTTTAAATCATCCAGAAGCCTTTCGGCATAATCGGTAATCCGTAAAAACCACTGTTCCAGATCTTTGACAATAACTTCTTCACCACAGCGCCAGCAGCCACCGTCTTCCACCTGTTCGTTGGCGAGTACAGTGGCACACTGCGGACACCAGTTCACAGCCGCCTTCTTCTTATAAGCCAGGCCCCGCTTGTAAAACAACAGGAACAGCCACTGCGTCCAGCGATAATAATCCGGAGCGCACGTCGTTACTTCCCTGTCCCAATCATAGCTGATGCCAAGTGCCTTTTGCTGCTTCTTCATCGCCTCAATATTGGCATACGTCCACTCTGCCGGATGTACCTGACGTTCAATGGCAGCGTTCTCAGCCGGAAGCCCAAAGGCATCCCAGCCCATCGGATGCAGCACACTATACCCCCGCATTCGTAAAAACCGCGCCAAAACATCACCGATTGAATATACACGCATATGGCCCATATGTAACTTGCCGGACGGGTAAGGGAACATCTCTAACACATAGTACTTTTTCTTCCCTTCCTCATCGGTTTTGTAAAAATTGTTTTCTTCCCAGAATTGTTGCCACTTTGGTTCAATAATCTCCGGAGCATAATCTGCCACAACATTGCCTCCCATACCAGTAAAATCACAAAAACACCTGCGGACAGGCCTTCTTACTATTATATACGCAGAAAAGTGTCCAATGCAAGAGGCCTCCAGTCGCAGTAGTTTATACATCAGCAGTAATGGTAATTCGTATAATTAACGGCCCCATAGTTAAATACTATGAGCAAAAAAGGAGGCGGGAGTTTGCTCAATCAGCATACACTTTTTGAATCCAATGACCAGTTAGCCTTAATCCGTGCCGTAACCATGACAGATGTTTCCCGTAAAAAAATGAAATTGTTTGCCGGCCTGGCGGAAGACAAGGTTGTGAGGAATTTCTTCGAGGAACGGGCCATGTTAATGGAAAAAGTAAACGACAAACTGCGCAAACAACTCGAGAGAGTGGGTGAAGAAAAATAAAAGACCTTGATTTTCTCTATGACTATTATAAAGATAATAACCTGGCGGCCAGCGGTTATGCCGCCATGGCCTCCAACGCCAAGGATGATAAACTGGAAAAACTGTTTCGCGACCTGACAATGTCCACATTAACAGAAGGCCGGGAAACCGCCAGCCTGATTATCCAACTTGGCGGAGAAATATTATAAGGCGGAAAACAATTTGTTTTCCGCCTTATCTTTTTAGAATTTAAAGTTGCCAAAATGTGACTGGGCAATCGGCTCCCGCAGCGCCAGTTCAAATCCCCGGGCCAGTTTATCCCGGGCCTCGGGCCAGGTAATGATCCCGTCATGGAAAAGGAGAGACCCCGTCACATAGGGATGGCCGTCCCGGTCGTACCGTTCAACCATCTTATTCCTGAACTCAGTCATCTTCGCCTCGTCTATCTCTTCGCCTTTCACCTTCTTGTTCTTGCGTTCAATACTCTCCAGGATAAACGCCGCCGTCCGTCCCGCCATTACCGTGGTGCGGGCCCTCATCGTATGGAAAACGAAACGGGGGTTATATGCTCTGCCGCACATCCCGTAGTTGGCTGCACCGTGATCCGGCCCGATAACCCACTGAATCTTCGGTACATTAGCACAGGCACAGGCCCTGACCATATCAGCACCATACTTGCCAATACCGGCCCACTCTTCATTACTGCCCACCATATAACCAGGTGAATTCTGGATATATAATAAAGGTGTTTTGTCGTTGCCGCAACGAACAACCCACTCTGTAGCCTTTCTGGCCGCTTCATTAAAAATTACACCGTTTCTGTTGGAAGCAACAACGCCAATGGGCATTCCTTTAAGCCAGAATTTTCCGCAAATAATGTTGTCACCGCGACCCGGCGCGTAATTTGCCTTATACTCCCGAAAATAACTGCCGTCTGCAATGCACTTGATAACATCCTTAATATCAATGGGCGTGTACGGGTCGGCAGGCATGGACGCCATCAGTTCATCCGCACCGTAGAGTGGCTCATCCCAGCTATCGTACCGCTGCCCGTGAAACTTCTGTGGCGGGTCAAAGCTAACAATTTCCCTGAGCCTGTTAATCCCCTCTTCCTGGCTCTGTACAAAATGATCGCAGCCGCCGGAATGTTGTGTATGCACGTATGCGCCGCCCAGGTTTTCTGCCGTCACGTCTTCCCCGATAGCAGAACGTACCATCGGCGGACCGGCCAAAAATGCATACGCCAGTTTATCAATCATAATCGACTCACAGGCCAGGTAAACAATATAAGCACCCCCGGCAGTATTACCACCGGTACTGAGAGTATACTGCTTAATCCCTTTAGCCGACATCCGGGTCATATTGTAAAACATGGTTCCGAACATGCCCTCGTCAGCAAAACATTCCCTCTGTAAGGGCAGAAAGATCCCACCGGAGTCTGCAATATAAATGCAGGGCAGTCCGCACTGTTCTGCAATTTTTTGCGCACGCATATGCTTCTTCAGTGTTATAGGATAATACGTCCCTGCCGTCATCCTGCTTTCATTGGCAAAAATCATGCAGTCTTTACCATGCACCTTACCCACACCGGTAATCACACCGCCGCCGGGAATATGAGGCTGCTCAGGATAGCCAATATTATAACCGGCATCCAGGCCAAGCTCATAAAATTCCGAATCGGGGTCAATCAGCATCTCCACTAACTGCCGGGCAGGAACTTTACCCTGCTTGGCCAATCTCTGAAGCTGCTTGTCTCCCCCCACGTTGTAAGCTTCTTCACGGCGGGCCAAAAGCTCCTCGTCCTGCTGCAGCCAGAATTGATAGTTTTCCTGCCTTTTCTCTTCGACCGTTGACATTTTTTCTTCCTCCCCCACCATTAGATTTCAATATCCACTCGCACGTCATCTCTACATACCTATTAAATGCTTGCAATATACATACCAACAGGAACAATCCCTGAATACCGGCATTCTGTATCCTAAAACAATGAATAGAATGCATAAATGCATCAGGCCAACTGCACCGATTGATTCTTTTTTGCATAGTTGATTCTTTTTTGCATCATAAAAACCCTGCTTATACTTATATTAATAACTTATTAAAGAGTGTCTAAAACCGGTTAAACCTGGTATAACGTTATTGACAGGCACAGTTAGGGAAACTATAATGAGCTTACAACAATAAAAAAACGGCAGAATTTTCCTTATGCCAAGTGTGCGGAATCAATGATCGCGACCTCATTACTGGTCACTTAAGGGTCGCGTGAGAGAGAGTGAAACCGGCTGCACACGGGTATCAAAATAAATTTGATCCCGTGTGTTTTTATTTGTCACAAAAACAGATAAACATTCATAACTTTTACCAAGGTGAGGTGATAATGTTATCCGGCTCCGGGATATCTTGGGGGGTATAGGGAGAGCCGAACAAAATTACCCGAATAAGGAGGAATTATAATGAGAACAAACTTTAAAATATTATTAGGCATTTCGCTGTCTTTAGTACTAGTATTTATGACATTAGGCCTAACCGCTTCAGCAAACAGCCCTGCAATTTTTAACTACAATGGAAGTCCCGAAATGGAAACCGGCATATCACCTGGTGGAAACTGTGATTATAGCAGTTATGTCACTACAAGTGCTAACACTAAATGGTATAAGTGGGACAATATTGACAGTACAATTGGAGACGCCATAAAGGATGGAACATCCTATAGGTTTACCATATCGCCCGCGCCTGACTGTGATCCCAACAACTTATTTGTTTTTGCGAAAGCATGAAAAGGACAACAAAATTGTGGCGGCGGTTTTGTAAGTGTAAGCGATACGGTTTACATCGTAAATGATTATTTTAGTGTCTATTTTGAATCTGCTACTAACAGTTCCTGGTCATTTATTGTTACAGGTGTAAACTTGAATGATGATTCATCTTCAGGTATGGGCCTGAGTCACTGGGGCTTTCTCTGCCAAGAAAAGGAAGAAACTGTTTCTGTAGTAGTATATAAAGAAGTTATTGATACTGGCGGTAGCAAAATAACTGATGACAAGACAACATTTAACGTAAAAGTTACAGGGGAAGACAATTTTGAAGAAACACACAGTTTCAGCGTTACCAGTCCTGCACCTTTCAACCTGTTACCCGGTAATTATGTAATTGAGGAAACGTACCCGGAAGACTATGAATTTGTCCGCATGACCGGTGCCGAAGAAGTTGACGGAGAATGGCAGTTTACAGTTGGCGAAAATGAACAGGGACCCTTTTATATCACCATTACCAATAAATATACACCGAAAGAAACCGAGGAAGAGGATGACACAGCATCCCTTGTTATTAACAAAAAGTTAATTACCGGAGCTAATGATACGGAAATTGAATCCAGCGATGTTGAGTTCAGTGTAACCCTAACGGGCCCCAAAAACTACACAAATACATTTCCGATTAGTGTTGATGATGGCCAGATTATATTGGATGAGCTGGAACCCGGCAACTACACCATACAGGAAACAGGACTGCCTTCAAATTACTCGTTTGAACATTACGAGTATAATGAAACCGTTAGCACTAACAATCCCTTTAATTTTCCACTTGCCGCTGATCAAATTTTAGGCATCACGATCGTCAACAGTTATTCCCCGAGTGGCGGCGGCGGTGGCGGCGGCGGTGGCGGTGGCGGTGGCGGTGGCTTCACCGCAAATCCGCAGATCAGCCTGACCAAGACCGGTCCTGCTACCGCAAATGTAGGTGACGAAATTACGTACGTATTCACAGTGCAGAACACAGGCAATGTTACACTTACTAACGTAAATGTTAACGACCCCCTCCTCGGGCATACCGAAGATGTCGGCACCCTGATTAAAGGACAGTCTAAACAGTTCCCAGTAACATACACTATCCCCGAGGGCGACTATCCCAACGGTCTACTAAACACAGCAACCGCCACGGGGAACAGATTCTCCACTGTGGTAACAGCAACTGACAGCCATACCGTAACAATTCAGCAAGAGGTGATCATTGAACCTCAAACGCCTGATGTGGGACCTGAAACTCCCATTGAGATTGAACCGGAAAAACCCGGTGCGGGCGAAGAAGAACTGCCCAGAACCGCAGCCACAGACATCCTGTTTGCCGGCTTGGGCGCTGCCCTGGCAGCCGGTGGGCTGGTTATCCGGCGTAAACGTAAAAGTAATCGGGTAGGAGGCTACCCATTAATTGAGTAGCCGACCTCCCACAGAACCGTACGTACCGTTCGGTATACGGCTCCTCCCATGTTTACGCACGAACAGACTCGTAGTATTCGAGAAAATTTAAATATCCAGCCTTCTTAAGTCTCTCGGCAGAGATGGCTTTGGCAATGATTGGGTTACGGGCACAGCGCCAGTAACCCTTTCTTATGTTTGCACCTTCCCATGCTACCCAGTCTACTATAATACCTAATTTCTTAAGCATTGCGTACCGCGTTCTAATCCTTTTCCACTGCTTCCAGATAACCATTCGGATACGTCTCCGCAACCACTGGTCTGTCTTTGTCAGTAGGCTTTTCATGTCTGCGAGCTTAAAGTAGTTAACCCATCCAGTTATAAACTGTTTGAGCTTTAGCTTCCTTATCTCGTATCCCATTCCGTTGCTTCTTGATGTTATTTGGCGTATCTTTGCCTTCATCTTGGAAGCACTTTTGGGATGTACTCGCAACCCTACATCTTTGTTCTTGTTGATGTAGAACGCGTATCCTAAGAATCTGACCTTGCCCACATAAGCTACTTCAGTCTTTTCCCTGTTCACTTTGAGGAATAGTTTCCTCTCTATGTACGGGGTTAGATTTTCCAGTGTTCTTCTCGCCGCCCTTTTGCTTTTGCAGAAGATGAGCATATCGTCCGCATAGCGGACGAATCTGTGCCCTCTTCGTTCAAGTTCCCAGTCCAGTTCGTTCAGAAGGATGTTTCCACAAAGCGGGCTCAATGGGCCGCCTTGAGGCACACCTAGTTCCGTTTCCTCCAATTTGCCGATGCGCGTGACAACGCCTGCCCGGAGATATTTATGGATGAGGGATATGACTCTCCCGTCCTTAATACTCCGTGACAGTATCTCTATCAGTTTGCTTTGGTTTACTGTGTCGAAGAACTTTTCCAGGTCCATGTCTACCACGTACTTGTATCCATCACGGATGTTCTCCTGACACGCCTTGATAGCGCCATGCGTGCTTCTTCTTGGTCGGAATCCATAACTGTTGTCCGAGAACTGTGGCTCATAGATTGGCGTCAAAACCTGTGCTATTGCCTGCTGTATGACTCGGTCTACGGCTGTTGGTATTCCCAACTTTCTCTTTTTCCCGTCCTCTTTGGGTATCTCTACCCGTAGTACGGGTTGTGGACGGTATTTTCCGTCCCTGATGGTCTGCCGGATTTCCTCTCCGTTACCTTTGAGATATTGTAGAAGATCTTCCACGCTCATCCCATCGACTCCGCCTGCTCCTTTGTTCTTCTTAACCCGTTTGTAAGCCTGGTTAAGATTACTTGGAGCAAGGATTTCCTCCAGCAGTCCACCTTTGAGTCTGTCGGCATTGGTGATGTTGTTTTCAGCTATCCCTGAATCAGTAAGCGCTCCCGCATATCCTTCGTGTTCCGCACTATCCTTTTGCGGCCAGCCACTGTTGTCACAGTGTTTTCTGCTATTGTTCTGACTCTTGGTAACATTCATTTACTATCACCTCCAAGGGTTCCGCCCTTCACAGTACCGTCGACTGTACTGCTAATATGGCTTCATCTGACTCCTCACGACAAATCTTGTTTCAACCGGTATCAGCAAATACGCTTCCTCCGTTCGTGAGGCCTCCCCGGGTAAGAGCACAGTCTTTCTCCCCATCCACCTGCCGCATTTACACAAACTGATTCCGTGTAGTTATTGGACTTCGACTTGTGTTGCAGCCTTATCCTCAGTTTGTGCCTGATGCGATTTCTGTTCGTCAGGCCAGAGATTTGCCGCCGCCTTCCTTCACACTCCACCTCGCGATGGACGCGCTTGACCTTGGCTATACACTTCCCACTACCGGGCGTGTTCGGGACTTTCACCCGTTAGACTGCGCCCATGCCGGGCGCACAACTAAGAAGGGAAACCTGAGAAGGTTTCCCTTTTTATCTACCACAGTAATGTGATATTAAAACTGGCCGGCATTGGAAAAGCAGGTTTTCAGATACAGGACAATGATTTATAATAGTAGTAATCTAAAAAAGGAGGCAGCCACATGCGCGACATTAAAAAACCATTGGGGATTACTCTGATCACCATCGGTATGCTCTTGGCCGCAATACCGATGGTAAAATACGGGCAGGCTACTTATTTCCAGCGCATATCTTTGGCTGCACTGGAGGAACCGTTTGAAACAGAGGCGAAACCGGAGCCCGGGAGAGATGAACTGCCGGTGAACTCCCACGAACAACAGGAACCACCGGAGCCTCCGGACGAACTGCCGGCGATTAACGGTATCCTGGAGATCCCCAAAATTAATGTACGCGCCGTTGTGGTTCAGGGCGTGACGGAAGAACACCTAAAACAGGGACCGGGTTTTTACCCGCAGAGCAAGTATCCGCAAACAGGTAATGTCTCCATTGCCGCACACCGTGGTGTTTATGGTGCTTGGTTTCGTAATGTAAACAAGCTTGACCCCGGAGATGAGATTGTTCTGACACTGGGCAGTAAACTATACCGCTACACTGTCCGGGAACAGTTTGTCACTCACAGCCGGGACTGGAGCGTAGTGGAATCAACAGGTAACCCTGAACTTACACTAACCACCTGTCTTTTTACAACTACAACAAAACGCCTGATTGTTAAAGCAGATTTAAAGGAAATTGAAAAAGCGCCAGAGCCGCAGCGCCTTAATAATAAATAATCATTAAATTGGGGGGAGCCGGATGAATATCCGGCTCCTTTTTTGGGATCTATCACTTGGGGGGTGATAGGGGTTCCGCTTAGTAAAGTGATTCCACCCAGTTGATAGAGAGTTTACCACCGCTGTAATTACCTCTAAGTGAGATGTTATTGTAGTTTTGAACAATATAACGGTTGTGAGGAAGTGTCCCGAAATAAAGACTGGATGAATGGCTGCGCGTCGGTTCTGCCGGCACCCAGCCCCTGCCGTAAAGGTAATATTCCACCCAGGCATGCCGGTATCCGTTAAGTCCCAGGGAACTGCTTGTAGTCCATTTGCTGCCGTTATCTGTGTAACCATATACCACGCGGGTCGGAATTCCGGCAGCTCTACCCAATGCAGTGCTTAGTTTAGCATAATCTTCACAGACACCTTTACGTGTCTCCAATGCAGTAAGTGCACCTTGATTACGGTTAGCCGCATTTGCATCGTATTTTATGTTTGTGGAAACCCACTGAGTAATTGCTCTTGCTTTTTCCCAGTCGGAGCTCATACCCTGGGTCAGTTTGTTTGACAGACTGACGATTTGTGAATTCGTTGTTTCTATCCCGGTGGCCGTACCTAGATAGGAAGAAATCATTTTACCATCCGTGGGAACATAGTCTGCATAAAACTGAATATTCGTTGTCCGACTTTGTGTCCGAATTTCCACTACGGTTTCTTCCCCGGGCTCTATATTTCCGAGAGAAAATACACCTACCCTTGTTCCATTCACTGTTTTAATTTCTGGAGTGATTGAAAATGTTTCGCCGCTCCGGGCAAAGTAGAGGGAACTTGATGTAATTAAAGGCACTTCAATTCTCACATTACTCGAAATTTCTTCACCTGTGTTTTTTACGACCAATTTTGTCAGCACATTGTGGTTTCTGGATGACAGCCATCTGTAAGGATTGGCTGGAGTTTGCTTCTCTTCAACTTTTTCTTCCACCGGTTCTTCAGCCGGCTCCTTAACCGTTTCCGATGTTTCGTTTACCGTTTCAGGCTTGTCCGCCTCGGTTTGCTGTTCAGGCTGGGCGGCCGGAGCCTGCTGGAGCTTGTCCGGTTCTGCCACAGGTACAGGCGTAACTGCAGGCGCTGTGGCGGTGTTCTTTCTTACCGTTGGTACAGTACTGCTACTTCTGTTATTCTGATTATTAGCAGTCTGAGGCTGTTTGGCTGCTGCCTCATTCTTTTCTTCTGTTTTTTCTTCTGTTTGTTCTTCAGTTTCAGGTTTCACTTCTTCCCTGATAACTTTTGCCAAAGGAAGAACGTCTGCCCCAAGGACGTCCTGCTCTGTAACCCTCACTGCGGCTTTATATTCCATTGGTACACCGGGCTCAGCCGTACCGAATGAGAACAGCTGCATCTGCTGCATGGCAAAAGCGCTGCTCCCAAACAGCACTACCAGCAGGATAACCAACAACCTGGATAAACCTAAACCTTTTTTACCTCTTTTCATTCTTTATTTCCCCCGTTTCCGGAGAGGCCCTACGACTGCCGAACAAATGAAAAAACTTCAGCCGAAGCTGAAGTTAAAAATAAACCCCTGCTCTTCGGCAACCTGGCGATCGTAGGCTTGCGCCCTTAGACCCATGGCTTTGCGTCCCTGCCTTTCAGCAGGTTTGCCTTTGTCGGATAGGAGACCCCATACCGTTTTTTGTTGGGCTCAATTTAGCCCACTTTCTTAGATCCCGCATACGTATTTCTACATATATTTTTAAATTCCTGCTCATTTCCAAAAAAAACTAAAAATTTTTTAATTTTTTTTTATCAAGTAAGATTTTATTTATTACGTAAAATCCATGCAGGATTTTTTATCACGCTGCAGAACGTTTTAGTTTAGGAAATCAAGGCGCAAACGGAGGTGAACAAAGAAGTGAAAGTCAAAAAGTGGTTGGTACTCCTTTTGCTGCTGGCTCTTGTATTGGTTTTAGCTGCAGGTTGCGGCAATGGAGACACGCAGCCACCCGATCAGAATGAACCGGGAGAAGAACCCAATAATGAACCACTTACGGCAGAAGCACTCATCGAAGCCCGCTGCTCAAGCTGTCACATTGTGGACCGTGTTTACAGCAGAGACCGTGACAAAGACAGCTGGCCGGAAATTGTAACAAGGATGGTAAGTAAGTCTCCGGGCCTGCTTAGTGATGAGGAATATGAAATTGTGGTTAATTACCTTCAGGAAAACTACAGTAAATAATGCACAGAGCCAGATTGACTGGCTCTGTTTTTATTTTGAATTGCAACGTTTCATTAATTCTTTGCAATTTTTCATGTAGTAGAATTATAGATGAACGGGGAAAAATATTCAAAAGGGTGATATGCATCACAGCAGAGAGGCTACATAGAGGATAAAATAAAATCAAGTCAGGAAAAAATTTAGGAGGTCGATTTAATGAGTATGTACTGTAACCAGTGTGAACAAACTGCCAAAGGAATTGCCTGCACTACGCATGGTGTTTGCGGCAAAGACCCTGATGTGGCAGCCTTGCAAGACCTGCTGACCCACGCAGTCATGGGCCTGTCTCTTTTTGCAACAGAAGGGCGCAAAGTGGGTGTAAAAGACCATGCAGTTGACCGGTTTATTGCAAAAGCCATATTCACAACGCTGACAAACGTGGACTTTGACCCTAACCGTTTCAAAAATTATATTGATGAAGCTGTTACCTTAAGAGAACAACTCAAAGAAAAAGTTGCTCAGGCAGGTGGAGTTGTAGACTTTACAGATCCTGCCGCCACCTTCCAACCAGCCGGAGATGTTAATGCTCTTTCTGAGCAGGGCAAAAAAGTCAGTCTTGTTTCGGATATGCATACAGATCCCGATATCCAGTCTATGCAGCAAATCCTGCTCTACGGTGTAAAAGGTGTGGCTGCTTATGCTGATCATGCGGCAATACTGGGGCAGGAAGATGAAAATGTCTACACTTTCATTGAAGAAGCGATGGCTGCTCTGACCAAAAATAACCTGGAAGCAAATGAATGGCTCGGCCTGATTCTCAAATGCGGTGAAGTAAACTTCCGTGCCATGGAACTTCTTGATGCAGCCAACACAGGTACGTATGGCCACCCCGTACCGACAGAAGTCCCTCTCGGTCATAAAAAAGGTAAAGCGATTGTGGTTTCCGGCCATGACCTAAAAGACCTGGAAGAACTGCTTAAGCAGACCGAAGGCAAAGGTATCTATGTCTACACGCACGGTGAAATGCTTCCCACACACGGATATCCGGAACTGAAAAAGTACAGCCATTTTTACGGACACTATGGCACTGCCTGGCAGAACCAGCAGAAAGAGTTCGCCAACTTCCCCGGCGCTATCTTAATGACAACCAACTGCATTCAGAAGCCGCAGGGAAGTTATGCTGAAAACATTTTCACCACCGGTCTTGTTGGCTGGCCCGGCGTCCACCACGTGGAAGGCCATGAATATGGCCCGGTCATTGAGAAAGCACTGGAACTCCCGGGCTTTCCCTCCGATGAAGAACAGGGTACCGTAATGGTCGGTTTTGCCCGCAATGCCGTCATCGGTGTGGCTCCCAAAGTAATTGAAGCTGTTAAAGGCGGCGCCATTAAACACTTCTTCTTAGTCGGTGGCTGTGACGGTGCCAAACCGGGTCGCAATTACTACGCGGAGTTTGTGGAAAAAGCCCCTAAAGATACTGTAATTCTTACTTTGGCCTGTGGCAAGTTCCGCTTCTTTGACAAGCAGCTCGGCGATATCGGTGGAATTCCCCGACTGCTCGATGTAGGCCAGTGCAACGACGCCTATTCAGCGATTAAAATCGCTTTGGCCCTGGCTGAAGCGTTCGACTGCGGAGTGAATGACCTGCCGCTTACACTGATTCTCTCCTGGTATGAGCAAAAAGCGGTGGCAATCCTGTTGACTCTGCTTCATCTGGGAATCAAGGGTATCTACCTTGGACCGAGTCTGCCGGCATTTATCACACCCAATGTACTGAATATCCTGGTAGAAAACTTCAACATCCGTCCCATTTCCACTCCGGAAAAAGACCTGGAGATGATTCTCGGTTAATACAGAAACCGGAGAGCAGGCCGCTCTCCGGTTTTTTTATTGTTACCTGACTATCCTTTTGGCAAATATGGAGTGATGCATCTACAGGCCAGAGTAAACTCTCTCCATGAGTGGTTGGAGTTTCATAATTAATTCATTACATGCGGGGAAACCACTGTTGCTTGCAACAAAGACATGAAGCATTCCCCATAAAAAGAGAATATCCGAAGATGTGAATTCACCGTCCGCTGTCTCCACCAACTGCCATTTGACGGTATCCCCCATGCGCAAACCACCTTTATCTCTTTTCTCCCTATTATTGTACGGTTCAAGCAGTAGTTAAGTTACTTATTTTTACAATCTGTTCTTTGGTAATGATTTCATTCGCAAATTAAAGCAGACAAAGTATCTGAGCTTGTTCATCTTCACAACCGTGATGTTTTTGTGGAGAGAACCCCAGGCAAGGGCAGTACGTCCCGCGTTGTTTACCGGTTGACCCCGCTAAAAAGAAAACCGGCAAACAGGCATAGAAGCTTTTCACTTCAGAGATGCTAAAAACAATGCATTTTGAAAAAGGAGGCCTGGACGTGAAGCCTATTTTAAAATGGCAATATGACCAGCTTATTAAAGAACTTTTGCTGCTGCAGGAGCACCAGACAGACCCTACCTGCCCCTGCACAACGGACGGGGAGATGTGTGTCCGCAAGCACCTGTTAACCATTGAAGGGTATGCACAGGAGACAATCCCCATGGAGGATGACGACTCGTATCAGGACAAGCTCAAGGACCTGGCTGTGGAAGCACAGTCCTACCGTCAACAGGAAGAAAAAGCACTCCGCGGAGAAGGCCAGCATGTTACCCTCATTGAATGGACCCGTAACTGGCGCAAACAATTTGAAGAACACAGTCTCGCATCTGATGAGCCTGAAAATGGCCAGGGAAATAAAAAATAAAAGGACCCCGCCTAATCGTGAAGGCGGGGTCCTTTGCGTATTCCTGTAACGGTATAGCGCCTTTACTGCCGAAATTTTAATTTGTAATAACAATGTCCCGTGCTTTGTCAAACTCTTCAAGAACCTCTCTTGCAGGTTCTTTATCGAGCAGGCTGACCATCACAATAGCAATGGCCGAAAGAACAAAACCCGGTACAATTTCATAGAGCGCAGACCCTGTGTACGGCCACAGAATTACGGTAACACCGCCGACAATCATGCCTACAAGCGCTCCGTTTTTAGTCATCCTGCGCCAGAACAGGGATAACAAAACAGCAGGGCCAAACGACGCACCAAATCCCGCCCAGGCATAGGCCACCAGTTCCAGAACCTGTCCACCGCCAAAAGCCAGGAAGAGAGCGATTACGGCAATTAATAGCACGGCAAAACGTCCTACCCAGATCAGTTCTTTTTCACTTGCATCCCGCTTGAAGAATGTGTGATAGAAATCTTCGGTCAGAGCGCTGGAGGAAACGAGCAGCTGAGAGTCAATGGTACTCATAATTGCTGCTAAAACAGCTGCCAGTAACACACCGGCAACCCAAGGATTGAAGACAACCTGCACCACTTCCATAAAGACCCACTCAGGATCAGGCAGTGCATTTTCCGGACCGAACATGGCAATACCGACAAACCCGACCAAAACAGCGCCGTAGAGAGTTAAAACAACCCAGATTACCGAAATAAGCCTTGACATCTTAATATCTTTCAGAGAGCGAATCGCCATGAAGCGGACCAGAATATGCGGCTGACCGAAATAACCCAGACCCCAGGCCATGGCAGAGATAATCCCCACTACGCTTAGCGTCCCTGTAGATGCCCAAGCCCCTCTCTCAGCTGCCGAATATGTATATGCCACATCGGCGGCAATATCCAACAAGTCAGGGTTGGTATTGAAAATATTAGTCAAGACAGCATCAAAACCACCTAAGAACCTGATGGTCAGAACAGGGGCGATAATTAGTGCCAAAAACATCAGGCCGCCCTGAAAAAAGTCACTCCAGCTAACGGCAAAAAATCCCCCCAAAAATGTGTAAGCAACAATTACAAACGCACCCACCAATAAGGCTGTGGAATAATCCACACCAAACGTGGCTTCAAAGAGTTTTCCGCCGGCTACCAGACCCGATGCCGTATAAAACAGAAAGAAAATTAAGATAAAAAGAGCTGAAACAACACGCAAAATGTTCCTTGTCACATTATATTTCCGTGAAAAGAACCGGGAAATTGAGGGACAAAGAGGGACTGACCGGGAAAAAACGAGACGGTACGGGCATTCTTGGGGACTATATGAGAAAGTTTCAAAAAAAGACGATTGTCACATTATTTTTCCGCGAACTGATTATCTTGAAAATCTGAACATACCGCTCATCTCAAAACCCTTTATTTTATAAGGGTTTTTAATTTTGTGAATACACGATTACGGAACTTATAAAATTACCAAAAAAATTACCCTTAATCCCCGATGCATATTGAGGTTAAGGGTAATTTTCTATACTTTTGATTGCGGAACTACGGAACTTACATTAATGTAATAAAATGTAAGTTCGCGCTTATTTCATTTCCTTGTCGCTAAATCGTGGGTATGGATCATCCTCCGCAATAAATTGTTCTTTAATTTCTTCCAAAACATCTAAATGTGGTTTATTGTCACGAACACAGTTAAAACCCCTTACATACTCTTCATAAAGACTCTTGCAACGTAAAGTAAATATAGCTTTCCATTTTTCTGTTAAATCCCTTATGTATTTTTCGAAAACTGCTTCACGATTTTTATAATAGTCGAGCTCAGATAATGGTTTATTGCTCTCCCATTCTTCCTTCGAGGGCAAATAAGCACCAAAGTAAACCCTTTTAATTATATCTATAGTCGTGTATAGATTTGATAACATCTCTTTTTGTTCATTAATTAGTGTGTTTCTATTGGGAGTATTGGATTCTAATTTTAATATGCAATCAATGATCTCATAAAAATTATTCATTAGGGGTACGATTCTTTCTTTAACCTCATCTGGCATATCAAGAATATTGTCATCAAAATTAAGGACATCATTCATAAACATCTCTTCAGACATTTTTTTGAAATTTGATTTTCCCTTTAAATAACTACCACTAACATCAAAGAACTTCTCTAACTTAATTAATGCATCAAAATTTGGCTCTCTTTTGTTATTTTCATATTGTATTATTGCACTTTTAGATAACCCAAGCGTGCCGGCCAGCTGCGCTTGGGTTAACCCTTTTTCTTTCCGTAACCGCTTTAACCTCTCACCTAAAGTAACCATAGCAACCACCTTGCTTTGTTAAGCTACACTGTAATTATATCCAATATTACACATATGAGCAACTTATTTATTCTAAAATACTTGAAATTACACAAATGAATATATATAATAATAGTAAGTTACTCATTTGAATAACTGATTGGAGGTGTCCGAGGTGATCATAAGAGTTAAAGCAAAGGAATTGGCGTCATTAAGAATCAAACAAGGCTTATCACGGTATGCCCTTTCTCGTAAAGCCGGTTTAAGTAAGTACACAATAACCCGGATTGAAAAAGGGTTTAATTCTCCTAGTCCAAAAACCGCTAAAGCTATTTTGGATGTGCTTGGATGTGATTTCGAAGATATATTTACATTGCTTAAGGAAGCTGGCAATGCCAGCTAGGACTAATAATGTACAAAGCTTTTAAATTCTTTTTTATGGGAGGTGGGGAAAGAATGTGGCTAAGCGTTTCAAAGGTCGCCGAGCTTTTGCGTATCTCTGATAGAGCAGTTAGGAAAAAAATCGCCTCAGGTGAATTTCGTATTAAAGAGATGCAAAACACAAGAGCTCACGCCGGGAAAACATATTTAATCCACCTTACTTCTCTTCCTTCAGAAGCACAGAAAAAGTTTATTAATGATTCATGTACTGATAAAGATTCGTTGGTGGGTGATTCTAATCAGTCTTCTGATTCCGACAACGATGCAGTATTTTATGAGTATATAAGAAAATATGGTGCCGAAGAACTGGATAGAGTGCTAGAAGTTGAAGCGGCTATTAAAGATATTGAATCAACCCGAACCCGTAAAGAACTGGGTGAGAAATCAAAACAGTGGGCTCAACATTTCGGTGTAACTGACAGGGTAGTCAGGCTCTGGAGAAAGGAATATAAATCAAAAGGAATAGTCGGGTTATTCAGAAAGCAACGTCAAGATAAAGGCAATGTTAGAAGCACCTGTCAACCAGTCGCTGACCGCCTAAAATACGTTTATTTGCAACCAAACCGTCTAACCATAAGAGAAGTTTATAAACAGGTCAGTGCCGAAGTTAGGGAAACTAACGAAGATACCTGCAACGAGTGCTTTTACGGTGAAAATTGTGAGGAACCAGTTAAAAGTGGTTGGATAATCGGCTCGTATGAGACGGCAGCCCGTATTCTAGACAGCCTGGAATATGGTGAGAAGAAGCGTTACCGTGAAGGGCTGCAAGCCTGCCGAAAAGACGCAATGCCCAAAGGCAGAGTTGATTTCACTAAATACCTTGTCAATGAACGCTGGGTATCAGATCATCATGTTTGTGACTTTTACTGTGTAGATGAACACGGCTACTTAGCAAGGCCGCAGCTTACAATCTGGCAGGATTTCCGTGCTAGAGTGGTTACCGGCCTAACTCTTAGTTTCCAAGGTAATGGGAAAACAATCGGACTCGCATTCTATCACGGCATACTTCCCAAGCCGGACTCGCCGATAAAAGGCATACCAAAAGAAACGCTGATGGATAACGGAAAGGACTACCGTTCCCATTATCTTGGTCAGCCTGAAAGGATAACAGGCAGACATGAATGGACACCTGAAATGCGCGGCCTGTTTGCAGTGTTGAAGGTTGATCCTCATTTCTGCAAGCCGTATAGTCCCTGGGGCAAAATTAACGAAAGCTTCTTTAGGACCTTTAAGATTCAGTTCTCTGTCCATGTGCCCGGTTATACAGGCGGCTCTCCGGACACCAGGCCGGAAAACCACGAGAAGGAATTAAAAAAGCTTCACAAAGAAGGCAAAATCCCTACACTTCCTGAAGCGTTTGAACGAATAAAGAATTGGATTTTTAATGACTACCACAACGCAGTGCATGACGAATTAGGCGATACTCCTTTAAATGTTTACCAGAATACCCCTCGCTATGAAGGCGGTACTGTATCGAAAGAAGTAGCAAATGTATTGCTGTATGACACGGAAACACGCAAAGTAGGCCGTGACGGTATCAGGTTCAAAAAGGCTCTTTACAAAGACCGTGCCCTCTATGAATTGCAGGAAGAAAAAGTTGTAGTCCGCTTTGACCCGCTAAACCTAGGTGAAATCATTGTCGAGCATGAAGGCAAGTTGGTTTGCGTAGCTCAGCGGTATACACCGATGGCTACCCAAGAAGATATAGCCAACAATGCAAAAGAACAGCATTACTACATGAACCGTATTAAAGAGAAAAATGAAGGCTATAAGACTGGTTCGTCTTCTGGTCGCCGCGTGAAATCAAGAGAAGTTATCACAGGTGAGGTTAGGGACAACCTGAATTCCCGCGATTTTATACCTATGCCGGTGGCTCCACTCCGAGCAGCCGGTAGAGCTCGAGCTGCTTTTTCGTCATCTCACCGAGATGGCTCTGCTTGCCGGGCTGCTCGAAACGCTCGATGATGTCGAGCTCGTCGAGCAGCTCCTGCAGGGTGTAGTCGCGGTAGAGGCCTTTATCGCGCATGGCCATGTCGATATAGGCTAAATAAATTAAGGCCACGAACTGCACGAAGAGCTTGCCGTCTAAGTTCTCCTCTGAAGAAACGGCGGTGCGACGCAGGTTGAGCCGCTCTTTGAGGTTGCCGAAAGCCTTTTCGATCAAGTCCTTGCCGCGGTAAATCTCAAGGGCGACCAGGGGATCCTTGATATCGTTGGAAAGCAGGGCAAAATAGCCATAATTCTTCTCAGCAGCGTCGATTGCTTCCTGCTTCGGGGTCAGC
>JAWSUT010000007.1:69312-118657 GCA_033549345.1 Bacillota bacterium | reverse complement strand
GATAATGCTCGGGGAGTTATCTCGGATTGTGAAAACTTCCTTTAATGTTGTTCCAAAAGGATGATTTACCAATTGACATATATAAAATATTCAGATTATAATGAGAAAGCGTAATGTAAAATTGGGGGATTTTATGTTGCGTTCTGTACTTAAGTTGTACAGGCTTTACCAAACAAGGAAACTGGAGGGGAAAAAATGAAAAACAAGTTTTGGATTGTCGCGCTTGTTCTTGCCCTGGCATTTGCTTTGGCACTAACCGGTTGCGGCGGAAATGAGGCCACAGAGCCAAATGGCAACGACAACGACGCAGCCGAAGAGGAAATCGTTATTGGTGCAGTATTTGGGCTGACCGGTGATATCGCTACTT
The DNA here is from genome assembly GCA_033549345.1 of Bacillota bacterium. Classification (GTDB taxonomy): domain Bacteria; phylum Bacillota; class Dethiobacteria; order Dethiobacterales; family Dethiobacteraceae; genus JAWSUT01. The sequence continues at coordinate 118,290 of JAWSUT010000007.1, read as the reverse complement.
TTGGCCAATCTTCAAAAGAAGCCATTGAAATGGCTGTTGAAGAAGTGAATGCAGCCGGCGGTGTTTTGGGTCGTGATGTAAAGGTTATCTTTGAAGATAACAAGTCACTGGCCACGGAAACTGCTCTGGCCGTAGAGAAGCTCATTGAAAGTGACAATGTTGTATCCGTTATCGGCGCGATTGCCAGCACGAACACACTGGCGGGCGCACCCGTTGCTCAGGATGCACAGATTCCAATGGTTTCCGGTACATCCACAAACGAAACTGTAACCCAGCAGGGTGACTACATTTTCCGTGCCTGCTTTATTGACCCGTTCCAGGGTCGCGTGGCTGCACAGTTTGCTCTTGAAGATTTGGATGCAAAGACAGCTGCGATCCTAACCGACGTGGGTAGCGACTACAGCATGGGTCTTCGCGATGTATTCGAAGAGTCCTTCATAGCCGGTGGTGGAGAAGTTGTTGAAAAAGCAGAATTTGTTGTTCAGGATGTAGACTTTAATTCACAGCTCACCCTGATTAAGAGTAAAAATCCTGATGTTGTCTTTGTTCCCGCATATTACAACTCTGTGGGCCTGATTCTTGCACAGGCTGAAGAGCTGGGTATTGAAGCTACATTTATCGGAACTGACGGCTGGGATTCCCCCACACTGTTTGACCTGGCCGGCGAGGCAGCAAACGGCCACTACTTTACAAACCATTATTCACCCGATGCCGATACTCCCGAAGTGAAGCAGTTTATTGAATCGTACGGTTCAAAATACGGCGGCAAGACTCCCGACGCTCTGGCAGCGCTTGCTTATGATGCATTTTATATGACCATTGATGCCATCGAACGTGCAGGCAGCACCGAAGGCCCGGCCATTCGTGATGCTCTTGCTGAAACAGAAGGTTTTGTAGGCGTCAGCGGTACGATTACCATGGACGAAAACCGCAACCCGATTAAGTCTGCTGTGATCATTGAGATTAAGGACCAGAAACAGGTTTACAAAACAACTGTTAACCCGTAACAAAATCCCTTGTTTGGAGAGGGATCATGCATCCCTCTCCAAACTTATTATTCGCAAGGAGTGAAAAGGACGTGGGAGTTTTAGATCAGGTGATTCAACAATTAATTAACGGGATCTCCCTCGGCAGTGTGTACGCTCTGATTGCTCTGGGTTATACCATGGTTTACGGTATTATCAGACTTATTAATTTTGCCCACGGTGAAATTTTTATGATTGGCTCTTTTGTGGGTTTTTTCTTTAAAACAACGGTTGACCTGAGTTCGAAAATTGCGGCGCGCTGGCCTGCCATGGAAGGGACACTTGCTGTTCATCTTATCGATATTGCTATTACAATCGCTGTTGCCATGATTGTCTGTGCCACTTTGGGTATGCTTGTTGAGCGCCTTGCCTATAAACCTTTACGCGGAGCACATCGTGTTGCCGCTCTGATGACAGCAGTCGGCGTATCGTTGTTATTTCAAAATCTGGCCATTTACTGGATTGGTGCTGAGCCAAAGGGATATCCAAAATTCCTCCCGGCAAAGAGCTTTAGTATATTAAATGCAACCATTTCAAACAGGCAGATTCTAATTATTGTTTCCACACTGTTACTGATGGTCTTGCTGCAGTATGTTGTACACAGGACAAAAATGGGAAAAGCGATGCGGGCCGTGTCCCTGGACAAGGATGCTGCGCGACTGATGGGCATTAATGTTGATGCGACCATCTCATTTACGTTTGCCATTGGCTCGTCACTGGCTGCAGCGGGCGGTATTCTTTACAGTGCGAACTATGGACGTGTTGAACCGCTTCTGGGTCTTTTGCCCGGTCTGAAGGCCTTTGTTTCTGCCGTCCTTGGTGGAATTGGCATTATTCCCGGAGCTGCCATTGGCGGCCTGATTTTAGGTGTCAGTGAGGCCGGCGTTAGTGCGTTTGGGTATTCGACAATCCGGGATGCGGTTGCGTTTGCAATTCTTATCGTTATTCTGCTGATTAAGCCGACAGGCATTTTGGGCAAGAACGTACGGGAGAAGGTGTAGCCCATGCTGAAAAACCAACCCTGGCTCAAACAGGCCCTCGTTTTGCTTGCTGCTGTGCTCATAGGTGCGGTGCTCCAGTCTCTGATTACAAGTAAAGTATTTTCAGGGTATCAGAACATTGTTATCCTGTATATGTGTATTTTTATTATTGCTGCTGTGAGCCTTAACCTGGTTGTGGGGATTACGGGACAGTTCTCCCTTGGTCATGCAGGTTTTATGGCGCTTGGCGGTTATTTTTCTGCGATTATAACCAAGACAGGACTTTTCGGTCTAACGGAAACGATCCCTATTCCCAGTGGGCTTCTTTTTTTGCTGGGCCTCTTGGTGGGTGGTATTATTGCCGCGATTGCGGGTTTTATTATCGGTCTGCCCACACTTCGCCTGCGTGGTGACTATCTGGCTATTGCCACACTGGGCTTTGGGGAGATTATTCGGATTTTGTTTTTAAACTGGAAGTATGTCGGCCAGGCTGCCGGTTATTCGGGAATCACCCGCCACACAACGATTACCTGGGCGCTGGTGCTGGTTGTTATTACCGTTATTATCATTAGGAATTTTATCAACTCCAGCCACGGGCGGGCCTGTATTTCGATCCGTGACGATGAAGTGGCAGCGGAAGCCATGGGGATTGATACGACAAAATATAAAGTTACTGCCTTTGTGATTGGGGCCTTCTTTGCCGGAATCAGCGGTGCAATGTTAACGCATCTGATGCGTGTGGCACAGCCGATGATGTTTTCATTTATGATTTCCGTGGAAGTCCTGCTGATGGTCGTACTTGGTGGTCTGGGCAGTATAACGGGCTCTATTGCTGCAGCTGTTTTCCTTGTCTTACTATCTGAGTGGTTCCGCAATTTCAGCGAACTGCGTATGGTCATCTATTCCTTCATGCTGATTTGTGTCATGCTGTTTAGGCCAAAGGGGCTGCTTGGCTCACGTGAGATCTCCCTGCAGCTTCTCAGGGAGAGCATAGACAGTCTGAGAGATTTCCCCAACCAGCTGCGTAAGCGGTTTTCTAAAGATGCAGACCGGCAAAAGGAGGTGGGTTAAATGGCTATTCTGTCAACAGAGCAGCTGACTATCCGCTTTGGCGGCCTGACTGCTGTTTCCGACTTCAATATTTCACTGGAAAAAGGTGAACTGGTAGGCCTGATTGGCCCTAACGGTGCCGGGAAAACCACGGTCTTTAATATGCTTACCGGTGTATACGAACCAACGGAAGGCAGCGTGTCTTTCTGTGATATTGTGATGTGCACTTCGGGGAAAAGTCCTAAGCCGCATCAGATTTCCAAGCGGGGCATTGGCCGGACCTTTCAGAATATCCGCCTGTTTAAAGACATGACTGTGCTCGACAATGTTAAGGTTGCTTATCACCAAAATGTTAAGTACGGACTGGGGCCTGCTTTCTTCCATACAAACCAGTATCTTACGGAAGAAGCTGACATTGAGAAAAGAGTTATTGACTTTCTGAGTATTTTTAATCTACAGGACAAAAAAGACGAAAAGGCGCAAAATCTGCCTTACGGAGAACAGCGCCGGCTGGAAATCGCACGGGCGCTGGCCACAAATCCCCAATTGCTTCTCCTGGATGAACCGGCTGCCGGGATGAACCCACAAGAAACACAGCAGTTGATGGAATTAATCCGTTTTATCCGGGATAAATTTTCTCTGACAATTTTACTGATTGAACATGATATGTCCCTTGTGATGGGTGTGTGTGAGCGTATTTACGTCCTTGACTACGGGAAAATCATCGCTCATGGTAATCCGGCCGAGATTCGCTCCAATCCCAAGGTGATTGAAGCCTACCTCGGGGAGGAAGTGTAACGATGCTGAAAATTGAGAACTTACAGGTCTATTACGGTGCGATCCACGCTATTAAGGGGGTTTCCCTGGAAGTTGGCCAGGGTGAAATTGTCACTTTGATTGGTGCCAACGGAGCGGGAAAAACAACAACACTGCGGACAGTGTCCGGTTTGGAAAGGGCAAAAGAGGGGACCATTACTTTTCTCGATAAAAGTATTAGTAACTCCGCTGCTCAGGATATTGTCAAAATGGGTGTCTCGCATGTTCCGGAGGGACGACGGGTTTTCTCCAATATGACGGTGACGGAAAACCTGGAGCTGGGCGCTTATCTGTCCAGTGACAAAAAAACTGTCTCGGCCGGTATGAAAAAGGTATTCGACCATTTCCCCCGCCTTGAGGAGCGCCGCAACCAGCTGGCAGGTACACTCTCCGGCGGGGAGCAGCAGATGCTGGCTATGGGTCGTGCACTGATGTCCAAGCCGAAGTTGATGATGCTGGATGAACCGTCCATGGGACTCGCTCCTATTCTTGTACGCCAGATATTCTCTATCATTAAAGAAATTCATAACGAGGGCACTACCATTCTTTTGATTGAGCAGAATGCTCACATGGCACTTTCCATTGCCCACCGCGGCTATGTTCTGGAAACCGGGAAAATTGTGATGCAGGGGCCGGCAAAAGAGCTCTTAGAAAGCGAAGAAGTTAAGAATGCCTACCTTGGCGGTGCAGAAGTAAAGTAAAAGAAAGTGTTTAATGACATAAATGAATGGCTGCGTATAAACAACGCAGCCATTTTATTCAACGGGTTTAAATAATTCGTATTTATTGTTTTCGGCCATAATATCCGGGAGGTGGTTTGATGGAAACAGAAAAAAGACGTGAAGTACTTATAACCCGGCTCCGTGATGCGGCTGCGCCGGTTACCGGTACGGATCTGGCACAACAGTTCGGTGTCAGCAGGCAGGTAATTGTCCAGGATATTGCCATTCTACGCGCTGCTGGAGAACAGGTGTTGGCCACACCCCAGGGGTATATGATTCCCCGAGGACTTTATCGACGCTCGGAAACCGCGGTTGTAGCCTGCCGCCATACCCGGGAGCAGATTGAGGATGAGATTGGCATTGTAGTTGATCTGGGTGGAAAGGTTCTGGATGTGATTGTGGAGCACCCTGTTTACGGTGAAATGCGGGGCAACCTGATGATTGCCAGCCGCCGCGATCTGACTCAGTTTCTGGGACAACTGGGTCAGACGGAAGCACGTCCCCTGTCAGCTCTCACCGACGGTGTTCATCTCCATACCATTGAAGCGCCGGACAGGCGGGTCATTGAGGAGATCATCGCTGCACTGGGGCAGGCTGGGTATCTGGTGGACTAATTATTAAAGATACCACCTGACAATGCTGCATTGTATTTACAGTTGACAAGACACCTTTCCCGTGGCATAATTGAGTGCAAACACGGGAGAGGATGTTTTTTTTATGCATGCAAAGACACATGAGCTAATGGACAAGGTAAAAGAATTAAAAGAAAAACGTAATGCAGTAATACTTGCTCACAACTACCAGATTGATGAAGTGCAGGACGCAGCTGATTACGTAGGGGATTCTTTTGGCTTAAGCCGCGTGGCAGCAGAAACGGCTGCCGATGTGATTGTCTTTTGCGGCGTGCATTTTATGGCGGAAGGCGCATCCATTCTGGCACCGGATAAAACTGTACTGCTCCCGGAAATCTTGGCCGGATGCCCGATGGCGGATATGGTAACAGTGGATGCGCTGCGGGAAAAAAAGAAACAGTATCCAGGCGCCAAGGTAGTTACGTATGTAAACTCCTCCGCTGCCGTGAAGGCCGAGAGTGATATCTGCGTAACCTCATCCAATGCTGTTAATGTGGTTAACTCACTCGATGCCGAAGAAATCCTCTTTGTGCCCGACATGAATCTCGGCAGGTTTGTCGCCGACCGCACGGACAAACGGATGATTCTCTGGGAAGGTTACTGTGTCACGCATCACCGCGTTGGTGCCGACGCGGTTACGGCAGCGCGGCAGACGCATCCTGACGCAGTTGTTGTGGTGCATCCGGAGTGCAGGCCTGAAGTGGTGGCGGCAGCCGATCATGCTTTCTCCACCGGCGGCATTCTGCAATTTGCCAGGGAAACAAAGCATAACAAGCTAATTATCGGTACAGAAATGGGCCTGCTTTATCGATTAAAGCAAGAAAATCCAGACAAAGAATTTTATCTTTTGCATCAGGGCCTGGTCTGCCCCAATATGAAGTATACGAATCTGGAGAAAGTTGCTGCGGCGCTGGAGACGATGAAGCCGCAAATAACTGTATCCGAAGCTGTCAGGGAACCGGCACGCAGGGCACTTGAACGCATGCTGGCTGTCCAGTAAAGAGGTGAAGCGATGTGCTTACCAACCTGCAAACCCGTACGGAATTTGATTTAATTGTTGTCGGCAGCGGTATTGCCGGTCTCTATGCGGCTCTTAAAGCTGCAGGTCATGCCAGTGTCTGTCTTTTGACAAAAGGTGCTCTCGAAGATACAAATACCTGGCTGGCCCAGGGCGGTATAGCCGCCGCCATCGGCCAGGACGACAACCCGGCAGGCCATATTGCAGACACATTACAGGCCGGTGCGGGTACATGTGACTCACAGGCCGTGAGCGTTATGGCGGAGGAAGGTCCCCGCTGCATCCGGGAGCTACGTTCCCTGGGTACACCGTTTGACTTACAGGATGACGGCCGGCTGGCCCTGACCCGGGAAGGGGCACACAGTAAGAACCGTGTCCTGCACTGCGGTGGTGATGCCACAGGCCGGCTGATTCAGAATACACTGCAGGAGCGTCTTGCCTGCCAACCGACAGTTTCAGTCAGAGAGCAAACGTTTGTCACTGATTTGCTGGTAAAGGAAGGTTCGATTTGCGGTGTGAGAACGTTATCGGGTCAGACGCTCCGCGCCAAAGCAGTCATTCTTGCCACAGGGGGCCTGGGGCAGGTTTTTGCCCGGACCACTAACCCACAAGTCGCCACCGGTGACGGAGTAGCCATGGCCTACCGTGCCGGTGCCCGCATTGCCGACCTTGAATTTATCCAGTTCCATCCCACTGTATTTATGGGGAAAAATGAGGAAGAAACGTTTTTAGTCTCCGAAGCTCTCAGAGGAGAGGGTGCCACACTGCGCAACAGTAAAGGGGACAGGTTTATGCCGGATTATCATGAGATGGCGGAACTGGGTCCGCGTGATGTTGTGGCACGCGCCATTCTGGATCAGATGAAGAAAAGCGGCAGTGCGCATGTTTTCCTGGATATCACCGGGAGGGGAAAAGAGTTTCTTATTAATCGCTTCCCGACAATTTTTGCCATGGCAGAGAAGCGCGGGCTTGACATGTCGTGTCACTGGCTGCCTGTGGCGCCGGCTGCACATTACGCTATGGGTGGAATTGAAACCGGCCTGGACGGACAATCCAGTATCCCGGGACTATATGCTTGCGGCGAAGCAGCGTGCAGCGGTGTGCACGGTGCAAACCGCCTCGCCAGCAATTCACTACTGGAAGGGCTTGTATTTGCCAGTCGGGCAGTGGAATCCATCAGGGAAAAACGGCTTTCATTACCGGCTCCCTGCAAAGCGGCACAGAATGTTTCGCAGACGGTAATGCGGCCGGAGAGTGTACGTAAAATCAGAGAGCAATTGCGCAGGCGGATGTTTGAGGACGCAGGCGTTTTACGGTCCGGTACTGCCCTGTTTATTCTGCGTGAGGAATTGGCTGTATATGCTTCACAGGTTCCGGCAGAACCTGCAAATCAGTCCGCCTGGGAGTTGAAAAATCTAATCACGGCAGCGCAGCTGATTGTGCAGGGCGCGCTGCGGCGTACAGAGAGCCGCGGCGGACATTTTCGCCTGGACTATCCGCAGCCTGCCCCGGCTCTGGCGCGAAGATTCAGTTTCAGCAAGGAAAAGGAGGAAGCCGACAGTGCATCTGTTGCAGTATAGAGAACTTGTCCGCAGAGCGCTTGATGAGGATCTGGCTCAGGGTGATAAAACTACGGACAGTATTTTTTCCGACGAGCAGGGGAAAGCAGAAATTATTTCACGTGAAAACGGAATTATAGCCGGGCTGCCGGTGGCTGCGGAAGTCTTTTCACAGGTTATGGACGCCCGGTTTATTGCACATTTTACAGACGGTGATGCCATCGGTGCAGGAGACTGTGTTGCCACTGTGGAAGGCCGGGTAGCATCCATCCTAAAAGGAGAACGCGTTGCACTGAACTTTATGCAGCGATTGTCGGGGATTGCCACACAGACAGCTAGCGCTGTAAGACTGGTAGCCGGTACCAGGGCGCGGATTGTGGACACACGTAAGACCACGCCGGGGCTGCGCATCCTTGAGAAGTATGCGGTCAGGGCCGGAGGCGGAGAAAACCATCGTTTTAACCTTGGTGATATGGTAATGATTAAAGATAACCATATTAAGGGAGCAGGATCTATCACACAGGCAGTAAAGAAAGTTAGAAAGAATACCGGTTTTACTGTAAAAATTGAGGTTGAGGCTGCCGGCCTGCAGGATGTGGCAGAGGCACTTGCCTGCGAAGTTGATATCATTATGCTGGATAATATGACAGTTGCCGAGATGGCCCAGGCCGTCTCCAAGGTTCGTGGCCGTGCTCTTACGGAAGCCTCAGGGGGAATTACCGAGTCACAGTTACAAGATGTGGCCCAAACAGGTGTGGATTTAATTTCCCTCGGCTACCTGACACACAGCTACCGCTCCTTTGATTTATCACTAAAACTGCTATAATGAAGACGCGGGGACAGGTTCCACTGTCCTCATTTTTTTGTCTATAAGAACCTGTCGTGATTGTTGGAGATGATTCGGGAACTTTTGAGGACAGTGGAGCCTGTCCCCGCGTCTTCATTTTGCTATATTTATGGTGTAGAATGAATATAAGATAAAAAATCAGAATTTTCAAAAAAAGGAGTGGCGGTGGTGTATAGTGCGATAGTGAGCAGTCCGGTTAATACCAAACTGCGTGAGAGTGCTGAAACTGCGGCACGGTACGAGGGATGCGCTGTGGAGTTTGTCCTGCCCCGGGGAATCTTGATTAAAGGCAGCCGCCGCCAATTAATCCTACTTGAGAAAAAGGGCTATCGGGTAAAACTATTGCGCGGGACTGATATGCTGACAATAGGCGACTTTGAGATAAAAACGGACAGGGGAGACGTACCAATTCATATTCCGGAGAATTACGCGAACTGGACGCATTACTTAATCCAACTGATTGCTCCTCCTCTACCACAGTGGGTTAGTGAACTGGAGCAAAAGGGACTTGATGTGGTTGAACCTATCGGTGCCTATGGCCTGTTTGTTGTGTGCAGCAGGGAGCAGATTATGCATGCGGCTATACTACCCTATGTGGCCTGGGTCGGGCCGTTTCTGCCCAAATACCGCATACACCGCAGCCTGCACCGGCTGCAAGGCCACATTACCTATCTAAGTATTGCAATCTACCCGCCGCATAAAATGAGTCGTGTAATCGAAACTGTCTTAAACGCCGGAGCTACTCTGGTTCGCAAAACCTGTCCCGAAAGCTATTACCGCGGACAATATGGTGAGCTGCTTATTGCAGGGGATGCGGCCCTCATTAACTTGTTGGCTGCGCAGCCCGATGTACGCTGGCTTGAATACGCGCCGCCCCGGCCGGGGTTGGAAGGAGAAAGGGAAGCACAGATTGCGGCCGGGAATTTAGATAACAGGCTGTATCCCCACAGGGCGCCGCTGCCAGGTTATGGCGGTTGGCTGCAAAGTCTCGGCCTGGCAGGCGGCAGCGGAGTGAAAATTGCAATTTGTGATACGGGTGTGGATGCCAACCGGGAACAAAACCGGCTGGGCCATGCCGATTTGCGCGGAAGACAGTATGCCTTTGTTGATTACAGGGTAACACCTGACTCCGGTGAATGTGTGGACCATGGTACCCATGTCGCTTCCATTGCGGTGGGCGGCGCCGTAACCGGACAGAAAGACAACGAAGGCTTTCTTCGGGGCCAGGGAATGGCACCGCACGCAGAATATATTAATCAGAATATACTGGCCGGGCCGTGGCCTCCTGACTGGGCCGCTGTAGTCAGGGATGCAGTAATACGGGGTGCCGCAATCATTAATAACAGCTGGTGCGCGGGAAGCGGCACAGGAGACGGTTACACACTGGCAGCCCGCACTTTTGACAGGCTTGTCTGTGATGCTGTCCCCGGATATGCCAGGCCCCGCCCCGTCACCATCGTTTTTTCATCCGGCAACAGCGGCCCGGAGCCCTATTCCATAACACCACCCAAAGAAGCCAAAAATGTCATCGTCGTCGGCAATTCCCTTGGCTGGCAGACGGATAAACGGTTCCACTGCGCAGATATCCGCGGAGTGTTTGGCGCGTCAAGCCGGGGGCCGGCCAAAGACGGAAGGGTTCTACCCACGGTAGTTGCACCGGGAACCGACGTTGCGGCGGCACTGGCCCCCGGTTCTCGCCGTACACCCATAACCGGTACAGTGCAGAAAGATGTAAAAAACCCTGCCAAAAAACAAAGTTCATATGTGTTTATGACAGGTACATCGATGTCTGCAGCACTTGTGAGCGGTGCCTGTGCCGTTATTACTGAATGGTGGCAGGCGGGTACAGGAGGGCGGCATCCCAGTCCGAGTCTCCTGAAAGCGCTACTGGTAAACGGAGCGGAAGACCAGGCCGGCGGCCAGGACTGGCGCTGTCTGAACGGGAATAAAAAAAATAACATAGGCTGGACGGATCTACAGGACGGAAGATACTGCCGCCCGCTCGAGTATTTGCCTTTGCTCGTACTTAGTGGGTTTGAGGTGCTTTGTCAGCGAACGGATGAAGGACTGCTGCGGGCCGGAGAGTGGTACTACTCTTTCCGGGAAAAAACTCTTTATGTTCGCTTAAAGGGGAGTTCCAGCCCCACAGCGCCCGCTGCTCCGCTGCTATCGGCTTTGGCACCGCATCCACTTGGGAATTTGCCGGATAATGTACAGGGGTGGGGGCGCGTTACGCTGAATAATATCTTCCTGCAGTCACCGGCGGTAAACCGGGGAAAAATTACTGTTCTAGACGGGGAGCATGTGTTTACAGCCAGCGGACAGGAGTATATTATGCAGGTTGCTCCTGTGGACGCAAAGTTTCCCCTGCGGGTTACTCTGGCCTGGACTGACCCTGCCGCTGCCGTGGGAAGCGGCAGCACGTTGGTTAACGATTTGGATCTGGAGGTTAGGGAGGTAAGCGGGGAACACCGCCTTTATAAGGGGAATGCAATGAAGCGGGGCTATTCACGGGTAGGGGCGGACTATGATAACAGTAACAATGTGGAGTGTGTTTACCTGAGGCAACCCCAGGGGATCTATGAGATCCGTGTGGTTGCATCAGCACTAAGGGCTGCAGCCCGGCCTCCATTTGGCTGCAGGGAGAACTGGCAGGACTTTTCGCTGGTAATCGATAACGGAGAACGTGTGACGGCTAACCCCGTCACTGTGGTGCCTGTAATCGAACAGTGCTGTGAGGGAGAGGATATTGGCAGTGAGGTAAAGGTTGCAGGCAAGCAGTTCCTTGTCTCCCTGCGTCCCGGTGACGGGGTGGGACTAATCGGCGTGGCGGGTGATTCCTGCAGCGCTGACCGGGCCAGGGCGCTGCGTACCATTGCGGGTAGGTCGGCGCACAGGCTGACCAGTGCCAGAATGTTGTTAAAACACAGCCGGCGGGCGTGCATTTCGTGTGCCGCCGCCCTTTCAGCGGCAAATGAGTTGTTTGCGAATCTGCCTGGCAGAAATGCAGTTCTCCTATTTTCCAAGGGGGGCAGTAATACATGCAGGTTCTGTGCAAATTCCCGGCCCCCGGTTAGCTCAGCTGCCGTCTATGCCTGTGCTTTTGGCATAGGGGCAAATCATCATTTGTTGGCAAAGCTGGCAGCAGACAGTGGCGGCCGGTATTATTATGTGCCGGATACAGCATGGCTTCCTTCCGTGTGCAATTATATTCGGGCAGAGCTCACAGGAGAAGATGTGGTTTTAAACCGGACACTGACCACAGCCAGAGGGTATTCGGAGACGTTGGCTCTGATCGATGAAGGTGTCAGGGAAGTTACATTTGTTTTTTCCTGGCCACAAGTTCCTAAAAGGCATACCTGTGAACCGGGCCAAGACGACGAACTCAGTGTGCACTTGCGTGAACCCGATGGCCGTTATGTCCACCCTAACAGCAGTTTGTACTACCGCCAGGAAGGAAGCGGGCATCTTATTTATAAAAAAAATAAGCCAAAACCGGGCCTGTGGCGGCTTGTGCTGCGTACGGCAGAAAACAAGGATATGCAATATACGGTATGTGTTTTTGTGCAGTCTGAACTGCACCTGCGGGTAACAGCGCCGCAGGAGGGAGATTCATCAAATGTCAGCGTGTCTGTGCTTGATCATAATACGACGGTACAAAACTACAGGACTACCGTATCCGTTTACTTGCCTGACGGCAGTAAAAAAGAAACACATACCGCCGGCACCGACGACACAAGTCCCTGTAATGTGATTGTGCGGGTTGATGGGATTTCTCCTGTTTCGGATTCGCCGTTTTGCCGATACCAACTGGTAAGCCCGGCCCCTGCTGTAAGCCCGACGCAGGAGTATTAATAATTTGTTAAGCGTATTTTTATTTGCATCAGGGGACTCTTCTGCTACAATAAAATAGAAGCCGGGCAGGCGCAACACCTGGCAGAGGAGCAGGTAAGAGGTAGTCGTGGCTGTAGCGCTTGTGTGAAACGGCGCTGTCTGGTAGAATAAAATATACACCCCTAAGGTATATAAGGAGGAAGTTTATGACCCGCCAGGATAATCTGTATGATTTAGTTGTGATAGGTGCGGGCCCGGCCGGTCTGACGGCGGCAATTTATGCCTCCCGGTCCCGGATGTCCGTTCTGGTCATTGAAGAAATGCTCTCAGGCGGACAGATTGCCACAACGGATAAGATGGAAAATTATCCGGGTTTTCCCGAGGGCGTCGGCGGACTGGAATTTGGCCAGCTTCTCGAAGACCAGGCAAGAAAGTTCGGCGCGGAAATGGCTTTGGCAACAGTGGAGACGGTCTCGATGCATGGAGACATCAAAGAAGTACATACAACGGAGGGCGTTTTTCGCGGCCGCACTTTGCTGATTGCCACGGGTACACGCTGGCGCCCGCTGAACGTGCCGGGTGAAGCAGAACTTAAGGGAAAAGGTGTTTCCTATTGTGTAACGTGCGATGGTTCATTTTTCCAGGACCGTGAAGTGATGGTGGTTGGCGGCGGCGACTCTGCTTTGGAAGAAGCGCTGGTGATGACAAAATTTGCGTCTAAGGTGTATCTTGTGCACAGGCGGGATGAGTTCCGGGCGATCAGCATTCTTCAGGAGAGGATCCGGGCGAATCCGAAAATCGAACTTGTCCTGAACACGGTTGTGGAAAAAATAAACGGAACCATTAACGTGGAAAGTGTAACTCTATACGATAAAGCACAGAATAAAACATGGGATGTTCGTGTTGATGGTATTTTCCTTTATGTGGGTCTGCTGCCGAACACGGAATTTCTGCACAGGGACCTGGATGTGAACGAGCAGGGTTACATTCTGACCAATGAAGCGATGGAAACATCCATTCCGGGAGTTTTTGCCGCCGGCGATTTGCGCGATAAGGTGCTCCGCCAGGTGGTTACGGCTGTGGCTGACGGTGCTGTCGCGGCAATTTCCGCCGCCCGGTATCTGGATGAACAATCAGAAAAGGAGGATAAAAAATGAGTGAGTTTGTCACGGAAATTGGTGATGCAAATTTTGCCGATGAGGTGTTGAAATCCGAAACGCCGGTGGTTGTGGATTTCTGGGCGGCCTGGTGCGGCCCGTGCCGGATGATGGCTCCTGTTCTGGATGAAGTTGCCCGGGACATGGAAGGCAAGGTGAAAATTGTTAAGGTAAATGTGGACAAAAACAGAACCACCGCGGGAAATTATAAGGTCATGAGCATTCCCACGCTGATGTTTTTCAAAGGTGGCGAGCCTGTTGACACGCAGGTGGGCTTTGTGCCCAAAGAACAGTTGGTCAAAAAGATTGAAGACGCTTTGGGAGCTAAGTAAGCATCGCGAGACCGGGGTCTGTACCGTAAAGGTATAGACCCCTTTTTTTTGTCAGACACTAAACGATGGAAGGGGGTTTTTTTGTGAGAACAATTTGGAAAGGTGCCATCAGTTTTGGCTTGGTCAGTATTCCGATTAAGCTTTTTCCTGCTACGGAACAAAAAGATGTGAAATTCCGTTATCTGCATAAGACATGCCAGGCCCCGCTGCGCTACCAGCGGGTTTGCTCAGCGTGCGGACAGGAAGTGTCACAGGAGGACATTGTCCGCGGTTATGAGTATGAAAGCGGCCGTTTTGTGATTATTAATGAAGAAGACCTGGATAAAATTCCTGATGAGCGGACACGAACGCTCGATATTGTCGACTTTGTTTCTCTTGAAGAAATTGACCCGCTTTATTTTGATAAAACCTATTACCTGGCTCCGGGTGAGGCGGGTGAAAAAGCGTATGCCCTTTTGCGGCAGGCGATGGCGGAAACAGGTAAGATTGCCGTGGCTAAAGTGGTTATCCGCAATAAGGAGTCACTGGCCGTTCTTCGCGGCTATCAAAACTTACTGGTAATGGAAACAATTTTTTATCCCGATGAAATCCGCAATCCGGCCCAACTGCCCGGATTCGACCGGGAAATCAAGCCGCATGATAAGGAAATGAAAATGGCACGGGAACTGATCGAAAATCTGGCTACGGAGTTTGAGCCGGAAAAGTACACCGATGAATACAGAAAAAAACTGCTTGATATGATCCATGCCAAGATTGAAGGTGAGCAGATTGCCATTCCCGAAGTGGCGGCAAAAGGGAAAGTTGTGGATTTGATGGATGCTCTTAAGGCATCTGTGGAAGTGGCAAAAAAAGCCGCAGATAAGAATGAAGGCAAACCGGCACGCAAGCGGCGTAAAAAAGCAGCCGGTGAATAGCATGCTGTTTACACCTTTTCGGCCCATGGGGCCGGTGTTGGCTAAAACTGTCCCTGTCGGGCCAAAGTTGCTTTATCAGATGAAATGGGACGGTGTGCGGATTATTGCTCATGTCGGCGGTGGAAAGTTGATGCTGCATAACCGGCAGCTGCGTATGCGGACAGATCATTATCCTGAATTGTCCTGTCTTGGGGAATTGCTTGAGGATGAGGCAATTTTTGACGGGGAGCTGGTTGCATTAAAAGATGGCCGGCCCAGTTTTTCACTGGTCTTGGAGCGGGACTTGATTACGCCGGCGTCCGGTCTGCCCGAGGACGCAAGGGTCCGCCGTCTGATGCAAAAAGTACCTGTCAATTATATGGTGTTTGATCTTGTCTGGTTCAAAGGTGAGAATTTAATGTCCCGTTCACTGCGTGAAAGGCAGGCCATTCTTGGTGAAATTCTGCCCGAAACCGACCATGTCCATTTGGTTGAGAGCTTTACCGACGGCGAGGCACTCTTTGCGGCGGTGAGTGAAAAAAAACTGGAGGGAATTGTGGCCAAGGAAGCAGATGCCCCGTATTACCCGGGCAGAAAGCATCCTGCATGGAAAAAAGTTAAAGTAAGACAAAAGCAGCTTGTCGCTATTGGAGGCTATACTGTAAAAGACGGCAGAATCAATGCGCTTTTGGCCGGCGCATACCGATATGGCCGGTTTGTTTATCTGGGCCGGGTGGCTACTGGCCTGAGCGGAAATGACCTGGTACATCTCTCACCGTTTCTGCAGGCATCTGTAAGGAAAACCCCTCCCTTTGCCAATGCCACAGGGGGCAGGGGGAAAGTGTGGGTGGAGCCCAAACTGGTGGCGCTTGTGGATTTCCAGGAATGGACTGAAGACCTGCGTATGCGCCAGCCGGTCATTAAAGGCTTTACGCGGAATGAACCGGATGATTGCATTCTCGGATAAGGGGGTGGCTTTATTTGCCGGAGCTGGAGATTAATCAAAGAACAGTTAAACTCAGCAACCTGGAAAAAGTTTTCTGGCCGGCCGACGGGTATACGAAACATGACCTCATTTCCTTTTATATTGAGATCTCGCCGTTTTTACTGCCATTTCTCAAAGAGAGGCCATGTAATTTTCAGCGTTTCCCCGACGGAATAACCGGCAAGCGTTTTTACCAGAAAAATAAACCATCGTTTGCCCCGGACTGGCTGGAAACTTTCCCAATCCCTTCCGAAGAGAGAGTGATTGATTATATAGTGGTTAACAATCTGGAGACACTGGTGTATCTGGCTAATCTTGCCTGCCTGGAAATCCACCCCTGGCATTCCCGGACAAAAACGGTTCATTACCCGGACTGGGGAATTGTGGATTTGGATCCGCAGGAGGGTGTGGATTTTACTGCGGTCATCGAAACAGCGTGCATAGTCAAAGATGTTCTCGACAGTCTGGAACTTAGGGGATATCCCAAAACGTCCGGAGCATCCGGCATGCAAATTTATATCCCCTTAAAACCGCGCTATACATATGAGCAGGTTCGGGACATTATTGGTTATATCTGCGGGCTTGTCCACGTTAAACTGCCGCGCCTTACCACCATGGAGAGGATGGTGAAAAAGCGTGGTGCCACAGTCTACCTGGACTATTTGCAGAACCTTTGGGGCAAAACAATTAACGCTCCATACACTGTCCGGCCCGTTCCCGGCGCCTGTATATCAACACCGCTGACCTGGGATGAAGTACAATCCGGGCAGGTTAAACCGCAGGACTTTACCATGGAGACGATTACGACCCGTCTGGATGAAAAGGGGGATCTTTTTGCTCCGGTGCTCAAAGGAGACCAGACGGCAGCAGCCATTTTACGCAAACTAAAACAGAACGGATAAATTTCCCCGATTGAGCTTCTTACGGCAGGGACGAAGGGGCCACTCGTCGTATATAAATATAACTGTTAAGAAAACAGAATATTCCGTATTATGGAGGTGGAGCATGGTTCCCTCGGCAGAACTGAATCAACGGAAGGGTGTCCTGCAGGAAAAGCTGCGCAGTGCGAACCTGGACGGCATACTTCTTGCCCACAATATGTCAATGTATTATTTTTCCGGGACAATGCAGTGTCAGTATGTCTATATCTCGGCGGAGGGAGAAAGCCTCGGGCTGGTCAGAAAGAATATGGGGCGGGCAAAAGATGAATCACCAATCACATTTGCAACATTGAAAGGGTTTTCCGGACTGCCGGCGCTGCTTGCTGAATACGGCCATAAACCTACGTTTTTGGGGCTGGAACTTGATGTGCTGCCGGCCGCGGTCTATTTGCGTCTGGCGGAGATACTTGCCGGAACGAAACTAACGGACGCCAGCCTGCATGTCCGGCAGGCCAGACAGGTTAAATCGGCGTATGAGCTTGAGCAGTTTCGGGAGGCGGCACGTCAGGTAGACGCTCTGCACCGGGCCGTACCGCAGCTGTTGACAGAGGGGGTAGAGGAGCTTGAACTGGCAGCCCGGCTGGAGTTTGCCCTGCGCAGGATGGGTCATCAGGGTGTGGCCAGAATGCGCGGGTTTAATCAGGAAATGTTCTTTGGCCATGTGCTAAGCGGCCGCGAAGGCGCTGCCCCCAGTTTTCTTGACAGCCCCACAGGCGGAGTCGGCCTGTCCGCGGCCCAGCCGCAGGGTGCCGGCAGAAGGAAAATTGCCGCCGGCGAGCCTGTGACTGTAGATTACGGTGGGATTTATAATGGTTACATTGTCGATCAGACAAGGTTATACTCAATCGGAGCGCTGCCGGATACTCTGATGCGTGCCTTTGAGGCGTCTTTGGCAGTTCAGGAAGCTGTATGTGCACTGTTAAAGCCGGGCATCAGCGGCGCTGAAATCTTTGATGCGGCTTGTTCAGTGGCAGAGAAGTTTAATCTGGCCGAACATTTTATGGGGTTTGGCGATGCCCAGGCAAAATATGTGGGTCACGGCGTGGGCCTGGAGTTTGATGAATTCCCCATCTTGGCCAAAAAATCACCGCATCTTGTTTTAAAAGATACGGTGGTGGCAGTAGAGCCTAAATTTACATTTCCCGGTCTCGGCGTTGTGGGAATTGAAAATACCTGGCACGTTACAGAAAACGGTGTTGTAAAAATTTCTCTCACGCCGGACAGCCATGTCATCCTATAATAAAAGAAGCGGAAAATCATTTCCGCTTCTTTACCGGTATTAGCAATTGTTGTTTTTATTTTTGTCGCGGGCACACTTTTTCTTGTCAGCGTTGTCAAAGGGCTCACTGGCAAACTCAACACTGTCTGTCAGGTCGGTCCGGCTGCAATTCTGGGCAACCTGAGACTTCTTGTTCTTAAAATCCTTCTTGCCAAGGTTCTTTTTGTTTTTAGCCACAGTTTCACCACCTTTTATTTTGGTCTGGTTATAGTTTTTACAGTCAAATCAAGAATCATGCTGGTACAATAACTTGTCATTTCCTGAAAATGCCGTTCCTGCTTGACGGATCGTGACGAAAAAAATACAATAACATATAATTAAATTAAAAACATAAGCGAGGTGAGCCCTGTGGCAGAATTGGCAGGACTGTCAAATGTTGAATTAATGCTCCGTCTTGTTCTGGCAGGCCTACTGGGAGGTTTTGTCGGTTATGAGCGTGAGAGGCACAACAGGCCCGCCGGCCTGCGGACGCATATTCTTGTCTGCCTCGGGTCTGCTCTGGTCATGATTGTTTCAACGGCCGGTTTTGGCGGGGAAATGGGCGTGCGCGGCGACCAGGCACGGATTGCTGCCCAGGTTGTTACGGGCATCGGCTTTCTCGGTGCGGGAACAATTATGCGCCAGGGAAGTGCGGTGCGGGGCCTGACGACAGCCGCCAGCATCTGGGTTGTGGCGGCAGTAGGGCTGGCAGCCGGTATCGGTCTTTATCTGGCAGCGGTTACAGCAACGGGGCTTGTGCTGCTTACGCTATTTTCACTTTCCCGTGTGGAAGATCTGCTGGCCAAAGGGCGCAGAAAAAAGTCGCTTTGGATTCGTGCCGTGGACCAGCCGGGGCTTTTGGGCCGTGTGGGGACTGTTCTGGGTGATCATGGTGTTGGTATTACCAATGTGAATCTTTCGGAATCCAACTTCATGGAAGCGTATAAAGCGGATACCGTTGTGATAGAGCTTACCGTTAATATTCCCGTTAACTTTAGTTCCCGCAGACTGATGGAGCAATTACTGCGTCTGCCCGGTATGCTCGAAGTATCCTGGGAAGGGGAAGATACAGGTGTCTGCGCTTTACCCTAAATAGTAAATACCAGAGAATTTATCTATAAAAAAAGCGCAAATCTGCGTTTTTTTTAATTTCTCCCGTAAAAAAACAAGGCAGTGTGAGCAAAATAACAGTGAAAGTCTGAGAAAGTCAGCCAGGGTTGTCCCCGGTAATTCTGCCTGATTGTCATACCCGGCGGGAACAGATATAATAAAACTATAGTCAGAAAAGGTCAAAGAAGAGGAAGCGAGAAATGGGTAGTCTGGCAGATAATATCGAGAGCTACATCAAGCGCTTGCTGGAGGCGAGTCCGAATGCCACAATTCTTCTGCAGAGAAGAGAGCTGGCCGACCGTTTTCAGTGTGTGCCTTCACAAATTAATTATGTGCTATCCACCCGCTTTACGCCGGAGCGGGGATATCTTGTAGAGAGCAGGCGGGGCGGCGGCGGTTTTTTACGAATAAGGCATCTTGACCTTACCCGCGATAAAGTTGCACAACTTTTAGAGATGCTGGGCAGCCTTGCCGAGCAGGGAATCAGTCTGAGGGCATCCGCAGATCTTGTGAACCGGCTAACTGAAGCGCGGTTAATAACACGCCGTGAAGGGCAGTTGATGATTGCCGCCATTGAGTACGGCAACCGTAAGGTTGATGAGGGCGAGTATTGCGGTGTCCGCCTGACGGTGCTTTCCCGTATGCTCGAGGTGCTATTGTATGAATCATAACAGGAGGCGTTGACATGCTTTGTCAGGTATGCCGGAAAAAGCCGGCAACAGTTCATCTTACGCAGATTGTAGATGATGAACAATCAGTTCAGCATCTTTGTGAACAGTGTGCAAGGGAAAAAGGTGATTTTCAGTTTGATGCAAGTCCCCCTTTTTCTATTCAGAATCTCCTGACCGGACTTATGAACCTGGACGCACAGCCATCCGGTCAGGTAGTCGGTTTTCCCACCAAAACACAATGTGAAAACTGCGGTTTGACCTATGCTCAGTTCGGTCAGATTGGCCGGTTTGGCTGCAGTTATTGCTACCCGACATTCGGTGAGCGCCTGCTGCCCTTAATGCGCCGTATTCACGGGTCGACACAGCATGTAGGTAAGGTGCCCGCCCGTGCGGGGGGAGCCGTAAAGATTCGCCGCAGCATTGACGAGATGCGCCAGCAGCTGCAGCAGCTTGTGACAAACGAAGAATTCGAACAGGCAGCGCATTTACGTGATAAAATTCGTCAAATGGAAGCAAAAATCAAAGATGGAGGGGATGCCGGTGACTGATGACAAAAACGGGCGGCCGCACGCCAGGTGGATGGATGCGGTTGGCCCCGACGGTGAAATAGTACTCAGCAGCCGGATCCGGCTGGCCCGGAATGTGAGCCAGATTCCGTTTCCATACCTGGCGTCCGACAGCCAGACCGGTGAGATCACAAACCGGGTGCGGGAAGCCTGTACAGCCTTAAACAAGCAGATGGGTGATGTTCAGTATTTTTATATTAAGGATATTCCTGCTCTGCAAAGACAGGTACTGGTTGAAAAACACCTGATCAGCCCGTTGTTAATTAAGGAGCCGCATAATTCGGCAGTTCTTTTGCGCAGTGATGAGGCAGTCAGCATTATGGTTAATGAAGAAGACCATCTGCGTATTCAGTGCCTCCTTCCGGGGCTGCAGCTGGACAAGGCAATGGAAGAGGCCAACCGGTATGACGACCTGCTTGAAAGTGAACTGGACTATGCCTATGACGAGCAGTGGGGTTATCTGACAGCCTGTCCTACAAATGTGGGAACGGGCCTGCGTGCATCGGTGATGGTCCATTTGCCCGCGCTGGTTCTGACAAAACAAATTAACCGTGTTCTGTCGGCCATTGCGCAGGTTGGGCTGGCGGTACGGGGTCTTTATGGTGAAGGCTCGGAAATTGTCGGCAATCTTGTCCAGATCTCAAACCAGATTACGCTGGGGCAGACAGAAGATGAAATTGTGAAAAATCTGTTTGGTGTAACAAGGCAAATAGTAGAGCAGGAGCTGCAGGCGCGTCAGATTCTTCTGAATGAGGGAAGAGACAGAATATCCGACCGCGTCAACAGGGCATTCGGTGTGCTGAGTCATGCACGCCTGGTGTCTTCCCAGGAAGCCATGCAATTATTGTCGGATGTTAGGCTGGGTATCGACCTGGGGCTCATTGATGAAATTTCCGGAAATATCTTAAAAGAGCTGATGGTTCTGCTGCGTCCCGCCTGTCTGCAGACAGAGGCAGGACGCCAGTTGGACAGTCTTGACCGGGACCGGGAAAGAGCACGCCTGATACGTAAACGGTTGAGGAGAGAAACGGTATAATAATAAACGGTAGGAGGAGTAGACATGTTCATGTTTGGAAGGTTTACCGAGAGGGCGCAGAAGGTCCTGGTTCTTGCCCAGGATGAAGCGAAGCGCTTCAGTCATAGCTTTGTTGGCACAGAACATATTTTACTGGGCCTTGTCAGAGAGGGAGAGGGGATTGCCGCCAAGGTACTGCTGACAATGGGGGTTGAACTGGACAGCGTCCGTCTGGAAATTGAAAAGCTGATTGGCAAGGGAGACCAGCGCTCCGTACCGCAGGGAGTTAACTATACACCCCGTGCAAAGAAAGTTATCGAGTTGGCGATAGAAGAGGGGCAAAGCCTGGGGCACAACTATGTGGGAACAGAACACCTGCTGCTCGGCCTGATCAGAGAAGGCGAAGGAATTGCTGCGCAGGTACTGGCAAATCTGGGTGTGGATTTGGCCCGGACCCGCAAATCCGTACTGGCGCTGCTTGGCGGAGAGGATGAGCCTCTTCCGGACGAAAACGGTAAAGCCGTTTCATCCACACCTACGGTAGACCAGTTTGGCCGGGATCTGACGAAGCTGGCCAAGGAAGGAAAGCTGGATCCCGTGATCGGCCGGGATACGGAAATTGAGAGAGTAATTCAGGTGCTTTCCCGCAGGACAAAAAACAATCCCTGCCTGATAGGGGAACCGGGCGTAGGGAAAACGGCCATTGCCGAAGGGCTTGCCCAGCGAATCGTTGAGGGCAAAGTGCCGGAGACACTGAAAGAAAAGCGGGTTGCCACCCTTGAGCTGGCTGCTGTTGTCGCCGGTACAAAATACCGCGGTGAGTTTGAGGAGCGTCTGCGGAAGCTGATGGAAGAACTGCGGACAGCAGGTAACGTGATTGTTTTTATCGATGAACTGCACACCCTGATCGGAGCCGGTGCCGCGGAAGGAGCGATTGATGCTTCCAATATTCTTAAACCTGCCCTGGCACGGGGTGAGCTGCAGGCCATCGGTGCAACGACGCTGGACGAATACAGAAAATATATCGAGCGGGACCCTGCTTTGGAAAGGCGCTTCCAGCCGATTACAGTCGGTGAGCCCACAAAGGAAGAATCCGAGGAAATTTTAAAGGGGCTGCGGGATCGGTATGAAGCGCACCACAGAGTCAAGATTACCGATGAAGCACTGAAAGCTGCTGTCACGCTGGCAGACCGCTATATCACCGACCGTTTCCTGCCGGATAAAGCAATTGACCTGATTGATGAGGCCGCCTCCCGTGTGCGGATGACAGCTTATACAGCGCCGCCGGATTTAAAGGAACTGGAAGAACGGCTGGAGACTTTGCGTAATGAAAAAGAATCAGCTGTCCGGGGCCAGGAATTTGAAGCGGCGGCCAAACTGCGAGATAAAGAGCAGCAGCTGAAACAGGAACTGCAAAACCTGAAGAGAGAGTGGGAACAGCGAAAAGTAACGGATACTCAGTCCGTCACAGCCGAGGACATTGCCCAGATTGTTTCCGCCTGGACCGGCATTCCGGTTAAGAGGCTGTCCGAGGGAGAGACGGAACGCCTGCTTAACATGGAGTCAATTCTGCATGAGCGGGTCATAGGCCAGGACGAAGCTGTCAAAGCTGTTTCCCGTGCCATTCGCCGGGCCAGGGCGGGCCTCAAAGACCCTAAGCGGCCGATCGGTTCCTTTATTTTCCTCGGCCCGACAGGTGTGGGTAAAACAGAACTGGCCCGGGCACTTGCCGAGAGCCTTTTCGGTGACGAAGATGCCATGGTGCGGTTGGATATGTCGGAATATATGGAAAAGCATACCACATCGCGTCTGGTAGGGTCACCTCCGGGTTATGTCGGTTATGAGGAAGGCGGCCAGCTGACGGAAAAGGTCCGCCGTAAACCGTACTCCGTACTTCTCTTTGATGAAATAGAAAAGGCGCATCCTGAAGTTTTCAACGTACTTTTACAGGTGCTTGAAGACGGTCGCCTGACTGACGGAAAAGGACGGATGGTTGATTTTCGCAATACAGTCATCATCATGACGTCAAATGTCGGTGCGGGCGAACTCAAAAAGCAGGCTACAATGGGCTTCCGCTCAGGGAGTGACCGGGAAAAGACGTATGAAGACATGAAGAACAAGGTGATGGATGAACTGAAGCGGACGTTCCGGCCGGAATTTCTTAACCGTCTCGACGAAGTGATTGTGTTCCATCCGCTGGAAGAAGAACATCTCGGTAAAATTGTGGACCTGATGCTCAGGGAACTCGGCAAACGTCTGAGCGACTATGAAATTCACCTGGACGTAAGCGACGATGCCAAAGCTTTTCTGGCCCAGGAAGGTTATGACCCGACCTACGGGGCCAGGCCGCTGCGCCGCGCATTGCAGAAGCGGATTGAGGATGAAGTGTCCGAAAGAATGCTGCGGGGAGAGTTCACGCACAATGACACGATTTTGGTTACTGTGGAAAATGAAAAACTGGTATTTAAAAAAACTGAATCCGCAGGTACGAGAGAATAAAAATAAAATAGTTTGTACTATTTTTTGCCAATGACTCATCTTATAGTGATGGGTCATTTTTTTATTCCCATAAAATGGACGGGTTTTACAAAGATGGGCTTGTGCAATTTCAAGGTATTGCCTTAATTTTGACACAAGGTGTTCAAAATAGTGTGCCATAATGAAACAGCACGCTAAAGATGGCAAAAATGCGTGAACTTTCTCGAAAAGAAGCAAAATTCAGCAAAAGGGAAAACTGTCACAAAATCACGATTAAATCATCGTAGCAGAGAGGATGATGGTTATTTTTCTCACTAATGAGCTAAAACGGGCTCAGATAAACTAATTTTTCTAAAAAAAAGGATTTTTTATCGTTTCGTAGAATACGTGTAAGTGGGTTTAAGATTCAAAACATTAACACGTCTTCTGTATCAATAAAGTCCGTCTTGGGGGGGGTGAATCTATGAAGATTGCCGTTTCAGGAAAGGGCGGTGTCGGGAAAACAACATTTTCCGCCAACCTGATTAACGCGTTTGCCAGGCGGGATTACAAGGTCTATGCCGTAGACGCTGATCCCGATGTCAGTCTGGGAGCCACGTTGGGACTGCCTGCGGAACAGTTGGATGCACTGCGTCCGATTATTGAAATGAAAGCGATTGTGGACGAACGTACAGGCGGCGAAGGCGCCTTTTTTACCCTTAACCCTAAAGTGGATGACCTGATTGACGACTTTACCGTTGAACAGGGCAATATCCGTTTTTTACGGATGGGGGCGGTTAAACAGGGAGGCACTGCCTGTTACTGTAAGGAGAACTCATTCCTTTACGCCGTTTTAAACAGTCTGCTGCTGGACAAAGATGACGTGGTAATCATGGATATGAGCGCCGGCATCGAACATCTGACGCGCGGTACATCGCGCGGCGTGGACATGATTGTGATTGTGACCGAACCGACCCGGGTCTCCGTGAATACAGCTAAAGTTGTGCAGAAGCTGGCGACGGAACTGGGCATTTGCCGTGTTAAAATATTGGTTAATAAAGTGCGGACGGACAAGGAGAAGGATTTTGTCCGCTCCCAGTTTGGTGAAGAAGAGCTCCTCGGTATAATTCCCTTCGACGAGGGCGTGCTGGAAAACGCCGTTGAAGAAGAAAGCGGGCTCTTGGAAGGATCGGGCCTGATGCCCGGTATTGACGAAATTTTGGATAAGATCCTGGGGGAGGTGACGTGCGAGCGTTAGTTTTCCGCACCGGCCAAAATGTAGGCCACAAGCTTCTTGTACCAATTCTCAAAGGGAGGTTAGTGAAGCATGTCTGATGTAGCAAAGAAGAAAGAAGTCGATCGCAATCGCGCTATCGACCCGGCCGTGTTGGAAGTCCTGTCTAGGGAACTTCCCGTTGATACGGCGTATGACCGTTATCTGGCTCAACAGCCGCAATGTAAGTTTGGTGACACCGGTGTATGCTGCCGCATCTGTATCCAGGGGCCCTGCCGTATTACCAAGAAGGCTCCCAAGGGTATCTGTGGTGCCACAGAGTATACCATTGTCGCACGGAACCTGGTTCGCTCCGCACTGGGTGGCGCTTCCGCCCACTCCGACCATTCCAAGCATATCCTTCTCACCCTGAAGGCCCTCTTGGAAGGCCATGCACCGGACTATAGCATTAAGAGCCCGGAAAAACTGCGTGCCATTGCTGAGCGTTTTGACATTGCCACCGAAGGTCGCGAAGATATGGAAATTCTGGCCGATGTTGTCCAGCTCGGCATGGATGACTACATGCGTATGACGGGCGGTTACGTGAAGTGGATTGAAAAGACTGTAACTCCCGGCCGTGTAGAGAAGTTTATCTCGCATAACATTATGCCTAAAAGTGTATTTGAGACTGTGGCCAGTGCTATGGCTCAGACTCATATGGGTATGGACGCCGACCCCGTTAACCTGATCTTTAAGGCCCTGGAAACCGGCTTGGCCGACTTCACCGGTATGCATATCGGTACCGATATGTCAGACGTACTCTTTGGTGTGCCCACTCCGGTTTACACTGAAGCGAACATGGGTGTAATTACTCCTGGTAAAGTTAATATTGCTGTGCACGGCCATAACCCGCTGCTGTCCGAAATGATTGTGCAGGCAGCGCGTGAGATGGAAGGCGAAGCTAAAGCGGCCGGCGCCGAAGGTATCCAGCTGATGGGTATCTGCTGCACCGGTAACGAAGTGCTGATGCGCCAGGGCGTTCCCCCTGTAACCAACTTCATTTCCCAGGAACTGCCCATTATGACCGGTGCTATTGATGCCATGGTTGTAGACGTGCAGTGTATTATGCCCGGCCTGCAAGCTGCGGCTGAGTGCTACAATACCCGTATCATTACCACATCTGAAAATGCCAAGATTCCCGGCGCTCATCACATCGATTTCAGTGAGGAAAAAGCTCTGGAGCAGGCAAAGCATGCTATCAGTATTGCTATCGATGGCTACAAAGAGCGTGAAGGCGTTGAGTGCTGCATCCCCACTGAAAAAAATAAAGTGGTGGCCGGTTTCAGCGTGGAAGCTCTGTATGACCTGTTTGGTGCTATCAATGCCGATGCACCGATCAAGGTACTCACAGATGCTCTTAAGTCCGGCGAGCTGCGCGGTGTTGCTCTGTTTGCCGGTTGCAACAACTTAAAAGGCGTTCACGATGAAAACCATATGACCATCGCCAAAGAAATGGCGAAAAATGATGTATTGCTTCTGGCCACCGGTTGTGCTGCCGGTACCTACGCCAAGCTGGGTCTGCTGACTCCCGCTGCCGTGGATGCCTATGCAGGCGACGGCCTGAAAACCTTCATTAAGCGGTTGAACGAAGCCAATGCCGACAAGTTGGAAGGCGACCTGCCTCTGGTATTCCACTTGGGTTCCTGTGTGGATAATACCCGCGCAACGAACTTAGCTACTGCCATCGCCAACGATATGGGCGTTGACATTCCCAAGATTCCGTTTGTTGCCAGTGCACCTGAAGCCATGAGTGAAAAGGCTATCGCCATCGGCCTTTGGAATGTAGCTATGGGTCTGCCCGTGCACGTTGGGGTTGTGCCTCCCGTGACCGGCAGTGAACTGGTTAACGGTATCGCTCTGCAGGTTGCACATGATGTATACGGCGGCTACTTCATCTGGGAAACAGACGGTAAGAAAGCTGCTGAGAAACTTGTGGAAGCTCTCGACTATCGCAACTGGAAACTGAAGGTTCATGACCAGACTGCAGAGAAGTTCGGTACCTCGGCATCTGCCGCCTGGTAAACAGTACTAACCGTGAAAGGGAGGAAAGAGCATGTCTAATACAGCCTTTGATGAAATTTATGCCGGGGCGATAGAAGATGAGTCGAAAGCCCCGAAGAAGCTGTTTCAGCGCGCCTTAAACGGTGCAATCACGGCCACCAGCTACGCAGAAATTCTGCTCTCGCAGGCCATCCGCAAGTATGGCCCCGACCAGCCTGTGGCATATCCTGACACTGCGTATTATCTGCCGGTTATCAGCAGTCTCTCCGGCGAAAAAGTAACCAAACTTGGTGAATTGCCTCCGATTCTGAACCGGATGCGCGGCCAGGTCAAAGAAGGGCTCTCTTTTGAAAACGCCCGCCTGTGCGGCGAATCCACCGCATATGCCGCGGAAATTATCGAAGTGCTGCGCTACATTGACGGGAACAACCCGCATGTCGCGCCGTGGACCGGTTACCTGACCGACCCCATTCTGCGGAAGTTCGGTATCCAGCTTGTTGACTGGACAATCCCCGGCCAGGCCGTTATCGTCGGTAAGGCCCGCACCAGCGAAGCTGCTGCGAAGATTGTTCAGGAACTGCAGGCAAAAGGTATGATGATCTTCCTGGTTAACGAAGTAATCGAGCAGCTTCTTGAGCAAAACATGAAGCTTGGCGTTGACTACATCGCCTTCCCGCTCGGCAACTTCACCCAGGTCATCCATGCTGTGAACTACGCTCTGCGTGCCGGTATGGCCTTTGGCGGTATCGCCCCCGGCCTCCGCGAAGAGCACCGTGACTACCAGCATCGTCGTGTACGTGCGTTTGTCCTGCATCTTGGTGAGATTGACGATGTTCAGGTAGCCGCACACTTTGCTGCCATCTTCCTCGGCTTCCCTGTCATCTGTGACACCGAGCTTGAAGAAGAGATTCCCGATTGGTATGTATCCCATACCAACTACGAGACCATCGTTAAATACTGCATGGAACTGCGCGGTATTAAGCTGAAGATCCTTGAAATCCCCGTACCCATCACCATTGGTCCCGCTTTTGAAGGGGAAACCATCCGTAAGGGCGACATGTTCGTGGAAATGGGCGGCGGTCGCACCACCGCATTTGAACTGGTTACCATGGTGGGCGAGGATGACATCGAAGACGGTAAGATTACAGTTGTTGGCCCCGACTTCGACGAAATTGAAGAAGGCGCAAAACTGCCTTTGGGCATTATGGTCAAGATTTTTGGCCGCAAAATGCAGGAAGACTTTGAGAGTGTTCTTGAGCGCCGGATTCATTACTTCATCAACTACGGTGAAGGCCTCTGGCACGTGGCCCAGCGTGATCTCTGCTGGCTCCGTGTGTCCAAGGATGCTGTTGCCAAAGGCTTCAGAGTCAAGCATTACGGTGAAATCCTCATTGCCAAATTCAAAGATGAGTTCCCCGCCATTGTTGACCGCGTGGAAGTTACTCTCTACACGGACAAAGACGCTGTGGAAGAGCAGATCAAAGTGGCCCGTGGCCGTTATGCCACCCGTGACGCCCGCCTCAGAGGTCTTACCGATGAAGCGGTTGACGAGCTTTACTCCTGTATCCTTTGCCAGTCCTTCGCACCGAACCATGTTTGTGTGGTTGCTCCGGAACGCGTCGGTCTCTGCGGTGCTGTGAGCTGGCTTGATGCCAAAGCTTCGTACGAAATTGACCCCAACGGCCCGAACCGCCCGATTGAGAAAAAGGGCGTCATCGATGAAGAAAAGGGTATGTGGGAATCGGTTAACGAATATGTCTACACCACATCCAACCGCAGTGTGGAAGAGGTTAACCTCTATACACTGATGGATCGTCCGATGACTTCCTGCGGCTGCTTCGAAGCCATTCTGGCCATTGTGCCGGAAGCCAACGGCCTGATGATCACCACCCGTGAGCACTCAGGAGACACCCCCAGCGGTATGACCTTCTCCACCTTGGCCGGTTCCGTCGGCGGTGGTGTGCAGGCTCCCGGATTTATGGGAATCGGCCGCTCCTACCTGCTCTCCAAGAAGTTCCTTATCGCAGACGGCGGCCTTGGCCGGATTGTCTGGATGCCCAAAGAACTTAAAGACTTCCTCGGTGACGACCTCCGTGAACGCGCCGAAGAAGACGGCCTTGGTGCCGACTTTGTGGATAAGATCGCGGACGAAACTGTGGGAACCACAGCGGAAGAAATTCTTCCCTTCCTGGAAGAAAAAGGCCATCCCGCGCTGACTATGGATCCCCTGATGTAAAAAAATACGTTCACCTGTAAGTGAAGAAGGCGGGCCGGTGTATGCCTGCCCGCCTCTTTTCTTTTAGCAGCAAGAACTGCATCCGGTAAACACCATTTTCTGAAAGAAAGGAGTCGAAATCATGGGTTTAACAGGTCTTGAAATTTTTAAACAACTCCCCAAAACAAATACCGGGGACTGCGGCTTCCCTACCTGCCTGGCTTTTGCTATGGCTCTCGCTGCAGGAAAAACATCTCTGGACAAATGCCCCCATGTAAGTGAAGAAGCGAAAGAAAATCTGGGCGCCGCCGCTGCACCTCCCATCAAGCTGGTGAAAGTAGGTACCGGCGACACAGCTGTGGAAATGGGTGACGAAACCGAACTGTTCCGTCACGATAAGAGGTTCTACCATCCCACTGCTCTGGCCGTATTAATCGAAGATACAGAGGATGTGGCCGCGCGGGTCGCCGACTTTGACGAGTTGGAATTTGACCGTGTAGGCCTGCACTTTGTTACCGATATGGTTGCTCTGCAGTGTTCCTCCGGCGATGCCGCCAAGTTTAAGGCTGCTGCCGAAGCTGTGGCCGCCGGTACAAAGAAACCCTTTGTACTGATTTGTGAAGATGTGGCCGCCATGGAAGCCGCTGCAACGGCTGTGGCCGACAAAAAGCCCCTGCTGTACGCTGCCACAAATGACAACTATGAGGCTATGACTGAACTGGCTAAAAAGACAGAATGCCCGTTGGCTGTTAAAGGGAACGGTCTCGCAGATCTTTCCGAACTGGTGGAGAAGATTACAAAACTCGGTTATAAAGAGCTTGTCCTTGACAGCGGTAACCGTGAGACATCCCAGGTGCTGGCCGACCTGACACAGATCCGCCGCACAGCCATCCGCAAGCGTTTTCGTCCGTTTGGCTATCCGTCCATGGCTTTTACATCTAAGGAAACCTCCCTGGAGGAAGTTGTTCAGGCCACTGTGTATATGTCCAAATATGCCGGACTGATTGTCTTAAAAGCTTCTAAAAAAGAGGAAATCCTGCCGCTGGTCTCCTGGCGCTCGAACCTTTTTACCGATCCGCAAAAGCCGATTCAGGTGGAAGCAAAAGCTGTGGCCGTGGGCGATGTCACACCGGATTCCCCGGTATACATCACCACCAACTTCTCTCTTACCTATTTTATCGTCGAAGGCGAAGTGGAAGGCAGCAAAGTGCCCGCCTATATCGTGCCTGTTAATACCGACGGTATTTCCGTCCTCACTGCCTGGGCTGCCGGCAAACTGACCGGGGAAGCCATCGCCAAGGCACTGAAGGAAAATGACATGGAAGCCAAGGTCAACCATAAGACGCTGGTTCTGCCCGGTTATGTCGCCGTACTGTCCGGCAGCACAGAGGAAGCAACGGGCTGGAAAATCATGGTTGGACCGCGTGAAGCTTCCGGTATCGGCAAATTTGCCAAGGAAAACTTCGGTAAGTAATCAGCAGCATTGAACGCACTAAAACCCAGGAAAAGGTGACATGCATGGATAAAGTAACAGTCTTGTTTTTCCCGGACAACCTGGTGGCTCATGTGGAGCCCGGCACGTCTATTCTGCGCGCTGCATCACTGGCTGGTGTGGAATTAAAGAGTAACTGCGGCGGTGACGGAACCTGCGGCCGCTGTCTGGTCAGGATAAAAGACGGCCAGGTGAAGATGAAAAGTGCCGGTAACATTTCCCAGAAAGCGAAGCAAGCCGGCCTTGTACTGGCCTGCCAGACACTGGTGGACAGCAATGTGGTCATCGATGTCCCGAAGGACTCCCGTCTGGACGAGCATCAAGTGCTTCTGGACGAAAAGGAAATCCTGGTGGAAAAAGATGAAGGGTTAGCGGAAGGGTATCCCATGAAGCCGCTTTGCCGGAAGGTAAAGGTTGCTCTTTCTGAGCCTACGCTGACTGAAAATGTTTCGGACTGGAACAGGCTGCAGGCTGCCTTGCGCACTGAACTGGACTGTGGGGAAATCCATATCAGCCTGCCGGTCTTGCGAAGCCTGGCAGAAGCCCTGCGCGCCGGGGACTGGGAAGTTACGGTGACTGTAGCGCAGTTAAACGGCTGCGCCGAAGTTGTCCATCTGGAGCCGGGTCATTCCGACCGTCCCTCATACGGGCTGGCCGTGGATATCGGTACAACGACCGTAGTTGTGTATCTTATCGATCTCGATTCGGGGCTGACCCTGGGGAAAAAGGGTACGTATAACAAACAGGCCCGTTACGGTGACGATGTTATTACAAGAATGATCCATGCCAGCGAAAAAGAAAACGGCCTGGACGACCTGCACAACGCGGTTATCGATACCATAAACCAGCTTGTGGATGAACTGCTGGAACAAAGCGAAGTCAGCGGTGACACTGTGCATATGGCTATGGTGGCGGGTAATACCACCATGACCCACCTGTTTCTCGGACTTACACCAAAATATATCCGGCTTGAACCATACATCCCGCTGGCCTCGGAAACACCGCCGATCCGGGCGGCCGAGCTGGGTCTGCATATCAACCCGACTGCCTTTGTGGCCTGCTTCTCCTCTGTTGCGTCCTATGTAGGCGGTGACATTGTATCGGGGACGCTGGTTACTAACATGGCTAAGTCGGATGAAATTACTCTGTTCATTGACATCGGCACCAACGGCGAAATGGTGCTGGGCAACCGCGACTGGTTGGTTGCAGCAGCATGTTCCGCCGGGCCCGCCTTTGAAGGCGGGGGTATCACCTTCGGGATGCGTGCCATGAAAGGTGCCATTGAATATGTGGAAATCGACCCGGAAACATATGATGTCAAGGTTTCCACAATTGGCCGTATGAAACCGATGGGAATCTGCGGGTCCGGACTCATTGACTGCCTGGCAAAGTTACGTGAAGTGGGAATTATCGACCGGGCGGGGAAAATGCAGACAGATCTGGATACGCCGCGGATACGTAAGGGAGATGACGGCTGGGAGTTTGTACTGGTATCCCACGAAGAGACGGAATGCGGCAAGGACATTATCGTAACAGAAAATGACATCAAGAATCTGCTCCGGGCCAAAGGAGCCGTTTACGGCGGGATTCGCAGTATGCTCAATGCCGTTCAGCTCACGGAAGAAGTGATTGACAAAGTGCTGATTGCCGGTGGTTTCGGGAATTTTATCAATATTCGCGATGCCATTACCATCGGACTTTTGCCGGACTTGCCACCTGAGAAATATATGTTTATCGGCAACTCCTCGGTCAAAGGTGCACGGCTTGCCCTGCTTTCACAGGAAGCCTTTCATGAGGCACAGGACCTTGGTAAAAAAATGACCTATCTGGAACTGTCCGTTGGGAATGACTTTATGGATGAATTTATGTCGGCATTGTTCCTGCCGCACACAGACATGACACTTTTCCCGTCGGTAACCGATCTGAAATAAATGTGTAACCCATAAAGAAAGGAGAGTTACGATATGGCTTTCACTCCAGTTGTTGAAAAGTACAGAAGTAAAGTCGGTGAAGTCGTACTGGGCGCCACCAAAGAACAGGGCGGCACCCGCGGCTACACCATTACCGTAGGCGGCGAAAGCGCACTGCCTTTCCTCCACTTTGAAGGTGAATTCCCGAATCGTCCCGTAGTGGCCCTTGAGGTTTGGGACGTTGCTCCCACAGACTGGAATTCCTGCTTCAACGAATACTACGGCGATGTTTTTGGTGACCCTGCAGCATGGGCAAAGAAGTGTGTTGAGGAATATGGCGCAGATCTGATTGTGCTCCGCCTCAAAGGGGCTGACCCCGATATTAGCGACGCTTCTCCCGAAGACTGCGTTAAAGTGGTTAAAGATGTTCTGGCCGCCGTGGAGTGCCCGCTGGTTGTTCTCGGCAGCGGCAAAGCGGAAAAAGACAACCTGGTTCTTCCCGCTGTGGCAGAAGCTGCCTCAGGTGAGAATCTCCTCATTGGTGTGGCGGAACAGGAAAACTATAAGTCTCTCACTGCTGCCTGCATGGTTCACAAGCACAACATCATTGCCCAGTCTCCCATTGACATTAACATCTGCAAGCAGTTAAACATCCTGATTACTGAAATGAACCTCCCGGGCGACCGGATTGTCATTGACCCGACCATCGCCGCCCTGGGCTACGGTCTTGAATACGGCTACTCCATTATGGAACGTGCCCGCAACGGTGCCCTGCAGGGCGATAAGATGCTGGCTCTGCCCATGATCGGCAATGTGGGCTTTGAAGTATGGCGGACCAAGGAAGCCAACGCTTCACAGGATGATTTCCCCGCCTGGGGCGAACAGGAGCCCCGCGCTATCCTCTGGGAAGCCACCACGGCAACAGCCCTGCTTCAGGCAGGTATGGATATTGTGGTTATGCGCCATCCCAAAGCTGCATCATTGGTTAAAACAAACATCGAGGAATTGATGGTAGAATCCGGCTTCTAGACAGTACTGCGCGGCTGCAGGGCAGCCTGCGGCCGCTTTTTAAAACCACCGGGTATGCCGTGAAAATCTCAGTTACCGGTTTTTACTGCAGCCCAAAAGAATGGGAGGTTGAATCTATGTTCATTATCGGTGAAAGAATTAACGGCATGTTTAAGGATATTGCCCAGGCCATCCGTGACGAAGACCCCACCGCGGTTCATCTGTGGGCCAAGCGTCAGGAAGAAGGCGGCGCCCGCTATCTTGATATCAACACCGGTCCTGCTGCAAAAGACCAGGTTAAAGTTATGAAGTGGCTCGTTGAAAAAACCCAGGAAGCAAGTGACCTGCCTTTGGCTCTTGACTCCACCAACTACGATGCGATTGAAGCCGGCCTGGAACTGTGCAAGCGCCCGGCTATGATTAACTCTGTCCCCGCCGAATGGCCCAAGATGGAGCGCGTGTTCACCATGGCCGCAAAATTCAATTCCGCCGTTATCGGCCTGGCCATGAATGAACAGGGTATTCCCAAGGATGCCGATACCCGTGTGGCTTTGGCTATGGAACTTGTGGCCGCTGCCGACTCGTATGGCATCTCCATGGAAGACCTTTATATCGACCCGCTGGTATTACCCTGCAACGTCGGCCAGGACCACGGCCCGGAAGTTATGCTGACTCTCCGTCAGATTAAGCTTCTTGCCGATCCTTCTCCGCGTACCGTTGTGGGACTCTCTAACATTTCCCAGGGCACAAAGAGCCGCGAGCTGATTAACCGCACCTTCGCCACCATGGGTGTGTCCAACGGCCTTGATGCTGCCGTTGCCGATGCATGTGACCCCGAGCTGATTGAAGCCATCGCGACTGCGCGGATTATCATGAACCTTGATATCTACTGCGACAGCTACGTGGACGTATACAAGAAGCAGCAGAAATAAATGTTGCCGTAAGGGAGGAAGATCCTTTTGAGTACGATGAAATACAATGAGTCTTCCGCTGTGACACAATACCCGCCCTGCCAGGGCGGGTGTCCGGTCCATACGGACGTGCAGGAGTATGTCCGTCAGATTTCTCTGGGCAATTACGACAAGGCTGTGGAGGCCATTACCGCTCCCAATCCGTTGGCATCTGTCTGCGGCATGATTTGCGCACATCCGTGCGAAACTGAATGCCGCCGCAAAGATGTTGACGAAGCGGTATCAATCCGTGCGCTGAAGCGATTCGCCCTGGAAAACGGAAACTGGCCGGAAGTCAAAAAAGCGGAAGTTACCCGTACGGAGAAAGTCGCCGTGGTGGGCGGCGGACCCGCCGGCCTGGCCGCAGCCCGGTCTCTGGCGGAGCAAGGCTTTGCCGTTACTATTTTTGAGCGCTCCGCCGAAGCCGGCGGCGCCATCACCAACTTTATTCCCCATTACCGCCTGCCGATGGAATCGATGCGCCAGGATGTTTCCCGCGTGGCCGACCTCGGTGTGGAAATCAAAACCGGCGTGGAACTGGGTAAAGACTTCTCCATTGAAGATTTGGCCGGAGACTTTCAGGCCATTGTTTTGGCTCTGGGCCTGCCGACAAGCAAAGCCATCCCCATCCCAGGCTCCGACGCCAAAGATGTGATGCTGGCCCTGCCGTTTTTAAACAGCGCCAAGTATCATGACTTTAAATTTGAACCGGGCAGAAACGTACTTGTTATCGGTGGCGGCAATGTGGCCATGGACGTGGCCCGTCAGGCTGTCCGCTGCGGTGCCGAAAGCGTTAAGCTGGCCTGCCTGGAGTGCCGCAACACCATGCCTGCCTTTGAATGGGAAATTGAAGAGGCTGTAGAAGAAGGTGTGGAACTGTTCCCCGCCTGGGGTCCCAAAGCCATTCACACTGATGATGCCGGTAAGATTACCGGCCTGGAAGTACAGGAAGTTCTCTCTGTTTTTGATGAGCAAAAGCGGTTCAACCCGCAGTTTGGTGAGCAGAAAAACGTCATTCCTGTAAACACCATTATTTTTGCCATCGGTCAGGGCAATGACAATCTCTCTTACCTGACGGAGTCCGGAATTGAACTCAATGAACGCGGTATGATGAAATTTGATATGCGCACCATGCAGACCACCCGTCCCGGCGTATTTGCCTGCGGTGAAGTGGTCTTCGGCCCGGGTTCTGCTGTTAAAGCCATGTCGACGGGTCAGAAAGTGGCCCTTGGCGTGCAAAGCTTCCTGGACAATGTTCCCTTTGACGCCAACCTGGCGGATCGTTTTGAGGTTCTTGACATGCTCAACCCCGAAACGGTGGAGAAAGTTAAGCGTATCGAACGGTACGCCGTCCCCTTCCTGGATGAGCACACACGCATCCAGCACAATGACCATGTGGAAATCGGCTATGACGAGCGTATGGCTCTCTGTGAGAGCCGCCGCTGCATGGACTGCGCCGCCGGTGCGGAAGTGATGGATGAAATCTGTGCTGTCTGCCTTACCTGTCTGCGCACCTGCCCCTACGATGTGCCGCATATTGATGATGAAGGCAACTTCACCATCCGCAACGAAGAGTGCCAGGCCTGCGGCCTGTGCGTCGGCATCTGTCCCGCCTCGGCCATCCGTTTCCGCAACCATTATGCCCAGCACGCACTGAATCAACTGGGCGATGCGCTAGAGCAGGCCAAAGGCAACGGCGGCCCTGCTACGGCAGTCTTCTGCTGCAGCTACGGTGCGTTTGCAGAAAAGGATTTCCTAAAATATATCAATAACGGCAAACCGCAAAACCTGGCCATCGTCCGGGTGCCCTGCGTGGCCAAAGTGGAAGTGCAGAACATCCTGGAAGCCTTTGATCTGGGCGCCGAAGGCGTCTTCATCGCCGGCTGTGAGCAGGAAGATGAATGCACCTACCATGACGTGGCCAAGTGGGCCGGTCAGCGTGCCGGTCGTGCCCGGGAGATCCTGGAGCAGATCGGATTGGAAAAAGACCGCATTGAGCACCTGAACCTGACTGTTGATGAAGTCAGAGATTTTGCCCCGGTTGCTGAAAGATTCCTTGCTAAGGTTGATGCAGTGTTAAATGGTGGGGGAGGTGAAGAGGAATGATCGTCGCTGAACGTAAACCTCTTTCCGAAATCATCAAAGCAGTAGAACCGTTTGAAAAGGTGCTTGTGCTGGGCTGTGGCGAATGCGTCACCGTCTGCATGGCAGGCGGCCAGAAAGAAGCCAAAGAAACGGCCTCGGCTATCTCCATCGGCCGCAAAAAAGCTGGTAAAAGCGTCGATGTGAAAGCCCATACCGTGGAGCGCCAGTGTGAGTTTGAATACCTGGAGTCTGCCCGCAAGCTGGTGGAAGAAGCGGACGTGGTCGTCTCTCTGGCCTGCGGCGTTGGGATTCAGACCATGAATATGCATTACGCGGACATGCGGACTCTTCCCGGCGTGAACACCACCTTCATGGGCCTGCCGGTACAGCAGGGCGTCTGGATGGAAAACTGCCTGGGCTGTGGGAACTGTGTCCTGGAAGAAACTATGGGGATCTGCCCCATTGCCCGCTGCTCCAAGAGTATGTTAAACGGCCCCTGCGGCGGTTCACAGGACGGCAAATGTGAGGTCAGCAAAGAAACGGAATGCGGCTGGCATCTGATTGTGGAGCGGATGATGAAATTTGACAAGTTATCCGCCCTTGAGGAAGTTAAGCCTCCTAAAGACTGGTCAACGTCCCATTCCGGCGGACCGAGAAAAATGGTCAGGGAGGATGTGAAGCTTAATGACTAAGAGCAATCTGCAAAAAGTTTTCGAAAGCGGAGCGTTCGCTGTCACAGGCGAATTGGGTCCTCCAAAAAGTGCCGAACGGGAAAAAATCGAACATCATGCTCACCTTCTCAAGGGTTGTGTCGACGCTGTCAACCTGACAGATAACCAGACAGCCATTGTGCGCACATCCAGCATCGCCTGCGGTAGAATTCTGGTTGAAGAGGGTCTGGACCCTGTGATTCAGATTACCTGCCGCGACCGTAACCGGATTGCGATCCAGTCGGACGTCCTGGGTGCGGTGGCGCTGGGTATGAAGAACATTCTCTGTCTGCAGGGCGACCATGCCAATTTCGGCAATGAGCCCCAAGCCAAGAATGTCAATGACCTGGATTCCATGAACTTGATTCAGACGCTGAAAAAGATGCGCGACGAGGAGACCTTCGCCGGCGGTGAAAAGCTGGAAGCTCCCATCGATATCTTCATTGGCGCGGTGGAAAACCCGTTTGCCGACCCGTTCGAATACCGGGCGTACCGTCTGGCCAAAAAAGTGGAAGCCGGCGCCGATTTCATCCAGACACAGGCCATCTTCGACATGGACCGTTTCGAGCGCTGGATGGAAAAAGTCCGTGAACTGGGCATTCACAAAAAAGTACCCATCATGGCAGGCGTGATTCCCATTAAGTCTCTCGGGGCCGCCCGCTATATGAAAAATAACGTTTCCGGCATGATTGTCCCCGATGAAATCATCGACCGGATCAAGGGTGCCGAGAAGAAAAAAGAAGAGGGCATCAAACTCTGCGTGGAGATGATTGAGCATCTGAAAACGGTGGAAGGCGTGGCCGGTGTCCACATCATGGCCGTTGCCTGGGAAGAAATCGTCCCCGAAATCTGTGAGCGGGCAGGCCTTCTGCCCCGCCCCACATTCGAGTAGAGCCTGTTAGATTTGAGCCCGGCCGATGTCGGGCTCTCTTTATTTTAGGCAAGGATAAGCATGCAGAAAAGCGTGTTCCTTGACTAAGGGGGTTGGTAAGGGGGAACACCCCCTTACTCCTGCGGGGTGGTCAGGGTCGAAGACCCGTCGAAGGGGCGGCAGCCCCTTAAGAAAAATAAAGACGCTTCCAAAAAGTAAAACGAGTCAGCGTCTTTATTTTATATTGGAGGGTCATATGATAAAACTTACCGACACAATATATCTGCTTCCCGGCAGAAATAATGGCCGCTTTCCTTATTGTCACTGCCTGTATATCAGGGATGATGTCTGCGGACTCATCGACAGCGCAGCCGGTGATGAATGCCTGGAGCCGGTGCTTGGCCGTGTTGACGTCCTGGTTAACAGCCATTTCCATCCGGATCATGTGCGGGGTAACGACCGGTTTGGGGAGGCACAGATTCTCTGTCATGAAGATGACAGGCCGGCATTGGTGAGCTACGATGAGATGCTGCGCTATACCGGCTATGACCGGTTTACGCCGGAGGAGATCGCCACGTTTATGCCACTTCTTGACCATCGTCCTTCCCGTGTCGATAAAAGTTACAGTGACGGTGATATTCTCGATTTTGGCCGGACAAAACTTCGTGTGATTCATGCACCGGGCCATACACCGGGCCACTGCTGCTTTTACGAGGAAAAAACAGGCCTGATGTTTGGTGCAGACATTGACCTGACACGCTTTGGTCCCTGGTATGCCCATGAGTATTCCAACCTGGAAACATTCCGGGAGACAATGGAAAAAATAACCGGCATCAACCCGGCTATCTTTGTCAGCGGGCATGAAGATGCCTGTGTGAGGGACAATGTAATAAAACGCCTCAAAGACTATGCCGCCACCTTCGCAGAACGGGATGATAAGATTCTGCGGGCGTTGCACAAGCCGCACACGCTTGATGAACTGGCAGCCAGGCAGCTGATTTACCCCCGCCATCCTCAGCCAAAGTTACTTTTCTACTATTTCGAACGGCAAATGATAAAAAAACACCTGCAAACCCTGGAACGGCAGGGAAACATTTTTTGCCGTCAGGGCATCTACACAACCGCACAATTCCCGTGTTAGATATCAGATATATGCCCTGGAAGGGAAATACCTTATGTAGCAAGAATATTATTACAAAAAGCAGCAGGTAAAGGATGGGTTGAAGTGATTAGTAATTTTTTTGCGGAAAATATGCTCATCATGCATGTTATCTACGCTTTACTCTTCTTTTTATACTCATTTGCCATTGTCCTGAAACTAAACCGCAGAAGTGAGCTGAATCTGGCCCGGTCTTTTTGGCTGCTGTCCGTATATGGCTTTTTGTTCGGTGTCAATCAGCTCCTGACAATTACACTGTATACCAAAGGCGCTGAATTATCCGAATATACGCAATACGTCCTCTGGAATCTTGATCTGTTTTTGCGGGCGTTCGCCTTTATGGTGATTTTATGGCTTGGCATTCGCCTTGTGGCCGGTGTTGTTGATCGAGCGAGACCGCTCTATTGGGCCGGCTTGGCGGTGAGTCTGGTCTGGCTACTGATGGCTTTGTATTCATTGGGTTTTCTTAACTATTCATCTTACCTGGGTGTAATGGATAATCTTTCGCGCTATATGTTTTCCATACCGGGCCTTTTGCTAACGGGTTACGGATTGCTGCTGCATACCAGTGAGATTGAAAAATTCAGAATTCCTTCACTGGTTAAGCATGTCAAAGGATTGGCGTATACATTTTTTGCCGGAGTTTTTTTCATTGGCATGATTGCAACCCACCCCGTTTTATGGCCCGCAGTCATTTTAAACCAGAATACATTTACCATGGTAACAGGAATACCGGTTGTTTTTTTCCGCTCGGTCTATTTAGTGATAGTGACATATTTTGTTGTCAAGATCGTTAATGTGTTTGAGGTAGAAAGGGAATTTCGGTTGGAGGAAGCGCTGCGGCGCCAGGTGCTCGCTGAAGAACGGGACCGCATAGCCAGAGAGCTTCATGACGGAATTATCCAGTCCATCTACGGCGTCGGCCTGAAATTAAAACAGCATGGAATTTTAATCAAAAAAAAACCTGAAGAAGCGAACAGGCAAATGGACATGGCAAAAAGTGACCTCGACAATATTATCCAGGATTTGCGGGATTATATTGAAGAGCTCCATCTTGATGATTATTCTTCTGTGTCTTTGAAGGAAGCAATGGCTGACCTGGTTGAGCGGTTCAGAGCATATGCCGTTATGAAGGTTGATTACTCAGTTTCCGGGCGGCAGACAGGTGAACTGAATATTGTCCAGGTTAACCATATTGTGCAAATAGTCAGAGAACTTTTGGCCAATGCAGCCAAACATTCACGGGCCTCCCTTGTCCGGTTACGGTTGACATTCATGGAAAATAGCCTGGCAATACATTTCAGCGATGATGGTGTTGGTTTCGACCCCGAAAAACTGGATTTGGTAAAGCATGCAGCACAGAGAAAGGGGCTGGAAAATATTTTTAACCGGGTTACCATGCTGCAGGGAAGTATTGTTTTTCACTCGGCTCCGAACCAGGGCACGTATTTTGAGTTAAAATTTCC
Organism: Bacillota bacterium; assembly: GCA_033549345.1. Taxonomy (GTDB): domain Bacteria; phylum Bacillota; class Dethiobacteria; order Dethiobacterales; family Dethiobacteraceae; genus JAWSUT01. The sequence continues at coordinate 77,282 of JAWSUT010000007.1, read as the reverse complement.
CTACAGTAAGCTGAACTATTTACGAACTGCTTTTATCAAGGATGTGGATTATTTTGGTTTGGGTAAACCTGACACAGAGTAAGGAGGATACGAAATGATCCGTGTTCTAATCGTCGATGACCATGCAGTGGTACGCATGGGACTAAAAACACTTCTGGAGCTTTTTGACAATTTCATTGTGGTGGGTGAAGCCGAGTCAGGCCCGGAGGCATTAAGCCTGGTTGAAAATGAAAGGCCGGATGTGGTGATTATGGACATCCGCATGCCGGGGATGAGCGGGATTGAGGCCTGTCAGGAAATACGGAGCCGTTTCCCGGAAAGCAAAGTCATCATGCTGACCTCGTATGCAGATGACGAGGCTGTGTATGCTTCAATTATGGCCGGTGCTGCCGGCTATATTCTCAAACAGATGGACAATGACAAACTGGTTGAATCGATAGAAAAAGTAGCCGGCGGCGAATCTTTGCTCGATCCGAGTATTGCCGGAAAAGTACTGCTGCGGATGAAAGATATTGCCCTGGAAAAAGAAAACGAGGCCAAGCTTACAGAAACGGAAAGAAAAATATTACTGCTCATTGCTGAAGGAAAAACAAATCAGGAGATTGCAGATACAATCTTTTTGGCGGAAAAGACAGTCCGCAATTATGTATCAAAGATCTTTGCCAAACTAAACCTGGCAAACAGGGCCGCCGCCGCAGCGTATGTAGCAGAGCGGAAATCTGCCTTCAGCAAAAAAGAATAGTATATTTGACAATGTTATACAATTTTTAAAATTGAATATAATAGATACTGGGTACAGTGTGTGTTCTGTGGCAAGAAGCGCACGTGTCCTTTTCCGGCCGCAAGGCCGGCTTTTTTCGTGTCACTATGGTTCTTGGGGGATGGACTGGGAAGAATGGCAGGTGCAAATATTAAGCAAAGGTTAAGATACCCTGGCAGTGCGTGTCGAAAGAGGAAATCGGCAGATTGTGCTGAATATATTCTTAGTGAATAGTTTATTGACGGAGGACAATGTGGAGAAGCATTTTGTAACGGATTTGCAGGTAGGAGACTCAGTTCACAGTGACTTTATGGTAACGGAAAAAGCGCTTATTCCTTTCAGCCAGCCGAACCGCGCCGGGGAACACTTCCTGCGTTTACAGCTAAGCGATATCTCCGGAACAATCAGGGCTGTAGCCTGGGATAAAGGGACGGAACTGGCGGCGACCTTTCAGGTCGGGGATGTTGTGCGGATTCGTGGTGAAGTGGGCACATATCGGGGCCCCCAGCTTGTCATCCACGGATTGGAACCGCTGCCTGCGGACCGGATTGATCGCAGCCTGTTTCAACGGGTGGCACCGAGGGATAAGAACGAGATGGTGGCAGAACTTCGCGTGGTCCTTGCAGAAGTGACGGACGCCAATCTGGCAAAACTGATGGACTTATTCTTCGGTGACAGTGAGTTTTTGCGCAGATATTTGGAAGCACCCGCAGCACGTTCCGTTCACCATAACTACATTGGCGGTCTTTTGGAGCATTCCCTCGAAGTGGCAGCACTTTGTTTGCACTTTTCAAAGATTTATCCCGGCCTGAACCTGCCTTTGCTTCTTTGCGGTGCTCTCCTGCATGATATGGGTAAGATTGAGGAATATGATGCAAATTCCCTGTCCTTTGAGCTGACAACACGGGGCAAACTGCTGGGTCATATTGCCATCGGCAAGGAGATGTTGGATGAGCGGGTCGGCAAACTCAGTAAATTCCCGGCAGAACTGTATCTTGAACTGGCACATATGCTCCTTTCCCATCACGGGCAAAAAGAGTGGGGTTCTCCTGAAATCCCGCGGACCTTTAGTGCATATGCGCTGCACCACGCAGACCTTATATCGGCAAGGCTGAACCAATTCGGCCAGGTGGCAGGCAAAGGAAGCAAGGGTGACGGGTGGACGGACTGGGACCGTTTGCTGGAGAGGGATATTTATCTGGGCCTGGCAGAATAATACGACACGGTGGTGATGAACATGAAAGAGGCTAAGAATAAAGCAGAGCTAAATAATCCTGAGGCAGGGGGCAATGTTGTTCCTTTTGAACAGGAAGCAGCCTTTTATCTGCAAAAGGGCATGTTCTTCTACCAGAAAAATAAACCCGACAAGGCACTGCGGTTTTTTCAAAAGGCAGTGTCGGTGGAGCCGAAAAACCCGTTTAATCACTATAATCTGGCCTGTATGTTAAGTAAGCTGGGACGGCTTAAGGAAGCCAACCGGATTTTCCTGCATATTATCAATGAACTCGGGGATACAATCGGCGACTGTTATTTTCTGCTGGCGATTAATTACGGCCTGCTGGAAGATCTGGAGAAGTCCAGGGAATACCTGATGTACTATCTTCAGGCCGAGCCTGACGGTGAAATGTCCTTTGAGGCTATGGAGCTCTTAGACGCCATTGATGAAGATGTGGCATTTGACTTGCCGGCTTATTCGCAGCGCGATTTATTTCTGGAGAAGACACTGGAAACCGGCAGCGCTGAAGAACTGGGAAATCTTTACCGGAACAGCAGAGACTTTCGTAAAGCTCTAAACAACAGACTGTATCATGATTCAGATGAATTTAAGGAAGACATCCTGCGTTTTTACGGGGTACTCGGCGGCAACGGGGCACGAAAAGCCCTGCGGGATTTTGTCCGGAACCCTTGGATTAAGGAACGGTTTCGGCAGTTGGCCCTGCTGGAACTAAAAAGCCTGGGTGAGCGGGAAAAAGTTCAGGTCTTTGTTGAGGGACAGTTACGGGAAATGGATTTAGACAGCTACCCGATTAAAATGCCTGAATGGCGTAAAGAATGGCAGCAGGTCGTTGACTGCTCCATACAAAATATGCGTGAGAGTGACTGTTACGAAGAGGGTTTCTTTGATGATGTGCAGGCAATCTGGCTGGATTATATTAATTCGGTTTACCCGGAAACCCCGAGGATCAATAAAGTTGAGACATGGGCAGCCGCCCTGGAATACAGTCTGGCGCGTTTCCACTTCCTGAATCTGACACAAAAAGAACTGGCCAGGGAGTATGGCATTTCCGCCGGCAGTATTTCCAACAAGTTTAAGCAGATTAACAGCGTCCTGAAGATTGATGAAAAAGCATACCGCAATATGATTTCCTGCCTGAAAGGTGAATATGAATAGCCGGGGGTGGACGGCATGCACGTTCTGAAACTGCAGACAAAACATGCCCAACAGGCTGTGGACGTAACAGAACGCGTGGCTGCCGTTGTGCGGGAGTGGAACCTGCGACAGGGTGCAGTTCTGGTTTTTTGTCCGCATACTACGGCCGGCATTACTATAAATGAGCATGCAGACCCCGCTGTGATGCAGGATGTAAATGATGCGCTGCGCAGGCTTGTCCCGCCCGAGAGGCATTACAGGCACCGGGAAGGTAACTCACATGCCCATATTCAGGCTATTTTAACGGGAAACAGTGTAACGGTGCCGGTTGAAGAGAATGGATTGTGTCTGGGAACATGGCAGGGGATATTTTTAATGGAATATGACGGGCCGCGTTGGCGGGAACTGTTTATTCAGGGATTAAAATCAGACTGGAACGAATCTGACATGAAAAACATATAATTTTAAGCAGACAGATTAATGGCCTCCGTACATATTGACAAGGAGGCCATTTTTATATGCATGTAGATGAAATACACAGGATTGCAGCTTTCATCCCGGGGGATAAAGAGGGCCTGGGCCGGTGTGTTCAGGTTTTTTTTCGTGAAGGGACAACGGGCTGTATTGACCTTGGGCTGCAGTCATTTATCCGGAGGCTGGCAAACACATTTGCACTAAACCTGATAGAGGCACGCCGCCGTTTTGGCGCGATAACCGGTCAGAAGAACCTCGTACCGCTGGTACTAACGCCGTTTTTACTCTACGTTCCCATTAAATCAAGAAACCCACTCATTAGCGGTGACCCGGCCTACGGCTACTTCCGGCTTCGCTCGGTCATTGAAGTGAGTGAGACGCCCGGTCCCTGTACTCTTCGGCTTGAAGGTGCGCAGAGCATTACAGTCAGGCAGTCTTACCGCACAGTATGCCGCAGGCTAAGGACGGCAAGAAAGTTGGAATCACTGCTGGTCGACCGTTATTGGCAGGACATGGATGCGCTAAGGACAGCCGGTTGTACTCACCAAATCTATAAACCCTTTAGCATGCAGGAAAATATGCATTTTTATGGAATAAGTGATGTAGAGAGAATGAAAGAGGTGGGGTGCATGGAATTACGCAACCTGATGGAAGAACTGGTTTATCAGCGCCTTAATGAAGTGCTGGCAGCCGAAAAAACAGAGGCCTGTAATTGTGAGCAATGTCGTCTGGATATGGCGGCTCTGGCATTAAATGATCTGCCCCCCCGGTATGTTGTTACGCAGCGCGGCGCAACGTATTCCAAGGCTGATATTCTGGAGATCCAGCGCTACGTGGATGTGGTCGCTGCCGTTACAAAAGCGGTAAAGGTCGTACAGCAAAAACCCGGACAAAATTGTAAACGCTAATTGGCAAAACCGGAAGAACCAAGTATAATGGAAAAAAACTCCTGGAGGGAATTGTTTTGCCATATGATGAGCAGATTCACCTGGCGGCGGAGATTCTGGCAGACGCTAACTATACCGTTGCACTGACAGGAGCAGGAATTTCTACCGAGAGCGGGATACCTGATTTCCGCAGCCCCGGGACAGGGTTGTGGGAACGGGAAGACCCGGAAGATTTTACAATAGAAAGTTTTAATGCAGACCCCCATGCATTTTATCGCCGCATACGGCCGCTGCTTAGCCTCATAGAGAAAGCGGTTCCCAACGAAGGCCACAGTGCTCTGGTGGAAATGGAAAAAATGGGTCTTGTGCGGTCAGTAATTACACAAAATATCGATGGCCTGCACCAAATGGCCGGAGCAAAAAATGTGCTTGAAGTCCACGGCACGTTCCGCAGGGGAACCTGCAGATCCTGCAGCAAAAAAAGTGATATCAAAGATATTCTTGTCTTTCTGAAACGTGAAGAAGGAACAGATTGCCCGCACTGCGGCGGAATCATTAAGCCCGATGTAACCCTGTTTGGTGAAGATATGCCGCCCGATTTTCAGTTGGCACACAAGGAAGCATTAAAATGCGACTGCATGCTCGTGGTCGGATCCAGCCTGCAGGTAGCGCCTGTAGGGTTTTTGCCCCGCTACAGTAAAAACCTGATTATTGTTAACCGGGGAACTACACCCTATGATGAACTGGCCCAGGTGGTTATCCGTGAATCAACAGCGGCTACCCTAAAAGCGATATCGCTGAAATTACACGACATGCGACAGTAAAGGGCGCAGGGGTGCCACAGACGGGCCGGCATGTGAACGAATATACAGGTAGAGGTAACAGTAAAAGGAACGGGGTGAGTTTGATGGAGATGAAGCAAAAAATACGGGTTCCTTTCTTCTTCATACTCGCTGTCGCCGGTACACCGGCACTCTATGCCGCTTTCACAAGTAGCGTGTGGAGACCCGGGCTCTTGGCCCTGGTTGGGGCATTACTGATTGGTTTTTTTATTGCTTTCCTGTCGGAGCGTTTTTACCGTGCAAAACAGGCGGTAGAAGCGCAGAACAAACTGCTGAAATCACTGTATAAGGCCAGCGAACTTTTTGCTTTTTCTCTGGAACCTGAGGATGTCCTGCATAAAAGCCTGCAGATTATCCGCGAGAGCCTGGGTTTTGACTATGCGGATATCTGGCTGCTCGAAAATGAAAAAACGTTGAGAAGGGTAGCCAGCAACCTGCCACCGGTATTTGGCACTCCCGAGACATTTCCGGCAGACTTCTGTCTGCCCGGGTTGGCTCTCTCTTCCGGCGAGGGCGTCTACATCGAGGACCCGTTAAACGATGAGCGAATCACGGACAAAACCTGGGTAAGACAGTTGGGTCATGCCAGCGAGGCGGCGTTACCGCTGATTCACCAGGGCCAAAAACTCGGTGTGGTTATTGTGGCCAGCATGAGGCCGTATCTGTTTACACCGGAGCGGTGTGAACTGTTACAGACGTTTGTCAACCAACTGGCACTTTCAATCAAAAATGCCCTGCTTTACAGGGAAATGGAAAAGAAAGCATTGGTTGACGAACTGACCGGCCTATTCAACCACCGTTATTTCCAGGATGCTCTGGACAAAGAAATAAAACGCGCCGAGCGGGAAGACACCCCGGTTAGCCTGATAATGCTTGACCTGGATTATTTTAAAGAATATAACGATACCTTTGGCCATCCAAAAGGAGATAAACTGCTGAGGGAGTTTGGTTCTGTCCTGCAGGAGGCTGTGCGGGGCTCTGATATTGCTACCCGCTACGGTGGGGATGAGTTTGCCATTATTTTGCCCAATACAGATGAAGACGGGGCCCTGCAGCTGTCTGCCCGGGTTGTAAAACGAATCGGCCAGCATGCTTTTCCCGGGTATGAACAGATGCCGGGGGGCAGGATGAGTGTTTCAGTGGGGTATGCCACCTTTCCGTCTCATACAAAAAATAAAGTGGAACTGGTTAAGCTGGCAGATGACCAGATGTATAAAACAAAAGAAGTACGGCGGGCATCAAGGAAAGCCACTTCCTAGAAGCAAATTTTAGTAAATGATTCCGGCCGGCATAATTTGTCTCGATTGCGCCCAAACTGAATGTGTAAGCTAACATAGAAAGGGCGCAGATTCTGATGACGGTTTATTCATTTACCTATACACTGCATCACGTACTGATGTTGAAATTGTTATCTACTTTTAAATTTGACCGCCCGCGGACGGTGCATAATTTTTTGTTTCTGGCTACCGCCAGCAGTCCACCCGGTGAGCGGCCTGGCATCCGCTATGATTTTTATAAAGGGTCCGCAGGTGTACACAGCTTCGAAGTCCAGAGTATCCTGGCCGACTTGCAGAAAAATGACATGCTCGTCCCGGACCGCCTGTCCCTGACCCGTGAAGGGCGGGAGTTTTATTACCAGGTTGCTTCTCTCTTGCGTTATGAACGCTTTCCGGATTACTGCATGAAACTGGCTCTGCGCTATCAGGACAGTTTGTGGCGGGTCAATCATGAAGTTTTGTTTCATCCATTGTTCCGTAAAGAAAAAACAGGCAGGAAAATTGCACTGCCTGTAGCGTGATGAAGATAAAGATGCCAATGCAGGAGAAAAGACGTAACGCAGCGTCTTTTTTCTTTTATTATAGGAAAATCTATAGATAATTTCTTTTTTAATTATTTTGGCAGGGAATTCCCCCGGCGGGTAAAAAAGGGAAAATGTCCGGAAATGACGAACTTAGTACGAAATCTAATCTGCCGGAGGCGAACATGCAGTATAAACAGGCATATCTGGATGCGCTCCAGGATTTTTCCGATAAGGATCCACAAATCATGGCGGATCTTTGCGGGGGTACGTACAGGTCGCAGGAAGGAATTGAAATAACATATCTGGGCCGGCCGTGTCTGGTCACACATCCCGGTGGCGAGGTGAGAGTGTCCGGTTGGCCGGAGCCGCCCCATGAAGAGCTGATTATTATCTTACAGTATCTTGCGCAGGCAAGTGGCCTGCCGCCCAGGGAACACTGGCTTTCCTTCCTGGAACTGCCGGGGGGGCCTCATCACTTCGCGCCGTTTCAGCAGGAAGCAATTTTCCCGCTGGCGCGGGCGTTTGGTGGCAGCGGAGAAGCATTTGTAACCGCAGCACAAGAACTGGGTGGGACGGCTGTGAACCTGGGGCATGCCGGCATGGTGATTCCTGCCTTTCCCAGGCTGTCGCTGGCTTTTATTCTCTGGTTGGGTGATGACGAGTTCCCGGCAACCGCCAATATTCTCTTTGATGCTGTAGCTCAGACGTATCTGCCGACAGCGTCTTTGTATATGTTGGGTATTGCCGTGGCGAACAGGCTGCTTGCTATAGCGGATCTGAAGTAAAATTTAGCGTGGTGGAGTGAAGGCAATGGAAATACTTATCCGGGGCGGAG
>JAWSUT010000007.1:0-69302 GCA_033549345.1 Bacillota bacterium | reverse complement strand
GGCGGAGTATTGGTCGACCCCAGCGTACAGCACAATAAATTGGCGGATATCCTGATACGTGACGGCAGGGTGGCAGCGATTGGACAAAACATGTCCGTATTGGGCCGGCAGGTTATTGCTGCCGAAGGCAAGACAGTGATTCCCGGCCTGATTGATCTGCATACTCATCTGCGGGAACCGGGCGGGGAAACCAAAGAAACGGTCCTCTCAGGAAGCCGGGCGGCAGCCGCCGGCGGTTATACCGGGATTACCGCGCTGCCCAATATACGACCGGTGATGGATGACGGGGAGAAAGTCAAGCAGCAAAACACGCTGGCAAAGCAGGCCGGCCTGGTCCGCATCTGGCCGGTGGGCGCTGTAACAAAGGATTCAGCCGGCGGGGAACTGGCGGATATTGCGGAAATGGTGCGCCAGGGCGCCCGTGCCGTAACGGATGACGGACGCGGTGTGCGCGATGCGGAGGTTCTTAGGCGGGCATTACTGCTTTGCCGCCGGTTGGATATCCCGCTGTTGGAACACTGCGAAGACGAATCTCTGGCAGCAGACGGGCAGCTGCATGACGGTGCTGTGGCAAAGGGCTTGGGATTACCGGGAATTTCCGTCAGTTCCGAGACGGTCATGCTGGCCCGCGACCTGCTGCTCGCGGCTGAAACAGGCAGCCGCGTTCATATTATGCATGTCTCCACAGCAGCTGCTGCAGAAATGATCCGGCGCGCCAAAGAGGACGGTATACCCGTGACGGCCGAGGTAACACCGCATCACCTGCTTTTGACCGAGGAAGCGGCCGACGGATATAATACGATGGCTAAAATGAAGCCGCCGCTTAGGACATCCGACGACGTAGATGCTCTGCGGCAGGCCCTTGCGGAGGGCACCATTGACGCGGTGGCTACAGACCATGCACCCCATACCACAGAGGAGAAGGCAAGAGATTTTACAGCAGCACCCTTTGGTATTGTGGGCCTGGAAACAGCCTTTACGCTCCTTTATACTTACCTGGTAAGGCCGGGACATATCTCCCTGCTGCAACTGGTGGACAGGATGTCCTGCAGGCCTGCTGCTATCCTTGGTGTGCCTTATGGTACCCTCAGGCCCGGCAGTTCTGCGGATCTGGTCATCATTGACACAGATACCAAAACAACGATTGATAAAAACAAGTTCTATTCCAAAGGAAAAAATACACCTTTCCACGGTTGGCCTGTGACGGGTACGCCTGTATTGACAATGATCGGGGGACGTGTCATTATGCAGGACGGCCTGGTGGAGACGGGTTTGTAAAAGAGGGTTGGTATGCCAAAAAAAATGACATTACAGATTGACAGCCATGAACAGATGTCAGATAAGATCCGGCGGCTGGTCCTGAAGGGTCAGACCGGTGCCGGCCCGGGCCAGTTTGTTCAGGTTGAAGTGTCTGCCGCGCAGGACCCCTATCTGCATCGGCCCATCAGTGTGCACAGCTGCGGGCCGGAGCACCTGAGCCTGCTCTATCGTGTTGCGGGGCGGGGCACCGCTTTTCTGGCAGAGAAAAAAAGTGGTGAAACGCTGCGTTTGTTCGGGCCGCTGGGTAATGGCTTTACCCTCACGCGCCGGTCGTCTGCGGTTGTGCTGGCCGGCGGCATCGGGGCTGCCCCGCTTCTTGCCCTGACGCAGTGGTTGCGCCAGGAGGGAAAACAGGTTTTCTTTTACTTTGGCGGCAAGACGAAGGATGAACTTTTTTTGGAGGATGAATTCAGGCATGCAGCCAATGAATTTATGATAACAACAGATGACGGCACTGCAGGGTTCCAAGGTTTTGTTACCCAGGCGGCGGAGCCGGTGATTGCCGCACATGACGTCGCTGTGTATGCCTGCGGCCCGGAGCCGATGCTGCGCGAGGCGGCCCGGTTGGCGCACACATACCGGCGGGAGTGTTATGTGTCAATGGAAGCACGTATGGCCTGCGGTGTGGGTGCGTGTCTGGGTTGTGTGGTGCCAACCGGCAGAGACGGCGCTTATAAACGCGTCTGCGCCGACGGCCCGGTATTTACCGGGGAGGAGGTATTCCCCCATGAAGGTTGATCTGGGAGTGAAAATCGGCAGTCTGGACTTAAAGAATCCGGTCATGCCTGCCTCCGGTTGTTTTGGCTATGGAGAAGAATACGCCCCTTTTTATGATTTAAAACGGTTAGGGGCCATTGTTGTTAAGGGGACAACGGCAGAACCATGCCCGGGCAACCCGCCTGTCCGCCTGGCGGAGACACCGGCGGGGATGTTAAATGCAATTGGCCTGCAAAACCCCGGCGTTCACGCAGCAAAGGAGAAGCTAAGGAAGATGGCCGGTTGCGGTGCGCCGCTGATTGTCAATGTGGCCGGGCACAGCGCCGGTGATTATCTAAAAGTCATTGCAGAGCTTGAAGATGAACCGGCGGCAGCTGCCTATGAACTCAACATTTCGTGCCCGAATGTCAGCGCCGGCGGCATGGCTTTTGGGACAGACCCCGGCGTGGTCTCGGCACTGGTAAGGGAGATTCGCAAAAACACCAAAAAAACATTAATTGTAAAACTTTCCCCCAATGTAACCGATATCGTGACAATCGCCAGAGCGGCAGAGGATGCCGGCGCCGATGCCCTCTCCCTGATTAACACCCTTTTGGGCATGTCCATTGATATCGGCGCAAAGCGTCCGGTCCTGGCCAATGTTACCGGCGGCCTTTCAGGCCCCGCGGTAAAGCCGGTGGCGCTGCGTATGGTCTGGCAGGTCACATCAGCTGTAGGGATTCCGGTGATCGGCATGGGCGGCATCAGCAGTGCAGCAGATGCTGTGGAATTTCTGCTGGCCGGCGCCACTGCTACCGCTATCGGTGCTGCAAACTTTGTTAACCCCACTGTCTGCCCCGAGGTCATAGACGGGCTGGAGAGCTATCTTAGGGAACATGGTTTTGCATCAGTAGATGAAATTATCGGGCTGGCCAAACAGGAAAAAAACGAGCTAAGAGGTGACTGCGGTTGCGGGAAAAAATAATTGTTGCCCTTGATGTGGACAGTGAGGCAGAAGCGCTGGGTCTGGTGAACGAATTAAACGGCCTGGTGGGAGCATATAAGGTAGGCCTGCAGCTCTACAACAATACAGGGCCGGGTATAGTCAAAAAAATTGCGGAGGCAGGCGGCAAAGTATTTCTGGACTTAAAGTTCCACGACATCCCCAATACGGCCTCCCGTGCCGCCGAAGCGGTGGTGGGGCTGGGGGCGTTTATGTTTAACTTTCATGCCTCAGGGGGAGAAAAAATGCTCTCCCAAGCTGCGGTTGCCGCAAAAAAGCGTGCTGCCAGTCTTAAAATCCCCGTGCCTCTGCTGATTGGCGTAACTGTGCTGACATCCATGTCAGAGAAAGAGCTGCAGTCAGATTTGGGGATTTCACGGTCTTTGCAGGAGCATGTGGCCGGCCTGGCCGGGACCTGTCAGCGGGCGGGCCTTGACGGTGTGGTGGCTTCAGCCAGGGAGATTCCCTGGATACGCCAGGCATGTGGCGATAATTTTTTAATTGTCACACCGGGAATCCGGCCGGTCTGGGCCGCAGGCGATGACCAAAGCCGCATTGTGACACCGGCAGCCGCCTTAAAAGAGGGCGCGGACTATCTGGTGATCGGGCGCCCGCTTACAGCATCAGACAACCCAAGGCAGGCAGCACAAAGATTGCTGACGGAAATTGAGGAGGAAATTAAATGATTCCAAGGGAACGGGTACTGGAACTATTTGAAAAGTCAGGTGTTTTGCTGGAAGGCCATTTTCAGCTCACGTCGGGGCGGCACAGCGCGCGCTACCTGCAGTGTGCCCGCGTCTTTCAGTATCCTGATTATGCAGAGGAATTGTGCCGTGCCCTGGCAAGTGCATTTAAAGATGAGAAACCGGACCTGTGCATCGGCCCGGCCCTTGGCGGGGTGGTGATCGCCTACGAAACGGCCCGCAGCGTCGGTGTGCGCGGACTCTTTGCCGAGCGGGACAAAGATGGCGTCATGACGCTGCGCCGCGGCTTTGACATTAAACCCGGCGAGCGGGTACTTGTTTTAGAGGATGTTGTTACCACAGGTGGTTCCGTCAGGGAAGTAATCGACCTGGTACGCTCTCTGGGCGGTGAAGTGATAGGTGTGGGTACCATCGTGGACCGCAGCGGCGGCCAGGCAGACTTCGGTGTGCTTTATACCCCGCTCATCAGCCTCGAGGTTGAATCTTTTGACCCTGCAGAATGCCCGATGTGCCAAGATGGCTCTGCAGCTGTCAAACCCGGCAGCCGCAAATAACCGGATACGAAAAAACTTTATTTATTTAGAAACGTGACAGTGGGGACGGGTCTGACCCGTCCCCACTGTCACGTTGGTGAACTTGTGTCCCGGCGTTTTGCGTGGTTCCACTATTGCCTGTAGTAGATGTTTGCTGTATAATCATCTTGACAAGAACTACAGGGAGGCAAAAGGGGATGAAGAATGTTCCAAACGATTTTAAACCGGGAATGCAGGGGCTAAACAAAGTACTTGGCAACCTGGAGAGCGATATCATGGATATTATCTGGCAGAAAGACTGTGAGGTCTGCGTTCGCGATGTTTTTGAAGAACTGGTATCACGGCGGGAAATCGCCTACACCACCGTGATGACAATCATGGGACGCTTGTCGGAAAAAAAGATTCTAAACAAGCGGAAAGAAGGCAACACGTCATATTTCTTACCTGTTATGACACGTGATGAGTTCACACGTAACGTGGTGGGTAATGTGGTGGACAGCCTGCTGGAAGACTTTGCGGAGGCAACTTTATCTCATTTTATCTCACGCGTCAGACGGGATGACCGGGAAACAATAGAAAAACTGGAGAAACTGTTGGCCGCAAACAAGGACGGTGGAGCTGATGGGAATCAATGACCTGCATACTTTTTTCATTTACGTATTTTTTGGATATTTCCTGATATTTCCTACCGTGCTTTTTTTAATAAAACTGTTTGAGATTGAATATCCCAGGCAGCGCATGCAGCTATATCTGTTGGCGCTCATTACGCCCTTTGTCGGGTTTATCCTGTATCACTCCGTTCTGACAAAGCGCTGCCAGTCAGGCATAATTGCTGAAGGTGCTGGTTGGCAGTTCTTTAACGGTCTTTGCCGTTTAGGCAGCAGCATCATTGCATATCTGGGTCCTCTGCTTGCTGTGATGCTTGTTATCGGGTTGCTGAAGGGGGCAGCAGGCACTCTGCTGGTTGCCCGAATCCGTCGCGCCGGAGCCGTACCTGACCTGCATCAGCAGGAACGGGTGGAAAAAATTATCCGCCAATGCAGCAGCGAACATCATCTGTATATGCCGGAGATTGTGTATTCCCAACGTGACAGTTTTATAGCGTTTGCCACGGGGATCTCTCGTCCGGTGATTGTTGTAAGCATCCCTATGCTTGCCCACTTGTCCGATCATGAACTGACAGGCATCCTGATTCACGAACTGATTCACATCCGCCGTGGCGATACACGAACCGGCTGGCTTGTTCATCTGGCTCGTGATGCCATGTTTTTCAGCCCTTTTAGCACATTACTTCTTGACCGGTATCTTTTGGAGCGGGAACGGCTCTGCGACAGTGAAACAGTACAGTCTCTTGGCAGCAGCCGGCTGTATGCAGCCACGCTGTTAAAAGCATGGCGGTTACTGTTGGACAGAAGTGATTTTAAAGCCGGTGTTGTTGTCGGTTTTACAGGAAAAAAACGTGATTTGGAATTAAGAATCACCAGCTTACTGACCGGGCAGGAGGAAACTAAAGCAATGTCCGGCCCGCTTTTTAACACACTTCTTCTTTCATTATTTGCCGGAACGATTCTTTATCTGGGCTTTATTTGCTAACCGCAGCGCGGGGACAGGGTACCTGTCCCCGCGTTTTCTTTTTAGTACGTGTGCAGTTGTTCACAAATTGTTCAAACTTTTAGGATTGTAATTTCCAGCAGTCGGTTTTATAATGGTATCAGCTACTACGCTACTTAGTAGATGAGACAAGGAGGAATACACAGTGTCCAAGAAGAAAGGTGTCAGCAAGAAAGAACAATTTTCCCAGCCCCAGAAAAGCAAAATACCGCTTATTGTCGGTATCCTGGCTGTCATTCTCGCCGCCGGATTCGTGTTTGTGCAGTTTGGCGGAGCCGAAAAGTCCGATCAGGCATATTTCGGTGAGCCTGTAGTCGCACCCCGTTCCTATGTGGGTGAATTTATTTCTATGACCGCCGTTGAACCGGTTGTTGAAGAAGGCAAAATTAAAATACCCCTGTCACAAGTCGACGAAAACAATATTGTCTTTTTTGAACTGGAAAATAATGAAGGGACTGTGGTTCCTCTCATGGCATACATTACTCCGTCCGGCAGGCTTTTTGCCGGCAGCAGCATGTGTGAACCCTGCCGCGGCCGCACGTTCTCCCTGGCGGGTGATACATTGGTTTGTGATGTTTGCCGGACGACCTACACCATTGAAGACCATCAGTTTATCTCCGGTGCTGTAGCCTGCGGCTCGTATCCGCCGACCAACATGTACCCGGTTGTGGAAGACGGCATGATTCTGATTGAAGAAAGTGAAGTCCTTAACTGGCGGATCCGCGCACTGTAAAAGAGCTACAAAAAAACGGAGGTGACCCTGTTGGTCAGAGACATGATTCATGACGACGAATTATATGACGAGATATATATGGAAGAAGAGGAACGGCCCCAAAGGCCCGTCCGTCCTTCGGGCGGAGGCGGAGGCGGATCGTCACTGAAAGACTATGTCATTGTTGCACTGATTGCAGTTATTGCCGTGATGGGCATCAACAACTATATCTTTGCACGCACCAATAACAGTCCTGCCGGATATTCCGCCGGCGGCGGAAGCTGCTGCGGCAGCGGGGGTGGCGGTGCCACCCTGAGTGATACCGAACTCCGTCAGATTGGCCTGGAGTATTATGTGGCCAACTACAATGATACAGATGTGGAGGCCATTGTGGAGGACTTCGGCTGCCACCAGGAGATTCACATCTACAAAGACGGAGAACTCGTTAAGCGAATCGGCTACGGGAACGGACAGGTCTACGAGATTGACTGATACGCTACAAACGCTAAAGATTAAATCGTGAGGTGTGCCGATGAGCATCTATCAGATTGCACTAAGCAATTTAAAAAGAAGAAAAGTCAAAATGGCTTTTCTGGTAATTGGCCTGGTGGTGGGGGTTGCCACCGTGGTGGCGCTCTTTAGTATTGTGCAGGCCATGCGCCTGGAACTGGGTGAAAGGCTGGACGAATTTGGTGCCAATGTGGTCATTACACCCCGTTCTGAGGGGATGGAGCTGAGTTATGGCGGAACACACGTCTCAGAAGTGGCATTTGACGTTGAAATGCTCACCGAGGCGGATCTGCCAAAAATCAGGGAGATTCCAGATGGTGAAAGCATAAACATAATCTCTCCCAAAATTGTGGGTGCCGTAACTGTGGACGGCCAGCAAACCCTGTTTGTGGGCGTCGATACCAAACGTGAATTTACAATGAAACCCTGGTTTTCTCTGCGGGAAGAGGCCGGTGTGCCCGCCGGGGAACGCATAACGGACCTGGCTCTGCTCGATGTACCGGAAGACGGGCTTATTCTGGGATCCGGAGCAGCCCGGGCATTGGATAAAAATGCCGGTGACCTGATGGATGTTCAGGGCCGGGCATTTACAGTAACTGGTGTGTTACATGAGATGGGTACAGAGGAAGACGGGCTTATTTACGGGAATCTGGCGGTGGTGCAGGGCCTTGTGGGCCGCCCGGGTGAATTTTCAATGATTGAAGTCTCGGCGTACTGTAATTTCTGTCCTGTGGAAGAAATCGTCGCTCAGCTGACGGATGTACTGCCCAACGGCCGGGTGACCGCCCTGCGTCAGGCGGCGCTTATCCGTGAGGAAACCATTGACCGCTTTTCGTCCTTTGGTTTTGCTCTCTCCGGTGTGGTTTTGCTGGTTGCTGCTTTGGTGGTGCTTGTGACAATGCTCTCATCTGTAAACGAGCGCACACGTGAAATCGGCATCTTCCGGGCCATCGGCTTCAGACGGCTGCATGTGGTGGAGATTATCGTGCTGGAGGTGCTGATTGTAAGCATCATTGGCGGTTTAGCCGGATTCGCCGTGGGCAACGGGTTAGCCCGTGTGGCAGGACCTTTCTTGGCACAGATGCAGGTAAGTATTCCCTGGAATACCAGTCTGATTCTGCCGTCTGTGGCGCTTTCCAGTATTCTGGCGGTAGTAGCCAGCCTATACCCCGCTCTGAAGGCTGCGAGGCTGGATCCGGTGGAAGCTCTGCGCTTTATTTAAACCATTACGGGAGGGACAATTCTTATGACAGACGTCTTAATTAATATGCGCGATTTACAAAAATCATATAAGTCATCCGGTGAAGAAGTCCAGGCACTGCGCGGTATAACACTGGACATTTATAAAGGGGAGTCCGTAGCCGTAATGGGGCATTCCGGTTCCGGTAAAAGTACACTTCTAAGTATTATCGGCGGCCTCAACCCGCCTTCTGCGGGACGCATTCAGATTGACGGCATTGACCTGTATGCTCTTTCACAGGAAAAGCGCGCCGATTTTCGCCGGGAATACCTGGGTTTTGTTTTTCAGCAGTTTCAGCTGATTCCCTATCTTACGGCAATGGAAAATGTGATGCTTCCACTGACGACCACTACGTTTTCTGCAAAGCAGAAAAGGGAAATGGCAGAGCATGTACTTGTCCGTGTCGGCCTGACCGGCAAAATGAACCGCCTACCCAGCCAGATGTCAGGCGGCGAGCAGGAGCGTGTGGCCATTGCCCGCGCTATTGTCAACCAGCCGCCGGTGGTCCTCGCCGACGAGCCTACCGGCAGTCTGGACACCAAAACAGGTAAGGAAATCATGGGCCTTTTTCAGGAGTTAAATGATGAAGGGCTTACGGTTCTGATGGTCACCCACAATTCGGAGAATACCCGCTTTATGGGCCGGACCATCTTAATGAAAGACGGATTGCTCTGCACCGATAAAGCGGAAATTCTTCAGCTTATTCCCGGCTGCAAGACAGTATAATGGAGGGATACCATGACTTTTTTTCAGATTGCTGTAAACAATCTGCGTCGGCGTAAAGCGAAGATGTTCTTTGTGGTGCTGGGGCTGGTCATTGGAATCGCCACCGTGGTATCCGTTACCGGCGTGGTCGAAACCATGAAGGTGGAAATGACCCGCCAGATGGACGAATACGGGGCCAATATTGTCATCACCCCTGATACCGGCGAACTGGCCTTCTCTTACGGTGGCATCACCATACCGGAAGTACTCTTTGACGTGGAGAAACTCTCCAATGGTGACGTGGCTGCGATTAACAGCATGCCCGATGGAACAGGCAGGTCTATGCTGCGGGCTGTATCTCCCAAGCTGTTGGGTGTGTCAGAAACAAATGGAAAATCTGTCATTGTGGCAGGCAGCAACCTGCAAAATGAATTTAGCATAAAACCCTGGTTGCGGCTGAGTTCTGATGAAAAGCTCAATGCAGCCGTTGGGACGTATACGATGGAAGTGGACGGGGAAACCAAAGAAATGGAATACGAAAGACTGGATCTGTCCCGCGAGGACCTCTCCGTGTTTGATTTTGCCGATGACAGTGTCTTTCTTGGCGCTACCGTCGCAGAAACACTGGGTGCGGTCCAGGGAGATACCATCACTCTGGGCGGCATTGATTTCAACGTGCTTGCCGTCCTTGAAGAAAACGCTTCTCCGGAAGACAGTCAGATTATGATGAATCTGACTGCTGCGCAGAATTTACTTGGCAGACCAGGTGAAGTGACTGTGATTGAAGTTTCGGCAGACTACAGCCTGGGCTCTGAGAACGCCCTGATTGCAGAGCTCAGTACACTGTTGCCACATGCCAGTGTCACCAGTCTGCGCCAGGCGATGCTGGGACGGGATGAAATGCTAACCCGGCTGACGCGCTTTGGTATGTCGGTGTCTGTACTGGTCTTGTTTGTCGGCCTGCTTGTTGTGGGCCTGACCATGTCGGGCGCTGTCCGTGAACGCACCCGGGAAATCGGAATTTTCCGTGCCATTGGTTTTCGCAAATCCCATGTGGCAAAAATCATTTTGCTTGAGGGTTTGATTGTCAGTACGCTGGGCGGCGTTATCGGCTATGTTGCCGGGATGCTTATGGCGGGGTTCGGGGGGCCGCTTTTGGCCGGAATGGAACTTTCTGTTCCCTGGCGCCTGGATCTTTTTGCCGCCGCTGTATTGCTGGCCGTTCTGATTGGCGCGCTGGCCAGCCTGTATCCCGCCCGGCAGGCAGCAAAGCTGGATCCGGCAGAGGCGCTGCGCTTTATTTAACAAAATGAATGTAAAAGACACCTCTTTTAGGGAACGCTATCCCAGAGGTGTTTTTTTATGCAGCTACCATTCTTTATGCCCAAAAGGGTTCTGTTTGAAGAGCGTGCGCTGGCGTATCCTCTTGGCAAAAAACTATGGGAGCGCTTTCGCGCGGAAGGCAAAGAGATCCGTACCATCGGTAGCCACAACCGGGTTAGTGGCCTGCCGGGGGAAACGCCGGCGCAAAAATTCCGCAGCGCAAAAGAGACGCTGGTCGTGGGTGTTCGCAAGACGCTGGAATTTGCCTCCTGCCGGCCATCCTCGGATTTTCAGCTTGTCATGTCCACAAGTTGTCCCGGGATGTGTGAGTATTGCTACCTGCATACCACACTGGGTGCCCGGCCCGTGGTCAGGCTGTATGTGAATATTGACGAGATCCTTAGTGCTGCCGCCGCGGTCATTGACAAAAGAAAACCGGCGGTGACCATCTTTGAAGGCGCGGCCACATCAGACCCGATTCCGCTGGAGCCCTACAGCGGAGCGCTGGCAAAAGCAATCAATTTTTTTGCCGGCCAGGAAATGGGCCGGTTCCGCTTTGTCACTAAATTCAGCGCGGTCGATTCTTTGTTGAATTTGGAACACCGTAAAAAAACAGAATTTCGTTTTTCTGTTAATATGCCGGAGATTATCCGCCGCTTTGAACATGGAACACCGCCTCTGGAGGAAAGAATCAGGGCAGCGGTGAAGGTCTTCCGGGCCGGTTACCCGCTGGGGTTTTTAATTGCCCCGGTCTTTCTGGAAGACGGTTGGCGTGAAGGATACAGCGACGTACTGGCGATGCTCAGAAAAGAAATTCCGGATGCAGACCCTTCGTTTGAAGTGATCACCCATCGTTTCACCACCCGGGCCAAAGCAAACATTGAGGCCATTTTCCCCGCCTCCGCCCTGCCCCTGGAACAGGAAGAGCGGCGCTTTAAATACGGGCAGTTTGGTTACGGTAAATATATTTACCTTCGTGAGGAAATGAAGGAAGCGGAGGATTTTTTCGCAGAAGAAATTAATCGGTACTTTCCCGCAGGAAATTTACTATACTTTGTCTGAGGGCACTTGACTCCATGCAGGAAATAAAATACTCTGGAAAGAGAAAGATAAAACGGGAGGAAATGGCTTGGCAAAGGGAAAAACCGTCTATTTCTGCGTGGAATGCGGTTACGAATCACCAAAGTGGCTTGGCAAGTGCCCGGGGTGCGGAGTGTGGAACCGGATGGAGGAAGAGCTTCGTACACCCGCCAAAGGCCGGTCCCGGCCTGATGTACGGCCAAAAGCCACGCTGCTGGGGGAACTGAATAATGAAGACTCTTTGCGCTTTGTCACAGGCAGCACCGAACTTGATCGTGTCCTTGGCGGAGGTGTTGTACCCGGTTCGCTGGTGCTGATTGGCGGAGATCCCGGCATAGGGAAATCCACGCTTGTACTGCAGGCAGCACAGGGGCTGGGGCAAACCGGCAAGAAGGTGCTCTATATCGCCGGAGAGGAATCGCCGGCGCAGCTTTCCATGCGGGCCCGGCGGCTGCAGGTAGATACAGCTAATCTTTTGGTCCTGGCCGAAACCGATATGGATGTGATTGAGGAGCAGGTACTGGCAGTCAGGCCCGATGTGGTGGTTGTGGATTCCATCCAGACGGTCTACCGGCCCGAACTGCCCTCCGCGGCAGGCAGCGTCAGCCAGCTAAAAGAAGCTACAGCGGCCTGGATGCGGCTGGCCAAGGGGCAAAATATTGCGGTGTTCCTGATTGGCCATGTAACCAAGGAAGGCCAGATTGCGGGGCCGAGACTGCTGGAGCACATGGTGGACTGTGTCCTTTACTTTGAAGGTGATAGGCAGCACCTCTACAGAATCCTGCGTGCGGTGAAAAACCGTTTTGGTTCCACGCATGAAATCGGACTTTTCACTATGGGTACCACCGGCCTGGCTGAAGTGGCCAACCCATCTGAATGGCTGTTGTCCCAGCGGCCGGCCGATGCGGCCGGCTCCGTGGTGACTGCATCGATTGAGGGAACGAGGCCGCTCCTGTTAGAGATCCAGGCCCTTGTCAGCCCAACGCGTTACGGAAACCCCCGCAGGACAGCTACCGGCGTGGATTTGAACCGTGTGGCCCTGATTCTGGCTGTGCTGGAAAAGCATGCGGGGCTTCATATCCTTGATTATGACGTATTTGTCAACGCTGCAGGCGGCGTCCGCCTGAGTGAACCTGCCGTTGATCTCGCCGTGGCGGCAAGCCTGGTTAGCTCGTTTCGGGATACACCGTTTGCTGTGGACACAATATTTTTGGGTGAAATCGGGCTGGCCGGAGAAGTAAGGGGAATCCCGCACCTTGAACAGCGGCTGCATGAAGGGGCCCGGCTTGGCTTTAAGCGTGCAGTTGTGCCCAAGTTTAGCCTGGCGGGCCTGCGCGACCGGGCGGGTATGGAATTGTTCGGTGTCTCAGCACTGCATGAAGCCTTTGATCCAGGGAGGGTATGATGGGCAGGAAGAAAGATGAAACGCAACAATTAATGAACACACTCTCACGTTTAGCCCCCGGCACACCGATACGGGAAGCACTGGAGAACATTCTTGGTGCCAGAACGGGGGCCCTGATCGTCATGGGTTGGAGTCCGCGGATTGAAGCACTGATGGAAGGCGGCTTTAAACTGGACGTGGAACTCACGCCGGCCAGGCTTTATGAGCTGGCCAAACTGGATGGCGGCATTATTCTCTGTTCTCAGTGTAAGAAAATTTTATATGCCAATACCCAACTGAATCCCGACCCGTCTATCCCTTCCCAGGAAACCGGTATCCGGCACCGGATAGCAGAGCGGGTAGCCAGGCAAACGGGGGAAGTGGTTATCTCCATTTCCCAGCGGCGCAGTATCATTACTGTTTATCAGGGAGAAATCCGCTACCCGCTGCGTGACGTCAGTATCATTATCAATAAAGCGAACCAGGCTTTGCAGACTCTGGAGAAATACAGAAATGTGCTGCGGCAGACATTGGTCAGCCTGAGCGCGCTGGAATTTGAGGATCTGGCCAGCTTCAACGATGTGTTTCTGGTTCTCCGCAGGGTGGAGATGGTGTTGAAAGTGGCGGGGATGGTAGAGCAGTATATCATGGAGCTTGGTACCGAGGGGCGTCTGATAGAAATGCAGTTAAAGGAACTGCTGAGCAATGTGGAAAATGAAGCAGCTATGCTGATTCGTGATTACAGTGCCCGGGCGGATACGGAACCCGGGAAGGTTCTGGACCGGTTGCGCCGGGATATGAGAGAAACACTCTCAGATAATGTGCTGGCTAAAATGCTGGGTTACAGCGGCACATCGGTGGTGGAAATGCCCGCTACACCGCGCGGGTACAGGATCCTTGAAAAAATACCCAGGCTGCCGATGTTGGTAATTGAGAATCTCATTGACCGTTTTGGGACACTGCAGGGTGTGATACGGGCCGGAGAAGACATGCTGGATGATGTGGAAGGCATCGGGGATATTAGAGCCAAAGCGATCCGTATTGGTCTGCAGCGTTTGCGCGAGCAGATTTTCATTGAGCGTCAGCTCTAAAGAACTATTTTTATAGAAACTTAAATTTGGTTGGTGATTAGATGTTAGTATTTGAATTAGCGTTTATCTTTTTTGCGCGGGTCAGCGATGTTTCTCTTTCCACCCTGCGCATTTTAATGCTGATGCGCGGCAGATCTGTTAGTGCCGCTTTAATCGGTTTCTTTGAAGTGATTATTTACATCCTGGCTCTGGCACGCGTCATCGATAGCCTGGATGACCCTGTCAGGCTTGTGGTCTACGCCTTGGGTTTTGCCGCCGGAAATTTTGTGGGCAGCAACATTGAGGAACGCCTGGCGATGGGTTTTGCCACAGCGCAGGTGATTTCCCTCAATAAATCTGAAGAAATGGCTGAAATGGCACGTGAGCAGGGATTTGGCGTTACGGTTCTGGAGGGCTGCGGGCGTGAAGGGACACACCGCATTCTGCACATTCTTTTAAGACGTAAAGATTTGCCCTGCTTCCTTGCCCTGGTCCGCAAAACAGACAGCCAGGCTTTTGTCAGTGTCATGGATACACGTAAAATTCTGGGCGGCTATTTCACAAAAATCAAGGCAAAATAATCAGGCGGCACCTCTGCTGCCGGCCGTAAATTTTGGCATATCTTTCCTCTCCCATTCATACCATGGTGATAAAACGGAATGGGGGAAAAACAATGAAAACAAAGATTCTGCTTTTGATGATACTTTTATTGCTGATTACGGGTTGTACGCTTCGTAAACAAAGTGAACCAACCCCACCACCACAAAACGGGGACAGGCTGCCCGAGCCGGGGCTGAAAACAAGGGAAACCGTTTTTTACCTGCCCGATCAGGACTGGCGTGTCCTTGTTCCTGTACGGATTCATATTCCCTGGGAAGAAGGCATTGCCCGCGCAACTGTAGGGTACCTGACTGAGGGGAATCTGCCCGCTCAGGCAATGGATACGGGCCTGATACCACTATTGCCGGCAGGAACGGAAGTTCTTGGGCTGGCTATTCGTGACGGCTTAGCCCGCATTGACCTAAGCAGTAGTTTTTTAGACTACAATCCGGAAGATGAGCGAATGGTCATTAACGGGCTGGTTTATACGCTCACAGAATTTCCGACAATTACGGATGTGGAAATTCTGGTTGAAGGGGAAAAAGCAGAGTTTCCCGGTATGACAACGACCGGAGTATTTGGCAGGGAATTTGGTGTCAACCTGGAAGTGGCTGAAGGCTTGGATGATTTTTCCCAAACAGACCGTATCACACTTTATTTCCTGCTGCCCGCGGGGGAAAATGTCTTTTATGTTCCGGTAACGCGAGTCATCCCCGAACCCGAGGACCGTGTTTTTACGGTAATCGAAGAACTGCTTAAGGGGCCTGCGTTCAGTAATATCCTGATGACTTCACTTTCTGCGGGTGTGACTCTGGAGAGTACCCGCGTCCAGGGAGGAAAAGTGACAGTGCATTTTTCCGGTGACCTCACATCCGGAGGAGGCGGGCAGCTTGCTGCAGATCGTATTCGTCACCAACTGGCATTGACTTTAACTGAAATTACCGGCATCACGGAAGTGGAAGTCCTGGTGGACGGTCAGCAGCCAACCTTCCCTCCCGGCGTACAGTTTCCTGAAACATTCACCCGGCCCAAGCTGTGGAATTTAATCGACAGTACACAATAAGTTGTACTGCCCGAACCAAACAGGATATAATAAGAGATGAAAATCTAATCGTACCAAGTTCTGGAGGTTTTAACATGAGAGTTGATGGCAGGCGGTCCAATGAGCTGCGGCCGCTGAAAATGATTACATCTTTTCTTAAACACCCCGAAGGGTCAGTTCTGATTGAAGTGGGGGACACACGGGTTATTTGTACT
This sequence comes from Bacillota bacterium, assembly GCA_033549345.1. Taxonomy (GTDB): domain Bacteria; phylum Bacillota; class Dethiobacteria; order Dethiobacterales; family Dethiobacteraceae; genus JAWSUT01. Next base: position 53,554 of record JAWSUT010000007.1, on the reverse strand, counting down.
GCCTCCGTCGAAGAAAAAGTGCCCCCGTTTTTACGTGGCGCCAATCAGGGTTGGGTGACGGCAGAGTATGCCATGCTGCCGCGGGCCACAGGCGTGCGGACTATGCGGGAGCGCGGCAAAATTTCAGGACGCAGTTCAGAAATTCAGAGACTGATTGGCCGCGCCCTGCGGTCTGTGGTGGACATGAGCGCGCTTGGCGAGCGCACCGTCTGGGTTGACTGTGATGTGATTCAGGCAGACGGCGGGACACGGACTGCGGCAATTAGCGGTTCGTTTGTTGCTCTCTACCTGGCGTTGTCCAAGCTGGTGGCCGCCGGTACGCTGCCGGAGATACCCATCAATGATTATCTTGCGGCTACCAGTGTGGGCATTGTGGAAAGTGAGCTGCTGCTCGACCTGGCTTATACGGAAGACAGCCAGGCGGAAGTGGATATGAATGTGGTTATGACCGGCAAAGGCCAGGTTGTGGAAGTCCAGGGCACAGCGGAGGGAAATCCATTTTCACGGGAGACCATGGACAGCATGATGGATCTGGCCGCCAAAGGCATTGCCGAGATTGTCGAATACCAGAAACGCCTCCTTCTGGGTGAATTATCATGAAGCTTATAATCGCTACGAAAAATACCGGCAAGTTGGCCGAGTTTCAGCAGCTCTTGCTGGGGCTTCCTTTTGAGATCGTCTCGCTGGCATCCTACCCGAACCTGCCGGACATTGCAGAAACAGGGGCCACGTTTGCAGAAAATGCTGCCCTGAAAGCGGAGACGGTAGCTGCTGTCACCGGCGAGCTGGCTTTGGCCGATGACTCTGGACTGGAAGTTGACGCCTTAAACGGCAGGCCCGGCATCTTCTCTGCCCGTTTTGCGGGCGCCGGTGCGGATGACAAAGCAAATAACCAAAAACTTTTGGCCGAACTCTCAGATGTTCCCGAACCGCAGCGAACAGCCCGTTTTCGTGCTGTTATTGCTGTGGCACAACAGGGAAAACCCACGGAATTTGCCGAGGGTGCCTGTGAAGGCCGAATTGGTTTTACTCCCCGCGGAACCGGCGGTTTTGGTTACGACCCGCTGTTTTACGTACCGGAGGCAGAAAAAACGTTTGCCCAGATGGCACCGGAGGAGAAAAACAGGATTAGCCACCGCGCCCGTGCCATGGCGGCCGCTGAGGAAATTCTCAAAAAAATTGCAGATGAAAGTTAACCCTGAATTTTTGTGCAGATATTTCCTTTGACAAACACCCTATATTTTTGGTATACTGATTTTTGCCGTTAATAAATTCGGGGCGTAGCGCAGTTTGGTAGCGCACTTGGTTTGGGACCAAGGGGTCGCAGGTTCGAATCCTGTCGCCCCGACCAGTATAAGCGGGTGTAGCTCAATGGTAGAGCCCTAGCCTTCCAAGCTAGTCACGTGGGTTCGATTCCCATCACCCGCTCCATTTTATTAAAGACAATTTAGCCGCTTTTTGACATCATGATCCAACAGTGGCCTACATCAATAATGAGTGAAGCCATCCGTTAGGGGTGGCTTTTTCTTGTGCAATTTTGCATAAGAAAAACAGAACTGCAAAAGGGGAGATAATCATGTCAGCAAAAATGAGCGAAAAAAAAGGCTGGGTTGTTACATTTGCCGGTCTTGGGATTAATCTAAGTCTGGGTGTTCTCTATTCCTGGGCTATGTTTGCCGATGCCCTTCAGGCCAATGCGGGTTGGAGCACCATTCAGACGCAGATTCCCTATATGGTGGCCTGCGCCGTTTTTGCCTTCCTGATGGTTCCCGGCGGTCGGCTGCAGGACAAGCTGGGTCCGAAACCGGTTCTGCTTGCGGCAGCGGCGCTTACTCTCATCGGCTTTTTCATGTCCGGCCTTCTGATGTCCGTGGCGGGCCTTTCCATTTTCTTTGGTGTTGTGTTCGGTTCCGCCATCGGCTTTGGTTATGCGGCCACCACTCCCCCGGCAATTAAATGGTTTGGCGCACACAAGCGCGGGCTGATTTCCGGCATCGTCGTCAGTGGGTTCGGTATTGCAGGGATTTATGCGGCACCGCTGACAGGATACCTGATTGGTGAATACGGCCTGCAGGGTACGTTTTATATTCTGGGCATCGTTTTTGGTGCAGCCCTGCTTTTGTTTTCCCGGTTCATTGCCAATCCGCCTGCAGGGTATGTTCCGGCCCAGCCGGATTTTCGTACCAGGAAAGCCGGCAAGACGGCCTGTGCCGGTATCGATTATGACTGGAGAGAGATGCTGCGGACTCCCCAGTTTTACAGCCTGTGGCTGATGTTTTGTTTCGGTACGTTTGCCGGCCTGTTGATTATCGGCCAGTTGAAACGAATTGGTATGGAACAGGCAGCCATGACAGGGGAGACTGCCATGCTGCTTGTGGTTATATATGCCATTTTTAATTTTGTGGGCCGCATCGGCTGCGGCGTAATTTCAGACAAGTTTGACCGGAAGATGACGCTTGTGGGCATTTTTATGGTTCAGGTGTTTTGCTTTGCCTTCTTTGCCCAATTTACCACTCCGCTGACCATGTTTATCGGCACGGCGTTTGTGGCTCTGACTTTTGGGGGGATGCTGAGTCTGTTCCCTTCCATTGCCTGTGACTATTTCGGAGTGAAGAACATGGGTTTAAACTACGGCCTGATCTTTACCGCTTGGGGAGCAGGCGGCGTTTTTGGCCCGCTTCTGGGCGGAATCACCCGTGACCTGACGGGAACCTATACCGCCAGCTTCACCGTATCGGCTATCATCAGCGCCTTGGGAATTCTGCTGGCACTGCTTACCCGGGCTCCGGCGGAGAAAAAAGTGGTTGTACCGTCAACCTGCATTTGCCCAAGCTGCGGAGAAAGCATCAATCTGCAAACAGGGTCGGCGGCCGGGTAACCACTGTTATACTCCTTCCTCTGCTGGGAAAAAATAATAGGTACAAATCACTTGATTTTATATGTAATATCCGCTATACTATTCTTTGCATACAATACGCCTGTAGCTCAGGGGATAGAGCAACGGACTTCTAATCCGTGGGTCGTAGGTTCGAATCCTACCAGGCGTGCCATAATGCAGAAGTCGGAGTTCAGAGGTCAGTTTATCGGAAAATGGCCGAGGATAATTAATTCTGACTCTGTCTGATAAATACGGTGGGTGTAGCTCAGGTGGTTAGAGCACCAGATTGTGGCTCTGGGGGCCGTGGGTTCGAGTCCCATCATCCACCCCAATTTTATAATTACGGGCGGGCGTGGCGAAATTGGCACACGCGCTAGACTTAGGATCTAGTGGGTTTTCCCTTGGGGGTTCGAGTCCCTTCGCCCGCACCATAATGTTTACATGCGGAAATAGCTCAGTGGTAGAGCATCGCCTTGCCAAGGCGAGGGTCGCGAGTTCGAATCTCGTTTTCCGCTCCATGAAATAAACGCCGAACGGCGTTTTTTTTGTAATTTCAGGAGCAGCGGGCTATTTTTTATTTTTTTTCGCTTTTATTTTGGTATAATTAATGATAAAATACTTGGCAGGCTATCTAAAAATGACATAATGTCGGGGCATAGTCCCGTCTGTTGGCATAAGATAAAATACATTACAAAGGAGCATAGGACATGACTAAAGTGGAGAAAATAGACGTCAGCAAAGTTGCCCTGGAAATTGAGGTTGAAGCATCGGAAGTGGCCGGTGCGCTGAACCAGGCGTATAAGAAAGTTGTCAGGCAAGTAAGCTTGCCCGGTTTCCGCAAAGGAAAGGTCCCCCGCCCTGTCCTGGAAAGTCGGTTTGGTCCGGAGATTCTTTATGAAGATGCTCTGGAGATTCTGGTGCCCGATGCGTATGAAAACGCAGTGGAAGAATCCGGAATCGAACCGGTTGGCAGGCCGGAAATTGACCTGGTACAGATGGAAAAGGGGAAGCCTCTTATTTTTAAGGCCGTTGTTGAAGTCAAGCCTGAAGTCACGCTGGGCGAATACCGTGGCGTGGAAGTGCCCCGGGAGTTAAAAGCCGTCACCGATGAAGATGTGGCAGCCAGACTGGCTCAGATGCAAAAAGAACATGTCAAAATGCATGTGGTGGAAGACGGTGCGCTGGAGAACGGTGATCTGGCTGTGATTGACTTTGCCGGATTTGTCGACGATACGCCCTTTGAGGGCGGCAGTGCCGAAGGGCATTCCCTGGAAATCGGGTCCAAGTCATTTATCCCCGGGTTTGAAGAGCAGATGGTGGGAATGAAAGCAGGCGAAGTACGTGATGTTAACGTGACCTTCCCTGAAGATTACCACAGTGAGGATCTGGCCGGGAAAGATGCCGTATTTAAAGTAACTCTCCATGAAATCAAAAGAAAAGAACTGCCTGAACTTAACGATGATTTTGCCGCTGAAGTTTCTGAATTCGCTACTCTTACTGAATTAAAAGAGGACATTCTGAATAAGCTGAAAGAGGCGGAAGAAAGTAGGGCGAAGTCTGCAGTTGAAGAAAAAATTGTGGAAGCTGTTGCTGCCGATGCGGATGTGGTCGTGCCCAATGCTTTGGTGGAAAGGGAAATCGACCGTATGACCGGGGAAATGGATCAGTTTTTGCGGATGCAGGGACTGAGCATGGAGAAGTTTCTTTCCCTGACCGGAAAAAGCCAGGAAGAGCTGCGTGAAGAAAAGCGTGAAGAAGCAGAAAAACGTGCCAAGGCCAACCTGACACTGGATGCCATTATCCAAAAAGAAGGATTTGAAGCCACGGATGAAGAAGTAGAAGAACGGATTGCGAAGTTCGCGGAAGGTTACGGCCAGGATGTTGCAAAAATCAAAGAGTACTTTGAAGCCCAGGGGCAGTCAGATGTCATCCGTCAGGAAATCAAGTTCCGTAAAGCTGTGGATTTCCTGGTGGCTGAAGCAAAAATAACTGACGTTGCCGCTCCTGCAGAAAAACAGGAGGCGTAGGGGGGATTCTCATGAATTTAGTACCAATGGTAGTTGAGCAAACGAATCGTGGTGAAAGAGCCTATGATATTTATTCAAGGCTTTTAAAAGACCGCATTATTTTTATCGGCAGTCCCATTGACGACATGGTTGCCAACCTTGTTATCGCTCAGTTATTGTTTTTGGAATCCGAGGACCCTGAGAAGGATATCAATATCTATATCAACTCTCCCGGCGGTGCCGTCTATGCCGGCATGGCCATCTATGACACCATGCAGTATATTAAGCCGGATGTTTCCACCATCTGCGTCGGCCTTGCGGCCAGCATGGGCGCTGTGCTGCTGACAGCCGGCACACAAGGCAAGCGCTTCGCTCTGCCAAACTCCCGGATTATGGTGCACCAACCGCTTGGCGGTGCACAGGGGCAGGCCGTGGATATAGAAATCCATGCCAGGGAAATCCTGCGTATTCGTGAGCGGTTAAATGAGATTCTGGCACATCATACCGGAAAACCGGTGGAACAGATTGCCCGTGATACCGACCGTGATTACTTTATGTCCTCTGCAGAAGCAAAAGAGTACGGCTTAATTGACGGCGTACTGGAGAAACGTTAGACTCCTCTAGGAGGGAAATGTATGTTTAAGTTCAACGATGAAAAAGGGCAACTAAAGTGCTCTTTCTGCGGAAAGACACAGGAACAGGTACGCAAGCTGGTAGCGGGCCCCGGTGTTTATATCTGCGATGAGTGTATTGAGCTCTGCAATGAGATTATTGAGGAAGAGCTTTCCGAGGAAATGGAGCTTGACCTGGTTGAGCTGCCCAAACCCACGGAAATTAAAGACATTCTCGACCAGTATGTAATCGGCCAGGATGAAGCTAAGAAATCACTGGCAGTTGCGGTTTACAATCATTATAAGCGTATTAACACTGAACAGAAAAATGAAGAAGTGGAAATTCAGAAAAGCAACATTGCGCTGATTGGGCCCACAGGGGTGGGGAAAACTCTCCTGGCCCAGACGCTGGCAAAGATCTTAAATGTGCCCTTCGCCATTGCCGACGCCACCTCGCTGACCGAGGCCGGCTATGTCGGTGAAGATGTGGAAAATATTCTGCTTAAACTGATCCAGTCAGCAGATTACGACCTGGAAAAAGCGGAAAAAGGCATTGTCTATATTGATGAAGTCGACAAAGTTGCACGTAAAACCGATAATCCTTCTATTACCAGGGATGTGTCGGGTGAAGGTGTCCAGCAGGCGCTGTTAAAGATTCTGGAAGGGACCGTGGCCAGCGTTCCGCCCCAGGGCGGCCGCAAGCACCCTCATCAGGAATTCATGCAAATTGACACAACCAATATTCTCTTTATCTGCGGTGGTGCCTTTGACGGAATAGAAAAGCTGATTCAAAACCGTATCGGCAAAAAAGGGATTGGTTTCGGCGCCGAAGTATCCGGCAAGCGTGAAAAGAACATCGGTGATGTTCTGCGCCATGTACTGCCTCAGGATCTGATTAAGTTCGGTTTGATTCCCGAATTTGTCGGCCGGGTGCCGGTGGTTGCCACGTTGGATTCCCTGGATGAGGATGCGCTGATCCGGATTCTGACAGAGCCGCGTAACGCCCTGATTAAGCAGTATAAAAAGCTGTTTGAAATGGATAATGTGACTCTCGAGTTCAAAGACGGCACTCTGGAAATTATTGCCAAGGAAGCAATTCGGCGCAACACAGGTGCCAGGGGCCTCAGAGCTATCCTGGAAGGGATACTGCTGGATGTGATGTATGAGCTGCCAGTCCGCGACGATATCGGCAAGTGCATTATCACTAAAGAAGTGATTTTAAATCACGAGAAACCGATTCTTGTAACGGCAGACAAACGCAAGAAAAAGAAAGAAGAATCAGCCTAGAAAATAAAACCGCCCATGCAAAAAGGGCGGTTTTATTTTTGGGACAGGGGGACAGGTTATTTGTCCCAGAAATGTTTGCATCAATGGGATTATTGTAGAAAGAATGGGGTGCAGTGGGACAAATAACCTGTCCCCCTGTCCCATTTGCAGCTTCTCCGGGGGGTCTGAAAAGCACAGGTGTTTCTTGTATTTTCTGCGTTTTTTGTTCTTTGGTGGGACATACTAACGGCAGGTTCAATTTTGACCAGTCTCATCAAGGGGGGAAAACCATGTCAAACCTTGCACCCATTATTGGTTTTGTGCAAATTTTTTTCGCGATTGTAATCGGCCTTTACTTCTGGAACCTGCTTCGCTCTCAGCAAACAAGTAAAGTGGCCGTTGATAAAGAATCCAGAAAAGAAATGGAGCAGCTCCGCCGCATGCGTGAAATTTCGCTTACGGAACCGCTGTCGGAAAAAACACGGCCCGCTTCATTCTCGGAAATCATTGGCCAGGAAGAAGGGCTCAAATCCCTGCGGGCGGCGCTCTGCGGCCCAAACCCGCAGCATGTGATCGTCTACGGACCCCCCGGGGTGGGTAAAACGGCGGCAGCCCGCCTGATTTTAGAGGAAGCAAAGCGGAATGCAGGATCTCCTTTTGGACCAGAGGCAAAGTTCGTGGAGCTTGACGCAACCACAGCACGTTTTGATGAACGCGGTATTGCAGATCCGCTGATTGGCTCCGTTCACGACCCCATTTATCAGGGAGCCGGGCCCATGGGTATTGCGGGAATACCCCAGCCCAAGCCCGGTGCGGTCAGCAAGGCGCACGGCGGTATTTTATTTATTGATGAAATCGGTGAATTACATCCCACACAGATGAATAAACTGCTAAAAGTGCTGGAGGACCGGAAAGTGTTTCTGGAAAGTGCCTATTATAACCCGGAGGACAAAAATGTCCCTCAGCATATCCATGAGATTTTCCAAAACGGCCTTCCCGCAGATTTTCGGATGATCGGTGCCACCACACGTCTGCCGGAAGACATTCCGCCGGCGATTCGTTCCAGATGCCTGGAGGTCTTTTTCCGCGGCCTTTTGCCGGAGGAAATCGGCCTGGTGGCCCAGAATGCTGCCAGGCGTATCAACTTCCCCATTGCCGAAGAGGCGCTCAATGTAATTAAGCGCTATGCCACAAACGGCAGAGAAGCGGTGAACACTGTGCAGATTGCCGCCGGCATCGCCTTGTGCGACAATGAAAGGAAACGACTGGACCTGCAGGATGTGGAATGGGTGGTCAATGCCAGCCAGATGTCGCCGCGGCCGGAAAAGAAAATACCAGCCTGCCCTCAGGTTGGCTTTGTCAACGGCCTGGCGGTATACGGCCCGAATATGGGTACGTTGATTGAAATCGAGGTGGCCTCGCATAGTACGGATGCAGGTCGCGGTCAGATCCATGTAACCGGTGTGGTGGAAGAGGAAGAAATGGGAGGTCCGCGGCGCGTTATTCGCCGGAAAAGTATGGCTAAAGGATCGGTGGAAAACGTACTGACTGTCCTGCGTGATTATCTGGATGTTGATGCCAAAGACTACGATATTCATATCAACTTCCCCGGAGGCACCCCCATTGACGGCCCCTCTGCAGGTGTTTCCATTGCCACGGCAATTTATTCATCCCTGACGGGCATACCTGTATCCAACACAGTGGCTATGACAGGTGAAATATCGGTACGCGGGTATGTGCGCCCAGTAGGCGGTATTGTCAGCAAAGTGGATGCAGCCCGCCAGGCAGGGGTGAAAAAAGTCATCATCCCCAAAGATAACTGGCAGCAGGCTTTCGGACAGCTGCCGGATATTGAAGTAACTCCGGCAGAGACACTGCAGGATGTATTGGATTGTGCTCTTCTCTGCGGCAGCAAGGCAGCCCTTGCTACCCCGGCTAAGGTTCTCTCGGCATCACCGGTCTGAGCCGTTCTGTTCAATACTTGCTCTGGCTTATGGATGGAAAGATATGCAAATAAAGAGGAAAATCCCGCCTTTTCTCGAATATCTACATAACGTCATGATAAAAAATGGAATGGAGGCTGAAACTCCATGGCTAAAAACACAAAAATATATCCCCTTTTGCCTCTGCGCGGCATTCTGGTTTTTCCCAATATGGTTCTGCATCTGGATGTTGGCCGGGAACGTTCGGTCAATGCGCTGGAGCAGGCTATGGTGGAAGACAACAAAGTCCTGCTGGTTGCTCAAAAAGAGGCCAGGGTCGATGAACCGGGTCCCGATGAGATTTATACGATGGGCACAATCGCCCAGATCAAACAAATGCTAAAACTCCCCGGCGGCACAATCCGTGTTCTGGTGGAAGGCCTGTCGCGTGCCACTGTGGAAGAGTTTCTGGAAGAAGACCCTTATTTTAAGGTAGCTGCGCTGGAGGTGGAGGAAGACGATTCTAAAACCGTAGAAGTGGAAGCACTGATGCGCAGCGTCATTTATCAGTTTGAACAATATATCAAACTCAGCAAGAAAATCCCGCCGGAGACGCTGGTGACCGTATCCGGAATTGAAGAACCGGGCCGCATGGCGGATATTATCGCTTCCCACCTGACTCTTAAGATTCAGCAGAAGCAGGAAATCCTTGAAGCCATATTGCCCAAAAAACGTTTGGAAAAACTCTCTGAGATTCTCAGCCACGAGATGGAAATCCTGGAAATTGAGCGTAAAATTAATCTGCGTGTCCGCAAACAGATGGAACGGACGCAGAAGGAATACTATCTGCGCGAACAGATGAAAGCCATTCAGAAAGAATTGGGCGAAAAAGACGAAAGAATGGCTGAAGCCGATGAGTACAGAGAGAAAATTGATGAGGCCGACCTGCCCGAAGAAGTGGAAGAAAAGGCGCTCAAAGAAGTGGAGCGTTTGGAGAAAATGCCGCCGGCAGCGGCGGAAGCCGTCGTCATCCGCAATTATCTCGATTGGATTTTAGCCCTCCCCTGGTCAACGCAGACTGAAGACCGCCTCGACTTGTACAGAGCAGAGGAAATCCTTGAGGAAGACCATTACGGCCTGGAAAAAGTAAAGGAGCGCATCATTGAGTATCTGGCTGTGCGGCAGCTGGCGCAAAAGCTTAAAGGGCCGATTCTCTGCCTTGTCGGGCCTCCGGGTGTGGGTAAAACATCACTGGCCCGTTCCATCGCGCGGGCCCTGGAAAGAAACTTTGTGCGCATGTCTTTGGGAGGTGTCCGTGATGAAGCGGAAATCCGCGGCCATCGCAGAACATATGTGGGCGCCATGCCCGGCCGCATTATTCAGGCTATGCGCCAGGCCAAATCCCAGAACCCTGTCTTTTTGCTGGATGAAATAGACAAGATGTCCACAGATTTCCGGGGGGACCCGTCGGCTGCTCTGCTGGAAGTGCTGGATCCGGAACAAAATAACACGTTTGCCGATCACTACATGGAAATGCCTTTTGATCTTTCGCATATCATGTTCATAACGACGGCCAACACACTCTACAATATTCCACAGCCCCTTCTGGACAGAATGGAAACTATCTATATCCCCGGTTATACAGAAGAAGAAAAAGTAAAAATTGCGGAAAAGTATCTTTTACCCAAACAAATGAAAGAGCATGGCTTAAGCAAAAAGAACCTCACTGTATCTGAGAAAACACTGCGCAAGATTATCCGCCAGTATACCCGGGAAGCGGGTGTGCGTAATCTGGAGCGGCAGCTGGCGTCTATCTGCCGCAAAACGGCAAAGGAAGTTGTCAGGGATAAGAAGACGCGCAGCGGCGTTACGGTGCAGAATCTGGATAAATATCTGGGTATTCCGCGCTTTCGTTATGGTATGGCGGAAAAAGAAGATGAGGTTGGTGTGGCTACCGGTCTGGCCTGGACAGAGGCCGGCGGTGATACGCTGGTGATTGAAGTCACCCTGATGAAGGGGAAAGGGAAACTCCTGCTGACCGGTAAGTTGGGGGATGTAATGCGCGAGTCGGCCCAGGCCGGCCTGTCCTATATCAGGACCAGAGCACTGGATTTGGGCATCCCTGAGGATTTTCATGAAACACACGACATCCATATTCATATTCCCGAAGGCGCTATTCCCAAGGACGGCCCTTCAGCCGGAATTACCATGGCCGCCGCGCTGATTTCCGCGCTGACGCAGCGTCCATCCATCCGCACAGTGGCGATGACGGGTGAAATTACCCTGCGCGGCCGTGTGCTCCCCATTGGCGGAGTTAAGGAAAAAGTGCTGGCCGCACACCGTGCCGGGATTAAAACCATCATTCTGCCGGCGGACAATAAAAAAGATATCAGTGAAATTCCCGATAATGTCCGACGCAAACTCGAGTTTATTCCGGTGGAGCATATGGATCAGGTGCTGGAGCATGCCCTGCAGGTTGAAAAATCATGAAAATCGGCTCCGCACAGTTTGTGATCAGCGCCGCCGCAGCCAGCCAGTTTCCCACGGAAAACCTGCCGGAAGTAGCGTTTGTCGGCAGGTCAAATGTTGGCAAATCATCGCTTCTGAATGCGCTGGTGAACAGAAAAAAACTGGCACTGACCAGCGGCAGCCCGGGAAAAACCCGGCTGGTTAACTTCTTCCTGATCAATGATTCGTTTATGTTTGCCGATCTGCCCGGATACGGCTTTGCCCGGGTATCCCAGGATATGAAAAAGCAATGGGGGCTTTTGATTGAGGAATATTTGCGCACCCGGGAACCGCTGCGGCTGGTGGCCCAGCTGGTGGATGTCCGCCATCCGCCCTCAGCCGATGACCTGGCCATGTACCGGTGGCTCGTCCACTATAATATCCCCACCGTCATTGTGGCCACCAAGGCCGATAAGATCTCCCGCGGAAACTGGCAGAAGCATATCAAACAGATTCGTACCGGCCTGGGATTGGGATCAGAGGGACCGGTGACACTGTTTTCCTCGGAGACCGGCCAGGGGAAAGATGAACTCTGGAGTCTGATTAAACAGTATATATCACAATAACAGAGACGAGGCAGGCCAAAACGGCCTGCCTTTAGACATGCCGGAGCAAATGGGCTCTGCGCCATGCCTTTCTTGACATGGGGTAAGCCATCCGATATATTTGATAGAAGTAGGCTGTTATTTGCTTTTGATAAGGAGGACGTTTCATGACACAGGAAAATCTTGCTTCTGTATATAATCCCGCCGACGTGGAGGATAGGCTCTACGCAAAGTGGCTTGAAAACAACTATTTCCGCGCGCCCGGTGACCCCCAAAAAGAAACATTCACCATTGTCATCCCGCCGCCGAATGTGACGGGTTCTTTGCATATGGGGCATGCACTCGATATTACCATTCAGGATATTCTCATCCGGCGCAAGCGAATGCAGGGTCTGGACACTCTCTGGCTTCCCGGCACCGACCACGCCGGAATCGCCACACAGATTAAAGTGGAAGAGCATCTGGCCGATGAGGGAATCAGCCGGTATGACCTGGGCCGGGAAAAATTTCTGGACCGTGTCTGGGACTGGAAAGAGGAATACCATGCCCGAATTATCAGGCAGCTGCATAAAATGGGTGTTTCCTGCGACTGGTCCAGGGAGCGTTTTACCATGGACGAAGGATGCTCCCGGGCTGTCCGGGAAGTGTTCGTCTCACTTTATCATAAAGGCCTGATTTATCGCGGGGATTACATTATTAACTGGTGTCCCCGCTGTCATACCGCTCTGTCGGATATAGAGGTGGAGCATGAAGACAAAGCAGGAACACTGACATTTATCCGCTATCCGGTAGTTGACGGGGAAGGGCACCTGGTGGTGGCCACCACCAGGCCGGAGACGATGCTCGGTGACACGGCTGTGGCCGTTCATCCCCAGGATTCACGCTACAGGCATCTGGTTGGCAAAACTGTGATGCTGCCGCTGATGGAGAGGCCCATTCCGGTCATTGCCGACGACTATGTGGATCCGGAGTTTGGCAGCGGTGCGGTGAAAATTACACCGGCACACGACCCCAACGACTTTGCGATGGCACAGCGGCATAATCTGCCGTCTGTCGTGGTGATCGCCGATGACGGGACAATGACGGCAGAGGCCGGGACGTATGCCGGGCTGGACCGCTACGAGGCGCGGCAGCGTGTCGCAGCCGACCTGGAAAAAGCGGGCGTACTCCTGGAGGTGGAAGAGCACACCCACGCCGTGGGGCACTGCCAGCGCTGCCATACCGTCATCGAGCCTCTGCTTTCAAAGCAGTGGTTCGTTAGCATGAAGCCATTGGCCAAACCTGCCATTGAAAAAGTAAAAAGCGGAGAAATCCGTTTTGTGCCGGAACGGTTCACAAAAGTTTACCTGAACTGGGTAGAGAATATCCGCGACTGGTGTATTTCCCGCCAAATCTGGTGGGGTCACCGTATCCCCGCCTGGTACTGTGCCTGCGGTGAAACAATTGTCTCCCTGGAAGACCCGGTCTCCTGCCCGCACTGTAAGGGAGAGGAACTGGTGCGGGATGAAGATGTGCTGGATACCTGGTTTTCTTCGGCGCTCTGGCCGTTTTCCACACTGGGCTGGCCCGACCAAACAGAAGACCTGGCTCATTATTATCCGACGGATGTTTTGGTTACCGGTTATGATATCATTTATTTCTGGGTTGCACGGATGATTTTTATGGGCCTGGAGTTTAAAGAGGAAATCCCATTCCACACCGTTTATATCCATGGCCTGGTCAGGGATGCCCAGGGTCGCAAAATGAGTAAATCTCTGGGCAACGGTGTTGACCCGCTGGAAATTATTGATCAATACGGCGCTGATACCCTGCGCTTTACACTGATTACCGGCCAGGGCCCCGGCAACGACCAGCGCTTCCGGCAGGAAAACGTGGAAAACAGCCGCAACTTTGCCAATAAAATCTGGAATGCATCCCGCTTTGTGCTGATGAATCTTGAGGGCTTTGCGATGCAGCCCGGTGACGGGCTGCCCGCAGGCCTCTCCGACGCGGACCGCTGGATTCTGCACCGCTATAATGAAGCGGTAAAGGAAGTAAACCGCCTGATGGATGCCTACGAACTGGGTGAGGCGGCCCGAACGGTCTACGATTTCCTCTGGAGTGATTATTGCGACTGGTATATTGAAATGGCCAAAATTCCGCTCTATACGGCAGAATCAGACAGTGAAAAACAGACGGTCCGGGCAGTGCTCACGTTTGTGCTGGACAGGACACTGCGCCTGCTGCACCCCTTTATGCCGTTTATCAGTGAAGAAATCAGACAGAAGCTTCCCGGCTCCGTAGGTACTACGGTACTGGCCACCTGGCCTGAATTTGACCCGTCTCTTTCCTTCCCCGAGGCTCACGGGCGGATGGATCTGGTCATGGATGTCACACGCACCATTCGCTATCTGCGCAGCGAAGTGCAGCTGCCACCGGCTAAAAAAGCCCATGTGCTGCTGCATACTGAAAGCAGCAAAGCAACCGGTGCCCTGCGGGAAGGTCTGCCCACGCTCAAAAAACTGGCCGCACTGGAAGATGCAGAAATTTTGTCCCGGCTGCCTGAAAAGCCCAGGCAGGCTCTGACGGCCGTGGTGGGTGATATTGATATTTACCTGCCTCTGACCGGCCTGGTGGATTTAGGGCAGGAAACGGCACGGCTGGAAAAAGAACTGAAAAAACTGGATGCCGAACTTGCACGGGCGGAAGGAAAACTGAAAAATCCGGGCTTTTTGGCAAAAGCACCTGATGATGTGGTGGCGGAGGAAAAAGCCAAAGCTGCTGAATATCAGCAAAAGCGGGAAAAGGTCCGTGCCCGTATGGAAGCATTGCAGTAAGATGCAGGAGGCGGAAACATTTTGAATTACGAGGAAGCACTGAACTGGATACACGGGCTGTATCGTTTCGGGTCCAATCCGGGGCTGGAACGAATCAGCGAACTTTTAAGCCGCCTTGGCAATCCGCAAAATCAGTTGCGCTGCGTCCACATAGCCGGCACAAACGGCAAAGGGTCCACAGCAGCTTTTCTGGCGTCAATATTGGAAGCGGAGGGCAACCGGGTCGGTTTATATACCTCTCCTTACCTGGAAGCGTTCACAAACCGGATGGCGGTAAACGGCTATGACATTGATGCGGCTGAACTGGTCCGTCTGGTTGAGCAGGTCAGGCCCCACGTAGAGGCGATTGCTGATACACCGGCGGGTCCGCCCACGGAATTTGAAGTGGTCACGGCGCTGGCCTTTACATACTTTGCAGCGGCCAAGCCTGACTGGGTTGTGGTGGAAGTGGGCCTGGGCGGCCGATTGGATGCCACCAATGTGATTGTCCCGGCTGTCTCGGCAATTACAAATATCGGCCTTGAACACACACAAGTGCTCGGAGATACTATTGAGGCCATCGCCGGTGAAAAAGCAGGCATTATCAAGCCGGAAATACCGGTGGTTACCGCAGCGCAAAAGATTGAGGCGCTTACTGTTTTCCGCCGCATTTCAGCAGAGCGGAAAGCAACGCTTTATGAGCTGGACAGGGATATAGTCGTTGATGTTATCTCTTCGTCACTGACAGGGGTGGTGTTTAACTATAAAAGCCCCTGGCACAATCTGCAAAATCTGCATATCGCCCTCCCCGGCAGGCACCAGGCCCGCAACGCGGCACTGGCCCTGGCGGCACGGGAGCTTTTACCCGGCAAACTGAATGAAAGCGCAATGCGTCGGGGACTGGCAGCCACCCGCTGGCCCGGCAGGCTGGAGATTTTTTCGCACAAACCACTTGTTCTGGTGGATGCGGCCCATAATGCAGACGGCATTCTTGCCCTGCGCGATGCGCTGGCTGAAGGTCTGGGTGGAAGAAAACTGCATCTTGTACTGGGCATTTTGGGGGACAAAGCTGTGGATGAAATCCTGGCTCTGATCGCACCGCTGGCGACGGCAGGGTTGATTGTCACCAGGCCGGATAACCCACGGGCCGCCGATCCATACCAGGTGGCCGAACTGGCCCGGCATTATCTGCACGGCGCGCCTGTTGTTGTTGAAGAAGATATTTCCAGGGCGGTAACCCGCGCACTGTCGGAGACAAAAGAAGGTGAAGCACTTTGTGTCTCGGGTTCTTTTTATACCATTAGCGAAGCCAGAGACGTTCTGCTGCAGATTTTTCCAAGATAAACAGAAAAGACAAAATATTATGGCTCCTGCATGGGAGTCATAAATTTTTGTCTCATGTAATATATTTTTGCAGTCAGGGCAGGTATTCAAAACGGTTTGTTGAATAGGTTAAATGTTTGTGAAAACTTTATGTTCCCTCTCAAAAACAGCGCTCTGATCATAATTGGGTGCAGCAGTTATTATTTCCTGTGCTGGTAGTGAAAAGTTTGACGAAATTCTGATAAAGTGCAGGAATTTTAACAGATATCTAGAATACCTCAATGTTCAGCAAAAATACTCATAATTTCTATTTTAAAGGGGTGAATTGAGCATATGAGCTTTAAAACGTTTAAGGGAGGCGTTCATCCCGGTCACTTTAAAAGTGCGACCGAGAAGAAGCCTGTCGTCCCCGCGAAGCCGCCGGCCGTCGCCATTATCGCGATGTCGCAGCACATTGGCGCACCCTGTGAGCCTCTGGTGGCCGTGGGCGATGAAGTGAAAATGGGTCAGAAAGTCGGTGACAGCAAAGGTTTTGTCTCCGCCCCTGTTCACTCCAGTGTATCCGGCAAGGTTGTTAAAATCGGTACCACAATGCATGCACTTGGCCGTGAGGTGCAGGCTGTCTACATCGAAAATGATGGACAGGATACCTGGCACGAAGATGTGAAACCTAATCCTGACTGGCAAAAACTAAGTGCGGACGATCTGAAGAAAATCATTCGGGAAGCCGGCATTGTCGGTATGGGGGGAGCCACATTTCCCACCCATGTAAAGGTTTCGCCGCCGCCGGACCAAAAGATTGACTATGTTTTGGTAAATGCTGCAGAATGTGAACCGTATCTTACATCGGACCACCGCGCTATGCTGGAACGTCCCGAAGATATGGTGACCGGTCTGCAGCTGGTGATGAAGATCGTGAACGCACCGAAGGGTTATATCGGGATTGAAGATAACAAGCCCGATGCGGTGGAAGCGGTGAAAAAAGCGGCGGCCGGCATTCCCGGTGTCGAAGTACATGCACTGCACACCAAGTACCCGCAGGGTGCGGAAAAACAGCTGATTAAAGTGTTTACCGGCCGCGAGGTTCCCTCCGGCGGGCTGCCCTCGGCTGTTGGCTGTGTAGTGCAGAATGTGGGTACATGTATTGCTATTTCCGACGCAGTGCGCTTTGGCAAGCCTCTGATTGAGCGAAACGTAACAATCACAGGGTCCGGTATTACCGAGCCCAAAAACATGCTGGTCCGTGTAGGGACTCCCATTGAGCAGATTATTGAGGAGTGCGGCGGTTTCAGGCCCAATATCCGCAAAATGATTTCCGGCGGGCCGATGATGGGGCTGGCACAGCCGGGGCCTGAGAATCAGCCGATCATGAAAGGATCTTCCGGTATCCTTTGCCTGACCGACGCAGAAGTGCAGCTTCATGAAATCAGTCCGTGCATTAAGTGCGCGAAATGTGTGGAAGTCTGCCCTGTGAGCATTATGCCCTTGTTTATCGGTTCTTCCGTGGAGCAGGGCTTGTATGACAAGGCGGAAGCATACGACGCGATGGACTGCATTGAATGCGGCTGCTGCACGTATATCTGCCCCGCCAAACGGCCGCTGGTACAGTGGATTCGCATGGCCAAAGGCGATATCGCGGCAAAACGCAGGAAGTAACACGCAAAGGTAAAGGAGGGATAACCAGATGGATAGAAAATTAGTCGTATCGTCATCACCGCACATAAAAACGCCCGAGTCCATTAATAGTGTGATGACTGACGTTCTTGTGGCCTTATTCCCCGCCGCATTGGCCGGCGTAATCTTTTTCGGGCTGCCCGCTCTGCTTACCATTGTGTTGGCAACGCTCTCTGCCATGGTAACTGAAGCAGTCATTCTTCGTAATAAAAATATCTTTGGCGACGGCAGTGCCGCGGTAACAGGGTTGCTGCTGGCCATGGTCATACCGCCCGCAGCTCCCTGGTGGATACCCGTTCTCGGAGGTATGCTGGCTATTACAATTGGTAAGCAGGTCTTTGGCGGCATCGGCAATAATATCTTCAACCCCGCCCTTGTGGCCCGTGCCATTCTGCTGGCATCCTGGGCCGGCCATATGACCACCTGGGTACGTCCGGTTGATCTGGCTACCGCCGCCACACCGCTGGCTGTGGGACCAAAAGCTTTCAGTTTTATGAACCTCTTTGTGGGCGCTATTCCCGGTTCTCTGGGTGAGACAAGTGCGTTTGCCCTGCTTCTGGGTGCTGCGTGGCTCTTTTACAAGGGCCATATCAGCTGGCAGATTCCCGGCGGATTTATTGGTACGGTCTTTGTGATGGGCATGCTCTTTGGTGGATTCGGTTCACCGATGGCCATGGTTTCCGTTGGCCTGTTCCATGTACTGGCGGGTGGCGTCATGCTTGGTGCGCTCTATATGGCCACCGACATGGTAACCTCTCCGGTAACCCCGCGGGGCCAGTTAATCTTTGGTATCGGCTGCGGCCTGATGACCATGCTGGTCCGTCTTTACGGCGCTTTCCCCGAGGGTATTACATTTGCCATCCTGCTGATGAACGCTCTCACTCCCATCATTGATAATCTGACGTTGCCCACCAAATACGGGGAGGTGGCAAAATAATGAAAGAAATCGTACGTATGGGTATCACGCTGGCAATTATCTGTGCAGTGGCAGCCGGTGCGCTGGCCTACACAAATCAGGTAACCTCAGCCATTATTGAACAGCGTATTATTGATGAAACAATAGCTGAGCTTCGTCAGTTGTTCCCCGACCTGGAAGATTTTGAAGAAAAGGAAGTGGACGGACGGTCCGGTATTGTAGCCACAGATGCCAGCGGCAATGTGGTTGGCGTTTTGGCTGAAGGCCGCACCGAAGGGTATGCCGGTACCATCCGCTTTAACCTTGGCGTCAACGCAGCCGGCGAAATCGTGGGTCTCAGCATTATTCAACACTCGGAAACAGCCGGCCTGGGTTCGAAAATCACAGAAGAAGCATTCCGCAACCAGTTTATCGGATTAAGTGCGGGAGACGACTTTGATGTGGACAATATCTCCGGCGCTACCGTTTCCACCCGGGCTATGGAGTCGGGTGTGGAAAAAGAACTGGGTGAAATCATGGTCCGCTTTATGGGAGCTGAAGCTCCGGCAGCGCCCTCGCTTAGCCTCTCTGACGTGGCTGACGGCACATACACCGGCACGGCAAGCGGTTTCAACGCCGACATCACAGTGGAAGTGACCGTGGCCGACGGTAAAATCACGGCAATTACCGTTGTGGAACAAGATGACACACCTGACCGCTTTGCAAGTGCGGAAGAACAGGTTATCAGCCAGATCCTTGAAAACCAGACAGTGCAGGTCGATGCGGCCAGTGGTGCCACCGTAAGCAGTGAAGGCATCATGAACGCCGTTTTGAATGCGCTGTCCCAATAGCCGGGGGGTGAGAAGATGAGTGTGATGAAAGAATTCAGCAAAGGCATTATCAAAGAAAACGCCGTATTCCGGCTGGTTCTGGGGATGTGTCCCACACTGGCTGTCACAGGACTTGCGGTTAACGGACTGGGTATGGGCCTTTCCACCACCGCAGTGCTTGTCAGTTCCAACCTGGTGGTTGCCGCCCTGCGCAATGTCATCCCGGCAAAAATCCGGATTCCCAGTTTTATTATCATTATCGCTACATTTGTAACCATGGTTGATATGCTGCTTAATGCCTATCAGCCGGCGCTGCACTCTCAGCTGGGCATTTTCGTACCGCTGATTGTGGTAAACTGTGTTATTCTTGGCAGAGCCGAAGCATTTGCTTCCAAAAACCCGGTTGTGTACTCCCTGGCAGACGGCTTGGGTATGGGCCTTGGTTTTACACTGTCCCTGACAGTTTTGGGTTCTGTACGTGAACTGCTGGCTAACGGCACAATCTTTAACACCAATATCTTAGGAACCGCTTACCAGCCGTTTCAGGTGTTCGGTTCTCCTCCCGGTGCATTTCTGGCCCTGGGAATTTTGATGGCCCTTGTCAATATGCTGTCCAAGAAATTCAGACTGGAGTAAAGGAGGGTAAACTGTGGCGAACATTCTGGCGATTGTTTTCGGAGCCATTTTTATCAATAACTTTGTCCTGTCCCGCTTCCTGGGTATCTGCCCGTTTCTCGGCGTATCCAAAAAAGTGGAAACATCAATCGGCATGGGCATGGCTGTAACGTTTGTTATGGGAATGGCGTCCCTGGTGTCCTGGATTCTCGAATATTATGTGCTTGAACCAAACAATCTGCAATACCTTAGGACGATTGTGTTCATTCTGGTTATTGCTTCGCTGGTACAGTTTGTGGAGCTTGTAATTCGCAAAGTAAGCCCCACGCTTTACCAGGCGCTCGGCATCTTTTTGCCGCTGATTACAACCAACTGTGCTGTACTTGGTGTGGCGCTCTTGAATATTCAGCTTGGCTACAACTTGCTTGAAGCCACAATTTTCGGTGTGGCGGCCGCTGTCGGTTTTACCCTGGCCCTTGTAATTATGGCCGGTATCCGTGAGCGGATGGAACTGGTGTTTATTCCTAAACATTTTCGCGGCGTTTCACTAGCCTTAATTGTTGCCGGAATCCTGTCTTTGGCTTTCGTTGGATTCCAGGGCATGATGTAGGAGGAATCTTGAGATGAACGTAATTTTACCGGCAATACTCAGCCTTGGCGGGCTGGGCCTGCTGTTTGGCGGGGTGTTGGCTTTTGCCGCACAAAAGTTTGCCGTGGAAGTGGATCCCAAAGTGGAAATGGTGCAGGAAATGCTTGTGGGTGCCAACTGCGGCGCCTGCGGTTACGCCGGTTGTGCGCAGTTCGCCGAGGAAGTGGTGGCAGGCAATGCCCCTGTGTCTGGATGTACTCCGGGCGGTGCCGGTGTGGCGGCCAAAATCGCCGAAGTCCTTGGTGCCGAAGCTCCGGAGGCGGAAGCCAGGCACGTGGCCCAGCTGACCTGTCTTGGCAGCTGTGATGTGGCCAAGGAAAAGTCTACCTATCATGGTGTCAAGGACTGTAAGGCGGCCCTGATGTTTGGCGGCGGCCCCACAGCCTGCGGCTACGGTTGTATCGGTCTTGGCAACTGTGAGCGTGTTTGCCCGGTAGAGGCCATCACGATGGGCGAAAACGGGCTGCCCGTGATTGACACCGATGCCTGCATCAGCTGCGGCAAGTGCAAAAACATCTGTCCACGCCAGGTTATTGAACTGGTCAATGCAAAAACCATTCATCACGTGCGCTGTAAATCACGCGATAAAGGCAAGCAGGTCCGGGAAGTCTGTGAGCGCGGCTGTATTGCCTGCAACCTGTGTGTGAAAAACTGTCCCGTTGACGCAATCCGTATGGAAAACAACGTAGCCATTATCGACGCTTATATCTGCAATAATTGCGGTACGTGCGTGGAAGTCTGCCCGCGGGACACCATTGTCTAAAGGACGGTGCGGAAGGTTTCCTTCCGCACCTTTTTCCTAAACACCTTTAAATCATCATACAGGCAGTTTTTGCCGTTGACAGTTACCGGGTACGGGTGTACACTGTTATCATTGCCCGGTAGGGGATGTTTCCGAATATTCAAAAAACGGAGGCCATCATGGATAAGCTGACGCATATCAACAGACAGGGCCGCGCCAAAATGGTCGATGTATCCGCAAAAGAAGATACGAAGCGAGTGGCCGTGGCGTGCGGTGAGGTGCGCATGCAGCCGGATACGCTGGAGAGAATTGCCTCCGGTGGTATGGCCAAAGGCGACGTGCTGGCCGTAGCGCAGGTTGCCGGTGTAATGGCGGCTAAAGAGACTTCACGGCTGATTCCCATGTGCCATCCGTTGTTTCTGACATCTGTGGATATTCACTTTACATTGAATCATGAGAAATCCCTGGTGGAGATGGAAGCCACCGTGGCCACAACGGGCAAAACCGGTGTGGAAATGGAAGCGCTTACGGCCGTTTCTGTGGCTGCTTTGACGATTTATGATATGTGTAAAGCCGTCGACAAAGAAATGATGATCGGCCAGGTACGTCTGATGGAGAAAAAGGGCGGTAAGTCCGGCCATTACAAAAGAAAGGAAAGCGGAGGAGAGGGTAGCAATGAGCAAGTTTAAACAAGGCGGCACATTCTGGGCAACCGTTTGTACCCTGTTTATCTTTTGGATTCTGATTACCTGGCGACTGCATTGGCAGCACCTGCTCATCGGTGCCCTCTGTTCATACGGCGTTGCCTATTTTAACCGGGACATGCTGATAAAGCCGGCAGAGCGCCCGCTGTACCATAAAGCCACTCGGGGCAAATGGCTCTCATATTTCTATTTGCTTGTGATCGCGATCTTCAAAGCGAACTGGGATGTGGCCAAAATTGTGCTGAGTCCGAAACTTAACATTTCTCCGGGCTTTGTGAAATACCGGACAAAAGTGGCCAAGCCGTTGAACCGTGTCATCCTGGCCAACTCTATTACCCTGACACCCGGTACGCTGACAATCGAAGTTGAGGATGATGTGTTTATCGTTCATGCCATTACCCGGGCCAATGCTGAAGATGTGGCTGCCTGGGATATGATGGACAAAATCACTGAACTTGAAGAGGGGGAGAAACATGTATCCTGAGCTGTTATTCATCGAGAAGGTATTCGTAGCCTCCGCAATTATTCTGGCTCTTGCTACATTTCTTTGCCTCTACCGTGCCGTTGTCGGACCCAGTGAGGCGGACCGTGTCGTTTCCATTAACATTATCGGCACAAAAACTGTGGTCATTATCTCTCTGATTTCTTTAGTCTTTCACCAGGAGTTTTTCCTGGATGTGGCTTTGGTTTATGCTCTGATTAGCTTTGTGGCAACCGTCGGGATTGCCAAATATATGGAAAAAGGCGCCCTGGAGTAAGGAGGACAGCTATGACTGCCATCATTATACTTTTTCTTGCCGCCGGTGTATTTTTCTTCTTCATCGGGGTTATCGGCCTGCTCAGGCTGCCGGATGTTTATTCCCGTATGCATGCCACAACCAAGTGTGACACGCTGGGAGCCGGCCTGATTCTTTTTGCACTCGTTCTTTATTCCGGATTCACCAACGCCAGTGTAAAGCTGTTGTTTATGATTGCCTTTATCTGGCTGACCAATCCCACAGCTGCTCACGTCATTGCCCGGGCCGCTTACCGCAACAAAGCGCAGGTCTGTGAGGGCTCCTATGAGCTGGATAAGACGGGGGAGGTGCAGTGCAATGACTGAAGTTCTGCAGTATATGCTGCTGCTCTTTCTGGTTGTCTGTGCCATCGCGGTGGCACATACCCGGGATCTTTTGGCTGCGGTCATCATTTTTGCGGCCTACAGCCTGATTATGGCCATCCTCTGGCAGCTGCTGGCGGCTCCCGATATCGCCATTACGGAAGCGGCCATCGGTGCCGGTGTAACCACGCTGCTTTTGGTAGCGGCTATTAGTAAGACGAGGAGGCAGGAATAATGCGAAATGTTTTGGTTGTCATCTTCCTCGCACTGATTATGGTGGTCCTGGTGATTACAGTGATTGAAATGCCTGCCGTCGGGGATCCTGCCAATATTACCAACAATGAAGTGCCGCAGCGCTATTTGGAAGACAGTATCGAAGAAACCGGCGCACTCAACGTAATTGCCAGTATTATTACAGACTATCGGGCTTTTGATACCCTCGGTGAAGCTACGGTCCTGTTTGTGGCCATCGCCGCCGTGCTGTCCAACCTGAAAGCACACTGACGCTGTATGTGAGGTGACTGATCTTGGAAGATGTAATTGTTCGTTATATTAGCCGTATCATATTGCCGTTTGTGCAGCTTTACGGACTGTATGTCGTACTGCACGGGCACCTGTCTCCCGGAGGCGGGTTCTCGGGCGGTGCAATTATCGGTGCCAGCATGATTCTCTACGCCCTGTCCTTCAACCTGAAGGAGGGTTCAAAGAAGCTCACTCATGATACGTCCACACTGTTGGAAAGCGGTGGAGCCATCATTTTTGCGGGAGTTGGCATCGTTGCCATTTTGCTGGGGACAAATTTTCTTGGCAATATCGTGGCCGGCTTTCCCCGCGGTACACCCGGTAATCTTCTCAGTGCCGGTGCCATTCCCATTATCACAATCGGTGTGGGCCTGAAAGTGGCCAGCACCATGATTACGCTTTTCTACAGCCTGATTGAAGGGGAGGAGCAGGGGCATGAACATCACTGATATTTTGCTGCGATTGCACCAAAACAGCTATTACTTTTTTGCCATTATCCTCTTTATCATCGGTTTTCATACCATGCTGACACATAATAACCTGATCAAAAAGATCATTGGCATGAATATCATGGATACGGCAATATTTCTGTTCTTTGTTGCCATTGGCTATGTCCGTTCCGGCCGCGCCCCTATTCTGGAGCCCGGAATGGAACGTGCCTATGTTAATCCGCTGCCCTCGGCACTGATTCTGACAGGGATTGTTGTTGCCGTCAGTGTAACCGCTTATGCCCTCAGCCTGATCGTTAAACTGTATAAACATTATGGCACCATTGATGCTGAAGAGATTATG
The DNA here is from genome assembly GCA_033549345.1 of Bacillota bacterium. Lineage (GTDB taxonomy): Bacteria > Bacillota > Dethiobacteria > Dethiobacterales > Dethiobacteraceae > JAWSUT01. The sequence continues at coordinate 29,178 of JAWSUT010000007.1, read as the reverse complement.
CGCATTCGGGGAGGTGGAGTTCAGTGAGCCTGACACAACACTTTCCGGTGCTGGTTATTGTCATTCCGCTCTTTTTTGCCTACCTGATGCCGTTGTTAGCCCGCTGGTTTAAAGATCTGGTGGTACCGGCCGCGCTTGGTGCCCTAACCATAATCTTTGTGATTTCGCTTTACATGGCCCATCAGGTTATGGTTACAGGACCGTTTAGCTACCAGCTGGGAAACTGGGCTCCGCCCTGGGGAATCGAACTTACAGTGGATTACCTGGCAGCCTTTATTGCCGTTACTCTGACCGGTGTGGGGCTTTTAATTGTGTATTACGGTATCAAAGACCTGGTCCATGAACTGAAGAGCCAGGTGACCGGCTGGTATTATACTCTGTATCTTCTGCTAATGGCGTCGATGCTTGGCATCACACTGACGAATGACCTTTTTAACCTTTTTGTTTTCGTGGAAATCTGTGCTATTGCCTCCTGTGGCATAATATCGATTAAAGAGAGCCGTGAATGCATTGAAGCGGCCTTCAAATACCTGGTGTTGTCTGCTGTGGGCTCCGGCTGCATCCTGCTGGCCATCGCCATGCTCTATATGGTGACCGGCCACCTCAACTTTGCTTTTGTGGCAGCCGAACTGCCCCGAGCCATGCAGCACTTCCCCTATAATCTGCTGACGGCCCTGGCTCTGTTAATGGTGGGCCTGGGTGTGAAAGCGGCATTGTTCCCGCTCCATGTCTGGCTTCCCGATGCCCATTCCTCGGCACCGTCACCATCTTCTGCCGTACTGTCCGGCCTGGTGATTAAAGTGTACGCCGTGGCCATGATTAAGCTGCTCTTTAAAGTCTTTCCGCCAAACCTGCTGGGTATGGCTCCCGTATTGAACATGATTCTCTGGATGGCCACCCTGGCAATTATTATCGGGTCCATGTTTGCCATTGTTCAGGATGATATTAAGAAGATGCTCGCCTATTCCAGTATTGCACAAATCGGCTATGTTTTTCTCGGGATCGGCCTGGCGAGTGAAAACGGCCTGGCAGGCGGTATTTTGCATATCTTTAACCATGCCATAATGAAATCAATGCTCTTTTTGGCGGCCGGTGCCTTTATTTATTCAACCGGGACGAGAAAGTTAAGTGAACTCAAGGGAATCGGGCATACAATGATGATTCCCACAGTGGCTTTTTCCATCGGCGCCTTTGCCATGGTCGGCATCCCCATGACAAACGGCTTCATATCCAAATGGTTTCTTGCGCTGGGCGCACTGGATATTAACCGTCCGTTTTTTGCCGCGGTGATTCTTGTCAGCAGTCTGCTAAACGGTATTTACTATCTTCCTATCATTGTTAATGCCTTCTTCGGTGAACCGGAAGGCCGTGTGGCGGAGCCAAAGCCGCTGCCGAAACAAATGTCTGTTCCTCTTGTCATCCTGGCAGCCAGTGTGATTGTGTTTGGCCTGTTCCCGTATCACACGGTTGTGGGGATTGTTACCAAGGCAGCCCAGTCCCTGCTGGGTTTATTATAAACCGACATCTTGGGAGAGCTGAAATATCATACTGATAAAGGAGATGAATTTCCATGGGAATGACGAACTCCTTCCTGCCCGTATGGATTGTGATGTTTCCAATGTTCATGACCATCGTAATCTACTACGTGGAACAGCACTCCGAAAAGATGCGTAACGCTCTGGCCGTTGCGACCTCTGTGGTTACGTTTCTTTCCGTTGTAGCACTCTATCCAACAATTATTTCCGGTGAGATTATTGAGTACAGCATGCTGGAACTGCTGCCGAATCTTGAGATTTCATTCCGTGTGGACATTCTCAGTTTCTCACTGGCGCTGTTGTCCTCTTTCATCTGGATGCTGGTTTCTATTTATTCAATTGACTATATGTGTAAGGAGCACGGTTGTAACCGCTATTATCCCGTACTCATTATCACACTGGCCAGCTGTATGGGAATTTTTATGGCCGGCGACCTCTTTACTCTCTTTGTCTTCTTTGAATTAATGTCACTGATTTCCTACGTCCTTGTGGTACATGAAGAAACCATTGAGGCACTGCGGGCAGGATATAAATATCTGATTATGACCATTATCGGCGGTCTTGCGCTGTTTTTCGGGATCATCATTACCTTTGAACTGGGAGGCTCTGTCTCCCTGAGCGGCCCAACACTGATTAGTGAGCCGTCAAATCTGGCCTTCTTCGCTTTTATCTCTTTTTTGATCGGCTTTGGGATGAAAGCGGGTATGTTTCCCCTTCACGTCTGGCTGCCCGACGCTCATCCGGTGGCACCTTCACCGGCCAGTGCGCTGCTCTCCGGTATTATGCTTAAAACCGGTGCTTACGGCCTGCTGCGTGTCATCTTCCATGTCTACGGCATTACTTTGATGCAGGAAACCGGTTGGACCCTAATTCTTGCTGTGGTAGCCGTCATTACCATTCTCCTTGGTTCTGCCGTGGCCATTACACAGGAAGATTTAAAGAGGCGTCTTGCCTATTCCAGTGTGGGGCAGATGGGATATATCCTGCTGGGCATGTCAATCATGACCGAACGCGCCCTGATTGGTAACATTTTTCACATCTTCAGCCACGCTTTCATGAAGAGCACACTCTTTCTTGCGGCCGGCGCCATTATTCTAAAAACCGGCAAACGCAATATTAAGGACCTGGGCGGAATCGGTAAACAAATGCCGTTTACCATGTTCTCTTTTACCCTGGCGGCCCTGGCGATGATTGGTATTCCGCCTTTTAACGGTTTCTTAAGCAAGTGGACTCTTTCTCTGGGAGCCATGGATGCGGGGATTCCTTTCTTTGTCCTGATTCTGCTCGTCAGCAGCCTGTTAAACGGCCTCTATTACCTACCAATCATTATTTCCGCTTTCTTTGGCGCAGAGCCGGGCCACGAGCATGATCATGTGGCCATCAACGAAGCGCCGTATAAAATGCTGATTCCCATCGCCATTTTGGCGGTGAGCTGTTTACTGTTCGGGTTGCTGCCCACAAACCTTCCTTTCGACCTATCCCGGGTAGCGGCTGACTTCTTACTCAGGGGAGGATTTTAAGCAACATGAGTTTCGCAGCTGCACAGGAAGTTAAGGCCACAACTGAGATAATTACCTCATTTTTGCCGGTTGCTGCGGTGCTTGTTCCGCTTTTAGGCTCGCTTTTGGTATTTCTTGCGGGCCGTGTTTCGGATAAGCTCCGCAATGTTTGCGCGGTGTTAACGGCGCTGATCACATTCGGCATTGTTCTGTCCATGTACCCGCTTGTCCAGCAGGGAACGGTCCAGTACGAGTTTGCCAGAGTGATGCAGATCGGCGTGCATTTTCGTGTGGACTTTTTCGGGTTTGTTTTTGCCGCACTGATGGCCACAATCTGGTTTTTGGCCACGCTGTATGCAACAGCCTATATGAGCCACGGACACGCGAAAAGCCGGTTTTTTATCTTTTTGCTGTCAACCCTGGGGCACTGCCTGGGTGTTGTGCTGGCCGGCGACCTGTTCAGTCTGTTTCTTTTCTTTGAGCTAATGACATTCTCGTCTTACGTACTGGTCATACATGAAGAGACGCCTGATGCCATGGATGCCGGTGCGGTTACACTTTATCTGGGTGTCATCGGCGGCCTGTGCCTCCTGATGGGCATTTTCCTGCTCTACTTTGGTGTGGGGACACTGGATATCCGCCCGCTCTATGAGCAGATTTCCCATAGTTCAATCAACCCCTACACAGTAATGACGCTCTTTTTGGTCGGCTTCGGTATCAAAGCTGGTATGGTTCCGCTGCACATCTGGCTGCCTAAAGCGCACCCGGTGGCACCGGCTCCTGCCAGTGCCCTGCTTTCCGGCCTGATGATTAAAGCCGGCGCCTACGGCATCTTTCGTGTGGTGGGCATGATTTTCACTCCGGCGGAAATTGCTCACGAGGCGGCAGAAGCGGCACACGCTGCCGCCGCGGTAATTTCGTCTGTGAACTACGGCTATGTGATTATCTGGCTGGGGATTATTACCATGTTTCTCGGCGCTTTGATGGCGCTTTTGTCCACAGGTGCAAAAAAAATCCTGGCCTACAGTTCCGTTTCCCAGATGGGGTATATTCTGATGGGAATCGGCACCGCTGCCTATCTTGGTTCGCACGGCCCTATGGGTTTTGCCGGCGCGGTTTACCACATTATTAACCACGCTTTTTTCAAGGCCGGGCTCTTTATGATGGTGGGTGCAATCTATATGATTACACACGAGTTGGATATTACCAAAATACGCGGGATGTTTAAGAAAACACCCTTCATTGCCATCATGTTTCTCATCGGCTTTGCCGGTATTGGCGGTGTGCCCGGGTTCAACGGATACGCCAGTAAGACAATCCTGCACCATGCCATTGTGGAAGCCTATGAACATCATCACCTGATCAGCCTGCTGGTTGCTGAAAAAATCTTTGTGCTGACCAGCGCCATGACACTTTGCTACTTCGCCAAGCTTTTCCGGGGCCTTTTTCTTGGTAAGGTACCGGAAAAGTACGATCAGAAAAGCTATAGTTTTACCTGGCCCGTTTATGCCGTACTGGGCACATTTGGAGCCGTCATCACGGCAATCGGCCTGTTTCCGCATTTCCTGCTGAATAAGCTGGTCATCCCGGCCATGGCCGGTTTCTCCTACGATCCGTATGCTGTAAAGTATCTCAAAAAGCTTAATGTCTGGAATTGGACAGACCTACAGGCAATTCTGATTGTCTTTGGTATGGCCATCGTTCTTTACCTGATTATGGACCATTACGACCTGTTCTCCTGGAAGGCACCGGACTGGCTAAGTGTGGAGAGCATATTCTACCGGCCCACAGCCCGCTTTTTCCTGCATACCTGCTGCAACTTCGGTACACAGTTTGACAGCGCCATTAACAAGGCTTACCTGAAAACCGGAAAAGTTACAGGTGAAATGTGCAACTATGTTAATATGTTTGATGCCAGCATTAATGATGCCTATGAGAAATCCGGCGGCGTGGCCCGTAAGCTGGCAGAACGCACCGAACAGTTTGATACGTCATTAAACGATGCCTATGAGAAGTCCGGCGGCGTAGCCAGGCGGATGGCAGAACGGACTGAGCAGTTTGATTCGTCGCTGAACGAGGCTTACGAAAAATCCGGCGAGACGGCCAAGAGAATGGCCAGAAAAACAGCAGAATTTGATGGTGCGCTGGATGATATGTACGAGAAGTCCGGGCAGCGTTCCCGCAGCCTGTGGGACAAACTGCGTGGCCGCCCGTCGGACTGGAATATTAAAAACCTGAACTTCGACTCGCTATTAATGGCGTTGATGCTGGGCTTGTTCCTGTTCATCCTGATCTATTACACCCGATTTAGCTAAAGTTGGCAATTCTCAACAAGATAAGACACAGGCAATATAAGGCGCCCTTACAGGCGCCTTTCCTGACAAAAAAGGCAGTTTATTGCGCTTGGGTCTTTTCCATGGTAAACTGATTGCAGACTACAATATTGGAGCGATGAAGGTGAGACTACCGCACTGGCCCAGACGACTGATTATCGCAATTGTTCTGGCACATTTTCTGCTGGCTGCGCTGGTTATACAAATGCTGCGTTCGGACCGTTTGCCCGGTGGCCCGGGGAAGATTGAGCGTACAGAGTTTTTAATGGACACGATAGTGAAGGCAGAAATCTTTACAGATGATAAGCAACAGGCCGGGGACGCACTGACGGCTGTATTTAGCGAAGTTGCAGCTCTGGAATCTGTTTTGGACAGGCATGTCGACGGGTCTGATGTCAGCCGCATTAACCAGGCTGCCGGTGAAACACCCGTTGCTGTTTCCGATGTTACACTAAGCGTAGTCCGTCTGGCGCTGGAAATCGGCCGTCTAACGGAGGGTGCTTTTGATATAACGATTGCACCTTTAATCGAACTTTGGGGATTTGGCACCGGTGACGTGGCCGTGCCAACAGAAGAGCAGCGCCTAGAGGCCCTGGAACTTGTGGATTACACACGAGTTCAGTTGGAAGGGGAAAACAGGATATTTCTACCTGACCCGGAAATGCAACTTGACCTGGGCGGTATTGCCAAGGGCTTTATCGTGGACCGCGCAGTTGAATTTCTCCTTGATGCAGGCGTCACCTCGGCCAACTTCAATGCCGGTGGCGATATCCGGGTCATCGGGGACAAGCCGGACGGCTCGGCATGGCGCATCGGCATTACACATCCACGCCCCCGCGACTCCCGGGACCTGATTGCCATAGTGGAAATCCGCGACAAGGCCATTGTGACCTCCGGCGACTACGAACGGTATTTTCTGGCTGACGGCATTCGTTATCATCACATTCTCGACCCTGAAACAGGACTGCCCGCACAGGGCCTGACCAGCGTCACAATCGTTGCCGATGACGCGCATACAGCAGACGCCTTGTCCACAGCTGTGTTCGTTATGGGCACCGCGCAGGGCATGGAACTGATTGAATCGCTGCCCGAAGTCGAGGCTATTTTGATTACGGAAGACGAAACGCTGCATATCTCCACAGGTTTGCAGGGGAAAGTTGAGATTTTAGAATGAAAGTCAAAAAAATGACCCACCTTGCGGTCTTAATTGCCTTCGCTCTGATTCTGCACACCGTCGAAGCTTCATTGCCTGTGCCGATGGTGGTTCCCGGCGCTAAACTGGGCCTGGCCAATGTTATCACTCTATTGACATTTGTCATATACGGCTTTCCTGCCGCGATACTTCTCGCAACCATTCGTGCCGTTTTGGGCAGTATATTCATAGGAAATTTTCTCGGTTTCGGTTTTTGGCTGAGTTTCTCCGGTGCGGTCTTTTCCACCCTGGTGATGGCTGCCGGCATGGAGCTGTGGCGCAGAGGTGCCATTTCACTAATTGCCGTAAGCATCATCGGTGCGGTGGCCCACAATACGGCCCAGGTCACGGTAGCCGCCTTTGTGATCGGGAATTTCAATCTGCTTAAACTGTATTTGCCGCTTCTTTTGGTTCTGGCAATACCCACCGGGTTTTTCACAGGACTGGTTGTTGTCTATACCCAAAAGAAGCTGGCGCGGGTTATTGATGATATCGGGTAAGGATAAGGTGAATGATGAAAAAAATTATACTGGCATCGGCATCACCCCGCCGTGCTGCACTTCTGCGGCAGCTGGGCCTGTGTTTTGATGTGGTGGAAAGCGGTGTCTGCGAAGACCTGGATGAAAAAGACCCCATGCGGCTGGCAGAACAACTGGCCCTGGCCAAAGCCAAAGCGGTGGCGGCAAATGTGGCGGAAGGTGTAGTGATTGCCGCAGACACAGTTGTCTGTGCGGACGGAGAGTTGCTGGGAAAGCCGCAAAACCCGGCAGAAGCCGCAGCCATGCTGCGACTCCTCTCTGGACGCCGTCATGATGTGCTGACCGGTGTGGCCGTCATCTCCCGCCCGCAGAACATCTCCAGCGTCCATGTGGAAAAGACGGCTGTAGTAATGCGGGCGATAACGGAAGACGAAATTACGTGGTATGTGGCAAGCGGAGAGCCATTTGATAAAGCCGGTGGATACGGTATCCAGGGCAGGGCAGCTGTGTTTGTGGAAAAACTGAACGGCTGTTATTTCAATGTGGTGGGACTTCCTCTTGCCTCACTGTGGAGAATGTTGGCTGAACATGGAATCCGAATCTGGGAAGGAGCTGAATGCCATGACATCACGGCGCCTGACCATCAAGGATTTGCCCCCGAGTGAAAGGCCCAGGGAACGACTGATGGCCTCCGGCAGAGCATCATTGTCGGATGCAGACCTGATTGCCATCCTGCTTCGCACCGGTACGAGCGAAGAAACAGCGGTACAGCTGGCGGAGAGAATTCTCGTTGAACTGGGAGGGCTGCAGGCACTCCCCCGCAGCAGCGCAGATGAAATGCTGCGCATTAAAGGCCTGGGGCCTGCCAAAGCGGTCACTCTGCTGGCGGCGGCGGAACTGGCAGGCCGGCTGCACAGCAGCAGACGTACTGAATCGGTCACCATTTCCTCACCCGGTGATGCGGCCGGGCTGATGATGGAAGAGATGCGGCACTACCTGCGGGAACATTTCTGTGTTGTCCTGCTGGATACCAAAAACAAGGTGCTGGGTGTTGAGGAAATTTCCGTGGGGAGCCTGAACACCTCACTTGTCCATCCGCGGGAAGTGTTCCGCCCGGCAATTCACAAAGCGTGTGCCAGTGTCATCCTGATACATAACCACCCCAGCGGTGATCCCACCCCAAGCCGTGAAGACCTGGATGTCACCCGCCGCCTTTATGAGGCCGGGCAGCTGGTGGGCATTGAGGTCCTGGACCATGTTGTAATCGGTGACAACAGGTTTATCAGTTTCCGGGAAAAAGGGCTGCTTCTGCGCTAAAAAAAGGCAGGAAAATCCTGTTAAACGAAACTTTGTTATTGAGAATGAATGTAAAACTGGTATAATGATAGAGTGTGGAGTTTAATGATGAAAGGGGACGCATGAATGCGCTTTTTGACGAAATATTTTTCCCGTGATATCGGGATCGACTTAGGAACAGCCAACACCCTGGTCTTTGTAAAGGGGAAAGGGATTGTCCTGCGTGAACCCTCCGTGGTGGCCATCCGCCGTGATACCGGAGCCATTCTGGAAGTAGGGGAAGAAGCCAAGCGGATGATCGGCCGTACCCCGGGCAACATTGTGGCGATTCGCCCCATGAAAGACGGTGTCATTGCCGACTTTGATGTTACACAGACAATGCTGCGTCATTTTATCAATAAAGCATATAAACGGAAAACGGTCTTTAAAGCCCAGGTTGTGGTCTGTGTGCCCTCCGGCGTCACTGAAGTGGAAAAGCGTGCCGTGATTGACGCCACCAAACAGGCCGGAGCCAAAGAGGCTTTTCTCATTGAAGAGCCCATGGCAGCGGCCATCGGTGCCGGGCTGCCTGTTGAGGAACCCACCGGCAGCATGATTGTGGATATCGGCGGCGGGACAACCGAGGTAGCCATTATCTCACTTGGCGGTATTGTCACCAGCCGTTCGATTCGTGTGGGCGGCGACGAAATGGATGAAGCGATTGTCCAGTATATCAAAAAGAATTACAATCTGATGATCGGTGAGCGGACGGCTGAAGAAATCAAAATTACCATTGGTACAGCCTACCGGGACACCGAAGAGCAAAGAACCATGGAAATCCGCGGCCGCGACCTGGTAAGCGGCCTGCCCAAGACGCAGGAAATCACTGATGCTGAAATCGAGCAGGCACTGGCTGACCCGGTTGCCACAATCCTTGAAGCGATTAAAATTACGCTGGAAAAGTCACCTCCCGAACTGGCCGCCGATATCATGGATAAAGGAATTGTCATGACCGGAGGCGGCGCCCTGCTGCACGGGTTGGACAAGCTGGTAGCCAAGGAAACGGGTATGCCTGTCTACATTGCCGAAAATCCGTTGGATTGTGTAGCTTTGGGGGCAGGAAAAGCGCTTGCTGAAATAGAACTACTAAGGAGAGTCGCACTCGTGCCGCGCAAAATCGGGTAATGCCGGCATGAATTGCATATAAGGGTGAAATGAATGCCAGTTCCTCCTGTCAGGACCCGTAAAAAAACAATTTCTCTTCTTTTATTCCTTGTACTTTTGCTCGGGATTGGTCAGCTGACGGCCGGCCGGCAAAATATCACTGTTGTGGAAGAAGTTCTGCTGACTGTTGTGGCCCCTGTACAAGGGGTCTTTCAGCGTTTAACCCGTTCTGTGGAGAGTATGTTTGCCACAGTAAAAAACTACCAAATGCTTCTTGAGGAAAATGCACGGCTCAATGAACAATTGGCCGCCGCCCTCACACTGGAAGCCCGCCTGGCAGAAGTCCGCAGAGAAAACGACAGACTGCGCCTGATGCTTGGGTTTCAGGAGAGAAGCCAATATGACCTGATTGCCGCGGAAGTTGTGGCAAGAGATCCAAGCGACTGGTTTCATACGATAACAATTAATAAGGGGTCACTCCACGGTGTGGAGCGCAATATGGCTGTTGTAACAAGCGAGGGGCTGGTGGGAAATGTGCTTACCGTCTCACCGCTGTCTGCTCAGGTACTCCTTTTGACCGACCCCGGCCGCGGGGTCAGTGCACTTGTGCAGCGTTCCCGGGAACCGGGTGAAGTGAGCAGGGGAATTGTAGATAATGACCCCGGCAGACCCGGTTATCTGCAGATTGACCGTCTGCCCCGGGATGCAAATATCCAGCCCGGTGATACCGTGATTTCCTCCGGGCTGGGCGGCATTTTCCCCAAAGGCCTGGTCATCGGTTATGTTTTGGAAGTCCAGGATGATGACAGCGGTATTTTAACTGTTGCCAGGCTGCGTCCTGCCACAAACTTTAACCGCCTGGAAGAAGTCTTTGTTGTGATACCTTCCCCTCCGCCTGAAGAGATCTACAAGGGGGGATTCTGATGGGCCCCCTTTTAATATTTGCCATGTTTGTCGTCAGCCTGGCTCTGCAGGGGTCTGTTTTGGCCCTGGTGGGCACAAGCGGCGTTCATCCTGACATTTTGCTTGTCCTTGTGGTGGTTCTCGGTCTTCTCTCAGATACAAAGCATGGTGCATTGGCCGGACTGGCTGCAGGCCTCCTGCAGGATGTGATGTTTGGCTCACCCCTTGGGTTTTTTGCTTTTATCAACATGCTGACAGGGGCTCTGGCCGGCATGCTTGCCGATGAAGTTAATAAAGATTTTATGCCGGCACCGGTGATGCTCGTAGCGTTTTTTACCGTTTTCAGCGGGCTGCTGGCGTTTATGCTGACACGGTTTTACAGCATTCCCCAGCCACATTCGTTTGTTGAATACATGCAGCAGGTCAGCCTGCCGCGGGTTGCCATGCACGTAATCTTTACGGGCCTGGTCTATCCCTGTCTCTACCGGATGCAGAAGCGCCGGCTGTTGTTTTCCGATACCGAAAGTGCCGATTAACGGAGGAAACTATGAATAAATCCCTGCAACGCAGACTGCGTGTTTTCAGTGCCGTTGTGGTGCTGGTAGCCGTTATGCTGTCCGCCCGCCTGGCCTGGCTGCAGATTTACAATTATGAATACTATTATGCACGCGCCGAAACGAACAGGGAGCGTAAACTGCAGATAAACGCCACTCGCGGTGAAATCTTTGATGTGCACGGCGAGCTTTTAGCCTCAAACCGGCCGGGTTTTGCCGTGTCCATTCTTGATTTAAGCAGTAGGGACGCGTCGCAGGTCATTGCCTATTTAAGTGATTTGCTGGAGATGGACGAAGAAGAAATCACGCAACGGATTTATGAAGCACGTTACCGTAAGTTTGCCCCCATTCGGCTGGCTACCGATGTTTCGCCGGAAATAGTGGCCAAAATTGAAGAGCGCCGTCTGGATCTCCCCGGTGTGATTATTGAAACGCTGCCGGTCAGGCATTACGAATATGACTCGCTCGCTGCTCATGTACTGGGCTATGTCGGTGCCATTTCCCCCGAGCAGAAAAAGCAGGCCGATGCACAGAACGTTTATTATCACGTCACGGATTATCACGGTCAAAGCGGTGTGGAACTGACCTGGGAACAATACCTGCGGGGCAAGGATGGCATCCTGAGCGTGGAAGTCAACAGTTATGGGCGACGAACCCGCGTCCTTGACCGGGAAGAGCCCGAAGCCGGCCATGACCTCCATCTCACGCTGGACGCCCGTCTGCAGGAAATCTCTGAACGTGTTCTGGCCGAAATTTTTGAGCAACTGCAGGAAAATGGAAACACACAGGCGGAGAAAGGGGCCGTGGTTGCCATTGATCCGCATACCGGCGGTATATTAGCCATGGTCAGTTACCCTGCATACAATCCCAATAAAATCACGAAAGATTCCGTATTTTATAACAGGGCCATCCAGGGTGGCTACCCCGTCGGTTCAACGTATAAAATGGTTGGCGCCATGGGGGCGCTGGAAGAAGAATTAATCACGGAGCGCAGTATTGTCACCTGTACAGGGTCACGCAGGTTCTTTAGATACGAAGATCCCAGAGGTTGTTACGGCGGTACTGTACACGGTTCTCTGAATGTGGTCTCGGCACTGGCCAAGTCCTGCAATATCTTCTTTTTTGAAATGGGCCAGCGTTTGGGAGCTGAACGGCTTTATGATTACGGAGAGAGTTTCGGTTTTTCCCGGCTAACCGGCCTTCTTGACCTGCAGGGTGAACGCGAGGGAAGTCTGGAGAGCCGTACAGGAGGGTATATTCTTAATGCCGCCATCGGGCAGGGCCACGTCATCACGCCGCTGCAGCTGGCCAACTACGGCGCCATACTGGCAAACGGCGGGACCCGCTACAGGCCTTATCTGGTCCAGCGGGCTGTTGACCATACCGGGAGCGTCGTGATCGAAACAGAACCAGAAATTATGGATCAGCTGGAATATAGCGAGAAGAACTGGGACATCGTTAAAAAAGGGATGGAGGCTGTGACAATGCCCGGCGGTACAGCTTCCATTATGCGTGATTTACCGGTCAAGGTTGCGGCCAAAACCGGCTCAGCCCAGGCAGGGGAGGGCATCATTTCACACAGCCTTTTTGTCGGTTACGCCCCGGCCGAAGCACCGGCAATCGCTATCGCCGTTATTGTGGAACGTGGCGGCCTGGGCAGTCAGGGTGCCGTGCCCGTAGCCAACCGTATTCTGGCAGAATATTACGCGCCACCCGTTGAAGAGGAAGCAGAAAACCCCGTTCTGGGGCCAACATCCGGTCCGGAGAATGAATGAAACTTCTACGCTCATTTTTGGGCGTTTTTCCTTTTTATAGACAGATTGTCGTTTATTTTACTAACAGGCAGGATTTTGGCGGTGCCTGACGAAAATAACTGTGATGCTGCTAATCGCGGAGGATGGGTATGAGTAAATACACTGTTGAATTTAAAGGCACAAAAGACGGCGTGACAATTTACTGCCTTGAGGGCGCCGATTTTGAGGACATACTGACTGATCTGGCCGAGCGCCTTCGCCAGAGAGCGGCTTTCTTTGCCGGAGCGCAGGTACGGCTGGATATCGGAGCCAGGGAGCTTTCCGAGGAACAACGGGAACAGCTTGCCCGGGTCATCCATGAACACAGTGACATGAAGCTGGTTGCCATTGTGACAACAGCACAGCGGCCGCAGACTGTGAATCAGGCCAGACGGCGCGGTGAGACAGAGGACTTAAAACTGGAAGGTTTTAAGGAAGGGCGTTCTCTGGTGATTAAAAGGACGCTTCGCTCCGGACAGAGTATCCATTTTCCGGGGAATGTGATTGTGCTGGGTGATGTGAATCCCGGTGCAGAAATCGCTGCGGAAGGGGACATCTATGTTTACGGTACGCTGCGGGGCATTGCCCATGCCGGCATCGGCGGAGACCGCAGCGCTTCTGTGGTTGCGCTCCGACTGGCGCCGACACAGCTGCGCATTGCCGACATTATCTCCAGAGCACCGGATGATTCCGCCTTGCCGGATCAGCCCGAGTATGCCTACATCAGTGACAATCGGATTATGATCGCCGCAATTACTACAAAAATGGGTTCTTAAAGGATAGATTTGGAGAAAAGGGGTTGAAAAAAATGGGTGAAGTGATTGTCATTACCTCCGGTAAGGGAGGAGTCGGCAAGACGACGACCACAGCAAACCTGGGAGTGGGTCTGGCCCTGATTGGCAAGAAAGTTGCTTTAATTGATGCTGATATCGGCCTGCGCAACCTGGATGTTGTCATGGGCCTTGAAAACCGGATTGTTTACGACTTGGTGGACGTGGTGGACGGCCGCTGCCGTTCAAAGCAGGCCCTGATTCGTGATAAACGCTATGAAAACCTGTTTCTGCTCCCGGCTGCCCAGACAAGAGATAAAAACGCTGTTTCGCCGGAGCAGATGAAGACGCTCTGTGAAGAACTCAGTGAGGAATTTGACTATATTATTGTCGATTGCCCCGCAGGGATTGAACAGGGCTTTCGCAATGCCATCGCGGGTGCCGACAGAGCCCTGATTGTTACCACGCCGGAAGTATCCGCAGTAAGAGACGCCGACAGAATTATCGGCCTGTTGGAAGCGGCGGAAATCAAAGAGTCCCGGTTGATTATTAACCGAATCCGGCCTGATATGGTCAAACGTGGAGACATGATGGATATCGATGATATTTTGGAAATCCTGGCCATAGAGCTGATTGGTGTCATTCCGGATGATGAGAAAATCATTATCTCAACAAACCGCGGTGAACCGGTGGTGGCCAATGAAAACGGTTCCATGTCGGGCCAGGCTTACAGAAATATTGTTCGTCGTGTTGCAGGTGAAGAAGTGGAGTTTCTCGACCTGTGTAAGAACCCCTCGTTCTTCGGCAGGCTGAAGAAAATTATGGGCCTTGGTGGCTAGAAAGGAAGTGGATCATGAACCTGAAAGCGTTCCTCAATGCCCTAACCGGAAAACAGGACAGTAAGGAGATCGCCAAAGAACGGCTGCGCCTGGTCCTTGTCCACGACCGGGCCAGCGTTTCGCCGGAATTTTTGGAGCAGATCAAAGAGGAAATGATTAAAGTCATCTCCAAATACCTGGAAATTGATGAAAGCAATACGGTTATCAATATGCATAAAACCGAGGGGACAGCGGTTCTCGAAGCCAATCTGGCCGTCAAAGCCATTCGCCGCAGTCTTTAGTTGGTTTCACTTGCCGCTTTACGCTTAGTCTTTCTTACCGTATAATAAGAAGTGCGAGGGGCATCCCCCTGCACTTTTTTTCTTTGGGAGTGGAGAAATTGTTTGACCGCCGGCTGTTTAGACATTTTGATTATTTGCTGCTGCTTACCATTTTTACCATTATGCTGGTCAGCCTTTTGGTCATCTTTAGCACCACCCGCTACAATCTGACCGGAGACCCGTTTTATTATATGAAAAGGCAGGCCATCTGGTTTGGTGTGAGCTTAAGCGTGATGTTTGTGATCACAAGCATTGACTATACTCAATTTTACAAGATCTCGCCCTTTATCTACGGCCTGAATGCCGCCCTGCTCCTTGCGGTTATTTTTCTTGGCAAAGAGGGCGGCGGCGCACAGCGCTGGATCGATTTAAAATTCTTTAACCTGCAGCCTTCAGAGTTTGCCAAGCTGATTATTATCATTACGCTGGCCCGGCATCTGGCGGCCCGGGAGGGTTATTTTGAAAGTGCCCTTAGCGTGATTCCCGCTTTTCTTCATGTGGCTGTTCCCATTGGCTTAATTTTTCTGCAGCCTGATTTGGGCACATCGATTGTATTTATTGCTATTCTGTTCGGGATGCTGTATATGGCCGGCGCCAAATTCAGGCACCTTTTTTCCTATGCCGCAGCGGGTGTGGTAGTGGGCTTTCCCCTGTTGTGGTTTAATCTCAAAGACTATCAGCGGCTGCGCCTCATCGTCTTTATGAATCCTGAAGTCGATAAACTGGGCTCGGGTTACCAGATTATCCAGTCCATGATTGCTGTGGGCTCCGGCGGTCTTTGGGGCAAAGGTTTGTTTTCCCTGGGGACGCAGAACGAACTGTTGTTTCTGTCCGAGCATCACACCGACTTTATTTTTTCTGCTCTTGCAGAAGAAACCGGCTTTATTGGCGGCGTCATCCTGATTCTGTTGTTTACGCTGCTGATTTTCCGTGTGTTGCGCATCGCAGTGAACGCCAAGGATACATATGGCATGCTCATCTGTATCGGCGTAGCTACTATGCTGACATTCCAGGTTCTGATTAATATCGGCATGACAATCGGTATGATGCCTGTAACCGGCCTGCCCTTACCCTTTATGTCATACGGCGGCAGTTCACTGCTCATGAACATGATGGCCATGGGCGTTGTCCTCGGTATCGGCATGCGCCGCCACAAACTCATGTTCTGACCTGCGTCAGGTTACTTCTAACCAGTACAGCCCGGAGGGTTTATTCCTCCCGGGTTGTTTCTTTGTTTATATAGGAGACGTATCAGAAAAACATTTTTAGCATATCTGACCCTGGGCCTAAATATAATCTGGTAGGGACAAACCTCCCAGGGGGTGTAAATAATGAGAAAAAAGAAAAAGTGGAAAACTCCTCATTCTTCTTTGCGGGAAAGACTGGAGCAGCGTGCACAGCGGCGACACGACTCAGCGTTTTTTTCCGAAGTTGATTCGGACTGCCAAAAAATGAGCTGGGAAAACCTGCCCGCCGCACTGATGAAGCCGATGCGGGAGCAAATGTTTCAAAAAACGATAGCCGCCGTCATTGTTGTGATTTGCCTGGGAATATTCAGCTTAGTGAATGTTCCTGCGACAAATCGATTTGTTGATGCTGTTCATTATCTGACTGTGTACCAGATGAATCCGGCTGAACTGGTGGATGCGGCAAAGCCGGTTGTTCAGTCAGTGAGAGACTTTGACTGGCGACGCCCTGACGATACTGCTGTGCCGGAACAGCCACCGGCCGACGAAGAGCAAATGGCCGTGCCGGTCAATGGTGTTCTGGCAAGCCCGTATGGATCGAGGTTAGACGATTCCGGCGAACAGATGGAAATGCATTACGGGATTGATGTGGTAGCGGAACCCGGGTCCCCGGTATATGCTGCATTTTCCGGTACAATATCGTTGGTGCAGGACCATCCTGCGTATGGCATGACGATATATATCGAGCATCCCAATGACCTGGTGACGATCTACGGGCGCGTTGCAGAAGTAAAAGTGCAAGACGGCGAACAGGTTACGCGCGGACAGGAACTGGCCGTTGTTGCAGCGGCTGCCGAGGGAGAAAGTCATCTGCACTTTGAGATATGGGAAGAGAAACAGCCGGTAAATCCTGAAAAATACTTAACAGACATAGACTAAAGGAGAGGCAAGCTTTGCGACTTTTCAGGCTTGGCGGGATTTCGTTCCGGTTCCATTGGGTTTTTCTGCTACTTCTGTTTGTGCTGGCGTTTTACGGGTATTTGGAGGAAACGCTCATTCTTTTCGGGTTGGTTTTGGCGCATGAGACGGTTCACATGGTGGTTGCCAAGGCGCATGGGCTGGAAGTGGGCGATGTGGAACTGTTTCCCTTTGGCGGAGTTGCCAGAATTGAAGATGTCCTGGAGATGGACCCGCAGGTGGAGACAAACGTTTCACTGGCCGGTCCCCTGTTCAACTTTATCCTGGTGGCAATTTCCCTGATTGTCTATGCCAATATACCGTCCTGGCAGCAGCATGAAACTTTTCTTTTTTTTATCCGCTGCAATCTTGTGCTTGGGTTTTTCAATATGCTGCCGGCACTGCCGCTGGATGGCGGCAGAATTCTACGCGCGCGCCTGGCAGGTACCCTCGGTTTTCAACAGGCAACTGAACTGGCTATCCGCATCAGTCAGATTATGGCCTCTTTACTTTTTTCCCTGGCAATCTGGCTTTTTTACACCGGGCATTTCCATGCCACTCTGTTTGCCGCAGCTTTCTTTCTCTGGTTTGCTGCAGAAAAAGAACGGACTGTGGCAATGTACGCGTTTGTGCGCAGCCTGAACCGGAAAAAAAGCCTGTTCTATGCACAGGGAGTCATCCCGCTTGTTACACTGATGGCGCTGGATGATGCGCCCCTCAAAGAGGTTTTGCGCCGGTTTGCCATGAAAAAATACCACCGCGTAGTTGTAGTCAGTAAAGACGGACACGTCCTGGGCGAAATAATGGAAAGTGATGTTTTAGATACGATTATGAGGAAGGGAATTTTTGTTTCTGTCTCAGCCGCTCTGCGTCGCAGATAAATAACACGTGAAACCACCGTTTCAGGTGTTATTTTCTTGTAGTCAAGGAATTCGTATGCATGCAGAAAAGCGTGCTCCTTGACTATCAGGGGTTTGTAAGGGGAGTATCCCCTTACTCCTGCGGGGTGGTCAGGGTCGAAAGACCCGCCGAAGGGGCGGCAGTCCCTAAAGAACAATAAAGACGCTTCCGAAAAGTAAAAAACGCCAGCGTCTTTATTGCTGTGGTAATGGAGGAATTGGGCCTGGAAAAGCGAAGTAATGTAAAATGTGAAAACGAGGCAGAATAGTCATAAATGCCCTACGATAAATGGAGGCTGTATGAAAGAAACCAGAAAGCATTTTTGGGATGAGATTTTGCCGCGGGTACAAAAACCCACCCGCTATCTCGGCAACGAAGTCAATGCCGTGGTTAAAGACCATCAAAAGTGTACTGTCAGTATGGCACTTGCATTCCCGGATCTGTATGAAATCGGCATGTCACATCTGGGTTTAAAGATTCTGTATCATATCGTAAATCAAACGGAGGCCTGGGTCGCCGAGCGAGTTTTCATGCCGGATACCGATCTGGAGGCGATTATGCGGGATGAGTCGTTTCCGCTCTGTTCCCTGGAAACAGTGACACCTCTTGCGGATTTTGATCTCGTCGGCTTTACGCTGCAGTACGAGTTATCATATGCAACAATTCTGCAGATGCTGGACCTGGCGGGAATCCCCCTTAGGACGGCAGACCGTAAGGAAACCGACCCGCTTGTAGCCGGGGGAGGCCCGGGAGCCTTCAATCCGGAACCACTGGCCGATTTTTTTGACTTCTTCATCATTGGTGACGCCGAGGAAGCCCTGCCGGAGGTTTTCGCTGCCCTGGAGAGTGAACCCACATTGACCAGGGCTGAGAAACTGCAGCGGCTTGCACTAATCCGCGGTGTTTATGTGCCTGAATTTTACCGCGCCGAATACGACGGGAACATCTTCCGGCGTACTGTCCCCCAACAGGAGGGAATACCGGAAAAAGTATGCCGCGCTGTGGTCGGCGACCTGGACGCGGCTCCATACCCCACAGAATTTTTGGTTCCCTATGGCGGAATCGTCCACGACCGCCTTGTTCTGGAGGTCTTTCGGGGATGTACACGCGGGTGCAGGTTTTGCCAGGCCGGCATAATTTACCGCCCCGTACGGGAGCGGACACCGAACAAATTGAAACGTCTGGCCAGAGACATGGTCAATGCCACCGGCTATGACGAACTGGCACTGAGTTCACTGAGCACGGGAGATTACAGCGCCATTGAACAGCTGGTTACCGAATTGGGACTGGATTTAGCCCAGGATGGTGTTTCACTTTCTCTGCCGTCTCTCCGGCTGGATTCGTTCTCCGGAGAATTGGCCAAGCAGGTTCAGCGGGTCAGAAAAAGCGGCCTGACATTCGCACCGGAAGCCGGGACACAGCGTCTGCGGGATGTGATTAACAAAAATATTACCGAAGACGATCTGCTAACGGCGGTGGCAGATGCTTTTGCTTCCGGGTGGACAGGCGTTAAACTCTATTTTATGGTGGGCCTGCCTACGGAGACAGATGAAGACCTGCTGGGGATTGCCGACCTGGCCCACAAAGTGGTGAAAGCCTACAGAAGCGCCGGAGGAAAGGGCAAACCACGGGTGACGGTCTCTGCATCGGTCTTTGTGCCCAAAGCACATACACCGTTCCAGTGGACGGGCCAGATCTCAAAAGATGAAATACTGCGCCGGCAGCAGCTGCTGCGGGATGCCATGCGCGGCAAGGGTGTCCAGTTTCAGTGGCACGGCGCGGAGACCAGCCTGTTGGAAGCGGCGCTGGCCCGCGGGGGGCGGAATTTAGTCCCTGTGATTGAACATGCCGCAAGGCTGGGCTGCAAACTTGACGGCTGGGATGAATACTTTTCCTTTGAAAAGTGGCAGCAGGCTTTTACAGCCGCCGGTTTAGACCTGGCAGCCCTGGCAGCGGCGGATTTTGCCGAGGGTGACCCTCTTCCCTGGGATCATCTTGATGCCGGTGTGGCAAAGCGCTTTTTGCTCAGAGAATACAAAAATGCCTTAGCCGGAAAGGTAAGCGGAGACTGCCGTGAAAACTGTCTGGGGTGCGGCATGGCGTTGCTGCTGGAAGGTCAGAATAAAGGAGCATGCACGCATGAGAATATGGATACAATTTGCTAAGGAAAGCCCATTGCGTTACCTGTCACATCTGGATTTAATGCGTGCGTGGCAGAGGGCTCTGCGCCGTGCGCAGCTTCCTGTGGCCTACAGCGCCGGTTTTAATCCCCATCCCAGGATGTCGTTTGCTTCTGCACTGGCGGTAGGTGTGACAAGTGAAGCGGAATACCTCGATATTCACTTCACCAGGGATCTATCTGGCGAAGACTTTGACCGTCTGGAGTCACAGCTGCCGGCGGGCCTGAAAATCCTGGCTCATCGCACCGTTTCTGAAGCGGCACCGGCGGTCATGGCCTTAATTGGGGCGGCCGTGTGGACTTTGCCGCTTGCCGGCGAGGACACGTCTGTCCTCAGGAAGCATATTGAAAAAATTCTGCTGGCAGAATCACTGTCTGTAATCCGAAAGGGAAAAAAAGGCGACAAATCAGTTGACGTAAGGCCGCTTATTTATAACCTGACGGTTGATGATGACGAAAACAGGTTGGTCATGGTGCTTGCCTCCGGTGGTGAGGGTGGTGCAAAACCGCGTGAGATTTTAGCACTGCTGGATTTGCTGCCGCTGGAGAGCCGGCTGCACAGAAAGGCCCTGTTAATTCACAGGGACGGTTGTCTGCAATCGCCCATGGCCGTGCTGCTTAATGAAAAAGAGGTGTCCATAGATGCAAAAAAAGATTGTTATCAACTGTGACAACAAGCAGACCCGTGTTGCTGTACTGGAAAACGACAAGCCGGTGGAAGTCTATATTGAACGGCCTGTTCATCAGCGTGTCGTGGGGAATATTTATAAAGGCGTGGTAGCCAATGTTCTACCGGGCATGCAGGCCGCGTTTGTCGATATCGGGCTGGAGAGAAATGCATTTCTTTATGTTGATGATGCTGTTGTCCAGGATGAGGAATCATCATCAAAAGATAAAAAAACAATTGAACAGATTCTGCGCCCGGGTGAGGAAGTGATGGTTCAGGTTGTTAAAGAACCGTTTGGCAGCAAAGGGGCACGTCTGACCAGACAAATTACAATTCCCGGCCGCCATCTTGTATTGATGCCCAATGCAGACTACACCGGGGTTTCCCGCCGGATTGACAATCCGGAGGAGAGGGAACGGCTCAGGCAGGTTGCGGCGGAACTTCGCCCGCCGGGTATGGGACTGATTGTGCGTACCGTAGCGGAAGGCCTGGAAATGGATGCGTTTCGACAGGATTTTAATTTCCTGCAGCCGCTGTGGGAGCGCATTCAGAGCAGGTTTCGGCAAGCACAGGCTCCCAGTATGGTTTATCAGGATCTGGACCTGATTTATCGCATTATCCGGGATTTGTTCACAGAGCAGATCAGCCAACTTGTGATTGACACCCGCTATGAATATGAAAAAATCCAGGAAGCGCTCGATATGGTCGACCCGGCACTTAAAAAGAGGATCAATCTGTATACAGGCAGTGAACCCATTTTTGATGTCTATAATATCGAAACAGAAATTGAGCGGGCACTCTCGCGGACGGTATGGCTGGACTGCGGCGGCTACCTGGTTTTCGACCATACAGAAGCACTAACCGTTATTGATGTAAATACAGGCAAATATATCGGTAAAACGAATCTGGCGGACACCGTACTGAAAACCAACCTGGAGGCGGCAACGGAGATTATCCGCCAGGTCAGGCTGCGGGATATCGGCGGCATTATCATTATTGACTTTATTGATATGGACAGTGAGGAGCACCGCAGGCAGGTTATCGAAAGGCTGACGGAAAAAGCAAGGGAAGACAGGACCAAATCACATATCCTGGGCCTGACCGGCCTTGGGCTCGTGGAGATGACACGCAAAAAGGCGCGTCAGGGCCTGGACGCTGTGCTGCAGCAGGCCTGCCATTATTGCGGAGGGCGCGGCAAAGTATTAACGGCCGATGTGGTCAGTTCACGTACTGAGCGCCAGCTTAAATCATATTTAAACGGACTGGATGCAGATGCGGTGCTTGTGGAAATGCACCAGAGTGTGGCCGGTCTCTTAATCGGGCCGGGCGGCTCATATCTGCGCAAGCTGGAAGAAGAGACCGGCAAAACAATCTTTATCCGGGGCAGTGAAACAGCCCATGTGGAGAAGTATAAAATACTGGCCACAGGAACACTGGAAGATGTGCAGTTTATGGCGTATCCGGTGGCCGCGGGTGAACAACACCAGGTTAAAGTGGAAGAACCCCACGCCAACAACCCTTATGACGGCATAGCCCGTATCAGCGGGTTCGTTATTGATATTCAGGCCGGAGGCGCTTATGTGGGTGAAAAAGTGACCGTGGAAATCCTGGAAGTAGCCAAAACATTTGCGCGGGCAAAGATAGTCTAAAGCCGCACACTGATTGACAAAGCAGGGTCTGTGTGCTAAAATCAATAAGCGGCCATCGTAACCGCTCGGCTTTAGGTTAAAAAACCCCAGGAGGGTACCTTTGCCGGCGAGTCTTGATAGGAAGGTGAATAATTTTCATGTATGCAATCATTGAAACCGGTGGTAAGCAGTACCGTGTTGAGGAAGGTTCAATCCTTGATGTGGAACTTCTCACAGCTCAGGCCGGTGAGGAAGTAGGGTTTGACCGGGTTTTGGCGGTTAAAAAAGATAACCGTCTCGAAGTCGGACAGCCCTATCTGAGCAACGTTCTGGTGCGTGGAAAAGTACTTGACCAGGGGAAAGCAAAAAAGATTGTGGTTTTCAAGTACAAAGCAAAAAAGAACTACCGGCGCAAGCAGGGGCACCGTCAGCCTTACAGCCGTATATTAATCGAAAAAATCGAGGTTTAGTCCAATGATTCGTGTCCGGGTCAAACGTGTGTCGGGCCATGTGGCCGGACTGACTGTGAGCGGGCATGCCGGCAGTGGGCCTAAAGGCGAAGATCTTGTGTGTGCCGCGGTCTCGGCTCTTGTCCAGACCTACTTCTTCAGTCTGCAGCGCCTGCTGGGCATGAATATTGACGCGGATGTGCGTGACGGATACTTCTCTTTTCAGATTCCGGCGGAAACCAAAGCGGAAACCCGCGAGCGAGCGACGTTTCTGGCTGAAAGTCTGCTGGTTGGTCTTGATGAAATTAACAACAGCTACTCGGGCTATCTTCAGGTGTCCGAGGAATAGGAGGTGAACCCTATGCGGATGAATTTGCAATTGTTTGCTCATAAAAAAGGTGTAGGTAGCTCCCGCAACGGTCGTGACAGCAACCCAAAATATCTGGGTGTTAAACGTGCCGCCGGTCAGGATGTTTCAGCCGGAAGCATCATTGTCCGTCAGCGTGGCACCAAAATCCATCCCGGTGACAACGTGGGCAGGGGTAAAGATGATACCTTGTATGCTTTGATTGACGGGATCGTATCTTTTGAACGTAAAGGCCGTGACAAGAAACAGGTAAGTGTACGGCCCAACGGCGCTGCCGTTTAAAGATGTTAACAAAACCTCAAACCGGAGAGTTTCTCCGGTTTATTTTATTGCCAAAAAAGGATTCATCTGCTAAATGAGCGAATATATATCGACATGTTAATGTCCCTTTAAGGAGATTTGCCATGCATAATGTCAATGAGGCAATGGAAAAACTTGTAAGTATTTACCGCCACGATTTCCTCAATGTACTGCAGGTTATTGGCGGCCTGGCTCAGCTGAATAAAACCGACAGACTCTTAACGTACATACGAAAAGCAAGCGAGGAAGTACAGCAATTTGGCAGACTTGTCGGATGTGGCGACCCAAGGCTTGCATTTTCACTTTATGAAATCCTGCTGCAGGATCTGACAGGAAGCTATCTTTTGCAAATCAAAGGTTCCCTGCCTCTGCTTGATGAAAGCGTATTACACAGCACAGCAGTTCTGCTGCAGGACATCCAAAAGGCACTGCTGTCGCTTGAAGACTGCACACTGTCCGTAACAATTAATGGAGAGAAACCGGAACTAAAACTTCAGTTTCTATCTGACCATGACTTGGGTTCTTTTTGGCCGCATGTCCAGACGGCTGCTAAAAGCAGCAGCTTGCACATTGATTTGAACAGGGACAAGTCAGAACTGACAATTCTTTTGGATAACCCGGATTCAGCGGGAGAAAATAAGGCTGACAGGATTTCGGGAGTGGTTTAATGTTTGTTGACAGAGCTAAAATTTATGTAAAAGGCGGCGATGGCGGAAACGGCATCGCGACGTTTCGCAGGGAAAAGTATGTGCCAATGGGTGGCCCGGACGGCGGTGACGGCGGCCGGGGCGGTAATGTGGTCTTTACCGTCGACCCGGGGTTGCGCACGCTTCTGGATTTTCGTTATCAGCAGCATATCCGGGCGGACCGTGGGCAGCACGGGCAGGGAAGTAACAAGCACGGTCGTGGTGCCAAAGATCTTGTGGTGAGAGTTCCGCCGGGGACACAGATCCGTGATGCTGAAACAGGCGACCTTCTTGGTGATTTAACCGAAGAGGGCCAGTCTCATATTGTTGCCAAAGGCGGCCGCGGAGGCAGAGGCAATGCCCGCTTTGCCAGTCCCGCAGACAAAGCGCCCCGTTTTGCCGAAAAGGGCGAACCCGGCGAGGAGCGCTGGGTCTGGCTGGAACTGAAGCTGATTGCCGATGTGGGGCTGGTCGGTTTTCCCAATGCCGGAAAATCGACGTTTCTCTCCAGAGTGACGGCGGCACGCCCGAAGGTGGCCGACTACCCCTTTACTACGCTTTCTCCCAACCTGGGTGTTGTGGAGCTCGAGGGTGTTGATCCTTTCGTTATTGCCGACATCCCCGGGCTGATTGGCGGTGCCCATGAGGGAGTGGGTCTTGGGCATGATTTTCTGCGCCATGTGGAGCGCACACGGCTTTTAGTGCATCTTGTGGACGCCGCAGGTGTTGACGGACGAAGCCCGTTGGACGATTACCGGCAAATTAATGAGGAATTGCGTCTGTATGACGAACGTTTGGCCGGGCTAAAACAGGTTGTTGTTGCAAACAAAATGGACTTGCCGCAAGCGGCCGAAGGTCTGGTGCAGCTAAAAAAGGAAGTCGGCGAAGACCATATTTTCCCGATTTCGGCTGCAACGGGAGAAGGGATTAAAGACGTTCTGTATCATGTGGCAAAAACTCTGGCAGAGCTGCCTGAAGAGTCGCCGCTTAAAGAGGAGACGGTTGTATTCACACCCGGTCCCCAGGAAGAAGAAGCAATCACCATCACAAGAGAAAATGATACATTTACTGTCCAGGGCATACGGATAGAAAAACTGGTGGCCATGACCAACTTTGATAATGAAGATGCTGTTAAGCGTTTTCAGCGACTCTTTCGCCTTTGGGGTCACGAAGACGCACTCAAAGATGCAGGAGCAAAAAACGGGGACAGTGTTAGAATTCGTGACCTGGAATTCACGTTCTGGCAGGAGCAAGAGGAAGACTGATACGGGGTGGAAGAGATGATACAGCAGTTATCTGAGAAAAAAGAACAATTATCTGTGGGAATTATGGGAGGCACCTTCGATCCGGTACATCTGGGCCATTTGGTGATCGCTGAAGAAGTCCGTATCCAGTTTGACCTGGATCAAGTGATTTTTGTGCCCAGCGGTTACCCGCCACACAAGGAAAAAAGAAAAATCAGCAACCAGGAGCACCGTTATCTGATGACAGTGCTGGCCACAATCACAAACCCTAATTTTTCGGTATCCAGGGTGGAGTTGGACAGGCCAATGGCAGAGCTGACATATACAATTGACACAATCCGTTACTTCCACCGTCATTTTGACGGTAAAGCAAAACTCTATTTTATTACCGGAGCCGATGCGATACTTGAGATCCTGACCTGGAAGGATTACCGTGAGCTCCTTTCCATTTGCTCCTTTATCGCCGCTACCCGGCCAGGCTATTGTTTAAGCAAGCTCGAGGAAACAATCGGCGCCGGCTGCCCGGAAGCATTGGAAAATATCCACGTACTCGAAATTCCGGCAGTGGCCATTTCGTCCACTCTCATTCGCAGCCGCGTGGCGCAGGGTAAACCCATTAAATATCTGGCACCGGAAACTGTAACACAATACATCGTAAAGAACGGGTTATACCGCGAACCGGACTCCAGGGTATAAAACAGTTCTTTCTTCAAAATACTAAACATAGTATCGAAAGCGAGGTGAGGGCGGACGTGCCAAAAACAATTTATGTAGGGAACATTCCATGGTCTGTTAATGAAGACCAGCTAAGAGAATATTTCAGTGAACACGGCCAGGTGGTCAGCGCAAGAATTATTACAGAGCGCGCAACAGGACGCTCCAAAGGATACGGTTTTGTTGAAGTAGCCGAAGATGATGCGGAAAAGATTATTGAGCTAAACGGCGTGGAAATGGACGGAAGAAAACTTGTTGTAAATGAAGCTAAACCCAGACCAGAATAAGGCAACGAATGTTGCCTTTTTTTGTGTCAAGCAAAATAACCCTCGGCAGGAAATGCCTTCCGTCTTGTCGAAAGATACAGTCGGTGGATATCATGCAAATAACACAGCTATACGACCAATTAAAAACAACTCTTTCTCCCAGAGTTTATGATCACAGTATCGGTGTGGCCACCACGGCTGCCAGGCTGGCCGTCAAACTGGGAGCGGACCAAGATAAAGCATTCCTTGCCGGTTTGCTGCATGACTGTGCCCGCGAATGGCCGGCAGAAAAACTGCTGGAGGCCTCAGAAGAAAACAGGCTAAACGTAGATAGCGTAACACGTCAACAGCCTGTGATCCTGCACGCAGACGTAGGTGCTATTTTAGCACAGGATTGGGGTATCCGGGATGACGAGGTCCTCACCGCGATTCGCAACCACACTCTGGGACGGCCACAGATGCCCTTACTGGCGGAAATTGTTTATATCGCAGATAAAATTGAACCCGGGCGCCAATATCCCGGTGTGGATCAGATTCGCAAGCAGGCAGAAGAAGATTTTCATGAATGCCTGATGCAGGTTGCCTCACAGAGCGTTACTTATGTTCTGCAAAAAAAACAAATTGTCCATCCACGGGCTATATCTTTTTGGAACTGGCTTGTGGAGCGGAAGAACAGGGGTGTTTAAAGCATGGCCCCAGGACATTACTATACAATAAAAACAAAAAGGAAGAAGCTTAAAACAGGACGTCTCTTGTTTTTACTGATACTTTGCGCCTTTTTGGCTGCTGTAACGTTAAGTGTTCGTTTCCTGGGCTCCTTAAATTCCATCCAGGATCAGTCTGCCTGGGCATTATCTCTTCCGCAGCATGAAGAAGGAAGGGAAAACGTTATCATCTATTCTGTCTCCAACAAGGAAAAAGAGGGACTGGTTACCGCACTGGTCGTGGCTGCATATCACCCCGGGAAAAAAGACATACGGGTTATCCATTTGCCCACAGAAACACTATTAGAAGCTGAAAACAATGGGTTTACCAGTGTGTCCCAGATTTATGCTATCGGTGGCAGAGAACTCCTTGCTACCAGTGTTTCAGACTTTTTGGGCCTTCCTATTCATTCTTATCTGGAAATCGATGAAGATTTCCTGCCCTCCGCCGTGGATACAGCCGGCAT
Source organism: Bacillota bacterium (assembly GCA_033549345.1). Classification (GTDB taxonomy): domain Bacteria; phylum Bacillota; class Dethiobacteria; order Dethiobacterales; family Dethiobacteraceae; genus JAWSUT01. The sequence goes on along the minus strand of JAWSUT010000007.1, from coordinate 1,807 downwards.
CACAGAGATTTCATCCGGCCTGGAAGTAAAAAACGGCGGAGATGTCCTGTCTATCATTCACGCCGACGGGATAGATGAAGTTGAGCGTATAGAACGACGCCGCCAGGTATTAACCGCCATTTCTGAAAATATTCTCAACGCAGGATTCCCTGCTAAGATACATTCCTTTCTTGCCGTATCACCTCTGATTTATACCGATATGTCCTGGCGTAAACTGCTTTCCACAATAGATGATTTTAAAAATATCGCATACCAGGATACAGTACAACTCCTGACTCTGCCCGGAGAAAAGGAAATACAGGCTGAAGGTACTTACTGGCTTACAGAAGCCGAAGACGTGACAGAACTTGTCAACTGGCTGAACAATGATGTATCAGATATTCCGCGCAGTCAGATTACTGTGGAAGTCTTAAACGGATCAGGCATTCCCGGTATCGCCAATACCCTGGCGGGTAAACTGCGGGAAGAAGGATTTAATATTGTTTATATCGGTAACGCAGACCATTATGACTACGACGTTTCCCAGGTAATCTGCCGGCAGGGTCCGATGGATGCCACAAGAGATGTTGCTGTACTTGTCCCCAATGCCCAACTCCTAAACGAAAGCCAACCGGACAATGGGGTTTATGTAACTGTAATTGTTGGGAAAAACTATTCCCAGGAATAATAAAAGGAGGGGTTTTGTTGACGGAAGACGCGCAAAGGCTGGTCAATTTGGTGGAAACTTTGGCAGCAGAAAAAAAAGCCATCGATATTATTACTCTTGAGATCGGCAAGGTATCAGTTGTGGCTGATTATTTCGTAATCGCCTCCGGTGCCAGCAAAACGCAGGTGCATGCCATTGCAGATCAAATCATGGAGAAACTCAAGGAAGAAGGCTATACTCTCCTGCACAGGGAAGGGTATGCAGAAGGACTTTGGGTACTTCTTGATTACGGGTATGTGGTGGTACACCTCTTCCAGCCCCAGGAACGCGAGTTTTACAACCTGGAGCGCCTGTGGAGTCATGCGCCCAGAACAGGCAGCAATTCCCTTGATGATCAATGTTGACAACACCCCGCAAAGTCGGTATAATATAGATTGTCGCTGAAAAACAGCACATGGGGATGTAGCTCAGTTGGGAGAGCGCTTGAATGGCATTCAAGAGGTCAGGGGTTCGATTCCCCTCATCTCCACCATAAAGAACGTAGTAACCACGGGAGTTTTTGAACCCCGTGGTTTTTTACTTTTTATAGGTCAAGGGACAAATTCCCTCCTTTTTCCCTCCTTTAGTTGACTAAAGTAAAGCCCCAGGATTATTCCTGGGGCAATTTTTTAGCTTTTATAACCTGGCTTGTTTATTGCATAATTAAAATGGACAAAGTTGCAAAAGAAATTCCCCACTTTTGCAACTGAAATTCCCCAATATTGCAAAATAGGTCATTGTGCAACAATCGTCCCTAAATTATCCTGTAATTGAAGGCCAATTCAATTACGGGGAGGAATGGAGTTGCTAACAATGACCCACGTCCATGATATCAGAAAAATGTTCTTTGAGAAAGGCATGAACATCTCCCAGATCGCAAGGGAAACAGGCCATGACCGTAAAACCATCCGGCTGTACCTGGAGAAAGAAGACTGGAACCTGAAAGTTCCCGAACCTGTCAAAGAAAACGATTTTCCCAAACTTGAGCCATTTAAGCCGATCATTGATCAGTGGTTAACCGATGACAAGAAAGCCCGGCGCAAGCAGCGCCACACCGCAAAACGTGTTTTTGATCGTTTAAGTGATCCGAAAGAAGGCGTGAAAGGGTTTAATTGTTCGTAC
>JAWSUT010000006.1:73820-120059 GCA_033549345.1 Bacillota bacterium | reverse complement strand
CACTTTATTCAGAAGGGTGGCGCCTATATCGTTTTCCATGAGGAAGAACCGCGCCCGCATATCGGGCTTTTTGTTTCACCCCTCACAGGAGAACGCCTGGTCTGCAAAACCGGGGAGCTGGACTTGAGCGGGTTTTCAAAAGACCCGCAATTGGTGCACATCGTAGCTGAAAAGTAAAAAGGATGCCGAGTCTGTAAAAGAGCAGATTTTCGGTATCTTTTTTTATTGGCTCTTGACAACGATGCCTTACAGTTGTAGGATTAAATTAAACTTACATATGTAATCCAAGGGAGGTGCGGTGATGAAAGCCGTTACACAGATATCGGATGCGGAGCTGGAAGTGATGAAAGTCCTCTGGCAGCTTGGCCGGGCAACAAGCGCAGACATCGTGGAGCAGCTGACCCCGGTAACGGATTGGAAACCGAAAACAATTCAGACCCTGATTACCCGTCTGCTGGCCAAAGGTGCCATCAGTGCCGACAAAAAAGAAGGCAGGGCGTATATCTATTCGCCCCTTGTCAGTGAAACTGAATATAAAGAATATGCCAATCATACCTTTCTGGAAAAGCTTTATAACGGTTCGGTGAAAATGATGCTGGCCAGCTTTATCAAAGAACAGAAGATGTCCAAAGAGGAACTGGAAAGCCTCAGAGATCTTCTTGAGGAGGAGTAAGTATGGCTGCGTTGTTTGCTGCTGTTTTGCAGGCCTCCGCCTATGGAACGGTTGTTGCGTTGTTTATTCTGGTGATCAAAAAAGCCGTAAATAAGAAACTAAACGCACAGTGGCATTATTTACTTTGGATTATTCTCATCTTCAAACTTCTTGTTCCCTACGGACCCGAAAGCGCAGTGAGCCTCTTTAATGCTGTGCCTGACACAGTGAGGCAGAACCCTGTTGAGTTTGTCAATCCCGCTCCACCGGGAACAGACAGAAATATTATTAACGAAACACCGGCAGCCCCCCTGCAGCCTACTTATCCCGGAGACGCCGATGTGACAGCTCCCGCGGCGTTTGACTCTCAAGAGATGCTTTCGTATGCCTGGGCCGCCGGCGGCGTGATGATGCTCTGCTGGCTGGTTTTCACTTACCTCACGCTGCAGCGGAAGCTTCGGTTTGGCCGACTGCCTGCAGACGAAAGAATTGTGCGGATTTTTAATGAGTGCAGAGTCCGCATGGGAGTAGGAAAAAACATCAATCTCATCCTGCATGAACGGATAAGCACTCCATCTGTGCTGGGCCTTACCCGTCCCAGGATTCTTCTGCCGCCTGCCATGCAGGAGCTGGACGATACCCAACTGCAGTATATCCTGCTTCATGAACTGGCGCATCTGCGGCGTAGAGATTTGTTTGTCAATTATCTGCTGCTGGCGGTGCAGGTTGTGCACTGGTTTAACCCTGTAATGTGGTATTGCTTCCGGCGGATTCGGGAAGACATGGAAGTGGCCACCGATGAATGTGTACTTTCTTTTCTCGAAACCGGGGAACATCGCGCCTACGGCCGGACACTGCTTGCCGTTCTGGAGCGCTTCAGCACGCCGGCTCCGCTACCGAAGCTGTTGGGGATGGTGGATGATAAAAAGAATATTGAACGGCGCATCCGGATGATTAAAATGGCCGAAACTTTCCGGGCAAACAGGAGACGTGTGCTGCTTGCGGGACTGGTCTGCCTGGTCGTTCTGGGTGGTTTGCTGCTCACAAACGGCGTTACAGGGGAAGATGCACAGCACGAACCTTTTGCTGCCGTCTATGACGTTGAAACACTGCTTTCCCACAGAACCCCATATGTGGGCAACAGCAGCAAGGTCAGCAATTTACTCATGGCCCTGCCCCTTGCCGAATACCGTGAGAACTTATCCTTGCAGACAAATGAAACACCCTACGGGGTGACTGTCAACTACGATTTTACTTCCACATCTCTGACCGACCGGGAAATCGCTGAGACATTACGCAATAACGCAGCCTTGATGTTTGCTTTAATTGACAATGTGGATATTATTACATTTGGTGCAGCCGGCGTCACGCCAGGCTCCTACCGGTATGAACGAAGTGAATTGGAGCAGGACTTTGGTAAAGACCTGCGGGAGTTTGCCGTAAACAATGATACCTTGCAGCTTCTAGTGAGCAGCCTGATGGTGAAAATACACGTTTTCCCCGACGGATATACTCCTGCGATGTCCCATGTACCGGGTATCCGCATTTCAGTGCAGTACCCCGGTAAGGATGTCAACCGGGTACGCTACATTGCAGAACACGGAACCCTGGTGACCTGGGATGAGGATCAGGGAATCGTCTCTTCGGCTGAGCCCACACTTGAAGTGTTTGCCGGTGAAGCCGTCTTCTGGACTTCAAGGGCCCCGGACCAGGCAAGAGTCGAACAAAGTGACACTATCACCGTGATACTGCTTAATGCGTCGGGGGCTGTGGTTGCCCAAAAACAGATTGTGGTAGACCACGACGGTGAGGGGTTATACACTGTCAGGCCCTCGCCTCATATTGTAGTCGGCAGGGAACTGCCCACAAGCCTTGAAGATGCCGTCAGTGCGGCAATTAAAGCAAAGGGTGCTCAGTATCGGACCGGGGAATTTCTGACGGAAGGCCATGTTATTCTTGACCAAAGTGAACGTAATGGCACTGTAACCGCCTACACCCTGGCCAGTGTCAACAGGTTCGGCTTTGAAAACGGGATCTTCACAAACGTCAGCGGCAGCGGTGCCATCCCCACAGTGATGACCTTTAGCGTCGATGAGCTGGGGCAATATACCCTTGTGGACTATAAAGAAGCGCTGGACGGGGGAGGTTACGCCGATTCCATCAGGGAAATGTTCCCCCGGGAGCTGTGGGATGAGATCTTTTCCGGGAATGCGGCTTCTACCCAACAACTGGTAAGGCAGCAGGAAACACAGGCGGCTGAGTATCTGCAAACGCAGGGTATTCAGGCGGACGTCAAGGCCGGTTATGTGGAAAAGACGCTGCCGAATATCGATGTGCCGGCTGCAAACAAACTGTTTGCAGAAATGACCAAGGAAAACGAATTGCTGAACCGTTACCCCTACTGGCTGGGTACAAGGGGAACCGTTGAGGACGGTGTACGCTATACCTATGAAACAGCGCAGGACAAAACTGCCGACGGTTATGACCGAATTATCTTTTCGAAGACAACAGAGGACGGTACTGTGGTTGAACAATGGCAGTTTAAGATTGCCAACAGCAGGCCGGAGCTGATTGAGCAGTTTTCCCGTCCCGAAGAAAGGCACTGACAATTTGTCAGTGCCTTTTCCGTATCCCTATTCATTTGCTAAAAGTGCTTTGACCAGTGCGGTTTTTGAGAATTCGCCGCGGCTGATCAGATACATATAATCTTCCCTGCCCAGAAGTGTTTCCGTAATTTTTCGCCGGCTGTACCCCTTCTTTTGCAGGTCTGCCGCTCTTTCCTGCAGGCTTATGATATGGTTTAGTTTGCGCATGAGTGCGTCGGGCCCTTTTTGCAGAGGCCCCCTGTGGCTGCAAAACATTGTGGCGAAGTCCAGGCCGGCAAGAATTTTGAGGGAATCTTTCATCGCTGTCAGGTCTTCACTTTCATAGAGGTAAATCATTCGTTCCCCCAGATAAAGATCACCTGTAAACAGCCAGCCTTCTTTTTCCTCATACAGGCAGATATGGTCGGGTGAATGGCCGGGGGAGGGGATCACACGAAATGTGTAGTTGTCGGTTTCAATAATCCCGGCTGTCGGCCGGCCATGCCCCGGAGCCGGCTGGCCCCAGGCAAACCGGCGGAAGGCTGGGATAACCGGCGGCGCCGCCAGGTAAGTAAGCGCATTCTGATGGACATGGGGGACAATGCCGAAGCGGTTAAATACATCGATATTGCCGGCATGGTCTTCATGGCCATGGGTAAACAACGCCTGAGTTGGCCGTTTCTTTTCAAAAATTTGTGACACCTGTTTTTTAAACAGCGGAGAGCCGCTTTCGACAGCCAGGCCGTCAACCAGGAACGCATACGCTGTGCGCAGCGGTTTGCCAAAAAGAGTTCTGGCCATTTTCAGGCAGTCTACGTTATCTTTACGAAACGAGAAAAACATCATGTTCCCCACCTTAATACCATGCATTTAAATTTTCAGATAATAATATTCATATTATATCATAGTTATAGCAGGAAAGTATTCCATGGGAGGTAAAATAAGACAGTGTTAGAGGGTTAAGAGGGGGAATAGCATGGAAACTAACTTTTTGGAGTTTTTTGCACCTACCAGAGTGCTGGCCGGAGCAGGGCTGGTGGAAAGCCTGGGACAGGAAGTATCCCGGTTGGGTTGGAGCCGCTGTTTTATTGTTACCGACAGTTTTATGCGGGAAAGCGGCCAGCTAGAGAGGGTATTGGCCGGTTTGCGCAGCGGGCCGGTGGAAGTGGCAGGCATCTTTGACGAAGCCGTACCGGATTCCGAAGTCTCTATCGTGGAGCGGTGTGCCAAACGTGCCGGGGAGGCCAGTCCGGACTGTATACTGGCGCTTGGCGGAGGTAGTGTAATCGACACGGCAAAGGCGGCGAATATTCTCCTGACCCTCGGCGGCGAACTGCTCGATTACGAGGGATTCGGCCTGATCGATTCCCCCCTGACGCCGCTGCTGGCGATACCGACCACAGCAGGGAGCGGCAGTGAGGTTACACAGTTTGCGGTGATTAAACACCAGGCCCGTCAGGCCAAATTGAGTTTTTTCAGCCCGTATCTGGTACCGTCGGCCGCAGTGCTTGATCCGGAGATGACGGTTTCACTGCCGCCGTCCCTGACTGCAACCACAGGCATGGATGCGCTGACACATGCGATTGAAGCCCATCTATCAACGTCAGCCAATCCCATCGCTTCGGGGCTGGCGCTGCAGGCTGTGCGGCTCATTTTTACCTACCTGCCGCGGGCCGTGCATGAAGGGTACGATCCGGGCGCCCGCCAGGCCATGCTGCTGGCCGCTTCCATGGCGGGGATGGCCTTTAGCAGCACCATGGTGGGTGTGGTGCATGCGGCGGCGCACGCGTGCGGCGGGCTATACGGTGTTCCGCACGGATTAGCCAATGCCATTCTGCTGCCGCACGGTATGCTCTATAATCTCCAGGTGGCGGCAGCAAAACTGGCTGATATCGCCCATGCCGCCGGCACCCGGGAGACGGGCCTAAGCCATGAAGAATACGGCAGAAAAGCTGTGGCGGCTGTGGAACAACTCTGTGCACAATGCGGTTTGCAGCAGCGACTAAAAGATACAGGGCTTCCGCGGGACGGCTTGGCCGCTGTGGCCGAGCTGGCCGCAGTGGATGGCGCTGTCTTCACAAACCCGCGGCCGGCGGAAGCCGACGACATCCTGAAACTGTTGGAAGATGCTTATGAATAAAAGGAGGTTTTGTTGTGACAGTATTTAGCGATGCGCGGGAACTTTACGACTGTATCGGCGGCATGATGCAAAAAGCGTGTACGCATCCGGAAATGGGCCCCAAAATTCAGGCTTCGGGGTTAATTATCAGATTTCGCTACACAGACCCGGAGTCGCAGATTACCATTGATACGCTCCAACCCCAAGAGGGTTGTTATTTCAGAGTGATCTGCGGGCCAAACGACCTGGAACCGACGGTGGACATGAGTATGACGGCGGATGTGGCACACCAGTTCTGGCTTGGTAAGGTAAATCTCACCGCGGCTCTTACCCGGGGACAGATTAAAGCCAAAGGCCCCATCCAGGATATTTTAAAAATGCTGCCGGCCATTAAACCGGCGTATACCATGTACCCGCAGCACCTGCGGGAAACGGGTTTTGGCCATCTGGCCGACCCCGGCCGGTAAGGGCTTTAGGCCATGTATGGATATTGTGGAAAGATTCTTGATGTGGACCTGACAACGGGAAAAATCAGGACGGTGCCGCTCGATGGTGAACTGGCAGGGCAATTTATCGGTGGCAGCGGCGTGGCGGCAGCTTTGTTTTGCCGGATGTCGGGTGAGAGAATAGCCGGCCTGTCTCCGCTGGAACCGGATAATCCCCTGATTTTGATGACCGGCCCGCTAACAGGCAGTAGTCTGCCGGCCAGCGGCAGGATGGTGGCCTGTGCCAAATCTCCCCTGACCGGAATCTGGTCGGAGTCAAATGCAGGCGGGTTTTTCGGAGCGGAATTAAAGCGTGCAGGGTTTGACGGAATCAGCATCCGGGGTTGTGCCGAAATTCCGGCAGTCCTGCAGATTACAGACGGGACGGCCGAGCTTCATCCGGCTGGGGATTTATGGGGCCAGGATGCTTATGTTGTCTGTGATACACTGCGGACGCAGGGCCGGGTACTCACTGTGGGTCCGGCCGGTGAGAAGATGGTGCCGTATGCCTGTATTGTCCAAGACAAGAGGCATTATTTCGGCCGAACCGGTATGGGAGCGGTGATGGGTTCCAAACGGTTAAAGGCCGTTACCGTCAAAGGCAGCGGGAACTATACAGCAGCTGACCGTGCGGGATTAGCAGCACTGCGCCACAAGATGCTGGAAAAGCTTAAGGAAAGCTATGTCATTCAGGCACTGTCCGCACAGGGGACCAATTCGACAATGGACATCGGGTCGATGATGGGTGATGTGCCGCTGAAAAACTGGCAGACAGGCGAGTGGGACGGCGTTGAAGCGATTAACGGCACAGCGTTTGTGGAGCAGGTCCAGTCCGGACAGGCGACCTGCTTTGCCTGCCCGGTTGCCTGTAAGAGGGAAGCGCAGGTACCACAGGGGCCCTATGCCATGGAAGCGGGCCCCGGCCCGGAGTACGAGACGGTAGCATCTTTTGGCACCTTGTGCCTGGTAGATAACCCGCAGGCGATTGCCCGCATCAATGATCTATGCAACCGCTACGGACTGGATACGATCAGCTGCGGCGCAACAATTGCGTTTGCTATTGAATGTTTTGAAAATGGCCTGCTTGGTAACACCGATACAGGCGGCCTGGTATTACAGTGGTCCGACCCGGATCTGCTTTTGGAGCTTGTCAGGCAGACAGGGGAGAACGCAGGTTTCGGCAGGCTTTTGGCGCTGGGCAGTGCGGCGCTGGCGGAAAAAATCGGCCCGGCTGCACAGCAGTACCTCACAACAGTAAAGAGATTGGAAGCACCGATGCACGACCCCCGGGCAGCACATGGCATGGGCCTGGCCTACGCAACAGCCAACCGCGGAGCATGCCATGTTTCATCGCTGACATTGCAGGTTGAACACGGTGCGGCCCTTTTACCGTTACTGGAACTGGACGGTTTCTGGGAAGGGCAGGATAGTGCAGGTAAAGCCGCCATGGTTAAAATAACACAGGATTTTGGCGCAGTGTTTGCCGGTGCGGCAATCTTTTGCCTGCTTGGCGGGATTCCCTTTGATGAGGCGGACCTACAGGAAGCGCTCAGGGTAACAACCGGGGAAAAGCGTACCCTGGAACAGATCATGGCATGCGGAGAGCGTATCTGGTGCCTGAAGAGAGCAATCAACCAACTGTGCGGAATGACTGCCGCCGACGATATTCTTCCCCCCAGACTGCTGACTCCTCTGGCAGAGGGCGGCGCCGCCGGTTCTGTTCCCGATATGAGCCTGATGCTCAAGGAATACTATGAACTGCGGGGGCTGGCTGACGACGGGCGTTTTCTGCCTGAAAAAGCAGCCGGACTTGGCCTGAGTCGGTTTTTACGGGATTTACGTTAGCTACAGTGAATAGGATTCTGTCAACGTGGTCAGCTGGTTTTTCTGTTATGATAGTGTGAAGGACATTGAAATAATGTAGCAAAAGGAGCAACCATTCATCAGGAGGGTGTAGCGTGAAAACAATTGGATTAATCGGCGGCATGAGTTGGGAATCGTCTGCTATCTACTACCGGCTGATAAACGAAGAAGTTAAATCGAGGCTGGGCGGACTACACTCCGCACAATGCCTTATGTACAGCGTCGATTTTGCTGAGATTGAGTATTTAATGCGGACGAATCAGTGGGAGGAACTTGCGCAGCGGCTCTCGCGGGTGGCAATTAACCTGGAAAACGCCGGTGCGGATTTTATGCTTATCTGTACAAACACAGTACATAAGCTGGCAGAACAGATTCAGGAGGCCATCAGTATTGACCTGCTGCATATAGCGGATGCTGCAGCCGAAGCAATTACAAAAAAGGGAATTAAAAAAGTTGCCCTGCTGGGTACACGGGCAACCATGGAAGAGGATTTTTACAAAGGCAGGCTGGCAGAGAAGGGAATTGAAGTGATTATCCCCGGAGAAGAAGACAGGGACACAATTCATCATGTTATTTTCGGCGAACTATGCCTTGGCAGGATAAACCCGGATTCGCGCAAAACATACATCCGCATTATGGATGAGCTGGTTGACAGAGGTGCAAAGGGCATTATTCTCGGCTGCACCGAAATCCCCCTGCTGATTAAAGCTGAAGATGCCGGCGTTCCCCTGTTTGACACAACCTATCTCCATGCTATGAAGGCTGTTGATAAAGCATTAGCGTGACAAGGGGACGGGTCCTCTGTCACATTCTGATTGGGAAACTATAGGCAGCATCCCGAAATTGACCATTCTGCGGAGAATACGTACGCTCAGTGAACCTGACCGTACCTTTCAGGTCAATGGTCAGTACAGTGGAAGAGCGGGTGCCGTAGTTTGCAGAACGGATGAAAACCGGAGAGAGGATTCGCTCCCATTCCTGTCCGACACCTGTACGGGGTAGTTCTTTGTCACAGGCGGGCGTTTCATCAGACAGCACCGCAAAAAGAGTTTTGGCATCGGCATGTCCGGCCCGCAGGCAGCGGGCCATTTCTGTTTTGCCGTTTTTTACTTTGGGCCAGGGCGTGTCCAGGAAGCGGTTGCTGATCCCGTATAATCCGGAATCAAGGCAGTGCGTTCGGTTTGTGATATTGGAATAATACCACAGCGAGGATAGGTCGCCTGCAATCAGATTAAAACCGTTATAGTGGTGCCCTGCGGCGGAAAGTGAGGACACATAATCCGCGGGGGACATGCTGCCGCGCAGGTATTCACTGACCACCTGCCCGCGGGATTGCGGGTTGGTTTTTACCCGGGCCGGGTCGCGGTAATTGGTGAGTGCCGCAAAGCGGCCAGTGCGGGTCACACCCAGCCAGGTGCCGCCCGCCGTCAGGTCACGGCCCGCCAGGATATCAGGGCGGTCATCCCAGAATGCCGCCCGGGCTGTGGGCCGGTTATAGAACTCATCCCGGTTGGCGGCCAGGACCAGCCTGTAACCGGGTTGATGGTGGTAGGCAAAAAGGATCAGGCACATAATGTTTCCTTTCTCAGTGTGACAGAGGACCCGTCCCCTCTGTCACACTTTAACGGAGGTTATTGACGAGAATGATTTCGTCCACAGTTACACCGTATTGCCGGGAGATTGAGAAGAGGGTTTCACCCTGTTGGACGGTGTGGACAACTTTACCCGGCGTTGGCCGGGGCAGCATTTCGTTGACTGTCACCAATTGGTACCCTTTTTCCCTGAGTCCGGTGATGATCCGCGGCAGCGCGTCCAGTGTTTTATAGCCGCCGACGTGCATCAGGATAATCCCGTTATCGCTTGCGTTGTTTAGTACCCGGTTGACCAGGTAATCCGCTGTAACTTTCTGCCCGCCGATTTCTTCTGCCCAGTCGTGGGTATCCACGGTCCACATGACCGTATAGGGGAAGCCTTCCTCCGCCAGAATTTTTAACAGGCGGCTGTCATAGGCTCCGTACGGCGGCCTGAACAGATACGGATTGCTGCTTGTTGTTTCCCGGATGATATTCTGGGATTCCTGCAGTTCATTGACAATCTGGGCATCACTCAACTTTGTCATATCACCATGCGTCAGAGAGTGATTTTCAATGATATGTCCACGGGTGACAATCTGCCGGGCCAGCTCGGGATGGTCCTTTACCCAGAGGGCTCGTGGGAAAAAGGTGGCGTTTACGTAATAATCATCGAGAATGTCTAATAGTGGAACGGTCTGGTCATAGAGCCAGCCTGCATCAAAGGTAAGAGCGATTTGTTTCTGGTTACCGGTTTTTATTCCTTCTTTTACTACCTTTGAGCTACCTGCCGGTACGGCTGAAGAAACCGGAATAATCAGTTCCTGATTCACATAAATAACAGGTGTTTCATCCGGATTACTGCCGCCGGGATCGGTAACTGGCGGCTGTGGTTCCGGGTCCGGCTCGGGTTCGGGAACGGGTTCAGGCGTTGGCTGAGGCTCAGGTAGCGGTTCCGGTTCAGGGGCCGGCGTTGGATCGGTAGGCTCAGTGTCAACCGGCGGCTGGTACCCGTTTGCGGGGCTGGTTTTTCCAAAACCGGACTGCCAGAGGTCCATGACTTTTTCGCCTGCCCCGGTTGTAGTAAAAACATACCCGGCTGCCAGCAGGAAGACAACGGTTAAAATCAGAACGACCGACTTACTTTTTTTTGCTGTGTTCTTCATGAAAATCCCCCTCTACAGTATATGAAAAACTAAACGGAGAGGAGAAATGACTTGGGTCCAGAAAAAAAACAGCAACAAAGCGGTGGAAGTGTTGTTTTATATTCTGTTTTGTCGCTTCTTTGTCCTGTTTCAGAATTCTTACGTTTTGTTAATCCTAAGAAGATAAAAAAATAAGTACTGATTATATTCTCAGTACTTTTCTTCCTGATTGTATTAAGCTGTAGGAGCTATCGGTGTACACCGGCCGGCAGCCGCAGAAACTGCCTATAGAGATAACCGAGAAAAGCGCCGTAGAGAATACTGCTGATGATTGTGAAATACTGGGCGGCCTGGTTCAGGTTCCAGAAAGGCTGCTCTGGAGTAAAGTAGCCCATCAGAAAGCCGGCTAAAAGGACCATGGTCATGATGCCAAAGCCAATGCCCCAGGAGATGGCCTCACTTAACCTGTCTCTGACAAGCAGTGCAAAAAGAACACCCCATAAACCGGTAAAGGCTGTGTGTACGAGAAAGCCGATCAGGTAACCCTGGATGGTAAAGGCCAGATTGACGGGGAGGATTATCCCGGCTGTGAGGATGTATGTCTGGTAAGGCAGGATGCCGACAAGATATGCGGCCCATTTTAGAAAACCCAGAGCAACTCCGGCTGTGGCGCCGGCAATGACGGCGGCACGGTACATATGACGTTCCAATAAAAACACCCCCTAAAGGAAAGTTTTCCCGGGGGTGTTTGTGTGTATGCAAAAGTTTCTACTGTACATCGATAGCTGCTTCATGCAGAGCGGTTAAGAGGTCTCCTGCCGAGAGTAAATGATAGCTTTCGTTCATTTCCGGATAGAGGATCCGGTCTTCTTTGAGTTTGGGAACGCTTTCGCGGATGAACCGGTAGGCTGCCTCAGTTCCTCTGCCAAGGCGGCCCTGGAAGGGGTTTAAATCAATGCCCTGGGCGGCACAGAGAAATTCCATGGCCAGGACACGGAAGGAGTTTTCCAGGATAGCAAGCGATTTGCGTACGGCGTTTCCACCCATGCTGACATGGTCTTCCTGGTTGGCCGAGGTGGGAATGGAATCTACGCTGGCCGGCGAGGCAAAGACTTTGTTTTCCGAGACCAGTGCAGCTGCAGTGTAGTGGGTTAGCATATAACCGGAATTGACGCCGCCGTTTTGGGACAGAAAAGCGGGCAGGCCGGAAAGTGACGGGTTTAGGAGCTGCTCAAGGCGGCGTTCGGAGATACTGCCTATTTCCGCCAGAGCACAGCCCAGGTAGTCAAAGGCCAGTGCCAGCGGCTGGCCGTGAAAGTTGCCGCCGGAGAGGACATCGCCGCTTTCGGGGAACAGCAGGGGATTGTCGGTGACAGCATTGATTTCCACTTCCAGGACACGGCGTACATGGGCCAGTGCATCCCGGGTGGCACCGTGAACCTGTGGAATACAGCGGATGGAGTAGGGGTCCTGAACGCGCAGTTCAGTTGATGCAGTCACATATTCACTGCCTGCCAAAAGCGAGAGAATGTTGTCTGCCACCAGAACCTGCCCGGGGTGGGGCCGCAGAGCCTGGATTTCCGGTCGGAAGGGGTCGGTAATCCCCCGCAGGGCTTCCAGCGTCAGAGCCGAAATTACATCGGCGCTTTTGGCGAGGCGTTCTCCGTCAAGCAGAGCCAGAGCCCCGACACCGGCCATGATTTGCGTACCGTTAATCAGGGCCAGGCCTTCTTTTGCCGCCAGTGTGACGGGAGCGATGTTTGAGGCGGCCAGAGCTTCGGCTGCAGGCATGCGCCTGCCCCGGTAGAATACTTCCCCTTCACCCATCACCGCCAGTGCCATATGGGCAAGAGGGGCCAAATCACCGCTGGCGCCAAGGGACCCTTTGGCGGGAATCACCGGGTGGATACCTTTATTGAGCATAGAGAGCAGTGTTTCCAGTGTTTCGATACGGATACCCGAATGGCCCCGGGCCAGACTGTTTGCCCGCAGCAGAATCACGGCGCGCACCTGGTCTTCCCGCAGCGGGTCACCCACCGCGGTTGCATGGCTGCGAATAATATTTTTCTGCAGTGTTTCCGCCACATCGGCTGATATGACCTGATTGCAGAATTTACCGATTCCAGTGGTAATACCATACACCACACGGCCTTCCTCAAGCAGTGTTTCCACCTGCGTACGGCAGGTCTCCACACGGATTTTGGCTTCCTGTGATAATTTCACCGGTTTGTTATGGCGCGCCACATCCTCAAGCTGCTCCAGAGTAAGAGATAAACCGTCAATCATGACAGGTGTGCTTTGCATGTTTAAAACCCCCTAAATCATCTTATTCTAAGTATACTTGAACCGCTCACATGCCGACAAATACTTACGTTAAAACGGTAAAGAGATAAAATACGCAAAATCTGACAGATTTATTAAAATGGCAATAATTAGCAGGATTATACTCTCTGTGGGCAGAAGTAGAGCCCGACTATGTATTGTTTCCGTTGTGGTTGCATACTCTTTTTCATGGGGAACACCTGATACAAGGAGGATGATCGAGTGAAAACAAAAGAACGCTTAGGTGCTGATGCACAATACTTATTGGAGCATGAATGCAAAACCGTTAAGAAAGAAATGCTGCATTTGCCCGGCCCTGATTTTGTGGACAGAATCTTTGCACCCTCAGACCGGCCGGTAACGGTTTTGCGCAGTCTGCAGTCATTCTTCGGGCATGGCCGGCTGGCGGGTACAGGCTATCTTTCCATTTTGCCTGTGGATCAGGGGATTGAGCATTCCGCCGGAGCCTCATTTGCACCCAACCCGGTCTATTTTGATCCGGAAAATATTGTTAAGCTGGCGATGGAAGGCGGCTGCAACGCCGTTGCTTCAACGCTGGGCGTATTGGGGGCGGTGGCCAGAACATACGCACATAAAATCCCGTTTATTGTTAAGCTCAATCACAATGAGCTGCTTTCTTATCCCAATACCCATGACCAGATTATGTTTGCCCATGCGCGCCAGGCCCGCGAAATGGGGGCCCTTGGTGTGGGTGCCACGATTTATTTCGGTTCGGAAGAGTCCGGCCGTCAAATCCGGGAAGTCTCCGAGGCGTTTCGCCTGGCACATGAGCTGGGGATGTTTACTGTACTCTGGTGTTATCTGAGAAACCCGGCATTTAAAATTGAAGGCAGGGACTTCCATACGGCCGCTGATTTGACCGGCCAGGCCAACCACCTCGGGGTCACGATTGAAGCCGATATTATTAAACAGAAACTGCCGGAGGTAAACGGCGGGTATACACAAATCAGTGCCAAAGACGGTAAAGACTTTGGGAAGACACATCAAAAGGTGTATGATGAACTTACCTCGGAGCACCCCATCGACCTGACGCGCTACCAGGTTGTCAACTGCTATATGGGCAGGGCGGGACTGATTAATTCAGGTGGGCCTTCCGGCAAAAACGATCTGGCGGAAGCGGTGCGTACGGCTGTGATTAATAAGCGTGCAGGCGGCATGGGCTTGATTTCCGGCCGTAAAGCGTTCCAGAAGCCAATGGATGAAGGTGTGGAACTGCTCCATGCCATTCAGGATGTTTACCTCGACAACGAAGTGACCATTGCTTGACGTGGAAGCTATTGTTAACCAAATAAAAAATATAGGTTGACAATTAAAAAAATATCGTGCTATAATCCTGCTAACATAAAGTTAGGGGGACAGCAGATGAAACAGAAATATTCCGTACGTGACCTTACTTTGATTGCTTTATTTGCCGCATTGACATCGATTATGGCTTATATCACCATTCCCATGCCGGCGGGACTACCGCCGATTACGGGACAGACCTTTGCCGTCATGCTGGCGGGTATGCTTCTTGGTGCCAAAAAAGGGGCGATGAGTCAAATCATCTACATTTTACTTGGCATAGCCGGGCTGCCTGTTTTTGCCGGCGCTATGGCCGGTGCAGGCGTATTGGCCGGCTATTCCGGCGGGTTTATCTGGGGCTTTGTACCGGGTGCCTATATTATCGGTAAACTGACGGAGAAGCAGGCCAGGACACCACTAAGTATTTTAATCCTTGCGGCATTCACGGGGGGCGTCATCGCCGTATACATCCCGGGAGTCTGGCAAATGGCCAAAGTATTGGGCTGGCCCGCCGATAAAGCCGTCATCGCCATGCTGCCCTATATCCCGGGTGACCTGGTTAAAGTTGCGGCTTCATCCCTGCTGGCGCAAAAAGTTCTCCATTCCATCACTGCCAGCCAAAGATTCACTCTCAAAACAGATAGCAAGTAAGAATGAAGACAGCGGGGACAGGTTCCGCTGTCTTCATTTCTGCAGTCTCACCCAGCTCTGTCTGGTAATTTATTACTAAACCTGTTCGATGAAGACAGTGGAACCTGTCCCCGCGTCTTCATTTGCTTTACATGGGTGGCTTTGGGTCGGTATAATACAAGGGAAAGGGGGCTGTGTCATGCGGGACAGAGTTGATAAGATTTTTAAGACTGATATTTATGGTATCACCTGTGAGGAACTTACACCGGGCGGTGATAATCTGGAGGCGGTACGGCAGATGGTCAATGCCGGGGTGAAGATTATTCAATACCGGGAAAAGGATAAGAGCAAGCGGGAAAAATACGAGGAATGCCGGGTGATCCGGGAGATGTGCAAGCCTGCCGGTGTGCTGTTTATTGTCAATGACGATGTGGATATTGCTATCCTGAGCAAGGCCGGCGGCGTCCATGTGGGACAGGATGATTTGCCGGCTGATGCGGTGCGCAGGCTGGTGGGCCCGGAGATGGTGATTGGCGTTTCGGCCGACACGCCGGCACAGGTGGAAGATGCCATTGCCCGCGGTGCCGACTATATTGGTGTGGGACCGGTCTTTGGCACACAGACCAAAAAAGACGCCGGGGAGCCTGTGGGGTTGGACCTGATTGAAACGATTGCCAACAATTATAAAATCCCGCTGGTGGCTATCGGCGGGATTACAGAAGAGAATATTCTGGATGTGCGGCGGCGCGGCGTTTCCTGCTCGGCCATGGTGTCGGCGCTTGTGGGTTGTGCGGATATCGAAGCTGCTGTGGAAAAAATTCGGGAACGCATCCGGCAGGCGGGCTGCTAAATGATCAATGTGCGTGGACATCACCTGCTGTGTTTGCCCAGATTTCAGGGGCGGGGTTACAGCCCGGCGTTCATCGGCAATATAACTGCTCTCGCCGACCGACTGGCCGAGAATCCGGACCAGGCCGTTTGTCTCGTCGACGGCCCGGACGATATCTGTCTGCAGTGTCCACATCAGGCAGACGGGGAGTGCGGGCTGGTAGATGCGGATGTGCGGGAGCGGGACAGACGGATTTTGCAGCTTCTTGAGGTGGTTCCCGGCGAATGCAGATCTTATAGTGAGTTACAGAGGAAGTTAAAGAGTGTGTTTCTGCATTTTTCACTGGAGCAAATCTGTGGGGACTGCCGCTGGCTGGACACGTGCCGGTGCCTTACGGAACCCCAAATACCATAGCCGGCCGTTAAAGAGTTCTTTGGTCTCCGTATCTCGCGCATCCTCCGGCACATAGATGTCCGGCACAGTAACCTGGTCGTCACTTTTAAAAAATGCTCTGACTATCGGAATTTTGGCCAGTTTCTTAGTGAAACGGTCTGTTTCATCAACGATAATCATTTTAGTACCTGGTTTGGCCACGCGATACATCTCACAGACGGCGGCCGCGGGATTAGAGAAAAAATTGATTCCGCCCATGTGAAAGACCACATCGAAGCTGTTATCTTCAAAAGGAAGCTTTTCTGCTGTTCCCAGAAACAGGTCGGCCTGCAGGCCGATCTGTTTTAATGTTTTCCGGCACTGCTTTAACTGCCCCTCTGAAATGTCAAGGCCGTAGTAGCGGGCGCTGCGGGGCAGATAACGCAGATTGGATCCGGTGCCCACAGACACCTCCAGCACTCTGTCCCCGGGTTTAATCTCCAGTTCAGAGAGGAATTCATGGCGAACATCTTCTTCAGAGGCGCCCATCAGCACAATGGCGGTACGGGTGACAAAATCATAAAAAGGTGAGAGAAGGTTGTACATCCGTCTGTATTTCCTGTTACTCCCCGCAACCGATTCAGAATCCAGAAAGCAAGGCACACCGTTTCGGACAGGATACAGGGCACCTGAGGTTTCGTCTGCCAGACACTCTGTTCCGTCTTCCAAGTATGTCAGTGCCAAAGGTGTGTGTGTTGCGGGGTCACGCAATAGCTGCAGGGTATCCCGGTTCATGTGTTCTCCTTTCGCTGATGATGCCAGGCTGTATGTAGATAGAGCAGAGTCAGGATAATGCTATAAGTTATAGCCAGTGTCCGGATTGTGGAAACAGGGATGACTGTCGTGTCTACACGGGGATGTATACCCACCACATAGTCCAGGTAGTCATTAAACAGATACCAGGCGGAAATGCCCGCGGCATGGGAAAATCGCAGCGGCAGACCATAATATATCCAGAAGAGTACAGCCTGCAATGCCATAAGGCCGTGCCCAAACCAAAGCAGGAAATTGTCCGGGCTTGTCCGGCCTGCCAATTCATAGATTGTGATGATGGCCACTGTCCACAGGCCATGCTTAATCAGGCCGAAATAGGCGAGCCCCTCCCAGAAAGTGGACCGCTTCTTATATAAGAATAGCACAAGGACAATAAAAAAATACATGACGGACAGGGGTGAATTGGCAACAAAGAGCCATAAATAAGGCGGCGTAGCGGCAAACTGGCCTTTATACCACCAAAATCCGTATAGTGTGCCAAAGAAATTAACGAGCAGCAGGGCGTAGAAAAAATAGCGATTGGATAAAAAAGGACGAAGATATTGGCGCATACGAAACCTCCTTGGTTTTTCTGCCTTTAATTATAGACAAAAACTGCCTAAAAATAAAATGCTATATTTATTGTAGGTGCTTGACAGGGGTTAAAATATCTTATACCATATAGGAATAATATGAATACAGGAGAGAGTACCGGATGAAAAATCGGATTTTTGGAACCGGAGAGGGGCATGGGCGGGCGTTGGCCACCCGAATCGTGCAAAGCGGCGTACGCTTTGATCAGGCCACAGGCGCTGTCAGTGTGCCGATTTACCAGTCGGCAACATTCCGTCACCCGCTCCCCGGGGAATCAACCGGGTTTGATTACACCCGTATAGGCAACCCCACACGGCAGGCGTTGGAAGAAGCGTTTGCTGCTTTGGATCAGGCAGCGGGAGCTTTTGCCTTTTCCTCGGGTATGGCTGCAATTACCGCAGTGGCTTTTCTGTTTGAATCCGGTGACCATTTGATTCTGGGAGAAGAAATATACGGCGGCACGTACCGGTTGATGGATTGGATCCTGGCAAAATTCGGGCTGACTGTCAGCTATGTGGATACAGCAGACCCGGTGGCTGTGGAGCAGGCCATCAGAACCGAAACCCGGGTCGTTTTCCTGGAGACACCGTCAAATCCGCTGCTCAGGTTAACGGATATTGCCGCGATTGCCCGGCTCTGCAAAAAAAGAAGAATCCTGACCATTGTGGATAATACGCTGCTGACACCGTATCTGCAGCGTCCTCTTGCACTGGGGGCCGATATCGCTGTCTACAGTGCCACAAAATACCTGGGCGGCCACAATGATCTGTTGGCCGGGCTGGTTACCGTCGCCAATGAAAAGCTGGCCCAGGACCTGGCGGTAATCCAGCAGGGCGCCGGGTTTGTGCTTGCTCCCCAGGACAGCTGGCTTTTGCTGCGCGGACTGAAGACACTGGCAGTGCGTATGGACAGGCAGCAGGAAAACGCCCAGGCGCTGGCAGCCTGGCTCAGGGAGCATCCCCAGGTGGAGAGAGTGTATTACCCGGGCCTTGACGGGAATCAGGAGATTATCCAGTCGGACGGTACAGGCGCCATGCTTTCTTTTAGCGTAAAAGATGCAAAATTGGCCGGACGTGTAACAGAGCGGCTGCAGTTAATTACGTTTGCCGAGTCTCTTGGCGGCGTGGAATCACTCATCACTTATCCGTATCTGCAGACACACGCTGATATGCCCGCAGAGGTTCGTTCAAGATTGGGGATTCATGACCGCCTTTTGCGATTGTCTGTGGGGATAGAACATCTTAGTGACCTGCAGGCTGACCTGAGGGCGGCCCTTAAATAAAAAAATGACTGGAAGTTCCAGTCATTTTTTTTCTGTTTTCTGCCCGTTTGAATTTTTGTCGGCTTCTGTTTCAAGCTCTTCGAAGACACGCAGCACGGCTTTGACGGACTTGATCAGCATTTCCCGTTCTTCAGGGGAGAGTCTCTCCGAGAGATTGCGGAAGCGCTTGGAGCGGCGCTCAAAGACCAGGCTTGCTAACTGTCTGCCATATGAGGTTAGATAAACGCGCACAACCCGGCGGTCTTTGTCATCGCCTTTTCGTTTGACAAGGTTGATCTTTACCAGGCGGTCCACCAGCCGTGTCGCAGCGCTCTCTGCCAGATAAATTTCGGTACTGAGCGCCCCCATCGTCAGGTCATCGTGCATATAAAGAATAAGAAGTGCATTAATCTGACCGGGGGTGATGCCCAGGCCGGTTAGTTCACGGATTTCTTCTGTTTCCAGATAATGCATCAACTTGGGAAAAATTTCCTGAAATGCTGTGGTAAAGACTTCGGTTTCCTTAAAATCAACCATCATGTTTACCTCCTTCTGTTATTATATATAACAATGATAATAGCGTTCAATAGTTTATTGATTATACCATTTGCAGATTCAAAATTCCAGAGGTTTATTTTATGATGCAAAATTTGTTCTCATTTTTGCAAGTATTTGCACCTATTAATAAAAAGAATTGAAATATTTTTGTAAATATTAAAAATTTAGCAGGAATTTAAGGTTCATTAACGAATTTGTTAGCATAAATATTTAACAAGTAAAAATATTCACAGGAGGTGCTATTCGGGGATGAGAAAGATTGAAAGCGCCGCGGTTCTGGGAGCCGGTACAATGGGAGCCAGTATTGCCGCACATCTGGCAAATGTGGGTATTCCTTGTCTGGTCTTGGATATCGTGCCGCCTGATCTCTCTGAGGAAGAGAAGAAAAGCCCTGCACTCAGAAATAAGCTGGCTGTTAAGGGAGTCGAAAATCTTAAAAAAATGAAGCCGTCTCCCCTCTATCTGAAGGATGATGTGAGCCTGCTGACACCGGGCAACCTGGATGACGACCTGGAGAAAATTTCAGGTGTGGACTGGGTTATTGAAGTCGTGGCGGAAAATATGGCCATTAAAAAGAGTCTTTATGAGCGGGTAGAGAAGTATTGGAAACCGGGTATGATCGTCAGCACGAACACGTCCGGACTTTCAGTAAATGAAATGGTTTCCCACTGCTCACCCGAGTTTCGCAAAGCGTTTTTAGGTACACACTTTTTTAATCCGCCGCGCTACATGAAGCTGCTGGAAATAATCCCGGGCGAAGACACCGACCCGGCTCTTGTTGAGTTTATGAAAGATTTTGGTGACAGGGTTCTGGGCAAAGGCGTGGTTCCGGCCAAAGACACACCCAACTTTATCGGGAACAGAATCGGTGTCTATGGTTTGCTGGCCACAGCGAGAGCCATGCAGGAAGAGGGCCTGACAATTGAGGAAGTGGATGCCGTAACAGGACCTGCCATGGGTCGTCCCAAAAGTGCGACATTCCGTACACTGGATATGGTCGGCCTTGATATATTCCTGCATGTGGCACAAAACGTCGGTGAAAAAGTCACGGAAGACTGGGAAGTGGAAGCGTTTAAAATCCCCTCCTTCCTGGAAGAGATGTATAAGCAGCGCTGGCTGGGTGAAAAAACCGGCCAGGGTTTCTACAAAAAAGAAAAGAGCGGCGGAGAAAAGCGCATCCTGACGCTGGATTTAGAGAAACTGGAGTACCGTGACAAGGCAAAAGCACGTTTCGCCAGCCTGGAGGCGACAAAAAATGCTTCCTCGGTGCCGGAGCGAATCCAGGTTCTGCTCAAAGCGGACGACAAGGGCGGCAAATTCGCCTGGAAAGCTCTGCGGGATATGATGACTTATGCTGCACTGAAAGCCGAAGAGATTGCCGATGATATTGTCTCTGTTGACCGGGCCATGCGCTGGGGTTTCAACTGGGAACTTGGACCTTTTGAGAACTGGGATGCCGTTGGTGTCAAAGAAGTGGTTGAACGGATTGAAAAGGAAGGCGGCACTGTGCCTCCGATGGTCAAAGAAATGCTGGCTGCCGGTATCACGTCTTTTTATAAGAAAGACGCCGGCAAGACATTCTATTATGACTTTAAGACCAAGCAGTATCAGGAGCTGCCGGCGCCTTTTGGCACTATTTATCTACCCGACTTTAAGGAACAGGGCCGGATCATTAAGTCCAACACAGGTGCCAGCCTGATCGATATTGGTGATGGTGTAGTCTGCCTGGAAATTCATTCACAGCGCCAGGCTCTGGGCCCGGATGTTCTCTCCATGATTTACAAATCGGCAGACGAGGTGGAAAAGAACTGGGAAGGCATGGTGATTGCCAGCCAGGCTAAGAATTTCTGCGTCGGTGCAAATTTAATGATGGTGCTGATGGAAGCGCAGGCAGAAGAATGGGATGAGCTGCACCTGGCTGTTCGTCAGTTCCAGCAGTCCCTGATGCGGCTGAAATACTGCGGCAGGCCGGTTGTTGCCGCACCTCACGGCATGGCTCTGGGCGGAGGGTATGAAGTCCTGGCCCATTCCGACAGGATCCTTGCCGCGGCGGAAACATACATGGGGCTTGTTGAACTGGGCGTCGGGGTCATCCCCGCCGGCGGCGGTACCAAGGAAATGGTTATCCGCAGTGTGGAAAATGTGATGGATAATGAGGCGGTGGATTTAACTCCGCTGATTGTAGCGTCATTTATGAATGTGGCTCAGGCCAAAGTAGGCACCAGTGCCAAGGAAGCTAAAAAACTGGGATATATGAGGCCGCAGGACGGTTTTGTGACAAACCAGGACCGGCTGATCTTTGACGCGAAGCAAGCTGTTTTGGGTATGGCGACTGCCGGATACAAGCCTCCTGTTGAACGTAAAATCCGTGTCATCGGCGAAACCGGGTTTGCCCACATCCAGGCCGGCATATTCAACATGAAAGAAGGCCGTCAAATCTCTGAGTATGACGCATACCTGGCGGAGAAACTGGCCTATATCATGACGGGCGGGAATGTCCCGGCAAACACCTGGGTAACGGAACAATACCTGCTGGATCTGGAGAGGGAAGCGTTTGTCCATCTCTGCATGCAGCCGAAAACACAGCAGCGGATGGGGCACCTGTTAAAGACAGGCAAGCCGCTGCGCAACTAGAGAAAAATCTTTTAAGACAGGAGGGATTGGGATGAGAGAAGCGGTAATTGTGGCTGCTGTCCGCACGCCGGTGGGAAAAGCAAAACGCGGCGGGCTAAGAGACACCCGGCCCGATGACCTGGCAGCGTTGGTGTTACAGGAAGTGTTGAAGCGGGCTGACCTGCCGGCTAAACATGTGGAAGATGTCATCCTTGGCTGTGCGTTTCCCGAAGGGGAACAGGGTATGAACGTTGCCCGGATTGCGGCCCAGATTGCGAAGTTTCCCGCTGAAGTATCGGGACTGACAGTAAACAGGTTCTGTTCTTCGGGACTGGAAAGCATCGCGCTAGCTGCTGGCAAGATTCAGACCGGACTTGCCGACGTCATCATAGCCGGCGGTGTTGAAAGCATGAGTACAGTGCCGATGGGCGGCAATAAAATGGCGCCGAACCCGACGCTAATGAAAGAGTATCCCCAGGCCTATATGAACATGGGTATGACCGCTGAAAGGGTGGCCGAGCGGTATAACATCAGTCGTGAAGATCAGGACAAATTTGCCGAGGAAAGCCATAGGCGCGCAGCAGCAGCCATCTCCGAAGGCAGGTTTACAGACGAGATTGTGCCGGTTCCGGTTAAAAAGACATTCTTTAATGAAAAAGGCCGCGTGGTTGTGGAAAAAGGTGAATTCGCCATGGATGACGGTGTTCGTCCCGGAACGACGGCGGAAAAACTCTCTTTGCTGCGGCCGGCGTTCATGCAGGGCGGTTCGGTGACTGCCGGTAACTCGTCACAGACCAGTGACGGAGCAGCAGCTGTGCTGTTAATGTCCCGGGAAAAAGCCGAAGAGCTTGGCCTAAAGCCGATTGCTGTTTACCGCGGTTACGCCGTCAGCGGCGTCGAAGCGGATGTGATGGGTATCGGCCCGGTGGAAGCCATTCCCAAACTGCTGAAAATCACCGGTGTCAGTAAAGACGACGTGGATCTCTTCGAGCTCAATGAAGCGTTTGCCGCACAGTCACTGGCGGTTATCCGCACACTGGAGCTGGACCAGGAAAAAGTGAACGTCAACGGCGGTGCTATTGCTCTTGGGCATCCGCTTGGCTGTACAGGTTCAAAGCTGACTGTAACTCTGTTGTCTGAACTGGCGCGTCGCGGTGGGCGTTACGGTGTTGTAACGATGTGCATCGGCGGCGGCATGGGTGCTGCCGGCTTGTTTGAGATGCTCTAAATTATCTAAAGGAGGAGAGACAAATGACGGATTTAATCAAAGGCGGATCGTTTCTGATTTCAGAGACCGACCCCCAGAATGTGTTTACACCGGAGGATTTTAACGATCTGCACAAAATGATTGCTGACACTGTGGCCGGTTTTATCAAGGAAAAAGTGGAACCTCGCACCGACGCTATTGAAAAAATGGAAGACGGTGTGGCTGTTGATTTAATGCGCCAGCTGGGCCAGCTGGGCCTTCTGGGCAGTGATATTCCTGAGAAATACGGCGGTGCTGAGGCCGACAAAGTCAGCTCCCTGATTATTGCCGAACAGATGTCACGCGCCGGTTCCCTGTCTGTGGCGTTTGGCGCCCATACCGGTATCGGTACACTTCCCATTCTGTTCTTCGGTAACGAAGAGCAAAAGAAAAAGTATCTCCCCGACCTGGCAACAGGCAGGAAAATTGCCGCATATGCGCTGACAGAAGCGGGGGCGGGCTCAGATGCCATGAACGCCAAGACCAAGGCGGTCCTCACTGAAGACGGTAAATACTATGTCTTAAACGGCTCCAAGCAGTTTATTACCAACGCCTCCTGGGCTGAAGTGATTGTCACCTATGCCAAAGTGGACGGTGAACACTTTACCGCGTTTATCGTCGACCGTGACGCGCCGGGTGTCTCCATCGGTGCCGAAGAACACAAGATGGGTATCAAAGGCTCATCCACCTGTACAGTCATTTTCGAAGATGCTAAGGTTCCGGTGGAAAACCTGCTCTGGAAAGTGGGAAAGGGCCACCAGGTAGCATTTAATATCCTAAACATCGGCCGCTTTAAACTGGGTGTGGGTTGTGTCGGTGCAGCCAAACTGGCGCTTGAACTTTCATCCAAGTACGCACAGGAGCGGGAACAGTTCAATATGCCCATTGCCAAGTTCGGGTTAATTAAAAACAAAATTGCCGATATGAATATTCGCACATACGTAACAGAGAGTATCTGCTACCGTACCGGCGGCCTGATCCAGTCTTTGGTTGAAAACCTGGATATGGACAGTGAAGATTCCGGCCAGAAAGTAGCGGAAGGCATTCAGGAATATGCCACAGAATGCTCTGTTGCCAAAATCTACGGTTCGGAAGCTCTTGACTTTGTGGCCGACGAAGCTGTGCAGATTCATGGCGGGTACGGTTTTAGCCAGGAATACACCGTAGAGCGGATCTATCGCGACAGCCGCATCAACCGGATTTTCGAAGGAACAAATGAAATTAACCGGATGATTATCCCCGCCACGCTGCTTAAAAAAGCCCAAAAAGGGGAAATCCCCCTGATTCAGGCGGCCATGAAGCTCCAGGAAGAGCTTTTAATGCCGGTTATGCCTGAAGAATCCGATGAAGTTCTGGCCAAAGAAACCCAGGCCATCGAAAACTTTAAGAAGATCTTCCTGCTGATTTCCGGTACGGCCGCGCAGAAATTCGGGGAAAAACTGGCGCGTGAACAGGAAATTTTGGCCAGAATGGCCGATATGGTAGATGAAATCTTCGCTGCGGAAAGCTCTCTTTTGCGGGCTAAGAAAATCATGGCGGCCCAGGGTGAAGAGAAAGCCGCTCTGAGCATGAAAATGACCACCTGCTATGTCAACGAACTGGTGCCTAAGTTTGATGCCTGGGCCAAAGAAGTGATTGCCGCCATGGAAGAAGGCGACACCAAGAGGACACTGTTCTCGGTGCTGCGTAAGCTGACACGATTTGAACAGGACAATGTCTATCAGATGAAGCGTGAAATTGCGGATGCTGTATACAAGTCCAACAAGTATACAGTCATCGCATGACCACAATAATACTCCTCCTCTTGACCGCCCTTTTCAGGGCGGTTTTTTTTTAATGTTTAGGAAAGTTCTGCGGTATTTGGTATAATAATACGGTAGAGGAGGTGGGCTGATGCTGGTTGTAGGTTTAACAGGAGGGATAGCCACGGGAAAATCAACTGTGGGCAAACTGTTTGCAGAACTGGGTGCATACCGGATTGATACCGATATGCTGGCCCGGCAGGTCGTTGAACCGGGGGAACCCGCTTATGTGGCAATTGTTCACTTCTTTGGTGAAGGCATCATTGGCCCCGACGGCAGGCTCGACAGACAGAGGTTGGCAGCTGCCGTATTTTCCGACCCGAAAAAACTGGATGCGCTGAACAAAATGACCCACCCCCCTGTCCGGACACTGCTCCAGGCGAAACTGGAGCAGGCACGAAGTGAGGGTGAATGCATTGTTCTTGTGGAAGTGCCTCTACTTTATGAGGCAGGGTTTGACCGGGATGTGGACTGCGTCGTCGTCGTGTTTACGGATGAACAAACGCAGCTTGCCCGACTTATGGCACGTAACGGTTTCAGTGAAGATGAGGCGAGGCAACGTATACTGGCACAAATGCCTGTGGCTGAAAAAGCCGCCCGTGCAGACTATGTGATCGACAACAGCAAGGCCCCGGATAACACGAAAGCTCAGGTGACTGAACTTTGGCATACTCTCAGACAGGAGTGTTTGCATGGCTGATATGACAAAATGGGTGCGCGTATTATTATTTGCCTTGGTAATGACAACACTTTTGCTTGCTTTTTGGCGCACACCGCAGGTGGGCCGCCTGCTTTATCCTTATAGCTATAGGGAGATTATTGAAGAAAATGCTGCGGAGTATGGCGTCGACCCCCTTTTGGTTGCCGCTGTAATTCGCGTGGAAAGTAAGTACGACCCCGATGCTGTGTCGCCCAGGGGTGCACTGGGCCTGATGCAGCTCATGCCGGCCACGGCAGAATGGATTGCACCACAGGTTGGCATAGACACCTTGACGGAGGAAATGCTTCTGGACCCAAAAGTCAATATCAAACTGGGTACCTGGTATCTTGCCAATCTTTCAGAGGAGTTTTCTGCAAACCTTGATGTTGTCCTTGCTTCGTACAACGGAGGCAGGGGGCAGGTTAAACGCTGGCTGGATGAGGGTATCTGGTCAGGGCGATACGCTGACAGAAGCGAGATACCTTTCTCTGAGACACGCCTTTTTCTCTATAAAGTCAAAAAAGCTTACGGGCGGTATCAGGAGCTGTACCGATAAGTTAAGCCAAATACCTGCGAATATGCAGGAATTTGGCTTTTTTTGGCGAAGATAGACACACTTTCAAGTTTCGGAGGCGGCAGCAATGACAGGTTTTTTAGGATGGCTTGCAGCTTCAGCTCTTTTGTTCGTCCTAATATTATTTAAACAGAATCTGAACCGAAAATCCGAACAGGCTGTGATTAATAACCTTGTCCTTGAGGCCAACCGCAGCCTGGATATTGCTGATGTGCTCAGGTCCGCACTTGACGGTTTGCTGGCGCTTTTAGAGATGGATTCGGGAGCGGTGCATCTGCTTGACTTGCCCAAGAATACCATGGTAGCCTCTGTACAAAAAGGCTTCCCAGAGGAGTTTCAAAACAAAATCAGTGTGATGCCGCTTGAAGGGTCCCCGGGGCTCATCACCAGGGCAGTTACCGAAAAAAAGGCCATTTTTCATGAAGATATCGCAGAGGAGGCAGGGTCCCGGTTTCTACAGACGGCCCAGTCTCACGGCTATAAGTCCGCCGCGTGTATTCCACTTTTTGTCGGAGAGCAGCCGATTGCTACACTGCTGGTAAGCAGCCGGCGCCATATTCGTTTCCATGGCGAGAAGGTAAAACTCATGACAAGCTTTGGGCACGCACTGGGGCTGGCTGTGGAAAAAGCACGACTTTATGAGCAGGTGCTGTTGGAAAAGCATCGCATGACTGTGATAAATGAAATTACCAAAATCATCGGCTCCAGTTTGGATTTTCCCTCAATTTACCAGTCCTTTGCCTCTAAAATTAAAGAGCTGATTGATTATGACCGCTGTGTAATAATTTTAATGGAAGATGAAGGAGAGACGGTAAGTGTGTTCCTGCTCGCCACACCCCATGAAACAAAACTGCCTGGGGGAATAAAAATTCCCGCTGCAAATACCAGCGCTGAATGGGTACTTACCCATAAGCGTCCACAATTTGAAAAAGATCTACAACAAGAAAGGCTTTTCAGGGAGGATGAGATTCTTCTCAAAGAAGGGATCCGTTCAGCTGTTCGCATACCAATCTGGGTGAACGGAGAAATTACAGGGATTTTTATTTTAAATTCCAAAGAACCGAATAAGTATTCTGAGACAGACTTACCAATTTTGGAGCAAATCTCCGAACATCTGGCCCTTTCTTTGCAGCGTTATTTTCTGTTTGAACAGATATCCAGGCTGTCCGTAACCGACGAATTGACCGGCTGCGGCAACCGGCGCATGCTCAGGCAGGAAATGGACAGGGAACTGCCGCGGGCCGACCGGTACGGGCGCACATTGGGTGTGCTGATGATTGACATAGACAACTTTAAAGAAATCAATGATACTTTCGGTCACTTGCCCGGCGATGAAATCCTGGTTGCCCTGGCTGAATTGATTCGTCAGAATGTACGTGATATAGATATCTGTATCCGTTACGGAGGGGAGGAGTTTCTGGTTATCCTACCTGAGACAAATCTGGAGGGTACAGTGGCAGTGGCTGAAAAAATCCGCAGAATTGTTGAAGAAAAATCTTTTAAGGCCGGCAGCGAAAAACTTCGCATTACTGTGAGTATCGGTATAGCCGTTTACCCGCAGCATGCCGCAGAGAAGAACGAGTTAATCAGGCTTGCCGACGAAGCCCTTTACCGCGCCAAACAAGCCGGAAGAAACCGGTCATATATCTCCGGAGAAGGCCCTGTCAGTTTGCAATCTTTGTTCTCTTAAATGAAGACGCGGGGACAGGTTCCGCGTCTTCATTTTTAAGCTTTCTTCATACAGTATTTACCTTACCGGGGTCTGCGAGACTTTATGGAGAGGAATTCCGAGCAATTCTGCCAATACAGTTAAATAGCAAATACATGCGTAAAAGGAGGCGGTTAGCGTGCCTTTGGAATCTGAGGTGACAATGTTACTCTACGGGGGATTCTTTGCTGTAATTGCTCTTAACTTCGTTGTCATTCTAGTGCTTTGGCTAAGGAATAAAGACAAAACATTAATCTGGTTTGTTGTGCAGTTTGTTCTGCTTATTGTGACGTTCCGTTTCTTTGAACTGGCTGTTTTACTTAAGCCGGATGTCCCGCGGTCAATGCTTTCCGAAGAAAACTCACTCATATTGGGACTGACCGGCGTTTTCTGGGCACTAAGCATGCTCAGCATGCTTATAGGTATCTGGCAGCTTGGCAGGCGTAAAGATGTCTCGTAAAAGGCGGACTTGTTTTTATGCAAAAGAAAAATATCTATACTGGAAATGAAGACGCGGAACCTGTCCCCGCGTCTTCATTTCTGTATGCGGCAGTAGGTTTGATACATGGTTGTGCCGTTGCCGATGTCGGTGAGGCCGTCGTCGGTGATGATGTTTTGAGTGTTGCCGTATTTTAGGGGACGGCCTTCATAACTGAAAAGAACTTTACGATGCACCCAGTCTGCGACGGAGATTTCTCCCTCGAGTCGACCGGTCTCTGAGATGATGGCAACGGTATCGCCGGTTGCGATTTTTTCTTTTTCAGCCAGTTTCGGATTAATATAAATGACCGGCAGCGTTCCCAAGTCCAGGCGGTCCTGAAACTGGCTGTGGATGGCGTCTTTGGGGTGAGGTGTCATAAACAGGTAGGGAAACTCGTTTTTCTCCCGGTAAAGCAGAATGTCCTCATTGAGCAGATTGAACTTGCCGTTTGCTGTGTCAAAGATGAGCTCAGACCAGGGTATGTCGGTTTCCGGGGTGGGGGAGAGAGATTTGTGCTGTAGTCCATCCAGGTCGACGGAGAATTCTTTTAACGGCTCCAGGGCAATGGCAAGCCATTCTCTGGCTGTGCGTGCGGGGAAATCCAGACCCAGCTGTTCGGCCAGAGCCGTAAACACTTGCCATTCCGGCCGGGCCTCACCGCGGGGCTCCATGACCGGTGTAATGTAGTTAATATACCGGTGCCACATGGAGGTAAAAATTACGTCTTCCTCCTCAAAGCAGGTGGTGGCCGGCAGCACCAGGTCGGCCATTTGGGTGGTATCTGTATGAACAGTGTCGCTGCAGACAACAAAATTCACTGCGGAAAATGCGTGGATTGTCCTGGCCGTGTTGGGCAGGGTAACCACAGGATTGGCTCTGGAGACATAGAGCAGTTTGACCGGCGGTTCGGCGGCCTGCAGGAGGTGCTCAGCAAAACGTGGTTTGGGAAAGTATCTGCGCTTTGCTGTATGCTGCAGAAAGAGCGCATTTTTATTAATCAGGCCGGAAACAAATGAATCGGCATAATTGACGCCCCCTCCGGCTATCCCCACATTACCGGACAGATAGGCCAGGGAGTTGATGGCCCGGATGCTGTTGCCGGAGTTGTAATAGCGCTGCATACCATATCCCAGGTAGATTGTTGTTTTGCCTGCGGAAAACAGTGAAGCCAGTTCATGCAGTCTGTCCCGGGACACGCCGGTGATATCTGCCAGTGCTTCCGATGTATACCGGCCGGCAATGACGGACAAATCCTCATAGTTATTGCATCTTGCCAGTAAGTCACCGGGGATACTCTTTTCCATGAGAATTTTAATCAGGGCCAGCGCCAGAAAACCGTCAGTTGCCGGCTCAATTTGGATATAGAGGTCTGCTTTTTTTGCAATCTCGGTCAGGTTGGGGTCAATGACGACCAGCTTTTTTTGCATCTTCTGCGCTTCCAGCAAAAAGGGAAGCAGATGGATATTGGTTTCGGTAACGTTGCGGCCCCAGATGACAATCGTATCACTGTTGAGGATGTCCTGCGGGTGATGGCATAACGGTCTGCCAAAATCGTTTTTTACAGCCGCCAGGCCGGCAGCCCAGCAAAGGCTGCCGACGGGCTCTGTGACGCCTCCCAAGAGATTAAAGAAACGATGTTCCAGAGATTTTAGCAGCCCGCCTGCGCCGCTGTCATAGTAGTGGGCTATCGCTTTGGGACCATAGGTAGAGACAGTATCCTCAATTTTTTCTGCAAACAGTGCAAGGGCATCGTCCCAGCTGACGGGAGTATGCCCGCTTTTTGTTTTCAAAAGCGGAGTACGTATTCTATCAGCAGAGAAAGCACGCTCTATAAGAAAGGACTGTCCTTTCCGGCAAAGGAATCCCCGGGTAACCGGGTGATTTGGGTCGCCCCGGACAATAAAGTCAGCTCCGTCTTTTTTAACCTGAAAACCACAGGCATCCCAGCAGTCCAAAGGACATGCGCTTCTAGAATATGTCACTTCAGCTTCACCTCAAAGATGATTATACCACGGTTAGCCCGACGTGATAAATTTATTTGTGACAGGCTTATCTTTTTATTAATGAAATATCGCTTCCAGGTTGTATAATATGTGTATAGGTATTGCCACAACACGTATTGTCTGCATATTGAATTGATGTTAGAATAATGAAGGAAAAGCTCAGGAGGGGTATGATGTCTGCCGTTAGTGAGATGCTGGATAAAAAGGTTTGGGCTGTGGTGGGTGTGTCTGCTGACAGAAATAAATTCGGTTATAAAGTCTATAAGAAGCTGAAAAAGTCCGGTTACACCGTATATGCCATAAATCCAAAGCTGGCTGAACTGGAAGGAGACAAAGTATATCCCGACCTGGCTTCTCTGCCGGAAGTACCCGATGTTGTCAACTGTGTGGTACCGCCTAAGGTCACCACGGATATCGTTTCGCAATGTGCAAAGCAGGGGATTCAGTATGTCTGGATGCAGCCCGGAGCCGACGGCAGGGAGGCATTAGCCCTGGCTAAAGAAAATAACATCGAAGCGCAGCGTGCCTGTGTTCTGGCACAACTTCGCTAAACGTAGGAGGGGTTGGGATGGCCGGCCATTCAAAGTGGGCGAACATCAAGCACAGAAAGGCGCGTGTTGACGCGCAAAAAGGAAAGATTTTCACGAAAATCTCCAAGGAAATCATGGCGGCTGTCCGTCAGGGCGGCCAGGATGCCAACAATAACTTTCGTCTGCGTCTGGCACTGCAAAAAGCCCGCTCAGTTAATATGCCGAACGACAATATTGCGCGGGCCATCCAAAAAGGAGCCGGCGACCTGGAAGGTGCCAATTACGAAGAAATTATTTATGAGGGCTACGGCCCGGCCGGAACGGCAGTCATGCTGGATATCCTCACCGATAACCGCAACCGCACCGTCGGTGAAATCCGTCATATTTTTTCCCGCCGCGGCGGAAGCCTGGGCGAAGGCGGCTGTGTGGCCTGGATGTTTGATCGCCGAGGTTATCTGGAAGTGGTAAAAGAAGGCTTCGATGAGGATGAACTGATGCTGCAGGCTCTTGATGCCGGAGCGCTGGATTTTGAGGCAGGGGAAAATGCCTTCGAAATCTACACAAGCCCGGAGGATTTTGAAGCGGTCAGAGAAAAACTGGAATCCCAGGGAATCATGTTTACGGAAAGCTCAATTACCATGGTCCCTCAAAACATGGTGGAAGTGGGAAGCATAGAAGATGCGCGAAAGGCTTTGTCTCTAGTTGAGGCACTGGAAGACCATGACGATGTGCAGAATGTGTACACAAATCTGGATGTGCCGGCAGAGATGATGCAGGTGCTTGAAAGCGAGTAGCCTCTGAATAATAGCCCCTTTCACGGGAATTGTATTATTAACAAGCCGTGAAGGGGGTTTTACTATGGCAAGGAAGCGCCGCAGGCTTTATTACAATCTGGCCTGGTGGGCACTGGCAGGTCTTATCGGGTTCGCTTTTGCTGCAGCAGTATTGCCAAGAGGTGAGGGGGCAAAAGGTTTGGTTCCCCGTCCCACGCCTATTCTTGAAAGCCCGGAAGTCATGGAAGAAGACCCGCTGACTGACGAACCGGGAGGGTATGTGGATACGGAGTCAATGATCCGGGGCTACCTGGGTATCCACGGGACAAACATTGCTATTTACCACGGCAAGCCGCCTCACGGAGAGCTGGAGTATATCACCGAATATGAAGTGCGGGATGATGTGCGTGAGCAGTTGGAAGCAGGTGTTCCCTTTAACGATACGGAAGAGCTGCTGCGTTTATTGGAGAATTTCACAAGCTGAATAACAAAGCGGAGTAAGGGATATACTACTTCGTACTTTTTTGGAGGTGCCGCAGTGCGGTTTTCCCGGGAAATAACCGGTATGCCGGTGATTCATGCCGCCACAGGCCGTGAAGTGGGTAAGGTAAGCGAATGGTTCCTGGACAACGATGCGGACACGGTTATTGCTTTTGTGGCGGAGGGAAGTGGCTGGCTCCCACAGCGTCGGGTCTTTTCTTTTAAAGATATCATCCAAATCGGCAAAGACGCTGTTTTTGTCAGCAAAGAGGGCAGCCATGTCTTAGGGGACCCTCCCGAAGCCGACGGCAGACCCACACAACGGGTATTTGGCAAGCGGGTCCTGTCGGGAAGCGGTGATGATTTAGGTGTGGTTGAGGACGTTTTGTTTGCAGAGGACACAGGGCGCATAACAGGCTGGCGGCTTTCAGCAGGCCTGATTGATGATATTCTGTACGGCCGGCAGGTTGTGGAACCGCAGGTGGGTATAGATTTTGGGGAAGATGTTTTGATTCTTCGTGACTGGAATGAGGTGAAGGAATGAATTGTCCATTATGCGGCAGTATAGACACGGGCAAAGTCGGGACAGATCAGTTTTATTGCTGGAACTGTCTTGTGGAATTTAGTATGCGCGGGCACGAGTACACCGCATACTACGTTGATGAGGAAGGGTCTCTGGTCTCACTGCAGGAGTTGGCCCAGGACGGACAGCTGGCTGAGGAAAATTTACTGGGTTAGCTGAATGGTATTCCTTTTATACGCATAAAAATATATAAAAACCGGGGGGGGGGTGAGCCCGATCAGTGAGCCGCGACAACACTACCGCAGCGCGTATGTGCGCTATGGACTGATTGGTCTGGCCTGCGCCATGGTTCTCCTGTTTCTTTTTGGGCTGTTCCGTTACGGCGCTTCGGTACTGGTTTCTTTATTGCCCTTTTTTATGGCCATCATTATTGCCTATATATTAAATCCCCTGGTTGAGTTTTTGGAAAGCCGGCGTGTACCACGCTACCTGGGGATTTTAGCTATTTACGCCGTTTTTTTTTCTCTTTTGTTTTTTATCGGCTTCACCACGATTCCTACCCTTCTCAATGAATTGCAAAAACTGGCGGATAGAGTGCCGGAATACACCCGGCGTTTTCAGCTGTTTATCCTGCACATGCAGTCGGATTACCGGAGAGTTAACATCCCGGAGAGTGTCCGGCTGGTGCTGGATCAGAACATTATCAGCCTGCAGGAAGGCGTACAGGATGTGCTTGAACGTGTGACCGGGACGGTGCTGGGTATGTTTTCTCATCTGTTCACCATCCTGATCACTCCGCTTCTGGTTTATTACATTTTACGTGACATGGATACACTGAAACGTTCTTTTGTGATGCTTTTTCCCAGATCGTACCGCATGTGGGTGGCTGCAATGGGGAGCGAGATGGACAGGACCCTGGGCGCTTATTTTCGGGGAATGCTCTTAATCTGTTTTCTGGTTGCTCTCATGGCATACACCGGCTTTATCATTATTGGCATTGACTTTGCCCTGATTCTGGCAATTATCGCCGGCATAACCAACATTATTCCGTATTTTGGCCCTTTAATCGGGGCGGTGCCGGCAGTCCTGTTAGCCGCGCTTAATTCCCCGGGTCTGGTCATTAAAGTGATTTTAGTTATTATTATTGTCCAGCAGGTGGAAAGCCAGCTGATCGCTCCGCAGATTCTGGGACGCAGCCTGGGACTTCATCCTCTGGTCGTCATCTTCGTGCTGATTGTGGGGGGCAAGTTTTTCGGCCTGGCCGGCCTGATTTTTGCTGTACCCTTAACAGCCATGCTGCGGATTTTTCTAAAACATGCTGTTGACCTGGCTGCCAACCGGCGCTAAACAGCTTCTCAATTCCCGGCGAAATAAGGAAAACATCTTTAGACACAATACTCTAGGCGTTTTTCTGAATTGACACACTTCGCTTTCCTCTTATATAATGGACTTTGAAACGAGTCAGGGAGGTTTTGGTATGCTGTCCAAAGATATCCGTTCCACTTTTCTGGAATTCTTTAAAAGCAAAGAGCATCTGGTACTGCCCAGTTTTTCACTTATTCCGCAAAATGACCCCACATTGCTAATGGTTGGTGCCGGTATGGCTCCTCTTAAACCGTATTTTACCGGAGAGAAAACACCTCCCAATCCGCGTGTCGCCACCTGCCAGAAGTGTGTCCGCACACCGGATATCGAGCGTGTCGGGCGCACGTCCCGCCATGCAACATTTTTTGAAATGCTCGGCAATTTCTCTTTTGGCGACTATTTTAAAGAGGAAGCAATCAAATGGGCCTGGGAATTGATGACTACAGGGTATAAACTGCCGGAGGACAGGCTTTATGTCAGTGTCTTCCTGGATGATGACGAAGCATATGACATTTGGAACAAGAAAGTAGGCATTGCTCCCGAGCGCATTTTCCGCCTGGGTAAAGAGGATAACTTCTGGGAAATCGGCCAGGGCCCCTGCGGTCCCTGTTCGGAAATCTACTATGACCTGGGCGCTGAGCGCGGCTGCGGCCGCCCCGACTGTGAAGTCGGCTGTGACTGCGACCGCTATATGGAAGTCTGGAACCTGGTATTTACCCAGTTCAACTGCACGGAAAACGGTGAATACCAGCCGTTGTCGCAGCGAAACATAGATACCGGTGCCGGCCTGGAACGCCTGGCCGTTGTGCTGCAGGGTGTAAACAATTTGTTTGAAATTGACACCGTACGGCCGATTCTCGACCATTTCTGCGTCGCAACGGATACGGTATACGGTAAAGACGACAAAAAAGATATTTCACTGCGGATTCTAACAGAACATCTGCGGGGAATTTGCTTCATGGTGGGCGACGGCATCCTGCCGGGCAACGAAGGCCGCGGGTATGTGCTGCGCCGACTGCTGCGCCGTGCAGTACGGCACGGTAAAATTCTTGGTGTGGGTGAACCGTTCCTTTATAAAGCGGTTGACCTGGTGGTGGATGAATACGGCGAATTCTATCCCGAGCTGGCCAAGGGGCGTGAATATATCGGGAAAGTCGTCCGCCTGGAAGAGGAGCGTTTCCACGAGACTCTGGAGCAGGGGATAAAAATATTAAACGAGCTGATGTGGAAAACAGGCCAGAGAGGTGTATTCCCGGGGGATGCCGCGTTTAAACTGTATGATACATACGGGTTCCCCATTGACCTGACAAAAGAGATTCTGCAGGAAAACAAACTGATTCTGGATGAGGAAGGCTTTCGTGCCGCACTTGAAGCACAGCGCGAACGGGCCCGCAGTGCGCGGGGTGCCAATGTGTTCGGCTCCGAGGAAAACACGTATCAGGAAATTAAAGACCTGAACACAGAGTTTGCCGGCCATGATTCTCTGGAGGCAAAAGGCCAGGTACTGGCGATGTTTACAGGCGGCGTTAAGGCCACCCAAGCCACTGAAGGCGATGAAGTGGATATCGTTCTTAGCAAAACATCCTTTTACGGCGAACAGGGTGGACAGACAGGTGACAGCGGTATTATTGAAACAGACGGTGGTACCATAGAAGTAAACGATACCGTCATAGCCCCGTTTGGCCAGATCGTTCACCGGGGGAAAGTGGCACAGGGCCGGGTCAGTGAAGGAGACGCGGCCAGAACTGTTGTCCATGCCCCGCTGCGCGGTGCCACCTGCCGTAACCATACGGCCACACACCTGCTGCATGCAGCATTAAAGAAGGTGCTTGGCGACCACGTTAAGCAGGCCGGCTCCCTGGTCACGCCGGATAGACTGCGCTTTGACTTCACGCACCTAAGTGCTGTAGGCCCCGAGCAACTTGCCGAGGTGGAACGGCTGGTCAATGATAAAGTATGGGAGAATCTCCCCGTAGATGTGTCGCATACCGATTTGGAAGAAGCAAAGGAAATGGGTGCCACAGCCCTCTTTGAAGGCAAATACGGCGATGCTGTGCGTGTGGTCCGAGTCAGCGATTACAGTATGGAACTGTGCGGCGGTACCCATGTAGCCAGCTCCGGTGAGATCGGCCTGTTTAAAATTGTTTCTGAGTCAGGAATCGGAGCCGGACTGCGCCGGATTGAAGCGGTAACAGGCGCCGGTGCATATACCTGGTTTAAAGAACGCAACTATCTGCTGGAACGCGCAGCCGCCCAGCTCAAAGCGGGAACAGACCAGCTGCCGGAAAAGATCAGCGGCCTGCAGGCTGAATTCAAGGATCTCCAGCGTGAATTGCAGCGGCTGCAGCTCAAACTTGCCGGCATGGAAGTGGACGGGCTTCTGGCCGATGTCTCCCGTAAAAGCGGTGTCCCGGTTCTCTCAGCCCATGTCAGTGCCGGTAATATGGAGACGCTGCGGGAAATGGCAGACCGCCTGAAGAACAAACTGGACAGCGGAATCATTGTCCTGGGTGCGGCCGCAGAAGGCAAGGTCCTCTTGGTGGGCGCCGTTACGCCGGATCTGGTCAAGGAAGGTTACCATGCCGGAAAACTGGTGGGTGAAGTGGCCAAACTGACAGGCGGCGGTGGCGGTGGGCGCCCTGATATGGCCCAGGCCGGCGGGAAGGACCCGGACAGGCTTGACGAGGCTTTGAAAAATGTTGACGGACTTGTTGAAAAGCAAAAGAAATAAAAGGAAATTGCATCGCTGGATAGAATTACTATAACAAAAGCTGCCGGGGGGTGAGCGTATGGAAAACACGTTTGACCAGACCATGAAATTTAAACGAAATGCCGAAGACGAGGCGATTCAGGCCAGAGAACTGTTCACGGTGGTTTATGCGGCTCTGAAAGAAAAAGGTTATAACCCGATTAACCAGATCGTCGGCTATCTTTTATCCGGTGACCCGGCCTATATTACCAGCCACCAGAATGCCCGCGTTTTAATCCGCAAGCTGGAGAGAGACGAACTGCTTGAAGAACTGGTAAGCTCGTATCTGAAGCAATTGGACGACCAGGTATAAAAGGAGTACCGTCTGCTGGGGAGAACAGGAATCTGTCTCCCGCCTCTGTTTTGGTTCACTGATTATCGGCCCCCTTCAGGCTAATTTGTCCGTCGCCGAAGGCGCACGGTTAATTGGATTGGTACCTGACAGCGGGGTCACTTTTATTGATACGGCGGAACTCTACGTACCTATCCACAGCCACAGGCAGCTCGGATTTTTGCCTGAAAATCTATTAAGAACGGGGTGAACCATGCGAATTCTCGGACTGGATGTAGGCGACCGCACCATCGGTGTGGCTGTCAGTGACGAGTTGGGCTGGACGGCCCAGGGACTGGAAGTAATCCGGCGCAGCGCATGGGAAAACGATCTGAAAAGACTGCGTGAGCTGGTCGATGAATACGCTGTCTCCCTGATTGTGGTGGGCTATCCCAAGAATATGAACGGCACCATTGGTCCACGGGCGCAAATATCTGCGGAGTTTGCCGACAAAATATCAGAAGAGTTGGGAATTCCGACCAAGTTGTGGGATGAGCGGCTGACCACCATGGAAGCGGAAAGGATGCTGATTGCCGCTGATCTCAGCCGCGCCAAACGGCGCAAAGTCATTGATAAAATGGCGGCCGTGCTGATTTTACAGAACTACCTGCAGGCCCATGGCAGTGGTTCAACCGGATAAAAACCGGTAATATTGTAAAGAATATGGGCGTTTACTATACGAAGGAAGAGGTGTATAATGAAATGACAGAACTACGTGACGACATTGTTACACTGCTTGATGAAGAAGGGCAGGAGCATGCATTTATGGTGCTCGACATTATTATGGTAAATGACAGCGAGTATGCCATCATGGTACCCGCTGAGGAAGGCCTTGTTAATTCCGAGTCGGACGAGCAGGAAGCCATTATATTCCGTATTGACGAAACAGACGGAGAACAGGCTTTGGTTGTCGTGGAAGATGATGCGGAATGGGACGCCGTAGCGGCGGCCTGGGAGGAACTGGTTGACTCAGAAGAGGACGAAGACGAAGAGCAATAGCAACCATTCGGGGGAAAACAACATGAACATGCGCACACCGCTGCGGCTTTTAGGAGGCTTTGCCATCCTTTCGGTCGTGGCGTTTGCCTTATTTGCGATGCAACTAAATACCATGCTGCAGCCTGTAGATGTGCCAGCGGTAGCTCAGGAGTCGGTTCTGGTCTCTCTTCCTGCCGGGTCTTCTTCTGTACGTATCGCCGGTATTCTTGAAGAAAACGGCCTGGTCCGCAATGCCACCGTATTCCGCTACTACGCGAAATATAAAGGGATGGACCAGAAATTAAAGGCCGGCAACTATGTACTGCAGTACGGCATGACCATGGATGAGCTCCTTGCGGAACTCACCGAGGGCAATGTCTACCGGCCCACAATCAAGGTAACAATCCCTGAAGGCTATGTCATAGAACAGATTGCCGAGCGCCTGTCACAGACCGGCCTGGTGGACTATGATGAATTTATGGATCTGGCTGCCGCCACAGTACCGGCTATGGGACAGACGCACCCGGACCAACGCTATGCTCTTGAGGGGTATTTATATCCCGACACGTATGAATTCGATGTGGATGCCTCCCCGCAGGCAATCATCAACCGCATGCAGGCCCGGCTTAAAGAAGTCTTTACACCGGACATGCACACCCGGGCCAAAGAGTTGGGTTTGAGTTTCCAGGAAGTCATCATTCTGGCCTCCCTGGTTGAACGTGAGGTTCAGGCCCCGCAGGAGAGGGAACTGGTTGCTGCTGTGCTGCATAACCGCCTGAAGAGGAAAATGCCGCTACAGCTTTGTGCATCGGTGCTTTACGCTCTGGGAGAGCACAGGCCCCGCGTCCTGTACGAGGACCTGGAAATTGATTCCCCTTACAACACCTACAAAATATCCGGCCTGCCGCCCGGACCCATTGCCTCACCCGGCAAACAGTCCGTCATGGCCGTGCTTTACCCCGCCGATGTGGATTATCTCTACTATGTGGCCAAAGAAGACGGTAGTGGAACACACTTGTTTGGCAGAACAAACGCCGAACACCAAGCTAACATCAGAAAAGTCCGCAACCGTTAGAGAGGTTACGTTATGCGTAAACCGGAAATTCTGGCACCTGCCGGTGACCTGGAAAAACTGAAAATGGCAGTAATCTACGGTGCAGATGCGGTGTATCTCTCCGGTAAGCATTTTGGTATGCGTGCTTTTGCCGGCAATTTTGATGAGGACGAGATGCGCCGCGGCGTGGCTTTTGCCCGGGAAAACGGAGCAAAAGTTTATGTCACTGTCAACATCTTTGCCGGTAACGACGACATCAATTCGCTGCCGCCGTATCTGTTAACACTGGCAGACATTGGTATAGACGCCCTGATCGTAGCTGATCCGGGCGTTTTCGCGCTGGCCCGCGAAACTGTCCCCTCCCTGGCCTGCCACTTAAGCACACAGGCCAACACCACCAACTGGCAAAGCGCACGTTTCTGGCAGGAGGCGGGCTTTTCCCGTGTGGTACTGGCCCGGGAACTGACGCTTGCCGAAATAGCGCAAATAAGCAGCCGGGTGGATATTGAGTTGGAAGTGTTTGCCCATGGCGCCATGTGCTGGGCTTATTCGGGACGCTGCTATCTCAGCCACCACCTGGAAGGGCGCAGCGGTAACCGGGGCGAGTGTGCCCAGGCCTGCCGCTGGAACTATCATCTGGTGGAGGAGAGGCACCCGGGTGAGTATATGCCCGTCTATGAGGACGAGCGCGGCACATACATCTTAAATGCCCGCGACCTGTGCCTGCTGGACCATATACCGGAACTGGTCAAAGCCGGCGTGACCAGCTTTAAAATTGAAGGCCGGATGAAAAGCGCCTACTACGTGGCCACGGTTACCCGCGCCTACCGCCGGGCGCTTGACGCTTATCTAGCCGACCCGGATAATTTCTCACCGCGCGAATTTCGCAAAGAGCTGGAAACCATCAGCCACAGACCGTATTCCACCGGATTTCTTCTGGGAAATCCCGGTCCCCGGGGACAGGTCTACGACACAACGGCCCAGGTAGCCAGCCATGAATTCATTGGGGTTGTCCAATCATACGACTCCGCAGCCAGGCGGGCGGTGGTGGAGATGCGCAACCGCTTTGCCGCAGGTGAAACGCTGGAAGTGGTGGGGCCAAACACCGACAGCCGCACGTTTACAGTAGCCAACCTGCAAAGTTCCACAGGGGAGCCTGTCGGTGAAGCCATCCGTGTTCAGGAACATGTTTCCCTGGATATGCCGTTTGCGGTGGAGGCCTATTCCCTGATTCGAAGGCGAAAAGAAGCATAAAAACACACCCTGCGAGGAAGACTATTATCTTAGTCCAACCTGTGGGGTGTTTTATTATGCGCAGAATCGGCAGACAAAAAAGAATCGTTGTCCTGATGATGTTCTTCTTCCTGGCCACCGCGGCCCTGGGTGCCAGGCTTTTTTGGCTGCAGTATCTGCATGCCGAGGAGTTTGCCCGCGCTGCGGTAATCCAGCGCTCACTGCGCTTTGTTTACGGCACGGGCAGAGGCCAAATTCTCGATAGGGACGGCAATTCCCTTCTGGATACGCAGCGTTCTCCTGTACTGGTATCTTTTGAGCCGATTCTTACCGAAGAAACCAGGCAGGTCCTGGCCCAAAATGAATGGGACACAGAAAATTTTGTTCATGTCTTTGATCACATTGACTGGGAAACTGCAAATCGGATGCAGGAGAACCCCTTACCCGGCCTGCTTGTCGCCGAGCAAGAGCAACGCTACGGTGAAAATTCCCTTGCTCCCCATGTGACCGGCTATGTCCAGAGCAGAGAAACACTAAAAACGCGGCCCAGCTACGTCGAACTCACCTACAGGGCGGCCTCCGGACTGGAACGCTCCTTTGACGATGTACTCTCGGCAGCCCGACCGTCGACCCTGGCCGCCATCGTGGATGCCCACAACCGGCTGATTGAGCCCCTGGGCTACCGCCACTGGCGGGACGATGACCCCCGCAAGCCCTATTCAGTGGTCACAACCATCGACAGCAGGGTCCAGGCCGCAGCCGAACACGTAGGGAGCACCATGCTGCAAAAAGGCGCTATTGTCGTTATGGAACCCAAAAGCGGCGACATTTTGGCCATGGCCTCTTTTCCGGACTTCAAACCCAAAGAGATGTTCACCGGCGAAATGAGTCCCAGTCGTGCTGCCGAAATAGACGAATACAACAGAGCCATCCAGAAATATTTCCCCGGTTCGGTATTTAAAGTCATTCTGGCCGCAGCGGCTATTGAAAACAGAGTCATAGACGTAAATGACAGCTATGTCTGTACAGGTTCAATTGACGTAGGCGGTGAGAATTCCGTATCCTGTTACAATGGTACGGTCCACGGCGAAGTCAATTTCGAAAAGGCGCTTGCTGTCTCGTGTAACGGTTATTTCATCCGTCTCGGGCAGCTCTTGGGCCGTGAAACGGTAACGGAGATGGCCCGCCGTTTTAAGCTGGGGTCTCCAACAGGGATCCCCCTTGGCAGTGAGTCGGCAGGAAATATCCCC
Organism: Bacillota bacterium; assembly: GCA_033549345.1. Classification (GTDB taxonomy): domain Bacteria; phylum Bacillota; class Dethiobacteria; order Dethiobacterales; family Dethiobacteraceae; genus JAWSUT01. The sequence goes on along the minus strand of JAWSUT010000006.1, from coordinate 78,562 downwards.
ACGCCGGAGGAGATACCGTTCCTCGGCGACCTGGCCAACACATCCATCGGGCAGGGCGATGTGGCAGCAACCCCGCTGCAGCTGGCCCGGCTGATGGCCATTATCGCCAATGACGGCCGTGACATTTATCCCCGCCTGGTCTCGGAAATCACTGACAGCCGGGGCAGTACGGTGAAACGCTATCCCAAACTCTACGGTAGCCAGGTCATCTCACCCTCCACCGCCCGCCGCCTCAAACCGATGCTTACCAATGTTGTGGAGACCGGCACGGCCAAAGCTGCAAAAAGCCCCCTCTACACCGCCGCCGGGAAATCCGGAACAGCACAGTACGGCCCCGACAATGAAAAAGAACATTCATGGTTTAGCGCCTATGCCACAGCAAACGGTCAAACATATGTCATTACCGTCTTTGTGGAAGACCGTCCCCAGGAAAGCCCACGCGCAGCAGAAATCTTCCGCGTCCTGGCCGAAACCCTCTTCTAACGGAACACGGGGACAGGTTTACTTGTCCCAAAATTCAGCAGAAAAAATTAATTAGCAGACAAGCACAAAAAGAAACGACCGTCATATCATATAAAGATGACAACTATGAGGAGGTGCTTGTTTGCTTCCGTTTGTAACGATCGTGGCGGCCGTGGTCAAGGAAATTGTTCTGCTTGTTTCTTACCTGAACAACAACTCGTTCCCACAGCCGCTCAGCCGGAAAGACGAACAAATATATTTAAAACGTATGGCCCAGGGCGACAGGGAAGCCCGCAGTGTACTGATTGAAAGGAACCTGCGTTTGGTGGCCCATGTAATCAAAAAGTTTGACAACACGGGAGAAGATCAGGAAGACCTGATCTCCATTGGTACTGTCGGCCTGATTAAAGCCATTGATTCTTTTAAGGGAAACAAAGGCACCCGACTTGCTACGTATGCCGCCCGCTGCATCGAAAATGAAATTTTGATGCACATCCGTGTTATCACCAAACGCAAAGCTGAAGTCCTCCTGCAGGACCCGATCGGTACCGACAAAGAGGGTAATGAAATCACTCTCCTCGATGTACTTGGCACAGATGCAGAAGAAGTCCTGGACGAAGTGGACAGAAAAATGCTTGAAGCGAAACTCTACGAGGTCATCAGGAAACTGAAGATGCGCGAGCGCACCGTCCTGGCCCTGCGCTTCGGCCTGCCCATGGGCCGCCGCCAAACCCAAAAAGAAATCGCCAAATCCCTCGGCATTTCCCGCTCCTACGTTTCCCGCATCGAAAAGAAAGTCATCGCCAAAATAGCGGAAGAATTCCGCCAGGAACGCCAAAGTTTATAATGTTACAGTGACAGAGACACTCTCTGTCACTTTTTATTACATAAAATACTTCCAATACAAACATATGTTTGGTATAATATGGGACAAGGGGACAGGTTTTTTGTCCCACAAATTTCTGTGCTGAGGTGATGTCAGTGCCCAGACAGGCGAGAAAGAAAAGTAAAACTGGTATTTACCATATTGTCTTGCGAGGTGTTAATAAACAGAATATCTTTGAGGATGATGACGACCGGCGATTTTTCCTTACACTATTAGCTCACTTTAAAGAAATCTGTGGTTATGAGATTTACGCATACTGTCTTATGGATAATCACGTACATCTTGAGCTAAAAGAAGGATTCGAGCCGCTTGGTACCTCTATCAAAAGAATCATCGGAAAGTATGTATTAGCTTATAACAAAAAGCATGAACGATGTGGCCATTTGTTTCAGGAACGATTCAAAAGTGAGCCAATTGAAACTGATAGTTACTTTCTCACCGTGCTGCGATACATTCTGCAAAATCCCGACAAAGCGAATTTACAAGGAAAACTGCAAAACAGATTGTGGACCAGCTATATCGAATATATTAACGGAGCAAGAATTGTTGATACAGGTTTCGTACTTGCAATGTTCACCGAGAATATAAGCCAGGCACTCAAACAATTTAATCAATTTATAAATCGGTCAAGTGATGAAAAATGTCTGGAGTACGAAGACAAGGTTTCTCTTTCGGACATGGAACTTATAGAATATATTAATGATCTAGGTCTAAAAAGTGAAGAAATCCGCAACCTTCCCAATTCAGACAGAGATGCAATTATAAGAAAACTAAAAACGCTTGATGGAATCACTATAAGACAAATTGCAAAGATAACGGGCTTATCAAAAAGTATGGTTGGTCGAATATAGTTGTTGGGACAAGTAACCTGTCCCCATGTCCTGATTGACAGGAGCTACCTAAGTTCCTGTCATGTTTTTATGCTGCAATAACAATAACAATAAAAATAGATTGAAAAACAATAAAATTATATTGTAAAACAATAATAATTGTGTTATATTACATTCATAACACAATAGGAGGGTGATTTATTGTGGAGAAAAAGCGCCGTTCTCTGTTGAAAGTAACTTCTGTGTTTATTAACATTGCTGTAGTGGGTTTTATTATGATGTTCATCGGGAGTCTGCTTACAGCAATATTTAATCCTGAGGATGCGAACGTTGGCAGGGTTTGGTTTTATGTTACTGCTTTGTCAGTAATTTTATTAATCCTGTTCATATTATATATGCTAAAGCTGATAGTTCGTACAGTTTCTGAGAATAACCCGTTTGTGGAAAGAAACATTCACAGATTCAGGCTTATTGGATATGCCACCTTTATGATTGGATTGCTTGATGCAATCGCTAATTTTCCGGGCCATAGCGGTATGGATTTTTTTGCTGTCCCATCCGGGTCCATAAAAGCGGCAACACTTCTCTATATTGTAGTGGGGTTTCTGGCACTTCTCATGGCAGAAATATTCGCAGCTGCCAGGGAGATTAAACTGGAAAATGATATGACCGTTTAGGAGTGGAGACTATGGCTATTATTATTAACCTGGACGTAATGATGGCAAAACGAAAAATTTCGCTAGCTGAACTGGCAGAACGAATCGGCATTACCAATGCCAATCTGTCAATTCTCAAAAATAATAAAGCAAAAGCTGTACGGTTTTCCACCCTGGATGCACTGTGCCGCGAGCTTGATTGTCAACCTGGAGATCTGTTAGAATATCAAGGCCAATAATGCACATTTAGTATTCGTGACGGATAGTAAATTAATTAGTTTTACATGAACAAGAAATAATGATGGGCCTCAGAGAAACATTAGCTAAGGGCCACAGGCAGTGCGATATTTATGACTAGGAGACAACGAACATGCTCAGGGAAAGAAATCAGGTATTGCGCTTTAAAGCGTACCTAGCAGGTGTGACCATTTTAACAGTTTTTGGAGCAATTTTTATATTCTATCTGACTGAAACAATTAGCCCCATATATAATTGGGGTTTTGTTCTACTTGTGCCTTTTGCGATTGCATTATGGATTATTTATCAGAAGATGCGTCAGGAGAAAACTCTAGCCGAAATGCGCAGTCAGTGGGGGAAGCCTGTAAAGAGGGACAGAATGTTCAAAAGTCTTGAGAGTGCGTATCACATGTTTCCGAGAGACGAGGACACTACATATAAAATCAGTAAACAAACCTGGGACGATTTACATTTGGACCGTATTTTTACACTCTTTGATAGGACTCTTACTTCTCCAGGCGAGCAGATACTACACAACATGTTACGGACACCTCTGCTTTCTAAGAGCATGCTCGAGGAAAGGAAAGATACCATCCGCCTCCTGGAGGAGAACAGCAAGCTTCGGGAAGAGATTCAGAAGTATCTGCTAAGGCTTGGACGGCAGTACCCGGAAACGCTGACTCATTTTCTCTGGGGGGATGACTTTAAATCTGCTGCAGTCGGGTGGGTGCCAAACCTGCTGGCGCTTCTTGCACTAATTTCTATGGGCTCGGTTGCATTTTTGGGTATGCAGAGTATATGTTTTTTGTGCTCCCAGTCTTTGGCGTTAACTATTACAATTAGGGCATCTGGATGCTCTGCTTTCTGTAGTTTCTCTAAGGGCTGGTACAGAGAAATGGACAGAACCCGAGTATCTGGAGAAAGATATTGCTATAGCTGCCGAGAGCATCATACATCCTCTGTTGCAAAACGCTGTTCCCAACAGTATTGTTCTTGATAAGCCAGGCGCTATCCTAACAGGGTCTAATATGTCCGGGAAATCCACTTTCCTACGCACACTCGGAGTGAATGTGCTCTTGGCTCAAACTGTTTGCCTGTGTTTTGCTCATTCATATAAAGGCAGTTTGTTTAAGATCATTACCACTATAAATAAGGAAGACCACTTGCCTGAGGGAAAGAGCTATTTTCTCATGGAAGCAGAAGCTATCCTAGACATGATTGGCGATGTAGGTGAAGGATCCCCAGCACTCTGTATCATTGATGAGATATTCCGTGGGACTCATTCTCTGGAAAGAATCCCGGCTGCCATTGAAGTGCTCCTTTACCTATCTGGCCAGGATACAATCAACCTAATTGCCACCCATGACCTTGATGTAGCCAAGGCATGCTCTGGTGAGTATCCTTTGTATCATTTCCGCGAAAGGATGGGTAAATCGGGTCTTGAGTTTGACTACATACTCAAAAAGGGCATAACTACTTCATGGAACGCTATTCGGATCCTTCAATATCTTGGATTCCCTGCACAGGTAACGGACGGCGCACAGAAACGAATTGACGTAGATTGATATAACGCAGCAAACCGGTACAGTGGCGTGAGTTATAGCAGTCCGTTTGGTTTAACACAAAGAAGTAAGGCCTGACGGTGCTTTTTTTGGGACAAGTAACCTGTCC
>JAWSUT010000006.1:0-73720 GCA_033549345.1 Bacillota bacterium | reverse complement strand
CCATGTCCCATTAACACAAAGAAGTAAGGCCTGACGGTGCTTTTTTTGGGACAAGTAACCTGTCCCCATGTCCCATTAACACAAAGAAGTAAGGCCTGACGGTGCTTTTTTTGGGACAAGTAACCTGTCCCCATGTCCCATTGAGATTTTTTGAACATGAAGACATAAAAGCTGTATTTTTTTTTGCCTACTAAGGATGCTAAAAAAAAGCCCCTTAGGCGGTGACAATTCTGAAGAACGTACTTGTCAATGAATTTATGCGGAGGCAGCAAACATTAGATGAGAGAAGCCGTCTTCTGGCAACCATTGCTTTCTGTGCCGCACCGACGATTGCAGCCGGCAAGCCGGCAACACTGATTAGTTTTACCGGCTGGAACCGCAACCTGCTGCAGGCCTGGGACAGATACAGAGAAGAACTGCGGGGTCTATTGCCCCTGAATTATTTCGAACTTAAACGAACGACTGACAGAGCTCTGGTTTTGTTTTACAGGCAAGACCGCCTGCAGGAGTGTATACGTGAAAAGGGGAGTGCAGGTTTTCTGCGTGAGTACGGCTATGATGAAACAGATTTCAGGGTGGCACTGCACAGGCTGCGCAGCAGAACAGAGAAGGCGCTGCCGCATGAAGTGGGTATATTCCTGGGTTTTCCTGCTGAGGATGTAGAGGGGTATATAAAAAATAAGGGGAAAAATTATTTGCTGCAGCGCTACTGGAAGGTTTACCATAAACCAAAGAGAGCCCTGCGTCTGTTTGCCGCGTATGACCGCACAAAACTGCAGATGCTCTCTTTATTAAACAATGTATAGATGGAGCCTCAGATTTCTTTTCGGGAAAAATTAAGTCCTGTTAGCCAGGTTAGAATGGCAATGAACAGCCAACTGAGGGCTACAGCAATCCAGAAGGAGGAAGGAGGGGTGCCCGCCACGGCCTGGGGCAGATGCTCGGTAAGTTGGGTAGGCAGCCAACTGACATCGGCATTGGACAAAACCCAGCCCACAGTGGACATAAGGAACATGAAAAGGATCCCGGCACCGGCGGCCGCTCCCGAAATTCCGGTGACAGCAGATACTGTAAATGTGACAATCAGGGGCATCAGAAAATACGTTGTTATGAGAATGATCGTATAAAGAATTCCTGCCGCACTCAGCGGACCAATCAAAGTGTAGGTATATATTGCGCAGGCCAGAGAGGAGACGGCCACAATCACCAGCGTGGTGATAATCAGGTAAAGCACTTTGGCGTACAGGTAGGCATTGCGGCTAACCGGTCTTGTCAGAAACCATTCGGTTAACCCGTTGTGCTTTTCCCGGGCCACAATTCCCATGGTAACCACAATAGCCGCAATCAGAATCATAGATGTTAAATCTCCCGCAAACCCGATCAGCACCGATTCCGGTGAAACAGGCGGCATGGAAATTTCCACACCTTCAGCAAACATGCCCAAGATGGCATCCATATATTTTTGTGTCGGTGGTGCAAGGAGAGCAAAGAAGACAGCGCCCAAAAGCACACCGGGGAAGCGAAAGCTGCGCCACCCTTCCCTAAATTCACGCATGAGCATTAGTTTCATGTTTTGCACCCCCGTTAATTAACTGCAGGAAAACATCTTCCAGCGTGGCTTCCTGCAGCGAAAACCGAATCACCGGAATATCGGCATCCAGCACACCGGCCAGAACCTTTTTACCCACTATATCCACGTTTTTGCTGTCTGTTTGCAGCAAAAGGTTATTATCTTCTCCGGTAACCTCGGTGACTTCCAGGATGCCGGCGAGCATTTGTCTGGCATCATTTACTTTGTCAAAAGGCACTTTAAGCAGGTAGGCTGAGCTGACATACGTGCCGTGGATGTTTTCCATACTGTCTTCAAGCAAAACCTGGCCACCGCCAATAATGGTGATTTTGTCTGAAACCCGTTCCACATCAGAGAGAATATGGCTGGAAAAAAACACGGTGGATTCACCTTTGAGTTCTTTAATCTGTTCAAGCACATCGAAACGTCCTTCCGGGTCAAGCGCCGATACGGGTTCATCAAGGATCATCAGTTTGGGCCGCGGCAACCAGACAGTGGCCAGACCCAGGCGCTGCTTCATTCCCCGGGAATAATTTTTGACCTGTCGGTTTCCTGCCTTCAGTAAGTCGAAGCGCTTGAGCAGGTCTTTGATCCGCTGGACTTTGTCTTTGGTAGGAACCTGGTACAAATCGGCAATGAGTTCCATCACTTCGATGCCGGTATACTGCTCGGGGAAAACCGGATCCTGAGGCAGATAACCAATATGGGCCAGAAGGGTTTTCATACTGCCGGGTTGAGCCGGCTTCCCAAACAGCCTGATTTCTCCCGCATCCGCCTTATAGAGTCCAAGTATCGTTTTTATCGTAGTAGTTTTGCCGGCACCGTTTGGCCCCAGAAATCCATGTACGCTGCCCTGGGCCACAGTGCAGTCGATGCCCCGCAAGACAACATTATTTTCAAAGTTTTTTTTGAGTCCTTTAATCTCGATACTGTTCATTGTCTTGCGATTCTCCTTTGCCAAGCATAAAGTAGAGGATGGGACCCAATATGTTGATGAAGACCACAATCATCACCCAGACAAGTTTCGGTAGCTTCTTTGTTTCCCCTCTCCGTGCGATACTGATCAGTGCTGCAACCATCATGATGACCTGAAAGGCCAACAACGGCCAGAGCGCGATTAACAATTCCCTGATTTCCATTATCCAACAGCTCCCTTTGGTGTATTGGTGTATTATCCTATTAATACACCTAACTGTATTATAACAATAGTACAGCGGCAGTCAAGACCATTCTTGCCTTTATCACCGAATAAACAAGCTGTTTTTATCGGTAATTATTTCCTTATGCAGAGCGACTCCTGAAAAAGCAAGTGTCACACTGCTTTTGCACGCAGAGAGGCGCTCCATAGTATATTTTAAAAGCTGGAATATCAGTTTCTTGTTCAAGCAAAAATAACGTGACAGTGCCACGTTATTTTTTAGTATGTACGGGATGTGGGGGGTAAGCAGAGTTCTATGCTCTGGCTCTCAGGTGCAGGCCTGAACACACATGCCGCATCTTTTACTCCCCAGAACGACAAAAATATAATGGGCGCATTTTTCTTTGTCAATTGTCCAGCCGGTTTCCGGAGAGTAGGTGTCCTTCCAGGAAGAGAGAGCGCCGGAAGGACAGGCTTTAACACATTTCTGGCACTTTTCGCATTCCCTGCTTATTGCCACATTGTCATAGTCCAACTTCGCCGTTGTGGCAACACTGGCCAGCCTGATTTGTGCACGGTGTTTTGGCGTAATCAAAAGGTTGTTCACCCCAAAGTGTCCAAGGCCACAGAGAAATGCCGAATGTTTATGCGAGAAATCACCTTTGAGGCGGCTGTAGTCACCGATTGAAGCTTCAGGCCCAAACGCAAGACTGTCAAATGATCTTTCTTCCAGAAAACGGGCTGTTTTATGGGCGATTTCACTGAGGGTACGGTTAGCCATCTCAAATTCCTGCATATATTCGTTTCGTGAAGAAGGCAGGTTCTTTACAGCCCCCCTGCTCAGATTATAGGTAAAGGTGACTACACTTTCAGTTCCCTTGAGATAATCTCCGGGACGGTGCCCTTCAGGTACCCGGTCAAATCGTTTGGCCGGAGCAATGCCGACATCTGCTGCTCCCAGTTCAATGATGTAAGATTTCAGTTCTTCTGTTATGTTCATGTCAATCCGTCCTTTCAGCTTTTTCTTTCATTGTAGGGGGCAAAGTGTAGCTGCGCTGTAAAAAAGTATACATTTTCGCCCATAACGAAAGAAAAGCCTGAGGAAAGATAAATATTTTACACGGCATGTTCTCTGTTATATGGTACAATAAAGCTATCATCCGGATGTATTCATGATTATATGAATTAAAGGGGAGCTTGTCTATGGAAGCCAATAAAAGGTTCTGCCTGCATGACCTGCCGCTGTTTGACAATCTGGAGAGGTCTGTCTTCAGCACGGTCTGCCGTCATGCCGCCATAAAAAAACATATCCGCCGCGGCGAGTATCTCTATCACCAGGGTGACCCTTCCGATACACTGTATCTCGTAAAAGAAGGGAGCTTTAAGCTTATCCGTGTGACCAGCGACGGGCGTGAAGTGATTCTCCACCTGGCGGGTTGCGGAGAAGTCCTGGCGGAGGCGGCACTGTTCCGGCAGGGAATTCACCCGGCTTCCGCCGTGGCCCTGGAAGATGCCAGAGTATGTGCCTTAAACCGTGAGCGGATGGAGGAAGTGATTCAGAGCAACCCGGATTTGGCACTGCAGGTGATCTACAGCCTGGGAAACCGGCTCTACAGCTCCTGGGAACAGGCTGTTGAGATTCGCGCCGGCTCAACGCAGGATAAAGTCCTAAACCTGTTTATCCGTCTGGCCGGTGACCACGGCGAACGCTGTTCCGACGGGATACGAATTCAGGTCTCACTGACGCAGCAGGAAATTGCCGACTTTGTGGGTGCATCACGCGTCATGGTGGCCAGAGCGCTAAAAACGCTGGCAAACCGGAACTACTTAGCTAAAAAGGACCGCTTCTACATTCTTAAAGACCGCTGTTTTTAACAAAAATGATAAATAGTATACAGCCAAGGCATCCTTTTCTGTGCTAGTATGAGGCAAAAGAGGAAAGGGTGAGTTGTAGATGAGTATTGTTATCACTTCCGAAATGAAAGAAGTCATTGAAAAGTCCGCGTTTATACCGATTGTGTCCCTGTCAGGCGACGGTAAACCTCATTTGATTGTAGTAGGCAAAGCGAAGGAAATTCGTGAAGACGGCATTCTGGTTTTCGGTGTCTACAAGATGGAAAAGACCAGAGAGAATCTGGGTGAAACAGGTGTTATGCAGGCCGCTGTTGTTCTGGAGAAAAAAGGGTACAGATTTAGTGGCAAAGGACAAGTGGAAGGTGATAAAGTCCTGCTGCATGTGGAAAGCGCTGAATTGCTGCTCTAGTAAATAAAGTAAGCCCGGCAGAAGCCGGGCTTACTTTATTAAATGACTCTGGGCCAGTACCGGGATGGCCTCTCCCTTAAGATTCACTTCTGGGGCTTTAATGCGGGTATCATTGCCCCCTGGGGAAATGAAAGAAGAGGTTATGTGAAACAGCCAGGAATGTAAGCGCAGGGAGGTGAGTGGAATTCATTGAGATATCATGATGTGCACTATTTTCTTCAGCTGCAAAATGCAGGAAATACAAGATATTTGTTTAATATAAACAAATATTGAATGGTGCATATATCCGTTTCATATGAATTAATATCTGAAAATAATGTTTATTAGTACCCGGGGGTGAATGCCATGAGCGCAGACAACGTCAGTGTCGTCAGGTATCAGGATTCGTTTGCCAATATTGCCCGCGCTGTCCAAAGCATAGAGGGGTTTACCGGCCTGAAGCCCACAGACCATGTGCTGCTTAAGCCCAACCTGGTGATGTGGGATGAGGTCTACCCGTTTCCCAAATACGGCGTGCTAACCAGTTCGGTGCTGGTGGCAGGTATCGTTCGTCTGCTTAAAGAGTACGGTTGTTCAAAAATCACCATTGGCGAGGGATCGATTACGGACAGTGATCTGGGCTCCGGTACTAAAGAGGCTTTTGCCGGCCTGGGATACAAACAGCTTGTCAAACGATACGGTGTGGAGTTGGTGGATTTTAACGACGGCCCGTTTGAGCGGGTTTATTTCGATGATTATGCCCTGGATATCTCCTCCCACGCTCTCCAGACCGATTTTCTGGTTAACCTGCCTGTTTTGAAAACGCACAGCTCTACAAAAGTATCCCTGGGGTTTAAGAATCTCAAAGGCTGCCTACATACACGCTCGAAAATGTTCTGCCACAGCAAGGATCGTTCACTTGACGCGTTTATCTGGAAGCTGGCGGAGAAGATCAAGCCGGCTCTCACAGTGATTGACGGTATCTACGCCCTGGAAAAAGGCCCGGTAATGAACGGACGTGCCTACCGCACAGACCTCCTGATTGCTTCCCGGGATATGTTTGCCGCCGATGTCATCGGGGCGGAAATCCTGGGGTTTGCAGCAGACGACATTGCCCATCTGCAGGCCTATGCCCAAAAACACGGCCTGTCCCGGGGAAAGATTCAGACCGTGGGTGCGGAAATTGCAGATGTTACCCATCCTTTGGAATGGGACTGGGCCTGGCTTGAAGATAACTCAGGTCCCGAGGCGTTTGCCCGCCAGGGGATCAAAGACATCTATTTCCCCAAGTATGACAATACCCTTTGCTCGGGCTGCTCCTATCTAAACAACTTCATGCTGGTCACACTGATGGGCGCGTATGCCCGCAGACCTTTTAAGGGTATGGAATTTCTCGGCGGTAAAGACACCTTCTCCCGCGGAGGGTATGACAAAACCTTTCTCTTTGGCAAGTGCGCCATTCACCAGAACGCAGGTAATGTGGCCATCAGCGAAGCCGTAGCAATTCGCGGGTGCCCACCCGGTCAAAAGCGAATCCTGGAAGTGCTCAGGGAACACGGCATTCCCGCGGACACCAAAGCGTATGCTGTCTACAGGGCTTCCCTTTATAATCGTTACGAAGGCAATGCCGACTTCAAAGAAGAGCATTTTCAGGTTCTTTAGGAACCTCGGGGAGTTTTCAGGTTTTCAGTTGCCGGAACATTTTTAAGATTGATATTGCTTAGGCAGCCTGCCGCATCCAGTACGTGTTATACCCGGCATTGTCCGGAGAATTTTAAAAAAGAGGTGACAAGATGGAATTCAAGTATTTACAGGTGGAAACGACAGATAAAATTGCCGTGATTACGGTGAACCGTCCGGAAGTACTCAATGCCCTGAAGTTTGAAGTCTTAAGAGAACTGCAGGAAGCTCTGGCTGTTCTCGAGGACGATGCCGCTGTAAAAGCCCTGATTCTTACCGGAGCCGGCGAAAAAGCATTTATCGCCGGTGCGGACATCAGGGTGATGGCAAAGCTTGGCCCCCTGGAGGCACGAAAGTATATCATCGCCGGCCACGAAGCATTTGACATGCTGGCCCGATTCTCAAAGCCTGTCATCGCCGCGGTAAACGGCTTTGCCCTGGGCGGCGGCATGGAACTGGCACTGGCCTGTGACTTTATCCTGGCCTCGGAAAATGCCAAATTCGGCCTGCCGGAAGTGACGCTGGGCATCATCCCGGGCTGGGGCGGCACACAAAGACTGCCCCAGGCAATCGGACCGGGCCGGGCCAAAGAAATGATCTACTCGGGTAAGGTCATCGCTGCGGGCGAGGCGCAGGCGATCGGCCTTGTTAACCGCGTTTTGCCGGCGGAAGGATTCCTTGCAGCGGTTAGGGAAGAAGCCCAAGGCATCGTAAAAAACAGCCTGGTTTCCCTGAAGATGGCCAAAACGGCTGTCAACGCCCACCTGGAAGGCGGCGGCGTAACGGGTAAAACCGTGGAAGTCCAGTCGGTCTGCATCTGCTTTGCCTCCAATGACCAGAAGGAAGCCATGGCGGCTTTCATGGAAAAACGCAAAGCGGACATTACGGACAGTTAAGGAGCGGCGGCTATGAAAGATGTATTGATTGTCTCCGGGGCCAGAACCCCCATTGGCGATTTTGGCGGTCAGTTTTCCCGGATGCTGGCCAATGAACTGGCGGTCACCGCGGTCGGTGAAGCTCTGAAGCGGGCAAACATTACGCGTGACATGGTGGAAGAAGTAATCCTGGGCAACTGTGTGCAGCGCACCGATGAGCCGAACCTGGGCCGCACCGTGGCCCTAAGAGCCGGCATGCCCAAAGAGACCACCGGTTTTACCATTCAGCGGCAGTGTTCTTCCGGTATGCAGGCTGTTGTCAGCGCATACCAGGAAATTGTCCTCGGCGATGTGGAGATTGTGGTGGCCGGCGGCGCGGAATCCATGAGCAGTGCCCCCTATGTTTTAAAGGGCGCCCGCTGGGGGCAGCGCCTGCAGCACGATCAGTTCACAGACAGTCTCTGGGAACTCTTAACCGACCCGCTGCATGGCATTCTGATGGGTGTGACAGCAGAAAACCTGGCACAGAAATATGCCATAACCCGGGAAGAGCAGGATATCATCGCCCTGCGCAGCCACACCAATGCAGCCAGAGCCACGCAGGACGGTACCTTTGCCGAAGAAATCGTAGCCGTCCCTGTCAAAGGACGAAAAGGCGCGGTCAGTCTTGTGGACACAGATGAACATATCCGCACCGACCTGTCCATGGAAAAACTGGCTAAACTGCCGCCCGCCTTTAAAGAGGGCGGTACAGTGACGGCCGGCAATGCGTCCGGGTTAAATGACGGAGCGGCAGCTATGGTACTGATGAGTGGAGAGAAGGCGGCAAGCCTAAGTGCCCGGCCTTTGGGCCGGCTGGTAAGTTATGCCTGGGCCGGCGTGGAACCGGAACTAATGGGCTACGGTCCCGTCCCGGCCACCCAAAAGGCATTGGATAAAGCCGGGCTCAAGCTTGCCGACATGGATTTAATTGAAGTAAATGAAGCTTTTGCCGCACAGTATCTGGCCTGTGAGAAACTCCTTGACCTAAATCGCAATATTGTTAACGTAAACGGCAGCGGGGTAGGCCTTGGCCACCCGGTGGGGTGCACAGGCGCGCGGATCATGCTGACTTTGCTCTATGAACTGCGCCGCCGCGGCAAGAAGTACGGCCTGGCCACACTGTGTGTGGGCGGCGGTATGGGTATGGCGGTTATTGTGGAAAGCATATAAAAAGGAGGCGCAAAGATGGGAAATAAGACAATCGGCGTAATCGGTGCGGGCACAATGGGCAGCGGGATTGCCACCGCAGCCCTGGGAGCAGGCTTTGCTGTGTTTCTGCAGGATGTCTCTGCTGAACTAATCCAACGTGGCGCCGGGATGGTGAGTGCAAACCTGGAAAGAATGGTCAAGAAGGGGAAACTCTCCAGAGAAGCGGCAGACTCTCAGCTGGATAAACTGCAAACCGGCACATCGCTAGACGTCATGGCAGATGCCGATGTAGTCATCGAGGCCGTCTTTGAAAACATGGCTGTGAAAAAAGAGATCTACCGGGAGCTGGACCGCATCTGCAAACCTGAGGCCTGGTTTGCTTCAAACACCTCCGGCCTGAGCATTACCGAGATGGCGTCCGTCACAAAACGGCCCGAGCGTGTGGTCGGTATGCACTTTTTTAATCCGGTACCGGTGATGAAGCTTGTGGAAGTCATCCGGGGCGAAGCAACCTCCGATGAAATTTTCACAGCAGCTATGGATCTGTCTGTGACACTGGGCAAGGAACCGATTGCCGTAAATGAAGCGCCGCTGTTTGTGGTCAACCGCATCCTGGTACCGATGCTAAACGAAGCGGTGTTTGTCCTGCAGGAAGGTGTGGCTTCCCGGGAAGACATTGACAAAGGGATGATGTTGGGAGCCAACCACCCCATCGGGCCCCTGGCGCTGTGCGACCTGGTCGGCCTGGATGTGATGCTGATGGTACTGGATAATCTGTATGCGGAGATGGGTGACTCCAAATACCGTCCCTGCCCCCTGATTCGGAAAATGGTGCGCGCAGGACATCTGGGACGTAAATCAGGGCGGGGATTTTATCAGTATGACTAACAGTAGCAGAACCCGTGATTAACTGCTTTACCTGCCTGCGCATCTCCACCCCGTTTGCTATCGGGCCGACAAATGTCTATCTGTTCCGCGGAGACGTCCCCACCCTGATTGATACCGGCCCCGACTGGCCCCCTGCCCGCCGGGCACTTTGCGATGCTCTGGCAAAGGAAGGCCTGGCCCCCGGTGATATCGGCCGCGTCCTCATTACCCACGGCCACAGCGACCATTCCGGCCTGGCCGGCTGGTTCCACGGCCTCGGTGCAAAAGTTTACATCCATCCGGATGAAGCGGCCAAACTCTCCGGTATTCCGTTATTTACGTACCGGGAGGAGTTTCTGCGTAAGATGGGAACAGCACCGCAGGCTCTGGATTCATTCAGGCAAGTGGGGGAAAACAACTTTAACGGCTATCTTTCCGAGTTTCTGCCGCTTAGAGAAGGGCAGCACATCGACCTTGGCCGTTTCCGACTCACCGTTTTAGCGGTACCCGGCCACTGTGGCGGCCATGTGGCTTTCCTGCAGAAGGATCAAGCCCTTCTTTTTGGCGGGGACACGCTCCTGCAGCACGTGAGTCCCAATCCTTTGCCCGAGCTGCACCTTCAGCCCGGCGGCCGCACAAAAAGCCTCGCGGCATACCTTACCACGCTGGACCGCCTGGAAAAGCTGTCTCTTGCAGCAGTTTACCCCGGCCACGGAAAAACGGTTCTGCAGCCAGGGCAGCGCATTAGTGCTGTCCGTGAGCAGCACAGGGACCGTCTGGGTAAGATGTTAGCTCTGGTGGGCAATGGCAGCACACCCTATGATGTGGCCACCCGGCTCTATAGGTTACTTACAGGCTGGGATGTGTATCTGGCCGTGGCAGAGGCCTGTGCCCATCTTGACTGGTTAACAGACCGGGGCTGGCTGACAGAGACACAGAACGATCCGGCTGCATCAACCATGTTTACGCCCACGGGCAAAGAGTGGACAGGTGAGATACAGGGATAATAATCAAATCAGAAACGCAACGTGACCCGCACGTTGCGTTTCTGATTAAGAACATGTAAACAAAGCCACCTTGTTATTCGACACAATGTTACTTTCTACAACAAAGGAAAATAATAAGAGACCAAGAATATTGTAAATAGCTGTAGTATTCGTTACTATATCAGTGATTGGAGGGGTACTATGGGTGGGAAAACTGTATTTGAAGAGAATTTTGCCGATTTAGTTCTAAATTCAGTTCCCTTTCCAGTATGCGTAGTTAATGATCAGACAAAAGCAGTGAAAATGAATCATGCCTTTAAGCAATTACCTGCCAAAGAGTCAGATAGAATTGTTGAAAACCTAACGAAACAAACGCTGGGTTCCCAAGGCTGTTTTGATTCTGATATAACTGTAGAATCCGGGGAACGGCAGGTATTCCGGTGGTCAGTTACACCGCTTTACAACAAAGGCATAAATTACATCATGCTTTCGGGTGTAGAGATCACGGAACACAAACAAGCAGAGAACAAACTGCTTGAGAGCAAAAATTACTTAGCCGAAATTATCGAATCCAATCTTGACTTTGTTGTCCGGGTAGACATGGATGGAAGATTCTTGTACGTGAATGATGCGTATTGCCGGGCCTTTGGTAAAACCAGGGATGAACTGATCGGACAGAGTTTTTTGCCTCTTGTGCACCCGGAAGATCTGGATGCAACTCTAAGGGAAATGAAAAAATTATATGATGAACCATACAGGGTATATGTGGAACAGCGAGCGAAAACTATTCATGGGTGGCGCTGGATTGCCTGGCAGGACTATGCAATCAGGGATGAAACAGGGAAGGTTATAGAAGTTCAGGCAGTGGGCCGTGATATTAGTCAACTGAAAACTGCAGAAACAGAGCTGAAGAAAAGCCGGCAGCGGCTGATTGAAGCACAGGAAACAGCTCTTATTGGCAACTGGGAATGGGATATCCTCCGTAACAAGATTTTCTGGTCAGAGCCGGTTTTTCGTATCTTTGAAATGGACCCGGTTCGTGAAGAGTTAACTCTGGATTTTTTTACGAAGCATATCTTGCCCGAAGATTCTGCAGAAGTGAGTAAACAAATCAGCCAATCTTTGCAGACCAATAATTACTCATCTGAGCACCGGATTCGAACGCGCAGGGGGAATCTGCGGTGGGTCTACAATAAAGGGAAAACAGAATACGATAGCTTTGGGAATCCTGTTAGAATGTTTGGGGTAACACAAGATATAACGGAGAGAAAGTTATCGGAGATTAACCTGAAAAAAACCATGGAGCAATATAGAAACCTTATTGAATTAATGCCGGATGCTGTATTTATTTTACACAGAAGGGAAATCGTTTTTGCTAACAGCGCTGCTGTTAACCTGTCAGGACAGGTGGAACCGGGTTGTCTTTTAGGAAAGAAACTGGATCAGTTATTTACTAAACAGTCGTTACGTAAGCTCACGCGTGCTTATATTCATGTACTTAAATCAAAAAGTACGACCTGCTTTAACAACGGACAAATAAAACGCAGTGATGGAAAAGTTATTGACATTCAGTGGGTATGCATACCGTTTACTTACCAATCGAGGCAGGTCTTACAGCTTATCGTACGGGATATAACCATCCAAAAGAAAATTGAAGAGGAACAGACAAAGGCAACCAAATTGGAATCTCTGGGAATTCTGGCAGGCGGCATAGCGCACGACTTTAATAATCTTTTAACAATACTTTTGGGAAACCTTTCCATTGCAAAGAACGTTATAAATGACCCTGAAAGGGTTCTGCACAAACTGAGTGAGGTTGAAGCAGCAGCGTTTCAGACAAAAGACCTGACTAAACAACTGCTCACGTTTGCTAAGGGTGGAGCCCCCATTAAGCAAACTGCTTCTGTTGTTGATGTTGTGAGAGATGCCGCTGAGTTTGCATTATGTGGCTCCAATGTTAATTTCTCATTTTGTTCGGAAGATGTGCCGTATGTTGACATTGACAGCAATCAAATTGGCCAGGTCATCAACAATCTGATTCTTAATGCAGTTCAGGCGATGCCAGGCGGGGGTACAATTCATATTGACATAAATACATGTGAAGTCAAAAAAAGTAACTATGTAAGAATTGCAATTCGTGATGAAGGGTTGGGTATACCTGAAACCATTATTCAGAAAATCTTTGACCCTTATTTTACAACCAAGGAAACAGGGAGCGGCCTCGGGCTGGCGGTTTGTTATTCCATTATTAAGAAACATAACGGAATCCTTGAAGTTGATTCTAAAGTTGGAGAAGGGAGTACGTTTAAGATATCTTTGCCCATTTCCACTTCAGACCATCTACACTTTAGTTCATTAAGTAGAAATAAGACACCTGTTGACGGGCAGGGACACATTCTGGTTATGGATGATGATGAAGCCATTGGCAAAGTAGTTTGTGAGATGCTGGAACTGTTGGGTTATAAGTCAACCTATGTAAGAGACGGAAACCAGGCAATAGATGTGTATACGAAAGCCATGCAAACGGATGAAAAATTTGTTGCAGTAATCTTAGACCTCACAATTCGTGGGAGTATGGGGGGAGAGGAAACTGTCAGAAAACTGCACGCAGTAGACCCCGGGGTCAAGGCAATTGTATCAAGCGGTTATGCCAACAACAACGTCCTCTCCAATTACGGTAAATACGGATTTAGCGGAGTGGTTGCCAAACCATTCGTTTTAAATGAACTGGGCCAGGTCTTACTGGAAACCATTCATTCAAAAAAGGAGCATATCACGGGATGATATGCTCCTACTTTTTAGGGATGTTTGGTCCGTCAGCCCAGTCTCCAGGGAAACGTCGCATTCCAACAAATATAAATTAAAGTGGAACCTTATCCCGTTATCTCATGTCTATATAAGAGAGGCAGATTGCTCAGGGAAGGGGAGCCACTTTGCTAAAACAAATATTCCTCGCTATTATACTATGTATTCTTTTTTTCTCAGGGATTGGCTGTGTACAGAGAGGTGACCCGGGTATACCGGTGGAGCCTGTAAATAACGGCATCCAGGATAAAGCCATCATCATCTCCGCCGAACTGGATACAAGCTTTATGACTCCCGAACAAATAAAGCTCGCTGAAAATGTGTTTAATAACGGCCGGCCGCTGGAGGACGTTTCTCTTTCCCTTACTGTGCTGGCGCAGCAGGATAACCGCTGGCAGGCCCAGGGGGAAGTTAAGGGCATGCGTATGACAGTGAACCTCGATTTGCAGGGGGACTACGATGTCCTGGAACTTGAAAGCGACAACCTCATCTACTTTGGCGCCCTAACGGATGAGGCGGGCAAGGGGATGTACATTTATTGTGTTCCCGACACCGAAAAAGAACTGGTCACATTGACTATCCACCAGGGGCAAGACAATCTGCTGCTGCTTACCTTCGGTAAAAGCTTTACAGAGATAGAACAAGCAATCAGGTATCAGGATTTCTATGAGAGTCTCTAAGCAAGGTTTAAACATAAGACTATACGCAAAAGAGTGCAAAGCTTTACACTCTTTTGCGTATAGTCTTTTTATCTTGTGACCTTGCGTTTATTCTTTGTATGAAAATATCCTGTACTAAATGTCAGCACCATCAACAGAAGTCCAACAGCCTGGGATGCAGTGACCGAAGTTTGGCTAAAGGTGTTTGGGGCACTCTCAAATATGCTGCCTGCCCGCACAGTAATGAAAGATAATGGGGCATTAAACATCTGGGAGATAACGGCTAACCATAATGACCGGTTCTCACCTGTAAGAAAAATAAACTGCCAATAGTAGATAAGAAATGAGACAATACCGAAGAAATTGCCGGCCAATACAGCCGCGAACGAATTTTTAACAACCTCAGCAAACTTTCCGCCTACCCAGAACCAATAAGCCAATAAGATAAAGGGTATAACAAATTGCAGTAAACTAAACAAAGGGAGCATTATCGAAAGATTTAAGACATAACCTATGACCACCGGTGAAAAGGCCAGTACCCCTATATATGTTTTATTATAGATCAACCTCACGTCCTCCCTAAAAAGGTTTTTTGGTTAGTTTAATTAATAATAACATGATATGAGCCATTTTTACATCTCTACGCTGAGGTTCAGGGTTGCGTTACGGAGCACGTTCCATTGTGGCTGCGAGATAAATGCCGGAGCCGAGAGGATTGCCAATTAGAATAAGAGAAAAGGTCAGTATCATAAGAAACATTGAAAAGATATTCATCACCGGGCCGGGTGCTCTGTCCTGTTCAACCCGAATATCCCCGATGCTGCCGTCTTCTCTGATTTCCCTGGTTTCACTGTATTCCCATGTGGTGGAACTGGTGTAATAGGTACGTGCCGGGATGGCAAAAGCTAACAGAGCAATAATAGCAATTACCGGTAATACCGTTGCCAAAAACTTGTGTTTTTGCTGCCAGGCAGGGGAGAGCCAGGCCAGAACAATACCCACCGGCCATAAGAAGATGGTCAGAATCACAATCAGCACAGGAGGCACAGAATGCTGGGACGGAGCGTGTGATACCGGTGCCAAATTGTTTTTTTCCCGAAACTCCGCAGCAATCTCCCTTGCATCGCCAAATCGCTCCAGAATATTCAGCATCGCTGCCGAGTTCTGTTCCGGGCTGTGCTGCCATTCCTCCAAAAGGTGGGAGCGAATCTCAGCAATAAATTCCCGGCGTGCAGAAGAAGAGACGGCTCCCAGTTCCCGCTCCACATCTGCAAGATAATCGTTAAGTATTCTTTCTGCCCTGCCATCCATTTAGTTGACCTCCCTTAAGATACTGTCCACAATTTCGGAATACTCCGACCAGCTCTCCTTAAATTCACGCAATGAAGCAAGCCCTTTATCTGTTATCAGGTAATACTTTCGGGGAACTCCGCCGTCCGTCTCCCGCCAGGCCGCCTCCACCAGCCTGTCTTTCAGCAAACGTGACAGCAGGGGATAGATGGTTCCTTCCCTTGTTGTCATACCGCGCTGTGTCAGGATTTTGACAATCTCGTAGCCATACTTTTCCCCTTCATTGATAACAGCCAGGACGCAATACTCCAGTGCTCCCTTTTTAATCTGAACAAGCGAATTATTGTTTTTCATATTAACACCATTTTAAAATAATATACCTTTTAATGCAAGGTATAATTTAAAACAAGGCATAAAGAAAACTTAACAGAAATGAGAAGGAATAGTTTGACTGAGTAAAGAAATGACTGCTGTAAACAATATTACGGGGAAACTATTTCTCCACAGAAGCAGGTGGTTGCATTGATCGAACTCAACAGAATCTCCAAAAGCTATAACAAAGGTACTGTAAAAGCAGTCGATGATTTGTCCCTGACGGTGAAAGACAGCGAAATTTTCGGCTTTCTTGGCCCCAACGGAGCAGGCAAAACAACAACAATTAAAATGATGGTGGGACTGCTAAAGAACGACACCGGTACTGTAAAAATAAACGGGCATGACATCAGCCGGGAACCCCTGGCGGTTAAACGGTCCATTAGCTATGTGCCCGACAACCCGGAAGTTTATGAAAAACTGACAGGAATCGAATACCTTAACTTCCTGGGTGATGTTTACAATGTACCCGCAGATATTCGTAAAGAACGCCTCAACCGCTTTCTGGATTTGTTTGAAATGAAAAAAGCGGTGGGCAACCTTATCCAAAGCTATTCCCATGGTATGCGCCAGAAAATCATTTTAATCGGGGCACTTTTGCACCAACCGGATGTTTTTATTCTCGATGAACCGATGGTGGGTCTTGATCCGCGCTCGGCGCACAATCTCAAAGAATATATGCGGGAGCATACAAATAGCGGCAAAACGGTGTTTTTTTCCACCCATGTCCTGGAAGTGGCGGAAAAACTCTGTGACAGAATCGGGATTATCAGAAACGGCAAGCTGGTGGCCCTGGGCACCATGGACGAGTTGAGACAGCAGTCACAGAACAGGGAGTCCCTGGAAAATATCTTCCTGGAGCTGACAGAAGCATGAGCCTTTTACAATTAATCAAGCTGCAGTTAAAAGTTGCCTACAGCCTTTCAGCGCTTAAGTGGTATGCCAAACATGACAAGAAAAAAGCAGTTGGTTTCCTCGGTCTGGCAGTGCTTATTCTCTTCAGTCTGGCACCGATGTACTGGTTCCTCTACATAAACGGTGTGCGCGAAATTTACAATACAGGCGTTATGTATGGTCAGCCCGAACTTGTTCTGACACTTACCCTGGTCTTTGCCAGCCTGGTGGTACTATTCTTTGGCATCGGCTACATCATGTCCACGTTTTACTTCTCTCGGGATCTCCCTGTTTTAATTCCGCTGCCTTTTTTACCCCGTGAGATTATCGGCGCTAAATTTGTCACAGTCCTGGCCCATGAATACCTGACGATATTACCTTTTTTTCTACCTGTCCTCTTCATCTACGGTCTTGGCCAAAATGCCGGAATCTACTACTGGTTTTCGGGTATCATGGTTTATCTCTTTTTACCTGTTATCCCTCTGGCGGCCGTGGCCGCCGTGATTCTCTTTATGATGCGCGTGACAAATCTGGGAAGACGCAAGGATACACTGCGCTTTGCAGGGATGGTACTTCTCATTGCAGCTGTACTGGTGATGAATTACTTCCTTAACCGGCTGCCGGCCAATGTTGACGCAGACTTTTTTCAGTCTCTTTTTGTTGACAACGGGCTGGTTAATCTTATCAGTCGGTCGTTCCCGCCGGCCCTGCTTGCTACCCGCGCCATGGCTGCAGCAGGCACCAACGCACTCCTTAATTTGCTGGCCTACGTTGGTTTGGGCCTAGCAGGTTTTGCATTGATGCTGTACCTCGGTGACAGGCTGTTCTACCAGGGCCTGATCGGTGGAGATGAAATCCAAAGTAGTAAAAGCATAAGCGCAGAGCAGCTGGACCGAAAACTGGGCAAAGGCACTTCACCCGTCCGCGCCATTGCAGCCAGAGAAATTAAGCTGCTTATTCGTACTCCCATTTATCTTTTTAACAGCGTAGCAATGCTCTTGATTATCCCCATCGCGATGCTGCTGCCCATGATTACCGGGGAGGGGATAGGAGAGGCTCTCAGCCAGCTGCAAAATCCGGATGTACGTATCTGCATCAACCTGATAGCTGCAGCATTCATCGGCGGCATGGCCATCCTTACTCCGGCAGCTTCCAGCGCCTTCTCCCGGGAAGGAAAACTCTTTTGGGTCTCCAAAGTCATTCCTGTGGCATCCCGCGACCAAATAAACGGAAAAATTCTCTACTCGTTTATCATCGCCACCCTGGCGATACCTTTATTATTTCTCTTTTCTGTCTTATTCGTTAAGTGGACTGTGCCGGAATTTCTTCTGATCTCAGCTCTCGGCCTTTGCTTAAGCTTCCCGGCCATTACTTCCAGCCTTTTGATTGACCTGTTCCGGCCGCATCTGAGCTGGGATAATCCGCAAAAAGCCATCAAGCAGAATTTTAATGTCTTTTTGGGGATGCTGGTGGGTGCCGGCTTACTCTTTGTGGTTTATAGCGCAGTACGCCTGGCACAGGGCAGAGATGCCGGAAGTTTTGTGCTCTATGCCATAGTCGCTGTTTCAGCGCTTATTCTGGGCTTCATCCCATACCTTATTATGTTAAAAATCGCAGAGAAGCGTTTTCTGGATATCCATGTACCCTAAGAATACTGCCGGGCTGCCAGTCTGGCAGTATTCTTTTTTTCTGCAATTCCCGAAACAGCAGGAAATATCTTGAATCACAAAGAAATAGTTCAAATCGGGGAATACCTGTCCATCGGAGGGATCTCAATTGTCTTTACGCAGTAAGACTCTGCTGATTATCGGGCTGGTGCTTTTTTTACTTGTATCAGTGGTCTATGGTGTGACAATACGCATCATCAATTCAACCTGCAGTACGCTGGAAACCAGCATGATGCGGGAGAATATGGAGCGGGTACAGACCGCATTCGGAGAAGATTTGCATAAACTGGGTACCATTACCTGCGATTGGGCCATGTTGGACGATGCATACCGTTTTACCACACAGGAGCCTGACTTTAACGGTCACTTAAGTGACCGTACATTTCTCAATCTAAGTCTAAACTTTGTGCTATTTCTGGACAAAACAGGACAGATTATCCACGGCAGGGGATATGACCTACAGGCTGAAGATGAAAAACCATACCCTGCAGGTCTCCAGAACTTTCTCTATCCGGGCTCACCATTGTTAATGGGAAACAGTATCCAGGGAGTTCTCAGCCTGCCGGAGGGCCCGGCTATGGTGGCCTCACGGCCTGTGAGTGATGACGAAGGACCCTCACACGGCACCATTCTGGTAGGCCGCTATATTGACCAAACGTTTACGGAAAATCTTTCAGCACGGACACAACTGCCGGTCAGGCTGGACAATGATACAACCACGGCGTCATTGGCAGTAAATCAGGCCGGTACCTGGCCATCCTATACAGAAACCCTGGGCAGCAACGATATGTCGGGCTTTGCAGTTATCCAGGATCTGTACGGAGAACCGGTTATAGGTTTATCTGTAACCACACCACGCGCGTTTTACCAATCCACGCGGGACATTGTGAATAAGCTGATTCTCGCCATTTTTTCCATCGGGCTTTTCTTTAGTATGACAGTCCTGTTCGTCCTGGAACGCACCGTCCTCTCCCCCATGGTCAAACTCAGTACAGGGGTAAGGAAAAAGATACATGAGAGCAGAGATATCTTCAACCGCCTGGAACAGGAGGAAACCACAGACGAACTCTCTTTGCTCTCAGGTAACATTAATCAAATGCTGGCACATCTGGACCAGTCACGGCAAAATATGGTCATCACAGAAAACCTCCTTGACCTTATCGTTCAGACCGACGCATCCGGTATTCTCCGCTACACAAGCCCCAGTCATAAAATCATCCTCGGCTACGAACCGGAAGAAATCATGGGTAAAAGCATCTTTGACTGGGTTCATCCCGACGATCATAAGTTTGTTATGGATTCACACCTCGAATTTCTCGCAAACCGGATACCTGAACGCAAGGAGTTCCGTTATCGCCACAAAGAAGGCCACTACATCTGGCTTGAGGCCATTGCCACCCCAGTCTATGATAGTGATAACAATGTCGAAGGAATCCTCATCAGCAGCCGTGATATCACCGCCAGAAAAGAAGTGGAAGAGCAGCTCCGGGTTCTCAGCCTCTTTGATACACTGACCGGGCTATACAACCGCACCTACTTTGAACAGGAGATGCGCCGCATCCAAAACAGCCGCAGCGCCTCTGTAGGCATTATCATCTGTGATGTGGACGGACTCAAACTATTCAACGACAGCTTAGGCCACGACGCCGGAGACAATCTCCTCAAAGTAGCTGCCAATGTACTCAAAAGCTGCTTCCGTGAAGAAGACATGGTGGCCCGAATCGGAGGCGATGAATTTGCCATCATCCTGCCCAACAGCAGTGTCGAACTGGTGGAGGCTGCCTGCCGCCGTGTCCGCGAAGCCATCAACGCGTACAATGAACAGTACCCCAAACTTACCTTAAGCATCTCCGTCGGCTATGCGGTCAGCCGCAAAGACACCAACCTCAGAGACCTCTTTAAAGAAGCGGACAACAACATGTACAGGGAAAAGCTGCACCGCAGCCAAAGCGCCCGCAGCTCCACAGTTGCCCTCTTGATGAAAGCACTGGAAGCCCGGGATTACAACACAGAAGGTCACGCCGACCGCCTGCAGAACCTGGCAGGCAGCCTGGCTGCCGCCATCGGACTGCCGGAACATAAAATCGCAGACATCCGCCTCTTTGCCCAGTTTCACGACATCGGCAAAGTAGGTATTCCCGATCGCATCCTCTTTAAGGAAGCCCCGTTAAACGAAGAAGAGCGCACCGAGATGCAGCGCCACTGTGAAATCGGCCACCGCATCGCACTCTCCGCCCCGGAGCTTGTCCCACTGGCCGACTGGATCTTAAAGCATCATGAATGGTGGGACGGACAGGGCTACCCCTTTGGCCTCACAGGGCAAAAAATTCCCCTGGAGTGCAGGATCCTGGCCCTGGCAGACACCTATGACGCCATGACCCGTGAACGCCCCTACCGCAGTGCCGTCTCCCACCAGGAAGCCATCGCTGAATTACGCCGTTATGCCGGCACCCAATTTGACCCCAATCTGGTGGAACCTTTTATTGACGTAGTGGAAGCCATGGATAAAGATGAGGATGAACAATACGGCATTGCTTAAATTCTGTCGGCTAATCTGCGCTCATTACATGGAGGTGAAGGTATGCAATTCCTGGCATTCTTAGCTCCGATAGCATTCATATTTGCATTATCAGCCATTGCCAAGATTGAAGCGCTGCAAAAAGAGGTTAGGCAGTTAAAGAGTGAGCTTGATGAGCTAAAAAAATGAATACAGCCAGGCAGAGAGCCCGGAATTTTTAATCCGGGCTCTTTAACATGTATGTATAGGGAATCGATTTATTCAAAAGATAAGAGCAGAAAAAGAAGGGAGGCCAACCATTGAATCTTTCAACAAAAGAAGTGAACTATCTCAAAGACCACCTGTCCTGGGAACTGATGGCGGCCAAAAAATGCTACAACCACGCCCAGGACGCCACAGACCAGCAGTATTCCAAGCTCCTGGACGATATCGGCCGCGTACACCAGGAAAATTTTGTTGACATCCTCAACTACGTAAACCAAAAAGCAAAGGAGGTGTAGCTCTTGGATCCCAATGTAACAATGACCACAAAAACAGGTGCACAGAAAATCGGTAAACAGGCAACGGCCAATATCGCAAAAAACCAGCAGATTAACGACCTGGACCGACTCTACGACACCCTGTTTCACCACAAACACATGATGAACATTTACCAGATTTCCTGTTCCGAAGCCGTAGACCCCAACCTCTTTAATCTCCTTAAAACCTGCAGTCAGCGCATCCAGGAGCAGCACGGCAAAGTCCTGGATACACTTTTTAACATCGGCGAGTACACAGCAGACGTCGCTCCTCCCGCACAGGTAAAAGACATCTCCGAAGTTTTTATGGGTTACCTCAACCAACTCCCCTATAAAACCAAAATGCCTCACTAAAACTCACTTCGGTGAGTTTTTTCTCTGCAGCTTTCAGCAGCGCCAACAGTATGGTATAATTAGGTTCATGACAACAACAGGGGTGAGTTCGCTGAAACTTTTAAAACCGGATAAAATTGTGGATTCCATATATGATATAGACCTTGAACTTCTGCAAAAAAAAGGCATCAAGGCACTCATCGCCGACCTGGACAACACGCTTGTACCATGGCGCTCCTCCGAAATACAGGATAAACTGGTTAACTGGGTCAACGACGTCAGAAACACCGGCCTGAAAATAGCCATCGTCTCCAACAACACCTTCACACGTGTTGAGGCCATGTCTACACAGCTCGGCATCATAGCACTCTCCGGCGCCATCAAACCCCGCCGCCGAGCCTTCCGCAGCATCGCCTCCCAGTTTAACCTCTCACCAAACGAAGTGGCCGTCGTAGGCGACCAACTCTTTACAGACATCCTCGGCGGCAACCGCACCGGTATGTTCACCATCCTGGTCACACCGATGAGCAACCACGAATTTATCGGCACAAAAGCCATGCGCCTGCTGGAAAAGCTGTTCCTCGGCCGTATCAAAGGGAATAACAAAAGTACCTGACCATCAGGTACTTTTACTTTTTATATACGCAATGCAGTAGTATAGAGAACCATTTCCCTGCGCAGACTAGTCTCTGAGGTGATTGGAAATGGACGATCTGCTGCAGAAAATGAGGGAAGCATGCCAGACGGCCAGGGAGCAGCAGGACAATCCCAACATCAAACTCCAGGACGTCTCCATAAACACAAAAACAGGCGAATTTACATTCATCTGGGACGAAAAAAAATAAGCCGCGGCTTATTTTTTTCTTCTCAAAGGAATTCTCCCCTAAAAGGAGAAACACACCGTAGAGGTGAGACCCATGATCACAGGCCAGACAAAAATCACCGGCATCTTCGGCGACCCGGTACAATATTCACTCTCCCCAGCTATGCACAATGCCGCATTCAAACACTTAAAACTACCCTATATCTACATCCCTTTTCATGTTACTCCCCAGAACATCCAAGCAGCCGTCTCCGCCATCCACGCGCTCAACATCACAGGCGTTAATGTAACCGTTCCCCATAAAGAAGCTGTCATCCCATACCTTGACGTTCTCGACACCTCCGCCAAAGAATGCGGCGCGGTAAATACCATCGTCAACCATAACGGCAAACTGACAGGCTACAACACCGACGGTTCCGGCTTCATTGATTCCCTCCGGGAAACAGGCTTTGACCCCAAAGACAAAAAAGCTGTTATACTCGGCGCCGGCGGTTCAGCCCGCGCCATTGCCGCATCCCTCCTAAATGAAGGTGTTGCAGAAATCACCGTTCTGAACCGTACTCCCCAAAAAGCTGAAGCGCTGGCCAAAGCTCTAATAGAACCACAGAAAGTAAAGGTACAAAAACTGATCCCGGGAGATGCACCGGATATCTCCGGCACATCCCTAATCATTAACACACTCTCTGTCCCGTTTAAACAGAAGGGAGGAGAGTGGCTTTTAGACCTCTCAAAATCTGCCGGCGCACTCTTTTATGACCTCCGCTACGGCAAGATGCCCTCAGATTTTCTTACCCTGGCTAAAGGATTAAAAAGCCCGGGCCAAGACGGCCTGGGGATGCTCCTTTATCAGGGAGTACGGGCGTTTCGCCTGTTTACCGGAGTGAATGCGCCGGTGGACGTAATGAGAAAAGAGCTAAAACGTTAAGCGGAGAGAGGGCCAAACCACAAAAGCCATTTATAATAGACCATGAGCAGAGTATAGACAATAAAGATACCCCAGACGTAGGTGTAGATTTTATTGCCGACTCGCCTGCGGTACATCCAGAGTAAAACCAACAGCAGAGGCACAAACAAAAGCTTTACCAGGGGAAAGTAAGGTGTATGCAAAATTATATCCATCAACGGATTGGCTTCCCTTAATCCATGTTTAACGGCATAGAGCGGCGGGAAATAATCAGCAGTGTTAAATACGCTGACACCCAAAAGCAGCAGCCACAGAAGTGGTCTGTTGGTTTTTTTTATTCCGGTCATAACGGCTGCCCCCCCCAAGTACTGATCCTCACCTCATTATAGCGCGCTTGCCTTCTTTTTCTATTAAGCTTATCTTAAATACAACTGACCCGAATTAACCTATTTTCCGTTTTCCCATATATTATAGCGTATACCAATCTCTGCAAGGAGGTGATATCATTGAGTAAAGAAAGAAATAAACGGGCTATGCATGCTGTTACAGCAGGCCAGATTCCGCGTCCGCCCAAGAAATGCAGCGGTCAGTTTTATACTGTAAAAGCCAGCGATACAATTTTCAACATCGCCAACAGATTCGGAATAACAGTCGCGGATATACTTGCCGCCAACCCGCAGATTGTCAACCCGGATATTATCTTTGTGGGTCAGGTAATCTGTATCCCTGATGATACACCGACAACGGTGTGTGACCTTCGTGTGCTTACTCTCAGGTTCCTGACTGAGGCCGGCCAACAGTTACCCGTAGTCGGTGGAGCTGTCCAGCTTAATGGACGCGTTATTGTGCGGGCAACATTCAACCGTCCGGTTTCGCGGGCATTCTTTTTCCTTGAGCCTACCGGTACCGAAACCTGTGAGCTTGCCCGTCTTATCGGAGTAGACTGTCCCAGTGCTACGACAGGCGTTGCCGAGATTCTCTGGCAGGTACCTTCCGGCACCTCAGGTCGTGTATTTGTTGTCGCATGCCTTAACAGCTGCTGTGCCAAGTCCAATGAGGTTCTGGTTGTGCGGAACGGCTAATCATACCACGGACGTAAGTCCGTGGTACATACGCTAGCTTTTGAAACAAATCAAATGCCGCACTATACGCTTGGTACAGGCGTTTTTGTCATATAGGGCATGAAATACCCGGTTAGGATACAAATACCAGAGAAATAAGTTATAATAAGGCCATGGAAAGAGAACAAAGAAGGAGAGCCATGATGGTCAAAGTGATGTCTTGATGCGCGTCTCTACCGTGGGAAACACAGATAATATTTAATCAGGAAACTAATAACCTTAATTGAGCAGGAAAAGTCCTAACGAAAGAACAAGTATTTGCAGTGAATGTAGGGGGAGCGTGATTTGATGGACAATGTTTTAATCCGTACCAATCAACTGACAAAAAGATATGGATCAACAGCTGTGGTAAACCGCTTAACTCTGGAAGTCCGGGCCGGGGAGGTTTTTGGCTTCCTAGGACCAAACGGAGCAGGAAAGACCACAACGATTAAGATGCTAACCGGTCTTCTGGACCCCAGTGAGGGAGAAGCCTTCATCTGCGGTTACGATATCAATAAGCAGGCCGCACAGGCAAAGGCTTTTCTGGCTTATGTGCCCGACCAACCGAAAGTGTACGGCAAACTAACAGCCAGGGAATTTTTGCACCTTGTTGCCGCGCTCTTTCGGATGCCCAAAGAAGTTTCAAGAGAACGGGCGGAGCAACTCATGACAATGTTCGGGCTGGAAGCCCGTGCCGATGAACTTCTGGAAGGATATTCGCACGGCATGCGTCAAAAAGTCGTCCTGGCAGCGGCTTTAATTCATCAGCCCCGGGTCATCTTATTGGATGAACCCACGGTAGGCCTGGATCCCGCCAGTGCACGTCTGCTCAAGGATGTCCTGCAGGAAATGGCCCGGCAGGGGGCTGCTGTTTTTGTCTCAACACATATCCTTGAGATTGCAGAGCGCATGTGCCATCGGGTAGGTATTCTCAAAGAAGGGGAGCTAATCGCCCAGGGGAGCCCCGAGGACCTGCGCAAAATGGTTGGCCATACAGAAGAAAGCCTGGAAGACATCTTCCTCGAGCTCACGGGAGGCCATGAATCCGCCGAAGTAATCAGAAGCCTGGAGGAGGGGAGTCATCAGTGAAAATAGTTTTACCGCCTCCCCGGACGCAGCCACCACCAACTCAGTCTTTTTGGCAGGATTTCCAGCTGCTGCTGGCAAACCAACTGCGGGTATCATGGAACAAGATTCGCCACTTGTCGGCCGGTGTATGGCTTTTAATGGTCGCCTTCGGCCTGGGTCTTACGGGAATACTGGTTTCTCTGGGTATCTGGGCGCACGGTGCCCTGGCATCCATGTCACCTGATATTGCACAAGGCTTTCTTTCGTTAATCTTTATGATGGGACTGGCCGGTCAGATTTTCTTTGGTGTAACGGCCGCTTTTGCCACCCTTTATATGTCTGATGACCTTGAACTCTTGTTTACCACACCGATTCCTCTGCGAGTCATCTTCGCCGTAAAATCATTGCTGGTCGCTGGGAGTAACCTGGTAACGGCAACTATTTTTGTACTGCTGCCCGGTGTTTTCTACGGGCTGCTGTTTCAGGCCGGTGCATTGTATTACCTTTTTATCGTTTTAGTTGTCAGCGGCTTGTTAATCCTGGGGACCGCTCTGGCTGAACTGTTGAATCTGGTGGTAATGCGAATAGTGCCGCCCCACCGCAGTCGTGAGGCTGTCGGCTTTATCGGAGCCATCGCCGGAATTATGATTGCCCTTGTCTTTCAGATTCCCGGCCTGATGATGGCCGGTGGGGACCAGTTAAACATTAGCGTATGGCTCACCCAACAGGATCAATTGCTGCGCATCATGAATTTCTTTCCCTGGGGCTGGGGTTCCCTGGCCCTGACAAACGGCATCACCCAAAACACAACCACCGGACTGGGTTACAGCCTGCTTCTTTTGGCAGCAGGTATTGCTGCTTTCATGCTGGCGTTTCTTCTCCTTGAGCGGGGATTCCGCCAGGGATGGGTTGCTCTCAGTCAGGGTGAAGGCGGCCGCCGCCGTAAAAAGCACTACCCCCAGACAACCAGCCACAGCATTCCGGACAAACCGCTATTGCTGACACCATATAACAGTGAGCTGCAGGAAACCGTTTCTCCTTCAGCCGGCATGTGGGCAGTGGCAAAAAAAGACTTGCTGTATATGCGCCGGGACACAAGGGAGTGGTTTGGTTACCTGGCACCGATCATTATCATGCTGTTTTTCATTGGCCAGTTTCTTTTTCTGCAAGTTGAATCGACCCTCGGCTCCCTGGTCTCCGTACTTATCATCTATACCATGATGTTCAGCGGCAACATGGCGCTTCAGTCGTTTGGCCGTGAAGGAGAGTCGGATTGGTTTCTCAACAGTGTTCCCCTGGCCGGCTGGCCCGTGGTGTGGGGAAAGCTGCTGGCAGCAGTGATTCCCACACTCATCTTGATGCAAACACTACTGGTCGGTACCGCCGTCGCGATCCGTGTTTCCACTTCACTCACTTTGATGCTGGCTGTAGCCGCCATCCTTTTAACGCTGGGCGCCAGTGCAATCGGCCTTTTTTACTCCATCAACAACTGCCGCTACAACCCGGATAGCCCCCAACACCGAATATCTCCCGGTGCTTCCATGCTAATGTATTTTATCAACTTTGCCTTTATCTTTGTCCTGGCAATAGGAATGGTTTACTTGATTCCTCCGGGAGAACTGGTAGCTGCACTGCAGGAACTTCAACCTGTTACACTAAGCGGCGGGTTCCTGAATATCCTCCTGTACGCCATATATCTTATCACCAGACCCCTTTTATGGCCCCCCGCATTTCGGATACTCATGGGAATCATCGTTGCCGGAGGAACCTGGTCCTTAGTCTTTTTCGGTTTTATGGCCGCCACAGTACGCCAAAGCCGCAAAGGCTTCCGGGTGGAACTGGTTACAGGTGGCAAAAACAAAACCCGTAAGCATAATGCTTAGCACACTTTTATCTGTCAGGACAGCTTTAGGCACTAATTGACTCTCACAGGCAGAAACTTCTAGGCAAATTCAGCTTCGTTTAATAATCAGAGCCGGGATGCAAAAAAACTGCCTGTTAAAGGCAGCTTTTGGTATTATTCAAATTGAACGGCAGCGCCCACCATTCCCGGACCGGTATGTACGGCGATATCGGCACCAACCTGGGTAAAGACAGAAGCAGGAACACCAAAGGTGTTTTCCAGAATACCCTTGAGCCTGTTTGCTGCATCCAGGGCATCACCGTGCGCGACAGCCAGCGTTTTAATATTTCGCCCACCGACTTTTTCTTTTAGTGTGCGGACGATTTGTTCAAGTGCTTTATCCTGACTCCGGGCTTTGCCGGCAGGTACGTAAATACCCTCTTCATTAACCCGAACGACACCAACTTTTAGTTGTATTTTATCATATTTTGAACTCTTTAACCAATCCTACTTTCCCCGTTCATCCTTCTTGGGAACAAACTTGCAAGATATGGGTCAACCCCGTATAATCGTAGAAAAACAGCAGACAGCTCATGAGCAATACACGTTTGGTATTACTACTATGCGAAGTTACCCCACACCTTCATTTGAGGTATGGTATGAAAACAAATTCCCGGGCGAAAGCCGCCCCGTATCCGAAGTACACACCTTTTATTCACAGATCTTCAGGGAGTGATAACCATGGATGTAGCCATAGTCCAGCTGGATGTAAGTGATCAGCAAATCAGGCAAGAAAGATTTAATCAAGTCCGCAGCATCCTGCAAAATCTACAAGACAGCGAAAAACACCCGGATTTAATCCTCCTACCCGAGATATGGGGAACAGGCTTTTTTAACTTCCATGATTACGCCACCCACAGTGAAGAAGCGCAGGGAGAGACCTATTCTTTCCTTGCCCCCTGGGCAAAAAAAATGAACTGCCACATCCTCGGCGGCAGTATTGTAGAGCAATGCGATAACAATTTGTATAATTCAGCACTGATGATTGACCCCAACGGAGAACTCGTCGGCACCTACAGAAAAATCCATCTCTTTGGGTACCAGTCGGAAGAGAGCAGGCTGCTTTCCCGCGGTACAACCCCCACTGTCCTGAAAACAGAATTAGGCACCGTGGGAATTACCACCTGCTACGACCTGCGTTTCCCCGAACTGTACCGCGCAATGGCTAACGCAGGCGCAGAAATATTTCTGGTGGTATCAGCCTGGCCCCTGGCCCGGCTGGAACACTGGACACTGTTTAACAGAGTGAGAGCTCTGGAGAACCAGTGCTACCTGATTTCCTGCAACTGTGCCGGTAAGATAAAAGAGCAAACTTTTGCCGGCAACAGCATGATTGTGGATCCCTGGGGAACAGTATTATACACTGCAGGGGAAGAGGCCTGCGTATTACGAGGAAAGGTAGACACGGGAAAAGTTGCTGAAATACGTAATAGTTTTCCTGCTTTCAGTGACCGGGTTTTATAAGTAAACCGGCATAAGATAAAGGTGCCTTCCTTGTACAGGAGCAGAAACTGTTTGGCACCTACCCTGGGCTTGCTGCTCATGCTTGCCGGAACTGTTTGATTCCGGCCTCTGCGGAAATCTTTAGTTAGTAGTAAAAAACTCAAAGATCCTGCCGTAAAACCCGGCAGGATCTTTGTATAATGTTTATAGGCAGATGTTCTCAGACAACCTGTGGATGTTAGCTAGGTCGGTATATAAGTATCTCTCATTCTTTTACAGGGTTCTGCTAAACCTTTCGAGAAGTAATCAAACAAATACACTTAAAAAGGGGAGACTCATATGGCTGTTGAAGGAAAAGAAAGAATATGCCCGCTATGCGGACAGGACAATGATTGCCTACACGGAGAAGGAGGCTGCTGGTGTATTGATTATAAGATTCCGCAATATATATTGGATTTGGTTCCGGAGGATAGGAAACGTAAGGTATGCATTTGCAAGTCCTGCCTGGAAAAGCATATCAAAGCTGACCTAAAGTCGGGTAAGAAGGAATGAGGGACTGTCCCCATTTAGGGGATTCTGGAAGGATCTTCGGGCATTAGGGTTTCATATATTTAATTGCCGGTTTGCTGTCTGCAGGTAAACCTGTCAGATTATTTAAATTTACTTTACTTGTGATATCATATAGCTGCTGGTCTTCACGCCCGGCAATGGAAAATTCAACTACATTACTGCCGTCAGGAAGTTGTTGAATATTAAATGTCAGCGATTCAATGCTACCCTGGGTCCATGTAGTTACATCTGCATCCAGACGGTGTTTAATGTTGCCGCTGTCAAAGTAAATATAATGGTAACCATCAGCAGCATCTGTATAGACCAGTTCAACAACAGTTGCATTACGGATTTCTTTTGTAATCACGCTTGATGCAATCCGAATATCACGCTGTACATTTGATTGATCTTCGCCCACATTAAATGCACGGACACCAAAAAAGTAAAAAGTATACCCAATAGCCAGTACAATACCCAATAGTGCAATTACTACAACCAATTCAGCTAAACTTAGACCCCGCTGATTTCGTAAAAATTTCAAGGTATTCCCTCCCTTAAGGCGTGGGCTCAATATAGTCACTAATATAAAGAATTGCCTCATTGGGAAAGCCCAGCAAAGCATTATATCCTCCAGTTGATGTAGGGCTGCTTAACCGGAGACCCACGGCATAAACATCCGGCTCTGTAGCGCCTGCTGCAGAATCAAATTCTAAAACATTTACCGCAAATGTTTTTTCCGTTTCTCCTGGTAAGAACTGAAGCGTACCGCTGGTTGCATTATAATGTGTACCAATAATAGCCGGGTATGTCGTCGTAATACCGACAGTCTCATAATAGACTGTAGCTGTACTGGCTAAAATCCCTTTTCGTGTTACCCTGATATCAATAGTATTTTCATAGTCAAAACCAATGTATGTTTCACCGGAGAACTGTAGCCAGACAGGCTGTTCGCGTACAAATGTTTTTACAGTAACAATTTTTCCACTCTCATATTCTTTTTGCACTTCAACAATAGTGCCCGATATACCTTCGATGGAGGTAGACGGGATAAATGTGGCATCAGCTCCACTGTCACCGGCGATGGCCTTTTCTATTTCTTGCTGTACAAGATATTGGGTTCCACTTTTTCGGCCGGCCGTAAAAATCCCTGTAAAGCTGCTGATAAAGAGCGGTGTTAGTGCTGCAATCATAATGGCAAGAATAGCGATGGCCACAAGTATTTCTATTAACGTAAAACCGTCTTCTGTCAGTCTCTTGGTAGCCATTGTTAGTTGTCTCCCCATACCATATTCTTAATCGTCGGTAACCCTTCCCCCAGAATAAAGATATCTTCCAGAACTTCCGGGTTTAGAATTTCTACCAAATTACCAGCAGCTATTTCACTTGCAAAATTATGAACTTCAGTATTATTTTTATAAAAATAATACTTACCGCCCGAACCCACACTTAAAATTGTCGTGGCACCGCCCGCGCTTCCCTGCCGGATATCGCCGTTAAAACTGACCATACCAGTCTCTGAACCGCTAAAAGGTGCAGCTACCCTAATCCCGCTAATATTAAAATCATAGGATCCAAAAGTGAAATGGATACCAACTTCATGTGAACCGTCAGCGTTTGTGGTACTATATGTTGTTTCCAGAGTATGTCCGGGATTGGAGCGTAAATACAAATAGCCACCATTACGTAAGTAAATCTTGTCTTTAAAAGCAACTGCCCCGGATTCAAGGTACATGGATGCACTTGGTTGCAATTCCAGGCTGGGCTCTGCATCAATAAATGAAATAAAAGATGCTTTATATATAACAGCACCGCTGGATTGTTTAATGGGGTGACCAACTTTGCTATTGGTGGAAATAAAAACGATTTCCCCGGTCATATCGTCCGGAGCATTATAACCTGCAGGTGGACTTAACGGATCTTCTATTGAATTTGCAACATATCCGTGATTAAACCAGTGTAGAGGGAGTCCAAAATTAGGAAAATGCATTTCCACTTTCAGGCTTTCACTCTGCCCAACATCCGATACTTCACCGGTGGATAAAATAACTACATTATCGTTTACAGTGTCTACCTGGTACGTAATATCAAACTGGCCGGTATCAATATCATTAATCCATCCCACATTATTTAGCTCTGCATCCAAATCATTAATATCACGAATTAACAGGGAACCATCATTTAGCACAGCTTCTAATTTTCCCAGTCCCACTTCCACACCGGACCTGGCAAGATAATAAGCCTGCAGCTGTTTTCCCGCCCGGGCTACCTGCAGCGTATCATTCATAAAATACTGCCATAGTGCAGTTCCCAGAATGGTCAGAACAAACATAATCAATAACACAACCGGCATCGCACTGCCTTTATTATCCCACAGCAAGGCTTGTCCCCCCAAATCTTTAATAAAGCAATAGGATTTACAAAAATTCGCTCGATATTTCAATTATATAGTACATCAATTACCTTTGGCATAAGTTTTCTACTGAATACAAAAAAATTGCAATTAAACAGGGATTTAAAAGAATTTCACTTAAAAATCTTCTTTTTCCTGCCTGCAATAGAGTAATGTTTTCTTAAACCGTTTTATTTTCTAAAACACATTAAAAATTGTTAAAAGAAACAGGTTAGAATAAAGACAGGAAGTTTTATTTTGGTAACTATTTTTAAACACATGGCTTATATCTGGAAGAGCAGTTATTCTGGTTTCAATTATTACAGGTAGTAATTAAGCAAGGCTGCCACCGACGAGTCTGTACAACCTAGGAGTAAGATGTTTTGTGGAATCAAAAAACCAGCCCTCGGATTGATATGCTCCCTTTATGGTAGACAGTTGAAATAATAAAACTGTCATCATGAAGGGAGCATATCATATAAGTTGTACTTAGGCTCTCAGTAATTGTGTTAATAAAAGCATTAACACTGGCCTTAGCGTCTTTAACTTGAATCTCTGCAATACTACGGGTAACATCAGTTGTTAATCATCATTTTTCACTCCTTGTAGTTTTGATTGTAATTACTTGCTGTAACACAAAAATAACCCTACCTGACCCTTTAAGTAATGGGCAGATAGGGTTTGACGACTGGTTCTGTGTGAGTTCTGACATCAGTTGTTTGACGGAGAAGACACCGAAGCCAGCGAGACGTACAGGCTCACCGCTGGTAAGGCTGTCTGAGACAATGTCCGTGAACGTGGTCAGGAAGGTTTCTGCGTCCTTTGTATGGACGTTCATTTGCTCCACAATGGTGCCGAGCTAGGTCGATTTTGATTATTTTTTTTTCTCCGTTCTTTTTTGTTGGGCTGTTTTTGGGCATAAAAAGACAGCCCTCGTGTGTGAGGGCTGTTTTAAGATGTACTACTGACTAGGATTAAGTGTAGTAACTCCATCAGTAGGATACGGGGTAATAGAATGAGTTGAATCTAGTACAGCCCATCCACCTGTAACAACATAGACTGCACCATTAGGTGAACCGTCAGGCCACATGCCTAGCATTTCCTGAGCCTGTGCTTTTGTTACTGTAGTACGATCAACTCCATGCGCTGCAACATATGTCATTATTGCTCCGTCAATGTTTTTTAATGTTGCTCTTACTGCACCCTCGTTAGCTCTTTCTTGTACTCCCCTATAAGTCGGAATTGCAATTGCCACCAGAATACCAATAATAATCACAACTACCATCAGTTCAACCAGTGTGAAGCCTTTTTGGTTCTTTTTTGCTTTTTGGATCATTTTGTGCATTATTCTTCCTCCTTTTTTATTCTGAGAGTTTTCAACTCTCCTGTGAATGTGTTATACCGGGGAGTGGAAAAGTTAGACACGTTTACACAAAATAATTATTTAAATTGTATTAATCGTGGTTATTCGGGAAGGAACTTCCATATATTTAGAGAATCTATTTGCCAAATAGTGTGTTTTTAGTAGGAATTAATTTGAATTGTAAAGTATTGTGGAGAATGACCGGGGGAGGGTCTTTTATTGCCTTTATATGCATATCAGGTAATTGATAAGAGAGGCGCTCTGAGTTCCGGCAAGCTGGAGGCGGACAATGAGGCTGCGGCGACGACAAGGCTAAAGAGGATGGGGTATACGCCTCTGTCTCTCAGTGAAGCGCAGGTGTCTGCATTTAAGCAGGCTTTTTCTATACGGAGAAAGGTCAGCCTGGGAGAGTTGAGTTTGTTTAGCCGGCAATTGGCGGCGATGCTAAGTGCCGGAATTCCGCTCACCCGGTGTCTTTTTGCTTTGGGGGAACAGGCGGTTAACCCGTCTTTGGGGAAAGCGATTCAGGAAGTGGGCCAAAATGTTGAAGGTGGAATGAGTTTCTCTGAGTCACTGCGAATGTATCCGGAAATTTTTTCCGATTTATATGTGGATCTGGTGAAGGCCGGTGAGGTTGGTGGTACGCTGGAAGATGTACTGATGCGGCTTTCGCAGCAGTTGGACAGTGAAAAGATGCTGAAGGATAATATCCGGACGGCGATGTTTTACCCGACGGTTGTGTTGGCGTTTGCTATACTGGTACTGATTGGAATGTTGATTTTCATTGTACCGGTATTTATCGGATTTTACCCTGAGGGGGCGCAGTTGCCGTTTTTGACCATGGTGATTGTGGCTATTAGTGAGTCGATTCGTAGTTATTGGTACATTTATTTGCTGGTACTTATCGGGGTGTTTTTTGGTTTGAGATTTTATGTGGCCAGCGAGTCGGGAAAGAAAATGT
Organism: Bacillota bacterium; assembly: GCA_033549345.1. Lineage (GTDB taxonomy): Bacteria > Bacillota > Dethiobacteria > Dethiobacterales > Dethiobacteraceae > JAWSUT01. The sequence goes on along the minus strand of JAWSUT010000006.1, from coordinate 39,609 downwards.
GGGATACGTTGAAGTTTAAGGTGCCGATTTTTGGGAGTCTGGTGCAGAAGACGGTGGTGGCGCGATTTTCAAGAACGCTGGCAACGTTGTTATCCGGAGGGATTGCCGTGCTGCAGGCTTTGGAGACGGCGGGCCCTGCGGCGGGCAGCAGTTTGGTGGAAGAGGCGGTGGCCAATGCCGGTGAGAAGATTCAGGAGGGTGAGAGTATCTCCGAGCCGTTGAAGGAGAGTGGGTTGTTTCCACCGATGGTGACACTGATGATATCTGTGGGAGAGGAGACGGGGGATTTACCGTCTCTGTTGAACCGGGTTGCGGAGTTTTATGAAGCGGAAGTGGCGACAATGGCCAAGGGATTGACAAGTTTGATTGAGCCGCTAATGATAATCTTTGTTGGCGGGATTGTGGCTGTGATGGTGATTGCGCTGTATTTGCCGATATTCTCTGTTATTACGCAGATTCAGTAAGGGGTTTTACGATGGCCGTGCGAAAAGATGACCTGGAACGTACATATTTGGAGTACCGGGAGTTTGGCCAGGAAGAATTGCTCGAGGATGTTGTGCGGGCCGGCAGGACGCTGGTTTGTTACTTTGCGCGGTTATATACCGGAGGTACGGAAGATGATGTAATGCAGGCCGGGATGGAAGGGTTATTGAAGGCGGTGCAGCGTTTTGACCCGGATAAGGGTGTTACTTTTATTACGTATGCCGGTCATTGTATTATGGGGGAAATCAGGCATTTTTTGAGGAAGGAGTCCTCGTATTATAAGCCGGGATGTATTGCGGATTTGCAAAGCAGGGTGGACCGGTTTGTGGAAGAGATATTGAAGGAGAGAGGTACACCGCCGGCGATGGATGAGATTGCGGCGGGTTTGAATGTGAAGGAAGAAGGGATTGCCGAGGTTATGCGGGCCGGGTTGGTCTCTTTGGATGAGGTTGATGTGGCCAAGATTAAGACGCTAAAGTATGAAACGTTTAAGCTGCCCATTGAGGACAAGCTTTTGGTGGAGCAGGCGTTAAAAAGTCTGAATGAGCTGCAGAAGCGTGTGATTTATTTGTTATTTTATAAAGATCTGACGCAGACTCAGGCGGCGAAGAAGCTTGGGATTAGTCAGCGAAAAGTGTCCCGGATCTTGCATAAGAGTCTGCAGGAGATGCGGAATAAGTTGAAAAACTGAGTGGGGGTGCATGTATGGGGCTGTTTGGCAGTTCCGGGATTGTCGGCCTGGAAATGGATACCGGAGTGATTCGGGCCGTTGAGATGCAGGGTAAAAACGGTTCAGCAAAAGTAACGGCTGCGGGGCAGGTGACGATTCCTGACTCTGCGGTGGTGGATGGTGTAGTACAGGAGATTGATACGGTGAGCGCCGCATTGGTCAGGTTGTGGGCGGATGCGAAGTTTGGCAACCGCCATGTGGTTTTGGGGATGTTTAATCAGGGCTTGATAATGAGGTTGATCACCTTTCCCAAGGTGCCCCGGGAGAAACTGGAGCAGGCGCTGCGCCTGCAGGCCGGTGAGTATTTTCCGATTCCCCTTTCACAGATGGTGATGGATTTTTCCGTGGTGGGCGAGGTTGAACAGGAAGATGGTATGTTTTATGAGGTGCTCTTGGTGGCGGCAAAGAAGTTGCAGCTTGAGCAAAGCATGGAAGTACTGCGTAAGAGTAAGCTGACGCCAAAAGTAGTGGATGCTGCGCCGCTGGCGATGATGCGTACCGTGCAGAAGAAAAAGCTTGAGGGGACGGCAGTACTTGTGGATTTGTCTATGGGAATGAGCAGTGTGCTGTTGTCCATAGACGGCAAGCCGCGTTTTGCCCGGGTAATGCCGGTGGCGTTTAAACAGTACTGGGGGAATATTGCTGCCACCATGTCGCAGGATGAAGCGGATACGCTTGCTGCTGTAGGTATGGAGGCGGGCACCGGTGATGAGAAGTTTAGACGGTGGGGTGCTTCGGTGGCCAAAGAGATTCGTGCTTCTGTGAGCTATTATGTGAAGCAGGATAATTTAAGTGATGTGGACAGGGTCATTTTAGGCGGTCGGGGTGCCAGGGTAACGGGGCTGCCCGAGCTTTTGCAGGGTGAGTTGGGTGTGCCGGTGGAGTTGGTCCGGCCGCTTGATAACATTAAACCCAGCGGGAAACAGAAGTCGGAGCGGCTTCTGGTAGGGCCTGAGTTTGGGGCCTGTGTGGGGTTGGCCTTGCGCGGACTGGATGTGTAATGTATGATTAGAATTAATCTGCTGCCTCCGGAGATCGTGGAAGAACGCCAACGCAAGGCTGTGCGGGCACGGAATTTTAAAGGGACAGTGTTTGTCCTTGTGCTGTTGATGGCGGGGTTTGGCGGGCTAATGACACTGACGCTGCAAACCAGGAGTCAACTGTATGCGCTGAAAGAACGGCATACGGAGGTGAATACGGAGATTAAGACGTATGCGCCGGTTGTGGGTCTGCAAGGTGAAGTAAACAACCGGACAGGTCTTGTACAAAGTGCCATGGGTCCGCAACTGGCCTGGCGTGAAGCGCTGAGCCTGGTGGGAAGTCACATTCCGGAAAATGTCTGGCTGACAAACTTTAGTCTGGCGATGGGCGAAGACGGGCATGGGGAGATGGTCATGCGCGGCCTGACTTACGACCATCCGTCGACGGCAAGGTGGATTAGCACGCTTGAGGATGTCCAGGGTTTTACAGACATCCGGGCGAGTTTTTCTGCTGAAGAGACGGTTGATGAAAGTGAACTTGTCCGCTTTGAGGTCAGGGTATCTGTGACAGCCGAAGAAGAATATGATCCGCTGTCGAGGGGGGAGTAGCATGACCAAAAAAGGTAACAGTCCACTTATTATTTTGCTGGTGGTTGTATTGATTTTGGGGGCCGTGCTGGCGAACCTGATGCAGTGGAATAAGCTGCGGGAAGAGCAGGCGCTGGTGGTGCAGGAAGAGCAGGCGCTGGAGGTATCTGAGGCCAGACTGTCTTCGCTGCGTGCACTGGCGGCAAAAGAGGAGCAAATGCGAGCAGATTTGGAGCTTTTGAACCAGATGATGCCGGAAGAGCCGCAGGAGGATGACCTGATTCGTGATTTGCAGTCGGGTGCGGATTTGTCGGGGATGCATTTTATCCATGTGCGGTTTTCGGGGCGGAATGTAGCTGAGGGGTATGTGGAAATGCCTGTTGATACCGCCTTCGACGGGACGTACCATGAACTTTTATATTTCCTGGATTATCTGAAAGTATATGAACGGGCGGTTCGTATTAATGAACTGCGTCTGGATGAGAAGCAGGACTCGGATGATATGTCGGTGAATATCCGCGCCAGCATGTTTTATGCGGCTGAGGCGGAATAAGGGGCTCTGCAGATGAAAAAAGTAGCGATTGTCATCCTGATTTTGGTTGCCACTTTGCTTTTAGCAGGCTGCGGCCAACGTACGGTGGAGGCGCCTGCGGAAAATGATGTACCGGAGGCTGTGGAGCCAGAAAAAAGAGAGCCTCTGATTCTGGATGCCGAGGTACCGGAGCGGGACCCGTTTAATGATAGTGCCGATTCGTCGGACTGGGAGACAGAGGCCGGTGATGTGGACATTGATGGGCGCAATCCGTTTGTTGCGGCTGCGGCAAAAACGGAGTGGGAGCCGGGGGATAAGCAGGCGGTTAGGGCAGGCAGAGACCCGTTTGACAGTACCGGAGAAGTGGTGATTGAGCCGGAGCCTGTTGATCCCGTAGAGCCCGGGGATCCCACGGAACCGACGGAACCGGGTGAGCCTGGTGAACCAGGGGATGTGCCTGTGCCAGATGCTGTGGTGGTACAGGTAACGACGCTTGACCGCTGCTGGCTGGATGTTTTTGTTGACGGAGAGCGGGTGCTGCGGACCAATGTGCCGCGGGGCGAGACGCTGTCCTGGGAAGGTTCGGACGTATTGCTGGACCAGGTTGGGCGTGATTATGCGGTGAACCTGGTTGTCAACGGCAAGGATCTCGGGCTTTTGGAAGCGTTTGTATTGGGGATGACCGACGGGGTTTATGTTGACAGGGAAATTCGTATCCGCATTGAGTTGGCAGAGCGCTATACCGGCGGGGTTTTGGTGGGACTGCGCTTTCGTGTACTTGAGAGTGATTGATTAAGGGGTGCGGGGATGAAACATAATTCGCAGGATTTGCTGGGGAAGAGGCTCGTTGAGGACGGTGTGGTCACCCAGGAGCAGTTGGATGAGGCACTCCGGCACAAAGAGCTGAAAAAGGGTGAGAAGGGCCTGTTGGGCAGAATTTTGGTCCGGCTGGGCTACTGTTCAGAAGAAGATGTGGCCAAGATTGTGGCTGAGCGGGCCGGGATACCGTTTATTTCCCTGGAAACCTACCCGTTGGATGCGTCGGCCATGGTGGCCATCTCCGCTGAGGCGGCTAGGCGCTACAAGGCGATGCCGATTGACTTTACCGAGGATAACAAGCTGGTGGTGGCCATGGAGCAGCCGCTGGATATTCTGGCGCTTGATGATTTGCGTGTGCTTACCGGGTATAATATTGAGCCGGTGGTAGCCACCGACAGTGAGCTGGATGCGGCGATTAAGAATTACAGCCAGTCCAGCGTTGATGTGGAACACTCCCTGGATGATGAAGTCTACCAGGAGGACGGTGGCGACGAGAGGGCTATTTCGACTCCTGCTGAGGGGAATACGGAGCGGCCGGCGGTACAGCTTGCCAATGTGATTCTGATGCAGGCTGTCAATGCCAAAGCCAGTGACATTCATATTGAAGTGTATGAAAAGAATTTACGTGTCCGTTTTCGCATTGACGGTGTGCTTCATGATGTGATGAACCCGCCGAGGCAGCTGCACGGGGCACTTGTTTCCCGGTTTAAGATTATGTCTAATATTAATATTGCTGAGCGGCGTATTCCCCAGGACGGCCGGATGTCTGTTAAGATTGAGGGCAAGGCGGTGGATGTGCGTGTGGCGTCCCTGCCGGCCAGTTTCGGCGAACGGCTGACCCTGCGGTTGTTGGAGCGTTCCGGACGGATTATTACACTCGAAGAGCTGGGCGTGGCTGAGAATATTCTGGACAAGTATAAAAAGCTGGTTAGTATGCCCTACGGGTTTATTCCGGTTACCGGGCCCACGGGTAGCGGGAAAAGTACTACGCTGTATGCCAGCCTGGGTGCTGTGGACCGGACGGAAAAGAACGTGATTACCGTTGAGGACCCGGTGGAATACCGTATGGAGGGGATTAACCAGATTCAGATTAATCCCAAGGCGGGGCTGACGTTTGCTTCCGGGCTGCGTTCGATATTGCGCAGCGATCCGGATATTGTAATGGTCGGGGAGATTAGGGACAAGGAAACGGCCCGGATTGCCATTGAGTCGGCGCTGACAGGGCATATGGTCTTTACCACGCTGCACACCAACGATGCGGCGGGTGCCATCAGCCGGCTGACAGAGATGGGTGTGGAGCCTTACCTGACCGCGTCGTCGGTGGTGGGGATTATGGCCCAGCGGCTGGCACGGAAGCTGTGCCCGCAGTGCCGGGAGAAGTACACCATTACCCGGGACATGGCTGAGCAGATTCCGGAGTTTCCACTGGAGAAGGGTGAGAAGGAAATTACGCTTTACAGGCCCAGAAGCGGCGGCTGTATGCGCTGCAGCAACACCGGCTATGCCGGGAGGCTTGGCATGTATGAACTGCTGGAGGTCACAGAAGAGATTCAGCGGCTGACGCTGGATAGGAAGTCGTCCAGCGAGATTAAAAGGCAGGCTGTAGCGCACGGGATGATTACGTTACGCAAAGACGGCCTGATGAAGGTTAGGCAGGGAGTCACATCAATTGAGGAAGTGTTGAGGGTGATTGTATGAGTATCTTTGATATTAAAGAGATGCTGACAAAGACGGTGGAAATGAAGGCGTCTGATATTCACCTGGTGGTGGGCAAACCACCAATGGTCCGGGTGTTTGGCGATTTGACACCGCTTGACCTGCCGGTGTTGAAGCCTGAAGATATCAGGGAGATACTGCAAGCTATTCTCGATGACAAGCAGATGGAAACGCTGCACAAAGAGTGGGAACTGGACTTTTCTTATGCGATATCGGGCGTGAGTCGATTCCGGGGCAGCGCCATGGTTCAGCGGGGTTCGCTGGATGCGGTACTGCGGGTTTTGCCCTGGGAGATTCCCAGAGTGGAAGAGTTGGGGCTGCCGGAAATCAGTAAGGATTTCTCCCGGCTGCCAAGGGGGCTTGTGCTTGTCACCGGGTCTACGGGCAGCGGGAAGAGTACCACACTGGCATCAATGATCGGGATGATTAATGAAGAGCGGTCTTTGAACGTGGTGACAGTGGAGAACCCCATTGAGTTTTTGCATACGCACAATAAGTCAATAATCCGGCAGCGGGAAGTGGGCAACGATACCCATTCGTTCTCCGAGGCGCTGCGGCATATGCTGCGTCATGACCCGGATGTGATTCTAATCGGTGAGATGCGGGATATGGAGAGTATTGCCATTGCACTGACGGCAGCGGAGACGGGCCACCTTGTCTTTTCCACGCTGCACACCCAGACGGCGCCGCTGGCCATTCACCGGATTGTGGACGTTTTCCCTGAATCGATTCGCAATTACGTGCGTTTGCAGCTGGCGGATTCTCTTAAAGGGGTGCTTGCACAGCAGCTGCTGCCCCGGGCTGACGGCAAAGGGCGTGTGGCCGCTATTGAAGTCCTGGTGAACACGCCGGCTGTGGCCAACATGATTCGCGAAGGGAATGAACACCAGCTCTATACAGCGATGCAGACCGGGCGGAGCTTTGGTATGCAGACCATGGACAGTGCGCTGGCCGAGTTGTGCATCCGTGGAACGGTGAGTCGGGAAGAAGCATTGTCCCGCAGTGTGAACCGTGTCGAGCTGGAGAGGGCACTACGGTAATGTTTGCTGTATTGGTCTTTGTGATTGGGCTTTTTATCGGTTCTTTTTTAAATGTCTGCATCTGCCGGATACCCCGGGGTGAGTCGGTTGTCTTTCCGCCGTCTCATTGTCCCGGCTGCGGCCGGCGGCTTGGGGCGCTTGAGTTGCTGCCTGTGATTAGTTTTCTTTTCCAGCGGGGCAGGTGCCGGGGCTGCGGCGGTGTGATTTCCTGGCGCTATCCGGCGGCTGAACTGGCTACGGCTGTGGTTTCTACGCTGCTTTTTTTGCGGTTTGGCTGGCCGGCATTTTTGCTGCAGGCATTCTTTTACGGTGTTTTACTTGTTATCTTTTTTATTGACCTGGAAATGCAGATTATTCCCAACAAGCTTGTGCTGCTCCTTTTGGTTTACACGGTACTTGTCCAGCTTGTCAGCCCTGTAACACCCTGGCGTGATGCGCTTTTAGGGTTTTTACTGGGCGGCGGCCTGTTCTTCTTTCTGGCGGTTGTCAGCGGCGGCGGTATGGGCGGCGGCGATATTAAGCTGGTGGCGGTGCTCGGGCTCTGGTTTGGCTGGGCACAGCTGTTACTTTTGATGTTTCTGGCCTTTTTGGGCGGCGGCGTCATTGGCGGCGTACTGCTTGTGCTGGGTAGGAAGAAACGTAAAGACGGAATTGCCTTTGGTCCGTTTCTGGTGCTGGCGGCCTTTGTGGTCAGCATGTGGGGGGAGCAGCTCCTGGATTGGTATTTAAGGCTTAGCGGTTTTTAACATCTGTATCCGGAACAGAGAAAAGAAGCACCAGAAACCTGGTGCTTCTTTTGTGTTTACAGTGTCGAAAAATGGGGAATTTGGGGTGGTCGGGTGTGAAAAACAGCCAGGACGGTTTTTTACTGATTGAGCTGTTGGTGGCGCTGGTGGTGCTGGCGATTGTGGCGACTCCGCTGCTCTCGCTGTTGATTCTGGGCACGGACACACTGGCCGGAGCGGGCCGGCATACGGCGGCGGCGTATCTGGCACGGGATAAGATGGAGGAGGTGAAAGGATACGGTTATTTTGCGGTTGTTGCTGAAACGGAAGACGGATTGCAGGGCTATGTCCGGGAGGTGGCGGTGGTGCAGCCTGGGTGCACAGAGGATGACGTCCGCCTGAAACAGGTGAGTGTGACAGTATACTGGGTTGAGGGCGGCAGAGAACAGAGTGTGGTTCTGACCACATTTCTGTCCGGGAGGTAATGTTGATGGGAAGAGAGGATTAACGCTTGTTGAACTGCTGGTGGCTATTGCGCTGCTGAGTCCGGTGCTGGCGGTGGTGGCGGCGTTTTCACCGCTGGGGAGCCGCAGTTGGGAAAGGAATGCGGGTTTGGCCGAAGCACAGCAGCATGCGCGTATTGCTCTGGAAGAGCTGGCCTTTGAGCTCAAAAATGCTTATTACGTGGAAGCAGACCAGGCCAGGCAGGTAATTACATACCGAAAGAAAATTGACGGGGAGTTTAAAACGTACCAGGTGTATCTGTCAGGCAGGCAGCTGCTGCTGAATTTGCCTGAGGGGACGGCAGTGCCCCTGGCCTCCTGTATTGACGCCCTGCACATGGACCCGGGAGGAGTACTCAGAGGGGGCGAGACGGTAACCATCACGGTATATGCCTCCAGCCAGGAGCATAACGTAGCGTTGTCGTCGGGTGTCCTGCCCAAAAACAACGGGGAGGGGCTCCGATGAAGGACGAGAAAAATGGGTATGTGCTGGTGATGCTGCTGATGGTCATCCTGCTCTTTACGCTTTTGGGAACGTCCCTTCTGACCATTGCCCAGGTCAATGATCGGATCAGCCGCCATATGGCGGAGGCGGACAGAGCATGGTATGCGGCGGAGGCGGGTGTTGAGTGGGCTCTGGCTATGCTGCCGGCACAGTATGCGGAGCTGGAAGTGTATACGGCGGATTTCAGTCATGATGTGGAACCGGTTTTTACGGTAACCGTGGAGGCTGCCGGCGGCGATGAGGGGCCTTACAGTAAAAGAATCCTCTCCTCGGGGAGTGCGGGGGAGAAGGTGCAAAAGGCGGAGGCGGTGGCGCGGCTGCGTCCTTTTGGCGGCAGGGCGCTGGTTGCCCGGGACGCCCGTCTGGATGATGTTACGGTCCAGGGCGGTATGCTGGCGGATACTGTGGTGTTCGGGCCGGGGGAGACGATTATTTCCGGAAGTCTTTGCTACGGTACTCTTTCTTCTGACGGCGGCACGTATGTTTGCTACGGGCAGCAGCGTTTGTGGGACGGACCTGTGTTTCCGGTTATAGATTTTACACTGCTGGAGGAGCAGGCTTTAGCTGAGGGCTGGTATGATGTTGCGGCAGAAGACGGGCTGTACCGGCTGGATGCGGCAGCAGGTCTTGCGGCGGGGCCGATATATGTGCCGGGAGATTTGATTCTTGACGGTGGCTTTCTGTTTGACGGACTTATTCTGGCCGGCGGCACCGTAGATGTGCAGGGAGTTCCCACGGGGAAGATTGTCCTTTTAGCCGGAGGCGATGTTTCACTTGCCGGGGAGGTGCTCTGTGATGAAGAGACGGTTCTTGCGGTTGTCAGTGCCGGGCGGGTGGTTGCTCCCGCAGGAGGGCTGCTGCGCGGTGTTTTATTTGCCAAAGAACTGGAGCTTGCCGGCTTGGAGATTGACTACTGTGATGACCCTGTGCTTGATGTGCTGGCCGAACTGCCCGAGGAGATTCCGGTTTACTGTGCGTCTTTTGCGGTGGAATGGATTGAAGCGGTGCCGAGGCGATGAGGCGTAGTGCAGGGCTGATGCTGTTGGAACTGCTGGTTGTGCTGGTGATTGTGGGGATATTAACGGCGGTGACTGTGCCGGCTTTCCGGGGGCTTGGTTCCTGGCAGCTGCGCACGGCGACACACGAGTTGGCCCATAGAATACGGGAGACCAGGCAGACGGCCATTGCCTGCGGGCTGAGCTGCCGGGTGGTGTTTTATGAATTGAGTGGGATGTACCGGGTGGTGCTGCCCGATGGATCGGAATATATCTATATGCCGGAGGGGATTTCTTATGTGGCAAATAATTTTCCGGAAGACAACGGCAGGCCGACGCTGTCTTTTCGCTATACCGGGGCGCCCAACCGTGGAGGCCATGTGGGGCTTGGGGACACACAGGGCAGGAAGCTGTATGTGATTGTTACGCCCGTAACCGGACGGGTGCGCATAGACACCTCGCCGCCGTAAAAAAAAGGCGGAAAAAATATAAAAGGCAGGTTTATTGTCTTAAGACGTCGAATTGCATCAGGTGGCTAAGGAAAAACTTGCCGTTTTATTGGTAACAGCTTACCAGTTTTGGGGGTGTCGCACATTGCAGGCAAAAGAAATCATGATCACAAACCTGTCGCTTGTCCATAAGGATGCATCGATGAAACAGGTTGCACAAACCATGTTAGAAAAAGATACGTCGCATGTGATTGTCACTGACGATATGGGAAAAATTATGGGTCTGGTGGCCGGAACCAACCTGCGGCTGGCTGTGGCCGAGGGAGACCCCGATTGCACGGCCGCCAGGATTATGGTCCCCAGAGACAAGTTGTTTGTGGCCTACCCTGACACACCGGTGGAGGAGGTGGCGGACATTCTTACCGACAGAAGGGTGACCCAGCTTCCGGTGGTTGAACATGATATTCCGGTGGGCTACCTGAATTTAAGTGAAGTACTGCAGTATACATCGGAAAAGGCAAAAGAAACGGCTAACCAACTGGACCAGTTCCGGCAGGCCGCTTTGCTGATTGAAGCCATGCAGGAAGGCCTGGTGGTGGTAGACCGGGATTATTGTATCCGTGAATTCAACCGTACCGCACAGGAGTCCAGCGGCATTAAAGCTGAGCAAATTCTCGGAAAGCAGTCGCGGATCTACATGGAATACCAGTCGCCGGTGCGCCAGGTGATGGAGTCCGGCCAGCCGCTGCTTAACTTTGAGGTACAAAATAATAAAGGCCAGGTCTTTATGACAAACAATGTCCCCATTATGATGGACGGGGATATTGCCGGTGTGATGCAGACGTTTGCCGAGATTACGGAAATGAAGCAGATGCATCACCAGCTGCTGAAGACAAAAGACGAACTGGACAAGGCGTTTGCCCTGACACTTCCCAATTCCCGGGTGGAGCAGAAGCTCAAACACACACCGGAATACCGGGATATCTTTAATCCGGTAACCGGTCAGATTGAGGTAACGGAAGTGATTGAAGACGGCGGTTACCACCATGTTGTCAATGCGCTGAAAGTGGCGGCCGATTTAAATGAAAAAGGCCTGATGGGGCTGTTGGGTGTGGATAAGGATATTTTGGTGCAGGCGCTTATTTTCCACGATGTAGGCAAGTCCCAGCCGGTTTTAAATGTCGGACAGCTGGTCGATCCGAAAAAGGTATTTGAACCCAGTACGATGCATGCCATGCGCAGTGCCGATATTGTCATGAATTACTACAATAAACCGGTGGATGTTGTCACACTGATTCGCTACCACCATCACCAGGAGGACGAACTGCCTGATGATTTCCCAAGCCACCTGCTGCCGATGTTTCGTCTGATTCGCATTATTGACGGCCTCTCAGCGGGGCTGACCCGTCGTAATGCGCGAATCGGTTTTCGTGTAAGTAGTTCCCGCCTTACGGTGCTGGAACACAACGGCCATCCCAACTTTAACCGGACAATGGAAGTGGATTTGTATACCGGACAGGAGTTTGTATATACTGAGAAAAAGATCAATGCCGCAAAGCGGGAGGCTTTAAAAAATTGAAGCGGATTTCCGGTAAAAACCTGATCCTGATTGGGTTTATGGGGACGGGAAAAACGGAAGTGGGCCGCCTGTTGGCTGAATCCCTTGGCCGCAGACTGGTGGATACCGACCGCCTGATTGTGGAACGGGAAGGAAAACCGGTCAGGGAGATTTTTCAGGACAGAGGCGAAGCTTATTTCAGGCAGGTGGAGAAAAAAATCATCGGGGAGCTCTCCGGGCAGAGCGGGTTGGTCGTTTCCAGCGGCGGTGGCGTGGTGCTGGATGCGGACAATGTAGCGCGGCTGCGGGAGAGCGGGTATGTGGTCTGGCTTGATGCGGCGATAACAGACCTGGAAGCCCGCCTGGCCGGTGATACCACCAGGCCGCTTCTGGCCGGGAACACTGACCTGGCAAAGCTCTACGGCGAGCGGAGGCCGTTTTACCGGAACGCGGCCCATGTGCGTGTGGACACCACGGGCAAACCGCCGCTGGCCGTGGCGGCAGAAATTATTGAGCGAATCCGCGGCGGTACATAGAAGTTCCCAAACAGAGAAGGATTTTTTTACCGCATAAGCGAAATACTAAGAGACAGGAAGAATGGATGGTTAACATGAGCAAAATTCTTGTTATTCACGGGCCAAACCTCAACAAGCTGGGCCAGCGCGATCCTGTTCTTTACGGGACGGGAACGCTGCAGCAGTTGGACGGGCAGTTGATCGAACTGGCTGCCGAACTTGGCGTGAGCCTGGAGACATTCCAGTCCAACCACGAGGGAAAACTGATTGATGTGATTCAGACTACCGGTGCCGGCGGCATTGTGATTAATCCCGGGGCACTGACCCATTACAGCTACGCGCTGCGGGACGCTATTGCCGACTTTGACGGTCCGGTTGTGGAAGTGCATCTGAGCAATATTCACGCCAGGGAAGCGTTTAGGCAGCAATCGGTGACGGCCGGAGCGGCCAAAGGGCAGATTAGCGGATTAGGTTTTACAAGCTATCTTTTGGGGCTGCGGGCTGTAGCCGGCCTGCTGGCGCAGGACAGCTAAAAATGGAGAAACGAACTGAGGCGCTGCGGGCCCACTTGCAGCAGGAAAATGCGGCTGCCATCCTGATCACAAATCCTGTTAACGTCGCTTACCTGAGCGGATTCACCGGTACGCTGGGCTATCTGCTCGTTACAGAGAAGGCTGCCTGGCTGCTTACGGATTTCCGCTATCTTGAACAGGCCCGGGCACAGGCTGCGGGCTGGGACATTGTTGATGTATGCGGTTCAGCCTGGAAGCAGGTTGCCGCCCTGCTGGACGAGGAAGGCATACGCGGGCTGTTGGCCGAGGGCGACCATCTGACGGTTGATGTATTTGAGAAGGTGCAGGCTGCACTGGAAGGCGTTACCCTGCAGGTGGCCCCGTCACCTGTTGGTATGTTGCGAAAAATTAAAAGTGAACAGGAAATTAGTTTGATAGAAGCTGCCGTCCGTTTAACGGATCAGGCGTTTGATCATATTCTGACATTTATTCAACCCGGCGTGCCGGAACGCGACATTGCTCTGGAGCTGGAGTATTTTATGCGGAAAAACGGAGCGAGCGGGCCGTCTTTTGACATGATTGTTGCTTCAGGAGAGCGCTCCGCGCTGCCGCATGGTGTGGCCGGTGAAAAAACGCTGGAACACGGCGATGCTGTTGTGATGGATTTTGGCTGTGTCTTAAACGGTTATTGCTCCGATATGACCCGGACTGTCTTTGTGGGCGATGTATCTGCCAGACAAAGGGAAGTATATGATGCTGTGCTGGCATCACAAAAGGCGGCACTGGCGTCACTGCGGGCCGGCTTGACGGGAAAGGAAGCGGATGCTCTGGCCCGGGATGTGCTGGCTGGGTTTGGGCTGTCCGGGCATTTTGGCCACGGACTCGGTCACGGTTTGGGCCGGGAAGTGCACGAGGTCCCCAGGCTCTCACCGGCAGCGGTTGATGTACTGGAGCCGGGCATGGTGGTTACGGTGGAGCCCGGTGTTTATCTTGGCGGCGAGTTTGGTGTGCGCATCGAGGATGTGGTTGTTATCGAAGAAAAGGGTGTGCGCAATCTGACCGGCAGTTCAAAAGAATTATTTTGCAGATAAGATGGAGGGACTAGGATGATCTCAACGAGTGATTTTAAGACCGGCATGACAATTGTAGTAGACAACGAGGTCTGTGTGATTGTGGACTTCCAGCATGTGAAGCCGGGCAAGGGTGCAGCGTTTGTCCGCACCAAACTGAAAAATGTGAAAACCGGGTCGGTGACTGAACGGACGTTTAGGGCCGGTGAAAAAGTGGACCGGGCCATGATGGACAAGCGGGAGATGCAGTATCTCTACAGCGACGGCGACGACTATAACTTTATGGATACGGAAACATACGAGCAGATGGCCATCAGCAAAGAGCAACTGGGAAATGACATAAAATATTTAAAAGAGAACATGAATATTAATGTCCTGTTTTACCAGGAGCAGATTTTCGGCATTGAACTGCCCTACTTTGTGGAACTGGAGGTAACTGAAACAGAACCCGGTGTCAAAGGGGACACGGCTTCAGGTGGTACAAAAGCTGCCACTGTGGAGACAGGATTGGTGGTTCAGGTTCCGTTCTTTATCAATATTGGCGATGTGTTGCGTATAGATACACGCTCCGGAGAGTATATTGAGAGGGCGTAGCCTGCAAGTAATAAAAAAGGAGGATTAACATGGACGATCTGAAATCACGTGTGGCTTATTTAAAAGGGCTTGCCGCGGGGCTTGGAGTGGATGACGACAGCCGTGAAGGCAAACTGTTCAGTCAGATTATCGATGTAATCGATACCCTGGCGGAGGCGGTCGCAGAACTGCAGGATGATTACGAAGACCTGGCAGATTACACAGAAGCCATCGATGAGGATTTAAACGACCTGGAAGAAGATGTCTACGAAGATCTGGATGAGCTGGATGAGGACTACTATGATCTTGAAGACGATGATGATATGTTCTCGGTAGAATGCCCCGACTGCCACGAAATCGTCTACATTGACGACGACATGCTCGACGATGACGATATTGTGGAAATCCTCTGCCCCAACTGCGAGCGCGTTGTTTTTGTCAATGACGATGAAGACTATGAGGGCTTTGAAGATCTGGAAGAGGAAGACGACGAAGAGTAGAACAGAAAAAAGTTTAGAGCGGCCCCGCCATTAAAAGGCGGGGCCGCTCCTTTTTTTGACTGTGACACGGTGTGACACGGGGACGGGTCCCTTGTCACATTATTTGTGTGACAGCGGACCCGTCCCCGTGTCACATCAGTAACAAAGCTTCGTATAATTTTTGGGACAATTGGCCTGTCCCCCTGTCCCGTGCGGGTTGATTTATACTTTAGAGCTAAGGATATAATGCGATGACGCGGTTTGATGCAAAGTTAAAGTCCTTGAAGAAATTGCAATAATACGTTATAATGGAAAAGTTCTAAGGAGGAGGGCTAACATGAGGCGTACATATATTCTCCTTTTTGTTACAATTTTGTCTGTGGTACTTGCTGTGGGATGCCAGGGTGGCAAAACGGATCCTGTGACAGATAACAACGGTTTCTCTGATTCGGAAACACCATATGTGCTTTATGACGAATCCGGAGACGGTGTTGTCTATCTAAGTGAGGAACATCCGGAAGTAATCCGAGTTAAAAGCTTTGTAAATGAGTTTGTAACTGAAATGAATACCTTAGACTTCAGGTCAATCGATGAGGATAAGGCAATGCCTTTTCTGACGCAATCGATGCAGGAATTCACCGTTGAGCAAAAAACATGGGAAATGTTGTTTGGCAACCTTAGGGAAGTGGAGGTTGTCAGTAAGGCAGAAGACATTCAAATTGAGACAGCTCATTTTCAACATGATTTATCGGGCGTTTATGTTCTTTACACGTCAACGATCAGGATACTGCAAGCAAATGAAGAGAAGCTGGCTCTAACTAATATGACGTTGGGCGAAAACAGAGAGCGTGCAGCTTTACATCTTATCCTTGAAGACCGTAACTGGAAAATCAATGGTTTTGGGAAACTGGATTAGCAAGTTAACAACTTTAAATTTGCTAACCGAGTAAAAAATGCGTCCTTACAAGCGGCCTGTATAATGCAGGGCGTTTTTTTTTGTTATTAATTTGGCAGTGTGACACGGGGACGGGTCCCTTGTCACATTATTTGTGTGACAGCGGACCCGTCCCCGTGTCACAATTTTGGGTGGTATAAAGGTGTGCTCGTCCCCATAAAGATGTAGTGGTGAAGACGATGAAAAATGTAAGCTGGAAAAAGAATATCCTGCCCATTCTTTCCCCGCCTTTGCGGGAGATTCTGGGGGGGCTTGAGGATTCGTGGGGCGGGAGTCTGGAAGAGATCAGGCTGCGTGCGGGTAAACCGCTGATGGCACAGACCCGGCGCGGCGAAGTTTTTCTCGGACCACGCGGGCCGGCCGTGGAGCAAAGCGCCTATGTTGTGACCGGTGCGGATTTGCAGACGGTGCTTGTTTTGATTACCGAATACTCGCTGTATGCCAGGGATGAAGAATTAAAGCGCGGGTATCTGGCGCTGCCCGGCGGGCACAGGGCCGGGTTTGCCGGGCGCACTGTACTGGAGGGAAGCAGTGTAAAGCTGCTGCGGGATATTTCCGGTGTGAATATCCGCATAGCCAGGCAGATCCGGGGTGCGGGAGAAGCGCTATTGCCGCAGCTTTACTGCAGAAAAACAGGACGGGTGCGACACACTTTGCTTGTTTCGGCGCCGCAGGCAGGTAAGACAACCATGCTGCGTGACCTGGCCAGGCTGATCTCCGACGGGGACGCTTTACTTGGGCGGCGCGGTTTTAAAGTGGGGATTGTGGATGAGCGTTCGGAAATTGCCGGTTGTTATCTGGGGGAGCCGCAGCTGGATGTGGGTCTGCGTACCGATGTATTGGACGGCTGCCCCAAAGCGGAGGGCATGATGATGCTGGTTCGCTCCATGTCGCCGGAGGTGGTGGTGACAGATGAAATTGGGCGGCCCGAGGATGCCCGTGCTGTGGAAGAGGCGGTTAACACCGGGGCTGTGGTGCTGGCTACCGCGCACGGGCAGAATGCGGTGGAGCTACTAAAACGGCCGAGTCTTGCATATCTATTGGAGAACCGGCTTTTTGAACGGATTGTGGTGCTCTCCAGAAAAAGAGGCCCGGGGACAGTAGAAGGTGTTTTTACGGGCGATGCGGTCAAAGGATGGAGACAGGCGGAGGGATTGTAATGGTTTGGGTCAAATGGCTGGGTGCACTGCTGATTATCGGGGCGGCCACGGCCTGGGGTAACCAGCAGGCTGAAAGAATGAAAAGAAGAGTACGGGAGCTGGAAGAATTCAGGCTGGCTCTGCGGCTCTTGACTGCTGAAATCGGTTATACGGCAACACCGCTGCCCCGGGCGCTTGCACTTGTACAAAACCGCCTGCACGGCAGACCGGTGCGCACATTTTTTAGTGAAGCCTGTGCGCGGCTGCGGGAGCCGGATGTTACAGACGCTGCAGACGCCTGGAGAGAAGCGGCTGCCAGTGTGAGAGTGCAGTCGGCCCTTACCGGAGAAGACTGGCCTGTGCTGCTGCGGGCCGCCGCCGGCCTGGGCGGCCTGGGACGGGAAAACCAGCTGCAGCAGTTGGCGGCGGCGGAAGCACAGCTGGCGGCACATGCGGCGTCTGCAGCGGCTCAGTGTGAAAGCGGCGAGAGAATGTGGCGCTATCTTGGCGTGATGGGCGGCATAGCTGTCGTCATTCTGCTTTTGTAGGGTTACACACAGACTTGGCTTGAGAGGAGAGAGAAGCATGAACGGCTTTAATATTGACCTTATTTTCCGGATTGCGGGGATTGGAATTTTTATTTCCGTACTCAATATTGTGTTGAAGCAGGCAGGAAAAGAGGAGCAGGCCCAGATGCTTACTCTGGGCGGTGTTGTGGTTGTACTTTTGATGGTGATTCAGTTGATTAATGAACTCTTCTCAAGCATTAAAACGATTTTTAATCTCTTTTAGCCGGATGCGGGGTGTAGCCGTTGGAAGTCATTCAAGTTGTTGCCTTTGCGCTGATTGCGGCGTTTCTGGCTGTGGTGCTGCGGGAGAGAAAACCGGAATTTGCCATGATGATTGCCACGGTGACAGGCATACTCATCTTTTTGCGTGTGGCGGTATACTTGTCAGCGGTTCTGGAGTTTCTGACGGATATGACAATCCGGGCCAATATCTCGCTTGTCTATCTGAACACGCTGTTAAAAATTATCGGTATTGCCTATATATCTGAATTTGGTTCGCAAATCTGCCGTGATGCCGGTGAAGGTGTGATTGCCGGCAAAGTGGAGTTCGCCGGAAAGCTGTTGATTCTGGTGATGGCCCTGCCGCTTTTAGCGGCTGTATTGGAGACGATTCTTAAATTCATCCCGTAGGTGGCAAAATGAAAAAAATTGCAGTGTACCTGGTTCTGATATGCATAATCATAGCCGCACTGGCTCCCTGTGCGTTTGCGCTTGACCCAAACGAGGCAGCAAAGGAGCAGGCCGAGGGGATTGATCTCTCGGAGATTGAGGCCTTCTGGGAGGAACTGCAGCAGGAAACCGGAGATTACCTGCCGGACTTCCACTGGCAGGATGTGCTGCACTGGTTTCGCCCGGGGGAGGGACAAGGGCTTTCCCTGCAGGAGGTCTTTGGCGGGCTCTGGCGTTTTCTCTGGAAGGAGATTTATTTTAATCTGAACCTTCTGGGAAAACTGCTTTTTCTGGCTGTGGTGGCGGCATTGCTGAAAAACCTGGAAAAGGCGTTTGGTAATGAAAGCATCGCCGCACTGACGCAGGCTGTGATCTACCTGGCGCTGATTACAATCGCCATGCAGAGCTTTTCCGTGGCGGTGAATTTGGGACGGCAGACTGTTAACGGTATGGTGGAACTTTTAATGGCCGTCATCCCGCTGCTGCTGGTGCTATTGGCCTCCCTGGGCAATTTTGCATCTGCTGCGATTTTCCGTCCGCTGATTATTTTTGGTGTCAATTTTTTTGCCACGCTGACAAGAGATGCTGTTTTCCCGCTGATTTATCTCACCACAATCTTATCTATTGTCAATCATTTTTCCCCGCGGGCCACTGTGGGGAAACTGGCTGACCTTTTTAAGAATGTTTCGGTCTGGTCTATGGGTCTCTCCATGACGATATTCACCGGGTTGCTGTCGATTCACGGTGTAGCGTCGTCTGTGGGTGACGCGGTGACTATCCGGACTGCAAAATTCATGACAGGGGCATTTTTACCGGTGGTAGGCGGCATGCTCACCGATGCGGTGGAAACCGTGGCCGGTGCCACCCTGATTCTGAAAAACACAGTGCACGTGGCGAGTGTGATTGTGCTTTTCTACCTGGTGGCGTTTCCGCTCCTGAAGATTCTGGTGCTCGTTTTCATCTATAAGCTGGCGGCCGCTGTGATCCAGCCTCTGGGTGAGACGAACCTCTGCGATTCCCTCAATACCATGGGCAACTGCCTGGCGCTGGTGTTTGCCGCAGTGGCCATTGTCAGTGTGATGTTTTATCTGGCGATTACAATCATTGCCGGTGCGGCAAATACGTCCTTTATGTTAAGGTAGGTGATTATGTGCTGGCCACGCTCTCGGAAATCGTCCGCAACATTGTAGTGCTTATTATCCTGGTGACAATTCTGGAGCTTCTACTGCCAAAGAGCTCCTTTCGCCCTTTTGTGAACATGGTTGTGGGGCTTGTGCTGATGCTGATGCTTTTGTCTCCTTTGCGCACGCTGATGCAGGTTCCCGGAGCGATTGACCCTGTCTGGGAGATGCATATGGCAGTCAGTGAATCTGATATGGCCGCCAGACAGGAGATGCTGGAACAGATAAACTGGGATCTGACGCTTGACCGTTACAGGGAACTGATCCGGGAGAGAGTTGTGGCTGTTTTGGCAGAGGAGGGTCTTACTGTGGACCAGTGGCATGTTGAAATGGAAGAAGACGCAAATTCTCTGGAATTTGGACACCCGCAGCATATATTTATTGTTGCCAGGGCGGTGGAGACAGAGGAGAGCGGTGGGCCGGGCCAAGTGGAAAAAATCCGGATTGAGCTGGGGGCGCAGTCGTCGGAAACCCCTGAAGATACACGGCGGGATCCGCGGCTGGAGAGGAAAATAGCGGAATCCATGGGCCTGTCTGCTCAAAAAGTTGAGGTGCAGGTGCTAAATAATGAGTAGCGGCATATATATATTTCACAGGAAAGGCTTGTCTAAGAGGAGGTGCCCGTCTGGTGAGTGAACGTTTTTGGCAGCGCTTTGCCGACATGGGTAAAGACGGCGGCCCGCAGAAATCCACACTGTTTTTACTGGCGCTGGCTGTGGTGGGGATTGTCTTTATGTTTGTCAGCGCCAACCCGGAGGCGCAGAGTCCTGCGCCCCAGCCGCAACCCGCCGCAGAAACCCTGGCTGTGGCAGGCAAAGGTGATTACCGCCAGCAGCTGGAACGTGAGCTGGCCGACCGGCTGGGCCGTGTCAGAGGTGTCAGGGATGTTTCCGTTCTGATTACGCTGGAAAGTGGCCCTACCTATGAATACGAACAGGACCGGCAAACCACAGAGCGCAGCACGCATGAGGCAGACGGAGCCGGGGGGCTTAGGGATGTGGAAGAGACAACCACCCAAACCCAGGCGGTGATCACCCGGGATAACAGTGCGGAAAAAGCTGTGGTCAAACGTGAACTGCATCCCAGAATTGCCGGTGTGATGGTGATTGCGCAGGGAGCGGAAAACCCCGTTATTAAGGAACAGATTACTCTGGCAGTGGCAGCGGCACTTAATTTACCGGCACACCGGATTCGTGTGCTGCCGATGGAGTAGGAAGGAGGAGAGAAGATGAACGCGTCTAAACGGATGATTACGCTGGTGGTGCTGCTGGTGACGGTGGTGGCCGTGTATTGGCTGGTTGAAGTCAACAGGGAAATGATTGATATCGTTTCACCCGATGATCCCTATGTGCCAAGCATTGTCAACGACCCGGAGCCCGATCCGGAAAACTGGGATATTGACCAGTTTAAGGCTTTTTTTGTGGAATACCGCCTGCAGCGTGACCGTGTCCGGGCTACGGAAAAGGAAATGCTAAACGAAATGATTAACAACGAAAATGTATCTCCGGAGGCAAAAAGAGAGGCTGAAGAGCAGATCCTGGACCTGGTTGAACTCATGGAAGACGAATTGATGGTAGAGAATATGCTTAAAGCGCACGGCTACAAGGATGCGGTCTTTTTCTTCAAGGACGGCATGGTTAATGTAGTGGTCCAGTCCGAGGCGTTGGGTGAGCAGGAATTTATGCAGATTGCCGAGATGGTCAGCAGCGTGACCGGTGTGACCATGGACCGCATTACTGTGGTCGAGCACAACAATCGTTAGCAGGATTTTGACAAATGGCATGGAATTGTATTGACATGAAGTTTTTGGTATAATAAAAAACGTTACAGCAGCGCTGTAGCGAGGGGGTGGCGTTTTTGACCGTACAGGAAGAATACATACCGACGGAACTCGGTAACATTAAAATTGCCGATGATGTTGTCGCCATAATCGCCGGATTGGCTGCCACGGAAGTGGAAGGCGTAGCCGGTATGACCGGCGGCATTGTCGGGGGCATTGCCGATATGCTGGGCAAACGAAACCTCTCCAAAGGTGTCAAAGTGGAAGTGGGCGACAGGCAGGCGGCCATAGACCTGTTCATCATCGTCAAATTTGGGGCGCGGATTCCGGATGTTGCCTGGAAAATCCAGGAGAATGTCAAAACGGCCATCGAATCCATGACCGGCCTGGAAGCTGCCACTGTGAATGTGCATGTGCAGGGTGTCAGTTTCGGGCTCAGTAAGGAAGACGAAGAACAAGAAGAGGAGCCCCGCGTAAAATAAGTTCATAAGCCCCTGTCAAGGCAGGGGCTTTTCAATATTTCATAAAACAGGCATAAAAAAGGAGATGGATAGCCGATGAACGCTCGTGAAAAACTATACCTGGCCGTCATAGCCCTTTTTCTTGGAGCCGCCGCATTGTGTCTCGGCGCCGTGGCCACGGCATATTTCCCACTGGAATTCCTGCGGACAAGCCTGGAAGATATCTACGGAAATTTCGCGTATGTCCTGCCGGCTGCAATTGTCTTAATCGCTGCCGTCCTGCTGCTTGTTATCAGCCTGCGCCGCAGTGAGTGCGTGGAAACCCTGCTGCAGGCCGGCCCGCTTGGCGAAGTGCGGATTTGCTTTAAGGCGGTGGAAAACCTGGTCCTCAAAGCCGCCAGGGGAATCAAGGGTGTCCGGGAGACCAAAACACGCATTGTTGCCTCGGATAACGGACTGATTATCTTTTTGCGGGCCGTAACCTATCCTGACCAGAATATTCCGCAGGTGACGGCGGAACTGCAGGCTGCTGTGAAGGAATATGTAGAGAGCACCACCGGCAGTGGTGTGGCGGAAATCAAAGTTATGATTGAAAATGTTGTCACGGATACGGTAAAAACCCCGCGGTAAGCGATTTTTTTGAAAAGAGGTGTGGACGTGACTACTAAAGCTTTGCGCCAGTTTTTAACTGAACACTGGGGAAAAGTTGTGGGTGGCCTGATTGGCCTGATTATCGGGCTGACAATTATTATTTTCGGTTTCTGGCGAAGCCTGCTTTTATTTATTTGTATTGCTCTGGGTATTTACCTGGGCAAAATGTTTGACCGCCATGAGGGCCTGCAGAATGTGCTGCAGCGCTTCTGGCCCGACAGCGATTAACAGGAGGTTATTATGAGCCGGCGTGTGGCAAGGGAGATCGCATTTAAAGCTCTATTTCAGCATGACATCGGAAAAAACGAACTGGAACCTGCTCTGAGTGAGCTTCTGGCCGAAAGCGGCGTCAGCGGTGAGACTGCGGCATTCGCCAGAAAACTTGCAGAAGGAACGCTTGCCAATCTGAACGAGATTGATCAGACCATGTCCGGCTATCTGCAGAACTGGCAGATAGAAAGACTGGCCGCTGTGGACCGCAACGTACTGCGCCTGGCCGGCTATGAGCTGCTTTATCTGGAGGACATTCCGGCAGCCGTATCGATTAATGAGGCACTGGAACTCAGCAAGGCCTTTAACAGCGAAGAATCCGCCAAGTTCTTAAACGGAGTCCTTGACAAACTGGCCCGTGACAGAAAGGACAGCGAGGTGGAATAAAATGTACTATGGAATTGACACATCATGCTATACCACGTCCCTGGCCGTAACCGACGCCCAGGGACGCTTGCTTTGTGAACAGCGGAAGCTTCTCGAGGTGCCCTCAGGCGAACGGGGCCTGCGGCAGTCGGATGGGATATTTTTGCATTTGCAGAATCTGCCGCATCTCGCCGAGGCGCTGGCAGAAAGAACCGGCCCGCTGTGTTTGCAGGCGGTAGCCGCCTCTACCCGGCCGCGTCCGGTAGACGGATCGTATATGCCGGTGTTTACTGTAGGAACATCATTTGGCCGGATGCTGGCGGCTACGCTTGGGGTTCCCTTTTTCTCCCTTTCCCATCAGGAAGGGCATATCTACGCCGGGCTCTGGTCGGCCGGCGTAGACTGGGACAACTTTTATGCGGTTCATATCTCCGGAGGGACCACAGAAATTCTCGAGGTGGCCAGGCAGGCAAAAGGGCTGGCAATCAAAGAACTGGGCGGTTCAGAGGATCTGCATGCCGGCCAGTTCATTGACCGCGTGGGTGTGGCGCTGGGGCTGGGATTTCCGGCGGGTCCCGCTCTGGAAGCATTGGCAGCCCGCTGCCCGGGCCGGGGTGCCGATGTTCCCGTGTCGGTTCGCGACTTTCAGTTGTCTTTTTCCGGCCCGGAGAGCCATGTGCAGCGGGCGATCAAAGACGGCATCCATGCGCCTGAGGATTTGGCCCGCGGTGTGGAACGCTGCGTGGCCGGTTCCATCCTGCGCCTGGTGCGCAATGTTCTGGGCCAAGCCGGTAAGAAACCGGTGCTCCTGGTGGGAGGCGTTGCGGCCAACCGGTTTATCCGGACAACGTTGGCGGATGGCCTGCCGGCAGAAACCGCCTTTGCACAGCCCGGGTTTGCCGGAGATAATGCTGTGGGTGCAGCTATTTTTGCGCGGCGATGCACTAATTAGAAAACTTCTACAATTTTAATATTTCGTACAGCAGAAAAAAGGAAATCCCCCCGGAT
Source organism: Bacillota bacterium (assembly GCA_033549345.1). GTDB lineage: Bacteria > Bacillota > Dethiobacteria > Dethiobacterales > Dethiobacteraceae > JAWSUT01. The sequence continues at coordinate 15,788 of JAWSUT010000006.1, read as the reverse complement.
TTGGCGAATAAAACGTAAGCAGCAGACACAAAAAGCATATTTAGAGGTAAGGGAGGAAGCGCTATTGTATAAGCTGGTTACAAAAAAAGTGCTCTCAGACGTTTCAAAAATGTTTGAAGTCGAAGCACCATTGGTTGCCAGAAAAGCCAAACCGGGGCAGTTTATTATCCTGCGTGTCGATGACAGGGGGGAGAGAATTCCCTTGACAATTGCCGACTCTGATCCTGAGCGCGGCACGATTACGATTATTTTCCAGGAAGTCGGACAGACAACCAAATGTCTGGCCCAAAAGGAAGCCGGCGATTACATTTCCGACTTCGTCGGGCCGCTGGGGAAACCGATGGAATTTCCCGAGCATCCCGGCCGTATCATCGCCGTCGGGGGCGGTGTAGGGATTGCACCTGTATATCCCAAAGTCAAAGGTTTTCACAAAGCCGGCATGGATGTTGTTTCCATCATCGGTGCCCGTACAAAAGAGTTATTGCTTCTTGAAGACGAAATGCGCGCCGTCAGTAAAGAACTTCATGTCTGTACAGATGACGGTACGTACGGACATCACGGGTTTGTTTCCGACATTCTGCAAAAATACCTTGATGACGGGGAACCGATTGCCGAGATTATCGCCGTGGGCCCGATGCCCATGATGCGGGCCATTGTCAACCAGACCCGCCCGTACGGCGTAAAAACCGTTGTCAGCCTAAACCCGATTATGGTAGACGGTACCGGAATGTGCGGAGCCTGCCGGGTAACTGTAGGTGACAAAACCATGTTCACCTGTGTCGACGGCCCTGTATTTGACGGCCACCAGGTGGATTTTAACGAGTTAATGGCCCGCTCTAAGATGTTTTTGGATAAGGAAAAGCAGGCTCTTGAATTTTGCCGCTGCGGAGGTGGAGAGTAATGGCCCATGACGTCAAAACAAAGCATCCGATGGAAGAACAAAAACCGCAGGAACGGGTAAAGAATTTTAATGAAGTACCTTTTGGCTATGATATCGATACGGCTGTTGCCGAAGCGGAGCGCTGTCTGGAATGTAAGAAGGCGCCCTGCCGCCAGGGCTGTCCTGTGGAAGTGGACATTCCCGCTTTTATTTCCCTGATTAAAGAGAAAAAGTTTGGCGAAGGTGTTTTTAACCTCAAAGAAAAAAATAATCTGCCGGCAATCTGTGGTCGTGTCTGCCCGCAGGAGAGCCAGTGCGAGTCATTTTGTGTACGTACCAAGAAAGGCGAGTCCGTCGCGATTGGCCGCCTGGAGCGGTTTTTGGCCGACTGGGAACTGGAAACCGGTGTGGATGTTCCCCAGCTGCCTGCTTCCAGCGGGAAAAAGGTTGCCGTGGTTGGCGCCGGCCCCGCCGGACTGACCTGCGCCGGGGATTTGGCCAGAATGGGTCACGAAGTCACCCTGTTTGAAGCGTTCCATATGCCGGGCGGCGTGTTGGTGTATGGTATTCCCGAATTCCGTCTGCCCAAAGAAGTTGTGCGCAAAGAAGTGGATTATATCCAGCGCCTTGGTGTGAAACTGCGCACCAACGTGGTCATTGGTAAAACCATTACCGTAGATGAACTGTTTGACGAAGAAGGTTTTGATGCGGTCTTTATCGGGACCGGCGCCGGCCTGCCCACCTTCCTTGGCATTCCGGGCGAAAACCTGCTTGGCGTATACTCCGCCAACGAGTTTCTCACGCGGACCAACCTGATGAAAGCCTACCTGTTCCCCGAGTATGACACCCCGATCAAAGTGGGTAAAAATGTGGCTGTGGTCGGTGCCGGTAACGTGGCCATGGACTCCGCCCGTACAGCACTGCGCCTGGGTGCCGAGAATGTCTATATCGTCTACCGTCGTTCCGACAAGGAAATGCCGGCCAGACTGGAAGAAATCCATCATGCCGAAGAGGAAGGCGTGCAGTTTAACCTGCTGACCAACCCGGTAAACATTATCGGCGACGAAAACGGTTGGGTCAAAGGCATGGAGTGCGTGAAGATGCGTCTCTGTGAGCCGGATGAGTCCGGGCGCTGCCGTCCCGAGCCTATCGAAGAATCCAATTTCGTCTTTGATGTGGACACCATTGTTGTCGCGGTGGGCCAGACGCCCAATCCGCTGGTACCGCAGACCACCACCGGCTTAAAGACCGGCCGCAAAGGGACGATTGAGGCGGACGAGTCCGGCCGCACATCCCGCGAAGGCGTATGGGCCGGCGGTGACATCGTCACCGGTGCCGCCACCGTTATTAACGCCATGGGTGCAGGTAAGATGGCTGCCAAGTCAATCGACGAGTATCTCAAGAGCCTGTAAGGAAAGACTGAAATATAAGCAGGCCGTTTATCATGAATTAAACGGCCTGCTACATATGTTGGTGAGAAATTTTGCGCTGACAGCAGGAAATGCTATATATTTGGAAAAACTATTTTAGGGGAGGATTTTAAATGACAGCAAAATTAATTAGTGGGCCCGAAGTGGCCGCCGCCATCCGGGAACAGATTGGTACCGAACTGGCTGACCTGAAGGAAAAAACGGGTAAGGCTCCGGGCCTGGCCGTTATTCTGGTTGGTGAAGACCCTGCATCCAAAGCGTACGTGGGTAACAAGGAAAAGACAGCGAAGAAACTTGGTTTCCACTCCGTAGTTAACAGAATTCCGGCTGAAACAACCCAGGAAGAACTGCTAAAGATGATTGACGATCTAAACAATGATGAAGACATTCATGGTATTCTTGTGCAGCTGCCGCTGCCGGACCACATTGAAGAAAAAGCCGTCATTGACGCAATTTCCGTAGAAAAAGACGTTGACGGTTTCCATCCCATCAATGTTGGTAATCTGATGATCGGGGATGACTGCTTTATTCCCTGCACACCGCACGGCTGCATGAAAATGCTCGAATACATCGGTTACGACTTAAAAGGCAAAAATGCCGTTGTCGTCGGCCGCAGCAACATCGTCGGTAAGCCTGTTGCCCTGCTTCTGCTGCAGCAGCATGCCACCGTTACCATTTGTCATTCCCGCACAGCCGATCTGGGCGCAGTCTGCCGCGAAGCTGACGTGCTGGTTGTCGCCGTCGGCCGGCCGGAAATGATCACCGGTGAAATGGTGAAGCCGGGTGCTGTGGTTATCGATGTGGGTATCAACCGCGTCAATGACAAGCTGGTGGGCGACGTCCATTTTGACAGCGCCAAAGAAGTGGCTTCCTATATCACTCCCGTTCCCGGCGGTGTGGGCCCGATGACCATCACCATGCTGATGCTCAACACTCTGGAAGCCTTTAAGCGTAAGCACAATCTCAAGTAGGGGGGATTTACCATGGCTGCCCAACTAATCGACGGCACGAAAATTGCCAATGAACTAAGGCAACAAATTAAAAAAGACGTGGCCAAATTAAAGTCGGAAAATCAAAAAGCCCCGGGGCTGGCCATCGTCCTTGTCAACAGCCCCAAAGCGCGCAAGAACATTGCCGAGCTCAAAAAGCGGATGTGTGCGGATGTGGGCATCTACTGCGAAATTCACACGCTGAACTCTCTTTCCAACGAAAGCGATGTCGTCGAACTTGTGAAGACGCTGAATGAAGATCCCCGGTTTACCGCGATTAATATCCATCCCATGCCGCCCCATATTGATTACCAGAATGTGGTCAAGGCAATGGATCCGGCCAAAGATGTGGAAGGCGTCCATCCGATGAATCTGGGCAACTTCCTGATCGGCGACAAGCAGTACATTCCGTTTACGCCCCGCGGGATTATTAAAATCATTGAATCCACAGGCGTGGAGATTAAAGGGAAGCGTGCCGTTATTGTCGGCCGCAGCCAGCATGTGGGTCTGCCTGTCGGCTTTCTGCTGCTGGAGAAGCATGCTACGGTGTCCTTTGCCCATTCCCGTTCCTGGTATCTGGAAGAGATGACAAAAGAAGCGGACATCCTCGTGGTGGCAGCCGGCCATCCCGAGATGATTACCGGGTCGATGATTAAAAAAGGTGCCATTGTCATTGATGTCGGCACAAACGTTGTCGGCCAGCATCTTGTCGGAGATGTGGAACATGACAGCGCCAAACAGGTCGCCGGCTGGATTACTCCGGTTCCCGGCGGTGTCGGTCCGATGACCATCACGATGATGCTCAGAAACATGGTGGAGTGCTGCGATTAATATGCCGTATGATTCCGGTCGTACACTGACCGTCGCACAGTTAACTCAATATATCAAGAACCTTTTTGCCGCTGAACCGCAGTTGAACAGGCTGCGGGTCAGCGGCGAAATTTCTAATTTCAAGCATCATTCTTCCGGCCATATGTACTTTACGCTCAAAGATGCTGCCGCATCACTTCGCTGCGTAATGTTTCGCTCAAGCAACGCCAGGCTCACCTTTAAACCGGCTAACGGCATGAAGGTTGTGGTGGGAGGCAAGATCTCCGTTTATGAGCGGGACGGGCAGTATCAGCTGTATGCCGATACCATGCTGCCGGAGGGCGTGGGCAGTTTGTTTGCCGCGTTTGAGGAGCTCAAAAGTAAATTGGCCGCCGAAGGCCTTTTTTCACCCGAATACAAGCAGAGTTTACCGAAACTTCCTGCCCGCATTGGCGTTGTCACTTCGCCCACCGGCGCGGCGGTCCGTGATATTCTGACCACGCTGACCCGCCGTTTTCCCCAGGCGGAAGTACTGGTGGTACCGGTCTTGGTTCAGGGTCCGGAAGCGCCGGGGCAGATCGCTGCCGCCATAGACTTTTTAAACGGGGTTTCCGGTGTCGATGTGATGATCATCGGCCGGGGCGGCGGTTCTATCGAAGAACTGTGGGCATTTAACGAAGAAGTGGTGGCCAGGGCTGTCTTTGCCTCTAAAATTCCCGTGGTATCTGCGGTGGGACATGAGACCGACTTTACAATCGCCGACTTCGTTGCCGATGTGCGTGCCGCCACACCGACTGCCGCCGCAGAAATTGTGGCACCCGATTACCGTGAGATTGTACAGTATCTGGCTGCCGCACAAAAACGGATGACCACCAAACTGGCAGCCAAACTTGAACAGGACAGGCGCTATCTAAAGAGGCTTGCTGCTTCAAGAGTCCTTACCAGCCCGTTGGAGAGGGTGAGCCAATACAGCCAGACGGTGGATAATCTGGCGTCACGGCTGGAGGCGAGAATGGCCTATCTCCTGCAGGGTTACACCTCCTGCGTCGGCGTAATGGAGGGCAAGCTGCGGGCACTGAGCCCGGAGGCGGTCCTGGGTCGCGGGTTTGCCATCTGCCTTGACAATCAGGGAAACGTGGTCAGGGATGCAGCCGCTCTGCGTGCCGGAGATTTGCTGCGTCTTCACCTGGAACGCGGCCGCGCAATCGCGGAAGTGAAAGAAACCTTCACGGAGGAATGATGATGACTGAAACGCAAAAGACTGCAGATGACCTGAAGTTTGAGGAGGCTCTGCGGGCACTGGAAGATGTGCTCGCCCGGCTGGAACGCAGTGACTGCCCTCTGGAAGATGCTCTTGAGCTCTTTGGGGAGGGTATGAAGCTGGTACAGCTCTGCCGGTCCAAACTTTCTGCTGCTGAAAATAAAATTTCCATCCTGCTCAAAGATTCCGAAGAGTTTATCCCGTTTACCGGGGGGGAGAGTTCGTGACGCCCGAACTAAAACAGCTCGCCGCTGATGTGGATGCGGCTCTTGACGGGTTTTTGCCGGCGGAGGATGCATTTCCCGCAGAAATTCACCGCGCTGTACGCTACAGTGTGTTTGCCGGCGGCAAACGGCTGCGGCCGCTTTTAACACTGGCTGCCGCAGAGATCTTCGGCGTACCGCAGCTGCAGGCGATGCCGGCTGCCTGTGCGCTGGAAATGATTCATACCTACTCCCTGATTCACGACGATTTACCGGCCCTTGATGACGATGATTACCGCCGCGGCAGGCTGGCTAACCATAAAGTTTTTGGCGATGCTCTGGCCATCCTTGCCGGGGATTCACTGCTGACGCTGGCATTTGAAACGCTGGCAGCAGAAGCATCCGCTTATTTTAATGCGGCAACGGTTGTCCGGCTTGTGGAAGAGCTTGGCCGGGCCGCAGGTATGCAGGGCATGATTGGCGGCCAGGTGGTGGATCTGCTCTCCGAAGGGAAGCAGGTAAACGCAGAAATACTGGATTATATTCACCGCCATAAAACAGGGAAACTCTTTATCTGCTGCATCCGCAGCGGTGCGGTAATGGGCGATGCTTCCCCGGAAGAGCTGACGCGGCTTACCTCATTTGCAGAAAAAATCGGACTTGCTTTTCAGATTGTTGATGATATTCTTGATATTACCGGTGACGAAACGGTTTTGGGTAAAAAAACCGGATCTGATGAAAGTAAGCAAAAATTGACCTATCCTGCGCTTTACGGCCTGGCCAAAGCACAGGAAAAGGCCGACAGCCTTTATCTGTCTGCGTTACATGAAATTGAACCATTCGGTCAATCCGCCGGCAAATTGCGGCAGTTGGCCGAGATGCTGGTTCACCGAAATAAATAATTATTGTAAACCAGCGCATACCCGCGCCACGACAAGCGCCGGTTCATGCGGAACCTATAACGGTCTTCGTTATCCTATCGCACTCCTCCAGGCACTGGGATTGCCAGAGGAAGCCTGCGGGAGCATTTGTTTGTTTTCCAAAGATATGTTACAATATTCATTGAATCCGTAGGTGGCGCAGTATTCTAGTTAGTACGTCCGCTTTCGAAGACGGGCCTAAAAATCCGTAAAGGGCATATCGATGAAGTTCTTGGTGCTGGCTGCCGACGCCCAGTTGGGGGCTGGTGCTGGGAGTTAAGGGGATGGGGCGATCTGCAAAGGCATGCAGGCGTTGACCCTAGCCCCGTGGAGACCCAAGTATGTGGTGGATTACCGTAGTTGGTAAAGGATTACGGCTTGGGAAGAACCTGTATGCGGTTCGCGCTGTGTACAGTGTAGCCTGCCTTGAGTGATGCCGGTGGAGTGCTTGCATGAAACCCGTGTTGCAAAAGAGGATAGAAAGCGTTTCCCCGTATTATTGAGGAAAACTCCTAGACTGTTCCTCTCAGGGAGGCTCGACAGGGATTAAAGTACGGACTCAGTGGCAATCCAGTCCCATCGCTGGCGACACGATGGAGTTAATCGTAAAAGGAAACTGCCATGATGGTGACATCATGGTGATTAACTGGGAAAACCTGCTGGACCTCAAGCCGTAACGTTTACCTGCCGGGCTGCTCACCTACGGTACATATTCTTTTTTTTTATAATGGCGGAAAAATTTAGCGTAAATTCCAGTAAGCCAAAGGTCGGTTGAATAAACACATGGCGCAGTGTAAAAGAAAAAAATTTCCTATCGGTTGGGTTATTACAATTACAATCTGGACATTCATTCTGGCCATCCTGCTCAGTATCGTGACGCAGCTTCTTTTTGCCGGGGTGGAATCCTTTTTTGTTGCGCTGTTTATACTATTGGTTATCATCTTTGTTGGTATTCTTTTTGATATGATCGGCATCGCCGCCACCGCAGCCGATGAAGTCCCTCTTTTGGCCAAAGCGGCAAAAAAGACGGCGGGAGCGCGCGAGGCGCTGTATCTGATTCGCAATGCCGACAGATTCTCCAATTTCTGCAACGATGTCGTCGGCGATATCGCCGGTATTATCAGCGGGGTTCTCTCTGCTTTTTTGGTTCTGCGCCTGATAACATCCGGCTTCCTGCAGGCACACCCGCTGTTTAGCATCATTGCCACCGGGCTTGTCTCCGCGTTGACTGTTGGCGGCAAAGCGGTAGGTAAGACCGTTGCCATTGAACGTTCCACAGAAATCTTGCTGACGTTTGCCTATATATTGACAAAGGTGGAGGCATTTTTGCCCGGACAGCTGTTTTTCGGCCGGGCTTTGCCACGCCGGAGAAAGTGAGGGCGCAGAGGATGAATGAGTGGCTGCCCGGCATAAACGGGCCGCAGGACCTAAAACAGATGAGCGTGCGGCAGTTAAATGAACTGGCCTGTGAAATCAGAGCTTTTCTGCTGGAAAAAGTCTCTGAAAACGGCGGGCATCTGGCTCCCAACCTGGGTGTTGTGGAACTGACCATCGCTTTGCATACAATCTTTAACAGCCCCGTTGACAGATTTGTCTGGGATGTGGGCCACCAGTCCTATGTCCACAAAATCCTTACCGGACGTAAAGAGGGGTTTGACAATCTCCGGCAGTTTCGGGGTTTGAGCGGATTCCCCAAGATTCATGAAAGTGAGCACGATGCTTTCGGGACCGGCCACAGTTCCACCTCCATTTCCGCCGCACTGGGTCTGGCGCATGCACGCGATCTTTTAGGCGAGAAGCACCATGTGCTTGCCGTGATTGGTGACGGTTCCATGAGCGGCGGCATGGCCTTTGAAGCTCTGAATAACGCGGGAGACGCCGGGACGGATCTGATTGTTGTGCTCAATGACAATGAGATGTCTATATCACAAAATGTCGGCAGCATGGCGGCATATCTTGACCGTCTGCGGACAGATCCAAAATATTTCCGTTTCAAGGAAGACGTGGAAGAAATACTGAAACGGATTCCCGCCATCGGCGGCAAAGTGCTGAAATCGGTTGAGCGCGTCAAAGATGCCTTAAAGTCTTTAATCGTTCCCGGCATGCTTTTTGAGGAACTGGGATTTACTTACCTGGGCCCTGTAAACGGGCATAATCTGGATGCCCTGTTGTCTGCGCTGCGGGGCGCAAAGAAAATCAAAGGACCGGTACTGATTCACGTGCTGACGAAAAAGGGCAAAGGGTTTAACGAGGCCGAATGTAAGCCGGATTTCTACCACGGAATCGGCCCCTTTGACCCGCAGTCTCCGCCTGTCCCCGGCGTAAGCGCCGGTGTCCCCTCCTATACGGAAGTGTTTCGTGATACCCTGCTGGCAGCAGCAAAAAAAGATGAAAAAATTGTTGCCATTACGGCGGCCATGGCTGCGGGTACCGGTCTGGACAAATTTGCCGAAGAGCTGCCCCAGCGATTCTTTGATGTGGGCATCGCCGAGCAGCACGCCGTCACATTTGCCGCGGGACTGGCCGTAAAAGGGTTTCGTCCTGTGGTGGCGGTCTATTCCACTTTCCTGCAGCGGGCTTATGACCAGGTACTGCATGATGTGTGCCTGCAGAATCTGCCGGTTCTCTTTGCGCTGGACCGTGCCGGTATTGTGGGTGAGGACGGCGAAACACACAACGGCCTGTTTGATCTGGCTTACCTGCGTCATATTCCCAATATGTCAATTATCGTTCCCCGGGACGAGAATATACTTCAACATGCTGTGGCAAGCGGCCTGAAACACCAGGGGCCGGTGGCCGTCCGCTACCCCCGCGGCAAAGGAACCGGTACAAAACGGGAAGACCCTGCACCTCTTGCCTGGGGCAAGGGAGAGATTATCCGCCCCGGACGTGATGTGGCCGTTATAGCTCTTGGCCCGATGGTTCAGGATGCCTTAGAGGCGGCGCTTAAACTGGAGAAACGGGGCCTGTCGGTCGCTGTAATTGACCCGGTTTTTGTCAAGCCGCTGGATGTGGAACTAATTACCCGGGCCGTTTTATCCTGCCGCTTTGGCCTGGTAACTGTGGAAGAGCATATGTTGGCCGGCGGATTTGGCTCCGCCGTCCTGGAATTTCTTGAGCAGAACAATCTGGCCCATGTGCCGGTTCGGCGCCTTGGTGTGCCGGATTGCTTCGTTGAGCACGGCGCCAGGCCGCTGCTTTTAAAAGAGCTGGGCCTCACACCCGAAAAGATCGCCGCAGCCTGCCTGGATTTGGCCGGTGACGGGGAAAAGAGTCTGCCATGGGCACAGAGCGGAAACGAATAGACGTGCTGCTTGCAGAGCGCGGCGTTTTTGCCAGCCGCAGCGCTGCACGGGCTGCCATTATGGCCGGCCTTGTCTATGTCGGCGGCCAAAAGACGGACAAGCCGGGAACGCCTGTAAGCGAAGATGCAGAAATTGAAGTGCGTGAGCTGCCGCGTTTTGTGTCCCGCGGGGGGCTTAAACTGGAAAAAGCCATCCATCAGTTTGCTGTGGATGTGGCGGGCCGCGTGGTGCTGGACGTGGGTGCCTCAACAGGCGGCTTTACAGACTGCCTGCTGCAGCATGGCGCTGCCAGGGTATACAGTGTGGATGTGGGCTACGGCCAACTTGACTGGCGGCTGCGCCAGGATGAGCGCGTTGTGTCCATGGAGCGGACCAATATCCGCCACCTGTCGGCCGATGCTTTCAGCGAACCGCCGGATTTTGCCAGTGTGGATGTGTCCTTTATTTCACTGGAACTGGTGCTGCCGGTATTAAAAAAACTGGGCGTGGCAGAGGTTATTACCCTGGTGAAGCCGCAGTTTGAGGTGGGCAAGGGGCGTGTCGGCAAAAAAGGCGTTGTCCGCGACACAGGGGACCACCTGGAAGTCCTCGAGAAAATCGCCGCTGCCGCCGGCGCCACGGGCTACAGTGTGGCGGGTGCAGCGTATTCACCGATCCAGGGGCCTGAGGGCAATATTGAATATCTGCTTCACCTGAAAACAGGAACAGGCGAGGGGGCTGTGGACTTTGCCTCCGTGGTGTCTGCCGCGCATCGTGAATTAAGCTAAAAAAGGATACCCGCCTGTGGTGACGAATACTTGTCAGTGAGGCGGGTGATTTTAATATGGAAGTGAAAGACTGGCTTATTCTCGGCCTGCTCGTCATCGCGTTTCTGGTGTGGTGGTTTAGGCGCAACTTCAGAAGAATTTCAGGAAAAAAACCGGGCCGCTCCAATACCCGGACAGTGCAGTTTCTGCAAGATGCGGGTTATGACGTGCTTAAAGCCAAGCCTATAATCAGAGTGAAAATGGAAATAGACGGCAAGCCGCACCCATTTGAATTGAAAGCAGATTATCTTGTATCCAAAAGCGGGCGCAGGTATCTTGTGCGGGTCCGCCGGGACAACAAGGCCGTCAGGCTGCAGTCGAAAATGTGGCGCAATTCCCTGCTCAGAGATGTGCTGGCTTATCGCGCCGGCGGAATTCTTATCGTTAATGTGGAAAAGGAAACGCTGCATGAAGTGCGCTTCCGAATCTAGGGGAGGTCAGAAATCATGAAGGGAATCGGTATCGTCCCCAACTGGAAAAAAAAGAATGAAGTGCAGGCGTTGGTGGCCAGAATTGAAACATTCTGTGCGAAGCATGATGTGCGTCCGTTTCTGCCGGAATCGGATGAAGCCCAGCTGCAAACCAGCATAGAAACCATACCGTTGCAGGAATTTCCCGGAAAAGTAGACATGATTATTGTCCTGGGCGGGGATGGAACCATCCTGCGTGCGGCGCGTCATTTTACAGGGACAAACCTGCCCATCCTCGGTGTGAATCTGGGTCAAATGGGATTTCTAGCGGAAGTGGAGCCGCCCAGGCTGGAAACGGCACTGCAGAAGCTTCTTGACGGCCACTATAAGGTGCGGCACCGGTTAATGCTCTCGGCACGTGTGTTCCGGGATGACAGGCCGGTGGCAGAATATACCGCACTTAACGATATTGTTATTTCCAAAGGGCCGTTTTCACGCATTATCTATCTCGATACATATGTTAATGATAAGCATCTGGAGTCTTATCCCAGTGACGGGATTATTGTTGCCACGCCCACAGGTTCCACCGGCTATTCGCTTTCTGCCGGCGGGCCAATCGTTAACCCGGCACTGGATGTGATGATTATTACCCCGATTTGTCCGCACCTTTTACACCACCGTTCCGTGATTGTTTCCAGCAGTGAGAGAGTGTCCATAAAAACCTGGACACGCCAGTCGGAAGTGATTCTGACGGTGGACGGACAGGTAGGATTTACCCTGCAGGACGATGATGTTGTGCAGGTTACACGTGCACCGCTAACCACCCCGCTTGTTCAGATGCAGGGCACGGATTTTTACACGCTGCTGCACCGTAAACTGAGCAAGGTTATACAGCGGGAGCCGGAAAGGATGTAAGTGTATGCTTCGGATGTTGGAAGTGGAAAATCTGGCGCTGATTGATAATCTGGTCTTTTACCCCGGCGAGGGCCTGAATGTGATCACCGGTGAGACCGGAGCGGGTAAGTCCATGCTGCTTGGCGCGGTCAGTCTGCTTTTGGGTGAGAGGGCCAATCCGGAAGCCATCCGTGCCGGTGAAGAGTCGGCAATGATGCAGGCTGTCTTTTCTGTGCCTGAAGGGTTTTTTCCCGCTGCGGACACAGACAACGCTGAAGAACTGGTCATCTGTCGGGAAATAAGAAAAAACGGCCCGAATATCTGCCGCATCAACAACCGTGTGCAGCCGCTGGCCGGTATGTCGGCGCTGGGAAAACGCCTGGTGGATCTGCACGGGCAAAACCGCCAGCAGTCGCTGCTGGACCCGGCAACACAATGCCGGCTCCTCGATTCATTTGGCGGTGAAGAACACGCCAAACTGCTGGCGAAGCTGGCAGAAGGGTTTGGCCGTCTGGGCGAACTGCAGCGCGTGCTGGACGATTTGGGCGGCGATGAAGCAGCGCTGGCCAGGCATGCCGATTTTCTGCGGTTTCAGTTGGACGAAATTGCAGCGGCACGGCTCTGCGGCGAAGAAGAGGCAGAACTGGAAAAACGTTTTAACCGTCTGACACACGCGCACCAGCTTGCGGACAGAACGGCAAAAATATACGCTGAACTCTACGAAGGTGCTTATGACGGTGCCATCGTCGACCGTCTGGGTACGGTTGAAAAGGAGCTGGCAGCAGCTGCTGCACTGGATGAGGACCTCAGTGAACTACTGGACCGGATTGTCAGTGTCAGTGAGCAGCTCACTGATGCCGCCCGCGAACTGCGCACTTATCATGACGAAATTAACCTTGATGAAGCCGAGCTGCAGAGTGTGGTGCAGCGGCTGGAACATTATAAAACAATCAAGAAAAAATACGGCCCCACAGTGGATGATGTTCATGCACTGGCGGAGAAACTGCAGCGTGAGCTTGACGAGCTGGCCGGCCGCAATGATGCTCTGGCCAACGCTGAGCAGGAAGCCGCAGGTATCCGGGCCCAAATGGACAAGACCGCAGCCGAACTTTCCCGGTTAAGAAAAGAAGCCGCCGCCGTGTTAGCGGCTGAAATTAACGATGTTCTGCAGAATCTGGCGCTGCAGGGAGCAGTATTTGCTGTGACTGTGGAAGAAGCCTCAAGAAACAGCAAACATGGCTGCGACAGTGTGGAATTTGTCTTTACCGCAAATGCCGGGGAACCGCCCCGACCGCTGGCTAAAACAGCCTCAGGCGGTGAAGTTTCGCGGGTCATGCTGGCCATAAAAAGCGTCCTGGCCATGCAGGATAGCGTACCGACCTTGATTTTTGATGAAATCGATGCCGGTATCGGCGGGATTACAGTCAGACGCGTCGCCGAAAAGCTGGTCTCACTCTCCCGTCACCGGCAGGTAATCTGCGTAACTCACCAGCCGCTTATTGCCGCCGCAGCCAACCAGCATTTTGCAATTTACAAAGAAAACCGGGACGGACGGACAGTCACACGCCTGGTAAAACTAAACGATAAAGACCGTGAAAAAGAACTGGCCAGAATGCTGGGCGGCGAAGAAGGAGTCGCTCTCGAACACGCGCAGCAAATGCTCAAAAACAACAAATAAAATTTTTTAATTGTGTAAAAGCTTCGGATTGAATCCGGGGCTTTTTTTGTTGTCAATAGAGGCAGATGATACTTTTGAATTATGTAAACTGAAGTCGTATAAAAAATCTCTGCTAGGTTAACTTAAAAGTACAATTCACTTCAATCCATTTGGAGGTGATGATTTCATTCACGACAGATAAGGAGTGATATACTGCGTGAAAAACCAATATCGCAGGCAAAAGGCTGTTTTGACAGCTTTGGCATTAATCCTGCTGATTGCAGCAGCATTTCCCTGGAGAATCTGGGTAAACCTGCAAAGCGACCTGCGTATTCTGGAAGGAGAGCAGCATTATGTTAACATTGCGTCACCGCTCACCGTCCATGTTAAGGGTGATAAGGACGGCATCCTCTCATTAAACGGTATGCCCGTCAACACACAGGCCAGTAAACACAGCCTCAGCGGACCACTTCAGTTCACTGCACAAAGTCTGGGTTCTGTTAACCTGGAATTTCGACTTTTCGGCGTAATTCCACTGCGCCAGCTTACGGTAAATGTTCTACCGGAAAAGAAGCTGATTCCAGGCGGACATTCCGTAGGCATCAAACTACACAGTGACGGTGTGCTGGTTGTGGGGCACCATCTGGTAGCAAGCGGTCAGGGCGCCTCTTCTCCGGCAAAAGATGCCGGTATTGAAGTGGGAGATGTGATTTTGGCCATTGACGGAGTCAAGCTTGAAGATGCCAACCAGGTAGCCGACATTATTACCAAAAAAGGGACCGCAGGGAATCCCATTTCATTTCAGATTAAACGGGGCAGTGAAAAAATAGAAACAAAGGTAACCCCTATGCTTTGCCAGGAAACGGAAAGCCCGCGAATTGGGCTATATGTAAGAGATTCCGCAGCCGGTGTCGGAACGATGACATTCTATGACCCGGATACCGGCATATATGGTGCATTGGGACATGTGATTACCGATGTTGATACGAACCAGGCTATAGAGGTTAAAGATGGCCAACTTGTCAAAGCGAACATCGTCAACATTAAGGCAGCTCGCCGGGGTTATCCGGGAGAAAAAACGGGTATCTTTCAAGAGGGCCAAGATATTGTCGGAAACATTGAGAAAAATTGCATCTACGGAATTTTCGGCAGACTGACAAAACTAGGTCCGGTGCAGGGTAATGTTAATACACCGATGCCAATGGCTCTCATGTCTCAGGTAGAGCCTGGACCCGCGGAAATCCTCACAGTGCTTGAAGGCGAAAACATAGAACGCTTTGAAATAGAAATACAGCGCGTCTACAATCAGGCAAGACCCAGTGATAAAGGTATGGTTATCCGTGTCACAGACCAACGGCTGCTCGATACAACGGGCGGCATCGTACAGGGAATGAGCGGCAGTCCGATCATCCAGGATGGTCGCATCGTCGGAGCTGTAACACATGTTTTTGTCAACGACCCGACCCGAGGTTACGGCATCTTCATCGAATGGATGGTGATGGAGTCGGGAATCCTCGATGCAGTGGGAGACAATGTATAAAGAAAAACACGTCTTTACAACAAGGCGTGTTTTTTCCTTGAAAAAAGTTTAATTGTTTAAAGGAATATCATTCCAGATGTCGAATAAATCTACAGTCAGCAATGTGACGTTTTACCAAGATTGGGGGAGGAGAGAAAGAAATGTTAAAAGTTTTTGTAGCGGATGACAACCGTGAATTCAGCGACTTACTCGTGGAGTACCTCGAACAGCAACCTGACATTGACATCGTAGGTAAGGCATATAACGGTAAAGAAACCCTGGATTTAATCGCGGACAGCCCTCCTGATGTATTGCTTCTGGATATTATTATGCCACATCTGGATGGATTAGGGGTTTTGGAGCAAATTGGTTCCATGGATTCGAAACCGAAAGTGATTATGCTCACAGCTTTCGGACAGGAGGATATTACAAGAAAGGCTGTGGAACTGGGGGCGTCCTATTACATATTAAAACCTTTTAATATGGATGTTTTGGTAGAAAGGATCCGGCTGCTTGGCAACGGCCAGGCGCCATCCCCAACAGTAAACACGTTATCCCGGCCGGCAAAACGGTCCAGCCTGGAAGCCGATGTGACCAACATTATCCATGAGATTGGCATTCCGGCGCATATTAAAGGGTATCATTACCTGCGCGAAGCGATTATGATGGTTGTGGAAGAAGTGGACCTTTTAGGCTCGGTAACA
>JAWSUT010000005.1:0-122351 GCA_033549345.1 Bacillota bacterium | reverse complement strand
GCTTCTTTTCCTTTTTTGGGAAACGGCTCCAAATAGTAGTCTATAGTACAATCATATCTTTCCTTCAAATACTCTTTTCCTAAATTCTCGGAGAAATACTGTTCACCTCTGTCTCGAGCAAATGTACAAATTCTGTTAAAAGACGCCCGTAATCCACAAATAGTGTTGTACGCATAGTTTAGCTTCTTTAGCTCTTCAATGACCTCTGCCGCCAGCACATCAACAGGCTTCCGTGTATCCATCGTTAACCTCCTAATAGACTAGATTTATGTCTATTGTGAGGTATTATGGAAAGAAATCAAAATACACTGCTCAATGGGAATCAATATGTACGCTGATTTCTTTCCATAAGCAATTTCTTTCGATAATTCCCATTATGGAAAGTTTTCCATAATGGGAAGTCGCACCTGAGCATCGGCCTTGGCATGAAGGCATGCTATGCCGGTTTTAATGTTAAATTCTACACCGCTATGAACCTGGCCAATGAGCTTGCAGAGGCGATTCAGCACCACCGTTTATCGAAGCTGGAAAAGAACCTTGCAAAAAACGACCTGCTTATCATAGATGAGTTAAGCTATCTAACGTTTAACCGTCATCAGTCCGAAATGCTGTTCCAAGTCATTTCGGAGCGCTCCGAGAGAGCCAGCGTTATCGTGACAACCAACCTTGAATTTTCTCGCTGGACGGAGCTCTTTGAGAACGAAATCATGGTAGCGGCCATGATTGACAGGCTTACTTTCCGATCACATGTCCTCAACATGAATGTCCGGGACTCATACCGACTTGTAAAAACATTATCTCAAGAGGAGTGTAGCTAAACCATGTTAAAACCCGTTTACAGTGAACCAATATATGATGATGAAACTATCGATAATTTTGAGAATCAGGAAACATCAGAACTGATACGTGCTCTGCTGCAATACACAAAAAAGCTTGAAACTATGGTAGTGGGTTTACGTGCCGAAGTAAACAGTCTGACCCCTGCCGATAAACCCTCCCCATATTTTGATATCCATAGCGATATCTATGAGGTGTTCTATGACTACCCAGGTTACATCAGGTTCGAGGAGATTTTTGAAGATCAGGATTAAGGAAGTTCTGCCCCTGTAAAATCAAAGATTTTTACCGGTTTTGCAGGGGCATGCTACCACCTTATGTGGCTCAATTTTTTCCCAGCGTTTTGCGCTAAGTGGCTCAGTTTTTTACTGGCGTTACTGGCTCAATTTTTTTCTGGCGCGTGGCTCACTTTTTTATTGACAATCGCAGGTGGAGATGAATGAAAAACAGGTTGCTTTCCAACACTACACATAACCAAACTCTTTAGTGAGGGGTGCAATAATGAAAAGAACAACGCTTATCATAGCAGCCTTGGTGGTTTTAATCGCAGCAGGCGTGATGTTTTACGGGCGCCTGCCTGACAGATCTCCGGAGAGAAACCCGCAAAGAGATGCTACGTTGGTTGAACTGGAACAGTTTATCGGGGAAAGCCAACCATTGCTCTCACTGGTATAATCGAAGGACGCTTACAAGAATAGAGCAACTGGCACAAGAGATTAAAGCCTACATATATTACTACAACAAACGTATCAAAGCTGAATTAAAAGGACTGAGCCCTGTACAGTACAGGATTCAGTCCTCAAGAGCAGCTAACTTTTTGGGGTCAGTTCACAGTTGCGTGCCTTGTTATTAGCTGGGATTATACATACCTTTTTTCTGCATATAGTTAAAAATGCCTTCACCGTGCTGTTGTTCTTCTTTCTGGATATGGTTGAGGGCCTGACGGATATTAGTATCTCTGAATTCAAAAACTGCGGTGTCATAGGTACCGGAAACATACTTCTCAATCGTCAACATCTCGTTACAAAGATCGGCATCCTGCTGGTTGGCCTGGCTTCCCTGCTGCTGCCCTTGTTGCTGTTGCTGTTGTTGCTGTTGCTGTTGTTGTTGCTGCTGCATGTTGGGGACCTGGCCGTTTAAAATTTGATTGACCGTATCAAGGTGCTGCTGCTCTTTTTGAGCGTAACTGTTGAACAACTGCTTTAGCTCGGGATCCTTGGCCTGCTGAGCCACCTCTTTGTACTTTTTAACACACAACTCTTCATGTTTTTTCTGGTCTTCCAAAAGCAGTCTTTCTTTTTGTGTCAGATGCATAAATATCACCTCCTGTTTGCAGTATTTGCAACAGGAGGTGAATTATTCATAACATACTTAAAATCACCGGCGAGACTAAGGACGTACTGCGATTGCATCGATTTCAACCAGTGACCCGCCGGGGATTACACTTTGCACTGTGGTCCTGGCCGGAAACGGTTTGGAGAAGTATGTTTTATAGACTTGATTGTAACCGTCAAAATCATTGATATCCAGCAAATGGGCACCTATCTTTACAACATCATCCATGGTACAGCCGGCTGCTGCCAGTATATTTTTGATGTTTTCCATAACCTGTTTTGTCTGTACGGCAATATCTCCCTCCACTAGAATATCTGTTCCTGGAATTTCCGGAGTCTGGCCGCTAACAAACACCAGGTTGCCGGAAACAATGGCGGGTGAGTAGGCACCGGCGGGGACCGGCGCATTATCGGGGTAAATACAGGCCTTTTTTGTCATGAACAAACCCTCCTGTGCAGTCCTTGGACTTACCTATACGTTGCTGTTTACAATGTCAAAAAACGTACCGGTATCAACATTATTACCGGAAAGAATCAGTGCGACGCTGCTGCCGGGCGCTACAGCTGTTTGGTCAAGGGCGGCCACACAGGTCGCCGATGCCCCTTCCACCACGATGCGATGCCGCTGGTAAAGCAGTGACATTCCACGGGCGATGGCTTTTTCCGGTACCAGAACAATTTCATCCACGAAATCACGGACCAAAGGAAATGAGTACTTGTTGTCCAGTCCGATTCCACCCAGCAAACTGTCGGCCAGAGAGTCTGCCTCCTCGAGAATCACCGGCTTGCCGGCTCGCACTGAATGATACATCACAGCACCCTGTTCCATCGATACACCGGTAACACGAATTCCGGGGACACCGGCCTTTAGAGCCATGGCAATTCCGCCGGCCAGGCCTCCCCCCGATACAGGTACAATCACATGATCCAGGTCGGGGCAGCGTTCTAACAGTTCCAGGCCGATGGTACCCTGTCCGGCCAGCACAGCGGGGTCATCAAAGGGCATGATCACTGTGAGTCCTTCTTCTGCTGCTCGCTGCAGGCAGTACTCCTGGGCTTCATCCTGGCTTACGCCATGTACCACCACATTGATACCCAGTGCTTCCAGATTATTCACCTTTGCCCCGGGGACCCGTGATGATAAAAAGACGGACACGGGAATTCCCAGCTCTTTTGCCATATAGGCCACAGCGAGACCGTGATTGCCGGTGGAAAAAGTAGCTACACCCCGACTGCGTTCTGCCTTACTCAGGCTGAGAATTTTATTGGCGGCACCCCGCAGTTTAAATGAGCCTGTGGGATGCAAGTATTCCAGTTTCAGGTATACAGATGCATTGTAACGTTTGGAAAGCTCTGCAGATAAAAACAGTGGCGTTTCCTGTACATATGCAGATATTCTTTTTCGCGCAGCCCATACTTCACGCAGACCGGGGAGGTTGCCTGCAGCATGATGTTTTGTAGGCATTGTATCGCCTCCGTTTAAAAGAAAAGGGTATAAGAGGGACAAGCCCCTCTTATACCCATCCCCTTGTTTTGACGGATACTTCAATTTTGCGCAGGGCGTTGACCCATGCGGCGTTTCGGTAAGACGTGTTCATCTCTTTTGCTGTTAGGGTCGTTTCTTCATATGCTTTGAGAATACGGGCTTCAAGCTGCCGGCGGACTCTGTCAATATCCCAGTATTCATCTGTGAGTCCCTGGATACGTTCCAGGTGGCACACGATGGCACCTCCCACATTGGCTACAACGTCGGGAATGACCGGGATACTTTTTTCCTGAAGTACTTTTTCAGCGTCAGTGGTGACCGGACCGTTGGCGGCTTCCACGATGAGTTTGGCGCGAATGCTGCCGGCGTTTTCTTCATTAATTGCATTTTCAATCGCAGCGGGAACCAATACATCAACATCGAGTTCCAGCAAGTCTTTATGGGCAATGGGCTCGGTACCCGGGAAGGCTTTTACTGAGCCGGTCTCTGCAACATGGGAAGCAAGTTTCGCACAGTTAATGCCGTCTTTTGTGTAAATACCGCCATACATATCACTGATGGCCACCACACGAAAGCCCTGTTCCTGCAGAAGCAGAGACAGGTGGGAACCCACTGTGCCAAAACCCTGGACAGCTACCCGGGAATCTTTTGGCAGGCCAAAATCTTCTACCGCTTTTCTAAGGACATAAAAGACTCCGCGGCCGGTAGCTTCACTGCTGCCTACCGTCCCGCTGACAGAGGCAGGTTTATCGTTCATGGCCGCCGGGCTGTGCGCACCTGTAATCGACTCATATTCATCGAGCATCCAAGCCATGATCTGTGCGTTGGTCCCGATATCGGCGCCGGGCACATCTGTCCAGGCTCCTTTGAGCGGCAGGTGGCGCATAAACGAACGGGAAAGCCGTTCCAGTTCCCAGCGGCTCAGTTCGCCGGGATCAACAACAACGCCGCCTTTGCCGCCGCCGGCCGGAATCCCGCCCACCGCATGCTTAATCGTCATCCAGAGCGCCAATGCCTTTAGTTCATCCAAAGTCAGGTTTTTTCTAAACCGTGTGCCGTCTTTAAACGGCCCGAGAGCGTCACACCAGTGTACCCGGTATGCGTTAAAGATTTTTACTTCCCCGGTATCCATGCGCATGGGGAAAACAAACTCCATGGTGCGCTTGGGCTGGCTTAACAGTTCCACAACCTTCGAGTCAAGTCCAGCCAGTTTTGCTGCGCTGTGCAGTGTGCTCAGTGCTGTATCCAATGAACTGTTCGTCAATTTTACCAGTCCTTTTTCAGAAATTACCCTGGCATCCTGCCTTTAGGGTTTGGGAATTGACAGGTCTTCTTTGTAGTCATTGAAAACCAAATTGTAGCCGCTCTTGTCACACCATTCTTTACAGATGTCGGCATACTTGACTTTCTCTTTGACCAAAAAGTCCTGATAACCCGGCTCTTTCCAGGAATTATACAGGTCACACTCGTTTTTACCGGGCTCAAACTTAAAGTAAACAGGAGAACAAATTCTGGCGATTTCAGGCGCTTCAAGCTGGCGCTGGTGGCCTCCCATTGAATCCACAATGCTCATGTACACATCCAGGGGCAGGTCCACAACACTTCTGATGGAAGCCAGCATGGCCAGTGACAAGTCTGCCAGGGGGTTAAAGCTGTCTGCGCCCAGCTCGGAGAGCAGTTTACCGCCAACAGCATTGCCATGGCCGGCAAAAACAGAAACCTTAAATTTTACATCTGCCGGGACAGCACCGTCTGCACGCATTTTATTTAAAAGATACAGCAGTCCTTCGTCAGGAATCAGAAAACCCCTGATTCCCGCATCCAGGCAGCGGTCAAATTCTTTTAACCAAAGATACAGATTATCTTGCCCGCGCAGGCGCATCCCGGAAACATAGCCTTCGGGAGTCACATACTGCCTGCCGTTGTCCCAGCCTCTGCTGGGCATGGGGTTTAATAACACTTCAACTTTACTGTCGGCACCGATTTGTGCGTAATGCCTGAGTTCCTGTGTGTCAAGCAGGGCGGAACCGCCCACCGTACCAATTACTCTGTGAATCGGCAGATTACGCTTTTCGGACTCGGCCAGCATGGATTCAAAGTTAGACACACACTCGATACCCGGGACCTCCATGCGGTAATGTGCGCCACCGGGGAATGTTTTTGTGGAGTCAGGCATATCATGTCTGTCTTTTAAAGGAAAGTTTGTTTTTTCTTTAATGAACTGCTCGATTTTATCAAAGCCCATGTTCAAACCTCCAGTCATGTTTTTATCTAAGTACATGAACAATCAACTATTCATATTCTTTAAACAGTTTCCGGAAATCTTCCAGACTGTCTTTAATCGGATAAACATGCTCATTGGTGGGAAACTGCATTTCCCGCACATCCTGGGCATACTCCGTAAACGCACGGACAATGTCATCGGCCACACTGGCATACTTTTTTACGAACTTTGGTGTAAATGCCTGGAACAGTCCCAGCATATCACCGCAGATTAACAACTGACCGTCACACGGTACGCCACCACCAATACTGTAAACAGGAATATCGAGTCTTTTAGCCAGAAACTCTGTCAGTTCAGGTGGAATCGCCTCAACCAGTAAGGAATATGCTCCCGCTTCCTGTACCGCAAGAGCATCCTCGATGACATCCCGCGCACTGTTTACATCTCTGCCGGTAGCCCGGAATCCGCCGACCTGACCTGAACTTTGCGGCGTTAGCCCAATATGCCCCATTACCAGCATTCCTGCGTCCGTAATGGCTCTGATCCGGCTGGCTACTCTTCTGCCGCCCTCAAGCTTAATGCAGTCGACGTCAGCCTCTTTATGAAAGCGGATCGCATTCCTTACCGCATCTTCATCCGTGGTCTGGTATGAGCCAAAGGGCATATCACCGACAACCCACGTATTGGGTGCCCCTCTGCGGACAGCCTTGCAGTGGGAAATACAATCTTCCATGGTTACAGGTACTGTACCCTGGTAGCCAAGGACCACCATGCCCATTGAATCTCCAACAAGTATCATATCCAAGCCGGCCTGTTCGGCAAACGATGCCATAGGAAAGTCATACGCTGTGACCCATGCTGCTTTTTTGCCTTCTTTTTTCATTTTGATAAAATCGAGAACATTCTTCTTCTTTGCCATTCTTATCCCTCCATTTGAATTTGGCTTAAACGCAGTCTGATTAGGCGCATCATTTAGAACAGCGTTTTAAAACTTTAATTGCGTCTAAACCTAATTATTGGTTTATATTCGCCCTGTTGTTTTTTATTCCCTGCAACTTCTTATTTTTTTTCTATATTTTTTACTTGCGTTCCCTTATGTAGAACGTTAGCGCCGCGGCCATCACGTTGGTAAAATAATAAACGCAGCGTCGCTTTCGGCCGCTGCGTTTATCCCTGCTGCTAATTCTTCTCCTGCGGTTCCAGGCCAAAGTGCGCTGAAAGCTTATCACAGGCTTCCCGCAAATCTTCAATTATATTTAAAACCTTGTTGAAGTTTAACCGAAATGCGGGCCCGCTGATGCTAAGAGCAGCTACGATTTCATTTTTATAATTGCGCACGGGCATGGCGATACAAAACAAGCCCATGCTGTACTCCTCGTCGTCAATGGCATAGCCCTGCTCGCGCACAATTTTTAAGTGTTCTTCCAATGCATCCACAGACGTAATCGTACCGGCGGTGTACTGTTGCAGTGTTTCCTCCTTAAAAATGTCCCGGATGTTTTGCTCTGAGATTAGCACTTTACCCAATGCGGTGCAATGGAGCGGTTCCTGTTCACCCACATAAAGGCCGGCCATAATCGCACCCTGCCTTGGCGCCACCTTGGAGACAATGACCAGGGTATTGTTCACACGAATCCCCAGGTTAACCGTTTCCTTAAATTTGTCACATAACCCCTTAAGAACACCGGCATCGATATTTTCAAGATTCCTTTGCCGGGGAATAACATTGCCCACTTCAAAAAGCTTCCAGCTGAGGCGATACCGGTTCCCCTCAGACGACTTTTCTACATAGCGATGCGCCGCTAATGTATCTAAAATGCGGTGAATTGTACTTTTCCCCATGCCAAGCCTGTCGCTTAATTCTTTAATACGCATGCCCTCGCTGGGGCCGCTTTTGAGGATATCAATGACTTCCAGAGCCTTTTCAAGTGTTTGCACAGGGTACTTCGGTGTACCCGTCGGCTGGTTTAACATTCTTATCACCCTTGCTTTCGTCAGAATACTGAGAAGGAAATTCTAAAATAGAATATCATATTCTGAATAAAGAGACAACAGGGAGCTTTTATTTCTGCTATATTTCTGCACTTTTCCCTGCGGACCGTAGTGCGGCAAGCAGTCCCGGAAAGAAAACCACGACTCCTACCACCAGAAACGATGCCGCCAAGCCGATCCATGAACTGCTGAGGCCGACCAGGAAAGCACCCGCAGCAACAGTAACATCAATTGTGCTTTCCTGCAGGCTCAGGGTGGTCGCCCGCAAACGAACGTCCGTCACATTTACCAGCCATGAAATAAAAACCAACAGGCTTCCTGATATCCCGATTCCGGCTAAAACGCTGCTGATAAGCAGTAGGGCAGGGTGGAAAGAAAGGAAATATAGAGCCATATTACCTGCGCCAAGCACCATCAGGACCGGCCAGGCAACAGCTTGAAAGCCAAAGCGATCAGAGAGGTAGCCAACAGTAATATTGGCCGCGATCCCGCCGAACCCAAAATATAGAAAGAATACTCCCGGATTCGCGGCCGCCGTAACCTGAGAAATATAGATGACAGCGAATGTGAGAATGGCACCATAACTCAGGGATGTTAAGGAAATGTAGGAAAGGATTTTGGCAACAGCTGCATTTTTTAGTACGGACAGTGTATCCGACAAACCCCCCGGCCCCTCAACAGGAGTGCATGTTGGCGCCTTAACCGGCAGCAGCAGTATACACGACAAAAACCCGATGACCAGACTCAGGAAAAACCATCGACCGTAACCTGACTGATTGATTACATACAAAGCGAGGGCAGGCCCGGCTAACAGGGCAAGGGTCAGGATATTACGGTAGATACCCAGATAAACTCCGGTTTTACCCTGCGGGGCCAAATCCGCCACCAATGAACTTCCGGTAGAGAGGAAAGCGGCCAAGCCAATGGACTGATACAGACGTGCCAGCAAGAGCATCGTCACATTGCTGCTAAGCCAAAACAGCCCGGGTGCTGTGGCAAAGACAAATGCACCGATCAGCAAAGGGACTTTTCGGCCTTTTCTGTCTGCGAAAGGGCCAAAGTAAAAGCGAAGCACAACGGCGGTTAGGAAAAAAACCGTGTTTTGCAAACCGGACTGAAAGTCTGTGCCGCCGATTTCCAGAACATACTGTGGCAGAACTGTCATGGAAACAAAAAAATTGACAAATACCAGAAATGCGCCCGCAAAGAGAAGTGTCCAGTTGCATCTTGCACTGCAGATGGAAGGATAGTCACCGTTTTGTGTTAGATCTGCCAACACGCTTGCCTCCCTCTGTATACCATTCCTTCATACCTAACCCTGGCCGGGCTGCTCTGATTGCTTGCAGAGCCTCCGGCAGCAGGATGCGCAGCCTTATTCTTTCAAAAAGAGCTCCAGCGGGTATTGATAGAGTTCTTCACAACCATTTTCGGTTACCTGCAGGGAAGCATCCACCTCAAAGCCCACTTCTTCATACCAGATACCCGGTATCAGATGGAGCATCATATTCGGCTGCAGGATTGTTTTATCTCCGGGACGCACACTGATTGTTTGCTCACCCCAGTCAGGCGGGTAGTTAACTCCGATGGAATAGCCGATCCGCGATTCCTTAACGACCGCAGAATGGGCAATGGCCTTGCGCCATACCGCTTCCACTTCTTCAGCAGTTACTCCGGGCTTAACGAAGTCAATCGCTGCCCGCAGGCCATCCAAAACAACATTTGCCGTCTCCTGCATCAGCTGCGGTGGTGTCTTTCCCAAAAAGATGGTCCGGGCTATGGGTGCATGATAACGTCTGTATGCGCCGCTCAGCTCCAAAAGTACAGGTTCATTGGCCTGGTAGACCTTTTCCGTCCAGGTCAGATGCGGTGTTTTAATTGCTTCACCCGTCATCATCAGCGGCACAATGGAGGGATAATCCCCGGCAAATTCTTCAGTACCGGCATATTGCGCAGAGGCAATGGCAGCGGCCGCATCGCATTCCCGCACACCCACAGCAATCGCTTCCCGCGCCGTATCCATGACCTTTACGGCAATTTGTCCGGCTCTTTTCATAAATTCGATTTCCGCATCCGACTTGATTACCCTGATCCAGTTGACAAGCGTGTTGGCATCAATAAAGCGGGCATTCGGGAGGGAACCTTCCAATTCAACGTAAGCACGATGGGTAAAGTAAAACTGGTCCATTTCCACACCGATGGACCCTTTATCCCAGCCTTTTTCCTTGATCACATCCGCCACAAAATGCATAGGATGCTTTGTCAGTGACTGGACATAATCGTCGGCGTATTCAAGAATGTTCTCCTCGGAGAGGTAGGTGGTAATCCGTGCCCCGTTGGCATCCATCCCCCGGCCCAGCCACATCGGCTCATCCTGATCCATGGCCACCAGCAGGCACTGATGGACATAAAAGCTCCAACCATCATAGCCTGTAAGGTAGTTCATATTCGCCGGTTGTGAAATTACCAGCAGGTCAATCCCTTTCCCGGCCATGCTTTCTTTGGTTTTACGAATGCGTGCGGCATATTCTTCTCTGGAAAATGCAGGCATTTCTTTTCCTCCTTCCAAAAAATTCGAACATGCAATTTACATAAATCCACTGAAATTTTGTTTTACTACTGCTGAATACACGTAATTGATCATTGTCACAAAATCAAACACAGGCAGCCCGGTGGCTTTTTGCACAGCGCGCCCGTAGGGTGGCAGGACACTGCACTCCAGGAGGAGCATTCTGACCGACGGGTCTGCCGCCACCAGACCCTTGGCGGCATTCACCACTTCTGTCTCCACTTTTTCGGTGTCTAATATCCCCTTCTCTTCGATAAAAGCTGCCGAAAAGTTCGGGCTTTGCTCCAGACCGCAAATTCTCAGCCGCTCAGGCATATCAGCACCGCAGGGACGCAGTACCGTTTGGTCAAGAGAGCGGGCATTGGCTGTGATTACGCCGATTTTACTTTGCGGGGAAATCAGGAGGCTCATAAAAGGAACCTGCAGCAAACTTGACATAAACACCGGTAAATCTAAACGTCGTGCCAGTTCATCCTGGTAAATGGCCATAAAACCGCAATCACCGGTAATCGCCCTGACCCCTTCCCGTTTTAACTTCTCTGCCGCTTCTGTCACCGCATGTATGACGGACATATCGTGGTTAAAAATCCGTTCCACTGTTAAACCCGGCACCCTCTCAAAGCGAACGGGAAACTGATACGTGGTGGCGTTTGCCACATCACCCGGGATAAAGGGGGCACAGCTGTCTAACAGAAGAATACCGATGGCCTCGCCATAACTGACCTGCCCGGGCCTGGCCTGATAAATCATTGTCTCTCCTCCTATAGTGCGGAAGCATTAGGTAAAAACATGGCAATCTGGGGGAAAGCAACCAAAAGCACCGTTACCAGTATCAGAATGAGAATAAACGGCGGCGTATGGCGGATGACCTCCAGATAGGGTCGCCTGAAAATAAGCTGGGCGGTAAAGATGTCGCAGCCAAAGGGCGGGGTCGCCGAACCGATTGCTGCCTGCAAAGTAACCAGAACACCTAACAGAATTGGATCCACACCTGTCGCGATTACATATGGTGCAAAAATGGGGCTCAGGACATAAATGGCCACAATGGGGTCTACAAACATGCAGGCTATAAAATAAGCGGCAACAATAATAAATATAACCTGCAGCTGAGACGGGTCATTGCCAAACAGGGTCGGCAGATACTGCTGCGGTATTCTCAGGAAGCTAATCAACCAGGAAAAAGCCTGCCCTGCGCCAACCAACACAAATACCACACCGGTGATAATCCCTGTCTGCAAGAAGCAGTCAACAATTTTATTAAAATCAAGTGATCTGTATACAGGACCTTCCAGAATCAGGGCGTATAGTACGGAGGCCGCCGCTGCTTCTGTGGGGCTGAAGATCCCACCGTAAATTCCACCGATGATAATCACAGGGAACCCCAGCACAAGAATACCTTCCCTGATGGCAGTCCAGCGTTCCCGCCATGTTGCTTTTCTGGCACCTCCTATGTTATGGCGTTTGGAATAGATATACGCATAAACTGAAAATAAAGCAAAAATGAGTAAACCAGGACCTACACCGGCTAAAAAGAGCTTGCCGATGGATGTACCTGTTACCACCCCGTAAACGATAAAACCAATACTGGGTGGAATCAGAAACGCGATATCACTGGAGTTAATAATCAGCCCCAATGTAAATGAACTGGGATATCCCGCTTCCAGCAGCATGGGGCGCATTGTCCCGCCGATGGCGGCAACTGTAGCCTGGGTGGAGCCGGAAACCGCACCAAACAACGTGCAGCTTGCATTTGTTGTAATTGCCAAACCGCCGGGAATGTGGCCGACAAACGTTCTGACCATGTTAATCAGCCTTTTAGCGGCCTGGCCGGAGGTTATAATACTCGCCGCCAGAATAAACATCGGTACCGCGACAAGGGCGGGAGGTGTCACACCGGACAAAACCTGCTGCACCAGAACATTCATGTTAAAACCCGGTAAATGGACAAACATATATAACATCAATGACCCCAGGATGACAACCATAAACGGAAAACCCAGCAGCATCTTGGTAACCATTGAGATAACCAATAACATTGTCTTACACCTCCCTTACTCTCTTATGTTTATGGTATCTGTTTCCCCTGAGCCCAAAACAACATCGGCAATTTCTTCTTCGCTCATGGGTATAATTTCATCCTCGTATTCGCTTTGCTGCTCGGGAGACAGCCAGACTTCTTCTTCAACAATATTTTTGATGATGGTCCGAATGTACTGAACACCGGCTGAGAAAAAACCTACGGGAATGATTGCCAGGAAAAACCAATACGGCAGCCGCAGAGACGGCGTATCATGACCCATGGCTTTGGCCACCATCATGTAATTATACGAATAGTACGCCATCAGGAACATAACGGTCGCACTGATACCGGAGATAATATAGATAAACACTTTCTGCATTTTGGGAGGCATGGCATCAAAAATCGCACCCATACGGATATGACGTGCCTTACGCACAGCGTAACTTACACCGACAAAGGTAATAAAAATAACGAAAAACTCTGATAACTCTTCGGCAAAATAGATACTTCTGAAAAAGTTGCGGGCAATTACATTGGCAATCAGGATCGTTGCGAGAAGAAACACTCCGACGCTTAATGAAATGACCTCAAACCAGTCAATAAAAGAGCTGATTTTCTGTCTGACCAGAGAACCCGTTTGCAGGGCATTGTTTTTACTGACTTCCATGCGTATACCCCTTTCCCAATACCACCGTGGAGGGGCATGTGCCCCTCCCGGGATATTGGTCTGTATACTGTTATTCGATGCCTAAAGCAGCCTTTGCCTGCTCGATATCATTTTGCAGCGCTTCGAGAATCTCTTCTGCCTGAGGCCCGCCAATTTCTACAAATTTAGGATAAATAGTCTTTGCTGTTTCTTTGAATTCCGCGACTTCTTCTTTTGACAATTCAATAACTTCAATTTCGGGGCGCTCCTCTTGCATAGCGGCAAGGTCTTCTGTAGTGCGTTCATCAATCCATTCCCCGGAGGGGATAATCGCATCAACCCAAAACTCGCGCATCTTTTGCTGAACTTCTTCAGGCAGGGAATCAAAGAACTGCATGTTTACAGTGGGAATGCCCAGGAACGGTTCAGCATAAATCTGTGTGAAATAATCCTGAACATCATAGAAGTTCATACTGCGAATGGCAAACAGCGGGTTAATCTGGCCGTCAATCAAACCCTGCTGCAGGCCGCCATACACTTCACCATAAGCCATAGCCGTCGGGGACGCGCCGTATGCACGATAGTTTTCATTAAGCAGTGCCGAGCCCATAATTCTCACATCAAAGCCCTGCATATCCGCCATCGTCCTGATTGGCCGGTCCGCTGTAACCCACTGCCATCCTTCATACATAATGCTCAGAGGAACAAGCCCGTTGCGGCGGAAACTTTCCTCCAGGATATCCATCGAATCACCGTTTCTTACCACCCAGTCAATCACTTCCGGCAGGCGCTCTTCCGGCCAGATATAGTGCAGGGCCAGCACCTGTGCTTCCGGAACAAAGGCACTAATCCAGGCAAAGTCACTGAAAACATACTCAACGATACCAAGCTGGGCCAGTTCGTTAATGTCACGGGTATCGCCCAAGGTACCATAAGGGTAGACAGTCACATCAAACATGCCGTCGGACCACTCATACATTTCATCAGCATACTTTTCAGCCCAAACTGTCATAAAATCGCCTTCAATTTCTTCGGAGGCAAACTTTTGCTCAATCTTCCGGTCAAGAACCGCACCATCACCGTTGTCATCACCGGTATTGTTGTCTCCATTGTTGCTCGGGGCAGGGTCGTTGCTGCCACAACCGGCAAATACCAGGGTCAGGCTTAAAAATACGACAGCCAACACTACTAAATACGCCTTGGAACCAAACAGTTTACGCACTAAAATTCCCCCTTTGTTTTATGATCCTCAAATACTTGTTGCCCGGCACCTTTTCTCATATATCACCTTCCCTTTTCAAGGAACTTCAAAGCATAGCGTATATACATTTCCACTCCTGCAGGCAGGATATCTTCGTCAATGTTAAAGCGCGGGTTATGGTGAGGATAATGACACCCCTTCACTTCGTTGCCTGTTCCCAGAAACATAAAAACCCCGGGAACGCGTGCAGAAAACTCAGAGAAGTCCTCACTGGCCATACAGGCATAAGGAATAACCTTCTCACTGTCCTCAAGCACCTCTCTGGCGACGTCCGCCGCCAGCTGCGTCAGAGCGGGATTATTTACAAGGGGAATATTCTCACGGTAGGACTCAACATCACAACTGCAGCCGTTGGCAGCACAGACCTGCTCTGCCAGCCGCTTTAACCGTTCCATGGGCTTATCTTCGCCACAATCGGCATACAGAGTCCGGATTGAGCCCTCCAGAGTTACGGTATCCGGAATGATATTTGCTTTAGTTCCGCCCGATATGCAGCCAAAGACAATAACCGTAGGTTTCATCAGGCTGATTTCACGGGTTTGGATTCGCTGTACAGTCTGAACAATATCCGCGGCGGCAAGAATGGGGTCCACAGCCGTCTCCGGATAACCGGTATGCCCGCCTACACCTTTTACGGTAATTTTAAATATTTCCAGGCCTGCCATCACTGCACCGGCTGATATCCCGATTGTCCCTGCAGGTAGCGGTGTCCAGATATGCATTCCCATAGCCGCGTCAACCGGAGGGTCCTCAAGTACCCCGTCTTCAATCATCTGGAGTGCGCCGGCAATTTCTTCATTAGGCTGGAAGACGAACTTTATACTGCCTGCAAATTCTTTACGGAAACCGGTTAATATCTTAGCAGCACCGAGAAGCATAGCGATATGCGCGTCATGTCCACAGGCATGCATAACGCCGGGACGGTTTGAGCAATAGTCAATATCATTTTCCTCCTGCACAGGCAGAGCGTCCAAATCTGCCCGCAGCATCAACACCGGACCCGGACCGGAGCCGGTCAGCGTGCCGGCAACTCCGGTTTTAGCTAACCGCTTTGTTGGGATTTGCAAATCCTGCAGATACGTTTCCACGATACCAGCAGTGCGATGTTCCTCAAAACCCAGTTCAGGGTTTGCATGAAAATCACGCCGGAGCCTGACAACTTCTTCAGTGATTTCACTTACAATGTGCTTAATTTTGTCCATGACTGCATCGTCCCTTCTGTGGACATTGTGCATTCCAGGCAATTGCTGCAACATTTTTAGCTCGTTATTTTCACTGGTTTCAACAGATTAGAGGAAGAAAAAAGGTTATATCTCTTAACTGATTATGTTTGTTATCATCCTTATTCGTGGGCATTTTAAGGATTTCCTGCTAAACTAATGAAAATTTTCTATATTTTTTATTAGCGTTCCTATTATTGGAACATTTTAATATGCCCTATTTCATCGGCAAAATCGAAACTAAATGAACTATGTCTATATATAGCCGTCTTCTTTGCGTTTTAGAACCTTTCTTCATTGGATTGCCACCGAGGAACTTTGTGTTAGAATCATATTCTGTAGAACAAAATTCTGTAGAAACAAGAAAAAAGCCCGCGCGATGCGAGCCGGCAGAATCATTGTATAACAGTTTTTTTAAATGTTCATCAAGGCTGTATCGCCACGGCGCGAACCGGTGAACCGTCACCACCGGCAAACTTTAATGGAAAACAAAAAAAGTCAAAGGTTTCACCCTGTAAAGATTCCAGGTTTGTCAGATTTTCGATGACGATTATATCAGCAGCCAACAGTGTCTTGTGAACCGGATACTCCATACTGCCCGGCTGGTCGACAGAAATGGTATCTATGCCCACGCCTTTGAGGCGAAGATTGCTCAGCCAGGATGCTGCAGCCGGTGAAAGTACGGGAAAATCGGAAAAATAAGCAGCACGTCCCCACTCTTTGGACCAGCCGGTATACAAAAGAACAAACGCGGCTTGCTCCAGAAGCTGAAATTGGGGCAGCAAATCTTCCACCGTAATCATTTTGCCTGCTTTACCGACATCGAGAACCACTCCCCGGCCCGTAAACCGGTCGGGAGGCAGCGAATCGACAGATGCGCCGCCGGGAAACATGTGTGCCGGTACATCCAGGTGCGTTCCGGTATGTGAAGAAACTGTTATTTTGTGCTCCAGAAAATTGTGAGCCGCCAACGTGCAGACAGGCGTAATGACAGGCTGCTCATCTCCCGGGTAAACCGGCATATCTTCTGTGATGCTGTGGCTTAAATCAGTTACTCGCACGTATATGCCTCCGTAACATATGTGTAATTACAATGATTCACAAAAACTCTTAATACTATGATTAAGTTGTGTAGGCTGCTCCATCATCACCATATGTCCGGCATCCTCAATCCCTGTGAGTTGCGCATTAGGCAGGTGCGCCAGAAGGTATTCTGAGTATTTAAATGGCGTAAGTCGATCATCTTTACCGCAGGCAATAAGTGTGGGATGACTGATTTCCCCCAGACGCTCTCTGATGTCGAATCTGTTGCAGGCGGTGAAATCCATCAGATAAGCATGACAGGTAGCCTGCCCGAACATCTGGTACCATTCTCGTATCTGTTCCCTTGACGGCAGCGGGCCATATGCCATATTTGCCAGTTGATCCTCCACCCGGGCTGCTATGCCGGTTCGGCAGAGATCCAGAATAACAGGAGACACGCCAAGCTTTGCTCCTGTTCCCACTAATATCAAACCCCGGACCAGTTCAGGGCAGCTAAGTGCCAGAGCCATGGTAATGGCACCACCCATAGAGTGGCCCGCCAAAGCGGTACACCCTCCAATTGCCCGGATAAAGTCGGCTACCCAGTCGGCGTATGCAAAGACATTACTTTTTGCACTGCCGCCGGACTTGCCATGGCCGGGCAAATCTACGGCCACAAGGCGCCATCCCGAAGGGGGCTCCATCTCGACCCAATGCAGGGAATTCCCTCCGGCTCCGTGGACAAAAACCAGTGTTTGTTCACCTTCACCGCGCAACATATAATGCGCGGTTTCCTGACGCACGATAATTTCCGGCACATCTATCCCTCCTCTGTCATAAGTTTTCTCAGCAAAATTCTGGCAGTAAAAGGCAAACCATCAGTGACAATCCCTTTATTCCAGTCGGCGCGAACTTGGCCGCCGAGAATGTACTTTACAATAGCGGCTTCCTGTGTGAGGGCAAGCTTAAGCTTACTGAGGTTGCTTGTTTGTATTCCTGAGCCAAAACATGTATGTAAATACTCATTTAGCTCCGCCAGACTCAGCTTCTCCCACGCATCCAGCATTTTTTGCTCCACATTCAGCCGGCCGCCAAGAATCTTTTTAAGTGATTTTTCGTACTCTGCGGGTTTATGGGCAGCAATAGCTCTGGCTGCCAGAATTCCTGAGATACAGGCATTGTCTATGCCTCCACCATGCAAAGGTGAAGACAATGCGGCGGCATCTCCTGCCAGCATGGTCTTACCGATTAATACTTTTTTCCTGCGGTTTACCGGCAGGAGGCCGCCGGCCCGTCGCAGTACCCTATAGCTTTGCAGGTTTTCCCTTTTAATTATTTCTTTTAATGTATCGGCAATGCTTTTGTGACTGTCGCGTGTGCCAAAATAACCGACCCCCACATTGGCACTGTCCTTTCCTCTGGGAAAAATCCAGGAGTAGCAGCAGTTCTGTTTTTCGGCAGTAACCTTCAATTTACCGTAAAGATCTGAAAAATCCCCTGACAGTGTGTATTGCGCAGTCACAGCTGAACGTCCTGCGGGCAGACTAAAGATTTTCCTGGAAACCGGCGACGGCCCGCTTGCATCAATAATCCAGTCATATTCCTTTTCTAACTGTGGAAATTTTTCCGGTGTTACCGGCGAATGCTCATAAAGACGGCAGCCCATGCGGCAGGCATCGTCGGCCAGTGCTTTTTGCCATCGGCTCCGGTCAATCATCCAAAGATGATGTTTTGAACAGTCAATCGTGAAGGTATCACGTACACAAAGGACAATTTCACTGACTTTGAACAGGACGCCCGCCAGAGGCGGCCCCAGCAGTTTAAGCATGTCAAAATAGCCCTCGGCACAGTTTATTTTTTCCCCGACAGCGGCTTTTTCAAAAATCGTAACAGACAACCCTAAAGAAGCGGCTTCACGGGCCGCGCTCAGGCCGCCGGGCCCTGCTCCGATTATTGCCACCCTGCCACTCATTCTCTCATCTCCCGCGCTTGCATGCTATACAAAAGTATATTTTTGCGTCAGCTGGAAATGACCGCTTATTTTGCATCTTTCAGAGTTAAGGATCCTGCACCTGCGGTAATATGGATATTTGCCAGAGCTGTTTTAGCATCCAGATTTCTGCTCTCATACAACCGGTCACCGATACTGATAATTCTCGCATCTTCTCCTTTAACGCTCAGCAGGCCTCCGCTGGCCTGCACCCGGACACCGGTTTCCGCAGGAACATACACGGTGATACTACCGGCGCCACTCTCAATGGCAACATCAATATCAGTACGGCCAAGCCAAATGGAAATGTCCCCTGCACCCGCCTTAATTGTCAGCGCTTGCACAGCCAGCGCAGACAAATCCAACTCTGCACGGGTGGCCCCTGTCCTCAGGATGATCTCCCCCGGGACTGTTTCTGCCAAAGACAGTTCCCAGCGGGAAAGGCGGTTCCCCGGCTTCCAGGAACGGGGTTCATCGGAAATTTTGATTTCACTTACACGCCCTTTTACCTCTTCTGTGAACTGCGGTTCAGGGTATGCATGCAGCCGTGCCTGCAAAAGATGTGTCCCTTCATGTCCTCTAAGATAAAAATCACCCGCATGGTGCGTCAGATCAAGCCGGTATTCTTCAATTCCCTCAGACAACAGAAAATCTATTTCTGATACAGCATCGGACGGGCCTTGGAATACCGGGAAAAATACAGCGAAGAATCCCCCGAAAAACAGGGCAATCACAAGCAAAGCAACCAGGCAGCCCGAGGCGCTGCTCCCTTTGCCAAAAAGCAGGAGCACACCCCAAAGGACCAGCAGCAGCGGCCAGTATCGCCACAACTCCTGCGCCTTAAATGCCGGCATGACCCCCACATTTACCAGGAACCAGACCACACCAACCACAACTACAGCAAACCCCAGAACAATTCGTTCAACTTTCATCGACGACCACCACGAAATCCGCCAAACATCAGGAACAAACCAAGCAAAATAAGAACCAGCGGCCAGAAATAATACTGGAAAAACATTCTCGGCACCAAGCCGCGGAAAAGCAGAAACACTCCGATGACAATTACAATCAGCCCTACTGTCTTAGTATCCGTAGGTGTCCCTTCTTCTGAAGAGCTGTGTGTTATATCTATTGCTTCACCTTCAGCAGGCTCTTCGGGAATGATAATCCAGGCGATAATATAGGCCAAAACACCGGATCCTCCGAACAAAGCCGCCAAAACCCAGATCAGCCGGACTAACGTCACATCAACGTCAAAGTAGCGTGCAAGCCCCATGCAAACGCCGCCAAGCATCTGGCCGTGCCGGGAACGATATAGTCTTTTCATCCTCTCACCCCTCTTCAAAAAAATATTTCAGTTACACAATACGCTTTCCAGTCGATAACTTCCTCTTTTTTTAAGGAAACTTAAAGCATTCGAACCAACGGCCATAGCCATACATAATTAAAAAACCTGTGGAAAAATTAATATTACAGGGAGGTGAATCTATGGAAGTTAAAGCATTCTTACAACGAGCCATGTTAAATGAACAGGAGCAGGTCCGCGACTATCAACGTTTTGCCCAGACAACCGACGATGACAATGTCAAGCGGGCATTTAATGAATTTGCGGAAACCAGCGGACACACTGCAGCAAAAATTAAAGACCTTCTTGATAAACTGGAACAATAAAAAAGCCCACACGGGCTTTTTTTTCAGATGAAGACGCGGGGACAGGTTCCACTGTCCTCATTTGGCTACTCCGACTCCCCCATATACCACCACTCCACAATGGAAAACACAGAGATGAAGACAGTGGAACCTGTCCCCGCGTCTTCATATTTCCTATTGATAGTATAGGTTTAGTGGTATATAATGAATGTAAACCCACCCCGGGGGGAAAGGATGGTGCAATATGTTTGACTTTTTTAAACGCTTTATTGAAAAGCTGGCCAAACAAAACGAGCAGGAATTTAAAGGACAGGCTCCGGACTGCTGCACAATCAACAGACCCGACCAAAATCCAAGCGCACAACAAAAAAGGAAGGAAGAATAATCTTCCTTCCTGCTTATACGGCTGTCAGCCGTTTTTTCTTTTCCGCCACATCTTCATAAGCATCCAGAAGCTTTCTGGCCATATTGGTGGAAGAAATCTTCTCAGCTTCCTGCAGAGCGCTTTCAGACATAGCCTGCCTAAGTTCATCGTTTTCTAAAAGCTGCCGCACCCTGTCAGTAAATTGTTCCTGATCCAGGGAGGTAAGAAACCCGTCCACACCGTCATTCACCATTTCCGCAGCGCCAAGTGCCCGAACGGCGACCGCAGGCAGACCGGCTGCCTTCGCCTCGCCGAGAACAAGCCCCTGGGTCTCCGTTGTTGAGGCAAAGATAAACAAATCGGATCCGGCATAACTATCCACAACACGCTGCCTGGAAATGGGCCCGGTAAAAATGACTCTATCGGCCAGCCCAAGGCTCTTTGCCTCCTGCATCAGTGACTCACGTTCTGTTCCGTCACCGACAATAACCAGCTTTGTTGCAGGGTGCGTCCTGACAATCTCTTTGTAGGACTTTAACAAGAAGCCTATATTTTTTTCTTTACCCAAACGCCCCAAATGCAGCAGGATTTTTTCATCCTCACCGATATTGTATTCCCTGCGCAGCCAGGAGCGGTCAACCGAATCAAATTCTTCAATTTCAATCCCGGTGGGTATTGCCTCCACACGGGATTCAATATTTTTACTCACAATATCACGAATAACTCCGGTGGGTGTAATCACCAGATCGCAGCGGTTACAGAAATTCTGAGAAAGCCGCAGCACAACTTTGCGGGAAATATTGTGCCCAAAGGGCAGATAATGTACATATTGGTCATACATCGTATGATAGGTAAACAAAAGCGGAAGTTCATACCGCTTTGCACACCTTGCACCTAAAAGCCCCATGGAAAAAGGGGAATGGACATGAACAACGTCCAGGCCAAGCCGCCTTACTGTGGAATTGAGATAAAGGGAAAACGGCAGCGCAATGGCAAAGTCAGGATAGTTTGGTGTAGGCACAGAGGCAAAGCGGAAAACTCCTGCTTCCTTTTCGTAATTAGGGTAACTGGGGGCAAAGATATATACCTCATGACCCATATCGGTTAATTTTCCTGCGGTTGTCTCTATCGAACGGACAACACCGCTTGTGTATGGTCTGTAGCTGTCGGTAAACATACCGATTTTCATCATCAAAACCTCCCATATCGAACCACTGTGAAAGTACGTCTGCAAGTATTATTTCCTATATCGCTGTATAAATAAGTTCGACAAAGGGAAAAATTCCCCTTCTCCATCAATAAAAAGCGCCACTGATCATTGTTTCCGCACCTTTTCATTTCACCCCCCCAAGTCACAGCTCATACACTGTGATAGAAAGGGGTGATAATTTGAACATTCTCCATTTAAACCGTTTTTTCTATTCCGGCCAAACCGGTTATGTATTCTCCCTTGTTGGCGAACAACAGCGTCTCGGTGTGAACGCCAGATTAGTCATGGATGGCAGTCCTTCCTACAAAGCTTTATCCGTTTATAAGGAAACAATCCGGGAACTGGATGTCGATGTGACCAGCTCCGGCCACGTAAATACGCTGCTCAAACGGACCCGGGAATTTGCCCCTCAACTGATTCATGCCCACTCGTCGCTAACCTTCCCCCTGGCTGCTTACCTTGCCAAAGAGCTAAAGATTCCCTACGTTGTCACCTGTCACGGACTAGGCCTCAACCGGCAGGAATACAAACCTTACCTCCAGCAGGCCAGGGCAATTCTCTGTATTTCTCCCCGAGTTGCAAAAACCCTGCACCGTTACGCCGAAAAAATAACAATTGTACCAAACGGACTGGACCTGGAAGATTACCCGCTAAAGGAAAAAAACGACCCAATAAAAGTTGCACTTATCTCCCGGGTTGAAGCGGGCAGGCAAAAAGGATATGATCATTTCTGCAAGGCTGTGGATATCCTGGAAGGCGTAAAATTCTTTGTTGCCTCCAATGTAGTTCCCAAAAGCAAAACCGCCGAATATCTCGGATGGCCCGACAATACCTCAGAACTCCTGACAGACACTGACATCCTGGCCGCATCGGGCCGCTTCGCCATGGAAGGCCTGGCGGCAGGCAATGCCCTTTTAATTCTGGGACGGACATTCCAGGGACTTTTAACACCGGAAACAACAGCAAAGCAGCCAATCCCCGACCTCAGCGGTCTCACCGGCAGCGACCCATGCTACAAAACCATCTTCTACGACCTGGCCAAACTAACCCAAAACCAAATCTACCTGCGCCAGCTCCAGCAGTTTTGCCGGGAACTCGCGGAAAAAGAGTTCTGCAATAAGAAGCTGGCAAAGCGAACACTCACAATCTATAAGAACATTCTCCACCAAAGATAAAACGGGAGGCTCGCAGATGAGCCTCCCGTTTACTTACCTGTTCTATTTTGTGTAAATGTTATCCGGTGTAGTGCCGTCCCACTCCAGGCCGCCGGCATCCACGGCGGTAACTATGGTTGTATACGTACCGGCTGGAGCATTATTTATCGTAAACGACATGATGCCTTCTAAATCCGTCGTTCCCCAAGTTGTGGTATAAAGTTTGTTGTTGCGATAAATCTCAATCGTTACGGTTGCATCTGACACCGGTGCTTGCATGCCGTCTATCAGACTAACGTTAACAGCCAGGTTTTTATTATTGTTTCTGCCGCCACTGGCGACATATTCAATTGAGAAAACATTGACCGTTCCCGGCTGGTCCGTTTCTCCGGTCACTGTTATCGTAGTACTGCCGCTGCCAGATGCACCGTTGTCATCCACTACTGCTACCGTAACAACATAATCACCGGGCAGCCAGTTGCCAACGCTTAGTTCTGCAGTATAAGTACCTGCAGCTGTAGTCGGGCTGAAAATGATCACCATTTCTTCTCCATTTACAGATGTGCTAAAGTTTTCACTTTGCAATCCATTAACACCGCTGCCGTTTTCGTCAGTAACGGTTACTGTTAGCGTAGATCCTAACTCCTTTGCGTTTTCAAATGTATCCGGACTGGCGGAGACGCCCACTGTGAGAGATCCAGTGCCGGAATCTGGCGCGCCAAGGGCAGCAATTGCCAGATCCGCCCGTACCAATCCATGTCCCTGGAGGTTATAGGCCATACCCAGATCTTTGGCGGTGGTTTGTAATAAAGCGCGCAGCTCAGTATTGGTAAGCGATGTATCATATGCCCAAACCAGTGCGGCAACCCCGGCCACATGGGGTGAGGCCATTGAAGTACCGTTAAGTTCTCTATATTCATTGTTAAGATAAGTACTGTTGATACCGACACCCGGTGCGGCAAGCTCAACTTGAGGTCCGGTACTGGAAAACCCAGCGCGCTCATTATTTATGTCTGTTGCTGCAACAGCAATTACAGATTCATACGCTGCAGGGTAACCCACATTCTCACCCGTGCCATCTGAATTACCGGAGTTGCCCGCTGCGGCAACATGGATTATACCCCTCTCATAGTAGGCCTTATCAAAAGCCGCCTGAACCAGCTCTCCTGGATCAGTCTTGCTTCCATAGCTATTGTTCGTTACCTGTATGCCGTTATCCATAGCCCACTCGATTCCGGCGATAATATCACTCCAGTTCCCCATACCGCCGTTACCAAGTACTTTTACGGCATATAATTCCACTTCAGGAGCTGTGCCCACCACACCATAACCATTACGTAAGGCAGCTACAGTGCCCGCTACATGAGTACCATGGCCATTTTTATCATCATAGTTATTACTGTTTCCCCTGGTGAAGTTAACTCCGCCGGCTATCGTCAGATCTTCATGGATTGCGATCCCGCTATCAAGAATCGCAACCTTTACACCACTACCCATATAGACGGCCTCATGAACGGCCCCAGCGCCGATATGCTTTACCCCCCAGGCATTATTAAGCTCGGCTTCATAGGCAGTCTCGCTACCGATGGCATAAACCTCTCCATCAAGGTCGACTGATACAACACTGGGATTACGCAGCAGCGATGAAACAGCGGCTTCGGGAAGGCTGGCCGCAATCCCCGGAACCATGCTGTAGGTATATTTAATCGTTCCACCCATCTCGCGTACCAGTGCTGTTTCCTTCGGTCCGGGGTGCCTGTCAAAAGAAATCAGGACATCAACAACGGAATTATTCTGACCAGGACTAAATAGCGGACGCGCCATAACAGCGGGTGCCAGCATCATCATTACCAGGGCCACTATTAAGAACATTTACAGAAAACTGTTTTTTTGAATCCTGAACATATTAAACTCCTCCTTTTTCTAATTTATTCCATTATAATACGAACCTTTCCAGCAAACAAGCAATAATATGTAGGTAAATAATTTATATTTGGGGGATTATTGGTGGAAAATGTCGAATGGGGTGTAGCCTTCAGCGGCGGTGGTCAGTTGGGATTTGCGCATATCGGTGTTATCCGGGCTTTGGAAGAGGCAGGCATAGAACCTGTGGCCATTGCGGGCACCAGCGCCGGTTCTATATTCGGAGGATTTTGGGCCTGCAAAAAGACTGCAGCAGAAATGGAGGACTGGGCAGGAGGCCTTGAGACGGGCAAACTCATAGATTTCTATTTCTCTTTCATTCATGTGGTGAAAATTATTGTGCAGCTTTTTGGTGGCAAGGTCCGTGATTTCGGGCTGCCGCCGGGCGTGTTCCGCGGCGAGAAGTTCTACCGGGAGATGAAGCGGTTCATCGGGGATATCCGTATCAAGGACATTGACATTCCGCTTGCTATTCCGGCCGTGGATCTCGATACCGGAGAAGAAGTGATATTCTCCAACCGGCCCGAAGCGGATTTTGGTGTTTTTGTTATGCCGCAGGAGATTCTATTAGCTGATGCTATCCGGGCCAGTATTGGTGTGCCGGGGGTGTTCGCTCCGTGGTATGTGGCGGGCAGGCGGCTTGTTGACGGCGGCCTGGCAGATAACCTTCCCGTGCGAAGGTTGCGTTTGTTGGGCGCAAAAGAGCGTATTGCTGTGGATGTGGGCGATGCGATACCGTTTGAACAGCCGGCTTCAAAGAGCCTGCCGGGTGTGCTGGAACGCTCTATTGCGATTATGACACGACAGCTAGTCAGTGCCCGTCACGAGGAGTCTGAAGTCAGCATTGAACCGATACTGCCATCGGTGATGATTGGCGACTTTCGGCAAAATGATATTTTATTGAAGAACGGATACAACGCTGCCAAAGAAGTCCTGCAGGCTTATTTTTCAGCCTGAATATTAATAAAAACACTCCCGGCCACTATGAACCGGGAGTGTTTTTATGTTGACAGGATGAACAGCGGCCGTAGACTTCAAAATTATGACCCAGGACTTCGAACCCTTCGGAACTGGCATGTGCAGTGTATTTTTGTGATTCAGGACAGTATGGGATACAGACGACTTTCTCACAGTCGACACAAATTAAGTGATGATGATGGTGTTCAGCCAGTTCAAACACAGCACCTGACTGCAGGGAAATCTGATGAACCACACCGATTTCAGTCAGGATACGCAGGTTCCGGTAGACTGTGTCTAAACTGACGGAAGGATTTCTTTGGCGCAGAAATGCGTGAACTTCCCGTGCAGATGCCCTGCAGCCGGCTTTGCGCAGAGCCTCAATCATCTGCCGGCGCTGTTTTGTCAGTTTATAGCCGTTCTCCTTCAGGCGTTTCAGCAGAGCGGGTGTTGACAACGTATCTCCCTCCAATCCCCAGAACTTTATTGTACAGCGCGGCTGCAACAAACAGCAAAACAGAAATTAGCACAATGCTGCCCCCCGGCGCCAAGTCAGCATGATAGGCAACAAACAGGCCTGACAATACGGCAGCCAGCGCAAAAACATACGAATATGCAACGGTGGCGCGAAAGCTTCTGCCCACCTGCAGGGCAGCAGCTACAGGAACCGTAATCAGGGACGATACCAGCAGAATACCCACAACACGCATGGCCACAGCAATCGTCAGGGCAGTTGCCACCACAAACAGGGTGTTCACCAGTTCGACCCGTACGCCTGCGGCCCTTGCTGCTTCTTCATCAAAGGCAATGAAGAAAAGTTCTTTTTGCAATAAGATAATTAACGCAAGAACAAAAAAGCCAATGCTCGCAATAAGCTGTAGGTCTTTACCGGAAATAGCAATTATACTGCCGAATAAATAAGAAAATAAATCGAAGTTCGGAGAAAGGCTGATTAGCACTACTGCAAGGCCGATTCCCGCAGAAATCATAATGGCAATGGCCAGATCTCCAAAAATTCGGTATGTACGGCGCAGTGCTTCCAGTCCGGCGGCAGCCACCAGGGATAAGCCCAGCGCCGAAGCTAAAGGATAGATCCCGGTAAAGATACCGAGAGCCACACCGGCCAACGAAATATGGGCAAACATTTCTCCGATCATAGAAAGGCGCCGCAGCACAAGATAAATACCAATGGTGGGGCAAAGAACTGCTACCACGATACCCGCCGCAAACGCTCTCTGCATAAATGCAAGTTCCCAGAATTCAAACATAGCGACACCTCGCTTTCAGTGTGCATGATGGAGCACCCGGGCTGCAGGGCCGTAAACCTGCGTCAATGTGTCTTCGGACCAAAAATCTGCGGGTGAACCATGGAAGTGAAGCTTCTTATTCAGGCAGGCCACACTGCCCACATGTTCTGTAACCACACCGATATCGTGGCTGACCATCAGCAGTGTCATTCCGCTTTCCTGCCGCAGTGAGGCAAGGAGTTCATAGAACTGCTCCTGTGCTTTGGCGTCCACACCGACTGTGGGTTCGTCAAGAATCAGCAGGTCTGGTCCGGCCACAAGAGCCCTGGCAATAAAAACACGCTGCTGCTGGCCACCGGACAGTTCCCCGACAATGCGGTCCTTTAAGTCCAAAACCCCGGTTTTTTCCAGGGCGCTCTCCACCCGTTGTCTTTCCTTTAATCCCGGCCGGCGAAACAGGCCCAGTGACGCTGTCAGACCGGAGAGTACTACTTCTCCTACGGTTGCGGGGAAACCGTGGTTGAAGGCTGTTGCCTGTTGGGAAACATAGCCGACCCGGGTCCATTGTTTGTACCGGTCGAGTTCGCAGCCAAAGAGGCACACCCGCCCGGTGGTAGGCCGCAGCAGGCCAAGGATGATTTTAAGCAGTGTGCTTTTTCCGGAGCCGTTGGGGCCGACAATCCCCAAAAAATCTCCGGCATTCACTGTTAGGCTGATATTATCCAACACGAGCCTGTGCCCATAGTAAAATGATACCTGCTCCAATTGCAGGACAGGTACGGTCATGTTAAATCCCTCTATT
The DNA here is from genome assembly GCA_033549345.1 of Bacillota bacterium. Taxonomy (GTDB): domain Bacteria; phylum Bacillota; class Dethiobacteria; order Dethiobacterales; family Dethiobacteraceae; genus JAWSUT01. The sequence goes on along the minus strand of JAWSUT010000005.1, from coordinate 94,445 downwards.
CCGCAAGAGCAATTTTTAATTGTTCCAGGTTCTGACGCATAACAGAAAAATAGTCCTCACCGGCTGCCTCTTCCGCTTCGCTTAGTCCTTCCAGCGGATTGAGATAAAGAATCTCCGCGTTGATTTCTTCAGCCAAAACGCTGGCCAGCCGTTGTGATGCCAGGGGTTCCTGAAAAATAAAACGGATTCCATGTTCCCGCGCAAAATCTACGATTCCTTTCATCTGAGCCGGTGATGGCTCCACATGGGGAGACAGGCCGCTGATGCCCAACTGCTCAAGACCGTAACGTTTGGCCAGATAAGCAAACGACAGATGTGTAACAATAAATTTATCACGACCGGCATTGCCCAATACGTCCCGGTACTCGGCATCCAGTTCTTTTATCCGCTGAGTGAATTCCGCCAGGTTGTCTTGATACACATCTGCATGCTCCGGGTCCAAACCTGTTAGAGCCTGTGCAATCTGCTCAGCCTGATGAAGGGCCAGAAGGGGATCCAACCAAATATGGGGGTCAGGCAGGCCGGTATGATCATCACCTTCATCATCATGGTCGTTATTATCATGAGCATTCTCATCATCATGCGCATCGTTATCATGAACATCCCCATCATCATGTCCATGCCCGCCGTAGTTGGTAAGGGGTTCAACCCCGGTCGACGTATTAACGACCATAAGCCCTCCGTCTATACTGTCGGTGATTTTATCCACCCAGGGTTCCATACCCAGACCGTTAATAACCAGCAAGTCAGCCTGAGAAAGGTGTGCCAATGCCTGCGGCCCCGGCTCCCAGTTGTGGGGATCTACTCCGGCAGGGATCAGATGATGCACATCAACCCGTTCTCCGCCGATTTTATCTGTAAAATCGTAAAGAGGGTAAAAAGATGTGTATACTACAATTTGCGGCTGAGTGCCGCTATCCCCTTCATTTCCCACTGTCGGTTGCTTACCGCACCCGGTGAGCAAAAACACTGATACTATCGTAACCAGCAACAGAAATATGAGTGTTCTCTTCATAAAACCTCCTGAAAGTTTTATAAATAGTAATTTTCCTATTTATTAAAAATTATACACAGTCCTTCCGCATTTAGTCAAATTATATAAAAAACTACAGCAAATAAAAAAAGACACCACCAGGAATGAATGAACTGTTAGTGTCTTTAAACCTTAGGAGTGTACTGTAAACGGGCTGTCAAAGTAGACAAAAGACCTGTCCCCGTATCCCTAAAGGGTTTTGTCAGGTAATGGTGGATTACGGCTATGCACTCGCGGAGGGTGTAGCGCAGCCGCTCACCGGGGGCGTAGTGCGTTCTTTCCACACTAACCGGTGCCCGGAGTGCTTCGATACCAAATTCGGCAGCCAGTGCCATCGCTCTTTTCATATGAAAGTAGTCTGTAACAATATAGGCACGGGACCAGCCTTTCTCCTCCATAATTTCAGCGGCGTTGCGCAGGTTTTCCCTGGTATTTGCCGACCGGTCTTCAAGAAGAATCCGCTCCGGTTCCACATCCCAGGACTGGGCCAGCGCGGCCATAACTTCCGCCTCAGCCGGTGGAAACTTACCGATCCCTCCTGAAAAAAGCAGGTAATCTGCCCGTCCCTCATGGTAAAGGCTGCTGCCGCGCCAGGTTCGTGCCCGCAGCGCAGGACTGGGGCCGTCGGGCCAGACGGCTGCACCAAGGACGATAATCACATCCGCGTCCCCTTTGTCAGCCACCGTGCCGAATGTAACTATATAATGATAAAGGCCGGCAAAAGAAAAGATAGCCGGCAACAAAATCAGTATGGCAATAATCATTATTTTTCTGGGCTGTTTCATACTATCCTTCCAGTCCGGCCAAAAGATTAACCATTTCGAATGTATCGGGGCGGTCTTCGGGAAATTGGCTTCTGTGCAAAAAACGAATGATTCCTTTCCTGTCAATAATCAGGTCTCCGCCCATCTGTCGTTCATCTTTTTCTGGCGGCGGTTTGGGGTATCCTGCCAGGCGAAGCTTCAGGTAAGCCATCACAGTTTTCCAGGTCTTAACCGGCCCCGTCTCCCTGTAAATCATTCCGTAGAGACGGTAGGTATGTTTTGGGGGATCTGCAAGAACCACAAAGGGCAGCTTATGCGCATGGATCAGCTTTTGCAGTGCTTTCGGTTCTCCAAAGGAGATGACAATAATTTCTCCGCCAAGGTGCTGAACCTTCCCGTATTGCTTGCGCAGATACGATAAATGCGCGCGGCAGTAAAGTGATCCGGTGTGGCGGATAAACACCAAAATCAACGGGCGCCCGTGAAAATGGGACAGACTGACAACTTTCCCGTACGCATCCCGCAGCTCAAAATCGGGAGCGGACATGCCGGCTTGCAAGTCATGATTCTCCATGAGTTTCCCCATTCGCCGCTTCTTCTATGGCAGCCATCAGTTCTTTAATCGGTGGCCTGTCATCGGGAGTCACACCCCGGTAGGCGTAGCTAAGATGTCCTTTTGGGTCAATGACAAAATTACCTCCGGAGAGCGTATCGTTAACAATAAGGCCGTAGGCCTCAAACGCAGTCTGTTGGGGGTCGGATAACAGCGGGTACGGCAGCTTCAGTATTTTTATCAGGGGAGCGATCTCGTCCCCCGGGTCAGGTGCCAATGCTAAAACCTCAGCACCCATGTCCGAAATCGTTTCATATCTCTGGCGCAACTGCACCAGGTGTGCTCTGCATGAAGCTCAGCCACTGCTGCGCAAAAAGGCCAGAACAACTGCCTTGCCGCGGAATTGACTAAGTGTTACAGTGACTCCGTCAGGGGAAGTTAGTGTGAAATCAGGCGCACTGTCTCCCATTGTAATTGCTTTCTTCGCATTCATGAGTTCACCACCAATATCTCTTTTTTATAATCTATTCTCTGCCAAAAAATAATTTCCTCTAGGTTAAGCAATAGTGAGAATCTTAATAAGCGAAATTAATACCTGGTTAATAAATCATCTGTCCCTTAACAAAGGCCTGCGTCCTTTCGTCTGCAGGGTCTGCAAAAATCTGTTCTGTTTGGCCTGCTTCTACTAACTGCCCCTGGCAGAGAAAAAGAACATGATCCGTTATTCGCCGGGCCTGAAACAGGTTATGTGTGATGATAATAACTGAGGTGCCATGGGTGCGGTTCATCTCAAGCAGCATCTTCTCCAACAGTTCAATATTCATCGGATCAAGATTCGCGGTTGGTTCATCAAGATAGAGAATTTCCGGTTCAAGCACAAGAGCCCGTGCCATGGCTATACGCTGCGCCTCACCGCCGGATAGTGTTTTCGCACGCTGCTGGTGCTGCGCAGCCATGCCGATCTTCTCAAGCATAGGTGCCACCAGGCGTTTAATCTCTTTTTTTGGTATGTTACGCGCTTTTAAACCGTAGGCAATATTCTCGTACACTGTGGTATCAAAAAGGACCGGCTTTTGAAACAGCATGGTCATTTTACGCCGTATGCCTGTCTTTTCTTCTGCGTTTGCAGGGATGGACCGGCCGAAGTAATTGATTTCGCCGCGTGTTGGTTTTTCCAGCCAATTGAGAATGCGCAACAAGGTACTCTTACCCGCACCGCTTGGCCCGATAATTCCTGTAATGCTGCCTTTGGGCACAGACCAATGCGGCAGATGCAAAACCTCTCTGCCGCTAAATTCTTTTGTCAGGTTGGCAACACGGATGATTTCTTTATTATTCGCCATAGGTGCCTCCGGTCAGGATTCTGTAAAAACCGACGTTCACCAGAAACGCCAGCGCAAGCAAGATAATTCCCAGCGCCATGGCAAACACAAAGTTGCCGCGCCTGGTTTCCAGAACAATAGCGGTGGTCAACACACGGGTATCGCCTTCAATATTGCCGCCCACCATCATAACAGCACCAACCTCGGCAATAACCCGCCCAAATCCCGCTACGACCGCACCCAAAATGCCGACCCGGGACTCCCTGATCAGTGTCCAGATAATCAGCCGGTGACCGGCACCCAGGGTTTGCGCTGTTTCCGTCACCTCGCGGCCCTTGGCCCGGACGGCCACAGAGGTTAAGCCAAGTATAATGGGCACCGCCAGCAGCGTCTGCGCCAAAACCATGGCTGTTGGCGTAAACAACAGCCCCATGGTTCCAAGCATGCCTCTTCTTGAGAGAGTCAGATAAACCACAAGCCCACCGACAACCGGAGGCAGCCCCATCAGCGTATAAATAATCCGGCTGAGCCAGCGGACTTTACGCGGCGGCATGAGCCCAAGCCAGGTACCCAACGGAATGCCCAAAAGCGCAGCCAGAATGACTGCGCTTCCTGAAACAAACAGGGATAACCGGATAATTTCATACAGTTCGGGGTCAAAAGAAAGTAAAAGATTGATTGCATCTGGAATAGCTTGCAGCATAGGGCTTCCTCTCTAATCAGCGTTAGGGAAAAACAGGCTGTCTCCGTAAGGCTTAAAACTCTCCAACAATTGCTGACCCTCAGCCGAGACAAAAAACTCAATCAGCCGGCTCGCCCCCTCATAGTCTCTCTCCGGATAGTTTGCGGGGTTTACGGCCATAATCCCGTATTGATTGAACAACTGGTTGTCTCCCTCGAAGACAACAGCCAAATCCAGGCTATCACGTAATGAAAGGTATGTGGCCCGGTCAGTTATGGTGTATCCATTCATTTCATCAGCCATCCGCAGCGTGTCGGCCATACCGGACCCCGCAACAATGTATCCGTTCCAATCCGGACTCACTTGACTAGCGTCCCAGAGTGCCAGTTCTTTCTTATGCGTGCCGGAGTCGTCTCCCCGGGAAACGAACGTCGCTTCGTTTTGAGCAATCTTACGGAAAACTTCCCCAACACCAGTTAGCGTTTTTATTCCTGCAGGGTCGTTTTCGGAACCGACAATAACAAAATCATTATACATCACATCCCGCCGGTCCACATAATGCCCCTGGGCCACCATTTCCAGCTCTGCATCCCTGGCATGAACCAGCACAATGTCACAGTCACCGTTTTTACCCAACTCCAGGGCGGCGCCGGTACCAAGTGAAATGACTTTCACCTTGTAATTGTATTTCTCCTCGAAAACAGGCAGAAAATATTCCAATAACCCTGAATCATATGTGCTGGTGGTGGTGGCAAGAATCAACTCTTTTCTGCCATCCTGCGCAGGTGATTGGCCAACCCCGCCGCACCCGGCCAGGAGGAGTAAAAAACACACTATAAGTAATATGACAGCTAACCGAACCCTGTCCATGAAATAACCTCCAACCGCTATGTAATGTTGTACATAACGATTGTAACACCGCTTGCCCGTCACGTCAACCGTCGTTCTGCAATTTTTTGCATAGCGAAAGTCAGTTAATCTGAACCGGACAAAAAAGAGCTCCTTCATATAAGGGACCGCCAAATTCACCAATGATTTTCTGTGCCTGCGGTGACACCAGCCAACGGGCAAACCGCTCTGCTTCCTCCTGGTTAACTGCGGCTTTTACCCTGCTCACTGTCATAACAGAAAAGATATTCTTTAGCTCCGGAGCACCGCTGGCCAAAACAATCATTTCGGAATCCTGATTGCCGGTAATAAAGCTGGCCCTGTCAATAATGGTATACCCTTTGAGCTCGGCAGCCCTGCGCAGCGCACCGTAACTGCCCAGGATGCTGCGGGCTTCATGATACCAGGATTCAGTTCTTGGGGCAATACCCGCTTTCTCCCAGAGTTCCAGCTCAAAAAGATGTGTACCGGAGTGGTCGCCCCTGCTAATGAATGGTGTATTTATTTCGGCTATTTTCTGTAAGACCCGATTGATGGGATCTTCGGGCAAAAGGTTTGCTGGGTTATCTTGAGGGCCGACCAATACAAAATCATTACTCATCACAGCCAGACGCTTTGTCCCCCAGCCTTCTTGCATAAACTGTTCTTCCAGTACTGGAGCATGTGTCAGCAGTGCCTCTACGCGTCCCGCTTTGGCCAGCGCGATTGCCTGCCCGCTTCCGGCGCCCACATGACGCACGGCAACACCCGTTTCACGAAAATATGCCTGCTCCAGCAAATCCAAAAGCCCTGTAACCACCGGTTCCATCGTGCTGGCAAGCATAATCTGCGTTTGCCCGGGAGAATCCTGCTCCTCCAGCATTGAGCGCAATTGCCCATGCACTTCCTGCTGTAGCTTATGCAGCCGGCCAAGCAGAAACAAACCCTCATCTGTCAGCAGCGTACCGCCGCCGGAACTTCCCCCGGTTTTGCGGGTTACAAGTTTTTTGTTCAGCGCGTCTTCGGCACGGTTAAGTAAGCCCCAGGCATGGCGGTAAGACATTCCCGCGGCTTCAACCGCCTGGGTCAGGGAACCTGTCTCGTGAATCTTCTCCAGCAATTTCAAAAGTTCTCTGCCGGGGATATTCCTCCCGAGGCTCAGTGTAATCTCCCATGTTGGCTCCATACCGTCTGCACCTCCATTTGGTTATCGGTCAGTTTTGCTGCTCTTCCTGTAACACATGGCCTCGCAGGGGAATTCCATACCGCCTGCTTTCCCTGACAACCATGGCCACTGTCACGATAAAAGCCAACAGGTCGGCAACGGGTGCCGCCAGCCAGATTCCGGTCAGGCCCCACCGGGTAGGAAGTAGAAAGAGTAAGGGGACGTAGAGCAAAAACTGCCGCAGAAGCGACAGCCACAAAGAAGGCATCCCCTTGCCTATCGCCTGAAAGAAAACAATGGAGATTGTCTGAATTCCCAGCAAAGGATACATGGACACCATAATACGCACAGCAGCTTCTCCTGCTCTTAGCAGTTCCGGATCAGAACTGAAAATTCTCAGAAAGAAGCGTGGAAAGAGAAAAAATGTTACCCCGCTGATGGCCGTAAAGACTGTGGCCGCACCGGACCCCTTAAACAAGGCCTCGCCAATACGCCTGAACTTACCTGCACCGAAGTTATAGCCAATAATCGGCAAGAGTCCCTGGGCAATTCCGATCGCCGGCATAAAAGCAAACATCTGCAGCCTGACAATTAAGCCAAGAATAGCAATGGGAATATAGCCATAACCTCCTAAAATACGGTTAGCCACAATCAGGGCCGTATTGGCTGCAACCTGAATTAAAAGCATCGGCAGGCCCACACGGTAGATATCAACAATACTTTTCATGTCCGGACGGAGATGAACTTTCCGCACATCCAGCGCACTTTTTTTTGTTATAAAGTAATGCAGAAGCATGACTACACCGATAATCTTTGCCAGGACGGTGGCTACCGCTGCCCCGCGAACGCCCATGTTCAGGACAAAGATAAATACGGGATCCAGGATAATATTGGCCAGTGCGGACACAATCATCACAGTCATGGGCAGCATTGCGTTTCCTTCAGCCCGGATAACATGGTTTAACATCATAATCATAAACAGGAAAACAGCACCGTTGGCGATGACAGACATATAGCTTGCCGTCAGGTCCAGAATTTCCGGGGTAGCCCCGAAAAAAGACAGCAGCGGCCGAAGATAAAAAAGGCCGATTAATGTGGCCAGCAGGCCAAAAATCAGGGAGAGCGTAATGACCTGTCCCCCGGCAGTGGCCGCAGCGTCTTTGTTCTCAGCCCCCAGTGAACGTGAAATCAAGGATCCGGCACCGACTCCTGTGCCGATTGCCAGTGCGCCCAGGAGCATTTGGATTGGAAATGAGACAGACAGCGCTGCAATAGCGTCACTGCCCAGGCGGCCGACAAAGATTGTGTCAATAATATTATAGGAGGCGTTGACAAGCATAGCCAGAGTAGCCGGCAATGAGAACCGGATCAGCAGCTTGGAAATGCTTTCTTCGCCCATACTGGAAACATGATTTTGCTGCATAATTGTTCCTTTCTCTTCGCGTCTTTTGCTCCAATTGTTACAATGTGATTATACTGGACATTTAAATCCTTTGTCCAGTTTGGAGAAAAACAGGTCAACCTACCATTTTCCATCACTGTCATTTATAATAATGATGGAGGGTGACAATATTATGGAGGTAAAAAAAGTTCTGTTTATTACGCTTGGAGTGGTCTCATTAGCTTTGGGTACAATAGGCACTCTACTTCCCATACTCCCCACAACTCCTTTTTTGCTGCTGGCTTTTTATTTCTTTGCCCGTGGTTCTGACACGTGGAATAGCTGGTTTATGCAAACGGCTTTGTATAAAAACCACCTGGAACCTTATCTGCAAAAAGGTGGCATGACGGTAAAACAAAAAATCTCCATCTTATTGTTTGCAGATGTAATGATTGCGTTCCCGTTTTTAATGACAGACCAGCCAATCATTCGGCTGTTGTTGGCTCTGCTTGTCCTGATTAAATATTTATACTTCATTTTTGGCATTAAAACAATCAAACTAAATGGAGAATAATGTAATGCTGCGTTAATCTGTTTTTTCAGAAAATGTGTCATAATAGAATCAGGTTTTCGGTGCAGGAGAATCTATACCTGTGTAAATACAACAGCTAAATGCTTGCGGGAGGTTGCTATGGAAAATTGGGTTGCCGTAATCGTGGCAGAAAAACCAACAGAAGGCAAAGCGGTCAAGGCAAAGGCAGACGGAAAGCCTGTCCTGCTGGCCAAAGTGAATGACAAGTTATATGCTATGGACAACGTCTGTCCCCACCTGGGCTGCTTTTTACACCGGGGAGACTTATCCGGCCATCTGATAACCTGCCCGTGCCATGACTGGGTTTTTGACATCAGGACAGGTGAGTTTACGGCCGCTCCTGAAATCAAGATACCCGTTTTTCCTGTAAAAACGAAAAACGGAGAAATCCTAATTTTAATGGAGGGATTACATTGAAACCTTTTCTTTATGCATTAAGTACCTGTTTTCACTGTCAGCGCACCAAAAAATGGCTGACAGAAAACAACGTGGACTACGACTATGTGGATGTGGATCTGGCCGAAGGTGATGAAAGAACTAAACTTGTAAATGAAGTACAGGAAATGACAGGCGCCAGCCAGTTTCCTGTGGTCAAACTGGGAGATAAGCACGTAGTGGGGTTTAACGAGGAAAAATTAAAAGAATTACTTGGAGTCTAGTATGGACAAGGCGAAGCGCATGGAGACACTGCGCTCTTGGCACGCCAAAGTAGTGGATGTTCTGGGGTATAAGTTTAACCCGGATCAGGAGATGGTTGATTTCCTTTTGGAAAAACAGGTGGAGATTGAACAAAAGCAGGGCAGCCCGTTTTGCCCGTGCCAGGCCACCGTTGGTATCAGAGAACAGGATATGCGGCTGGTCTGCCCCTGTATTCCCTTTCACAGAAAGCATTTTGAACTCATGAAGCAGTGCTGGTGCGGTCTGTTTATTCACAAAGATGTAGATGACCCGTCAACACTGCGACAAATTCCGGCAAGTGAAGTACCCAGGGATTAATGTGAACAGGCACACCATGATTTGGTGTGCCTGCACGTATTTTTGTAGAAATCCGGAGGATGCTATGAAAATTATATCTTTGGAGAACGTTTCAGATTTACCTGTGGAATTTGTTGATACGCCGATAGAACAGGTCGTTCGCTACCATAACTTTAATGAACCCTTTAGTGAACACATCCAGCCCGAGATACTCATCGGCAAATGTATGGACTATCGTGTTGTCCTACGGCTGCCACCCCGTTTCGCCTACAAACTTCGCACAGGTGGATGCAACTTGGGGCACCATGACTTTCACGTTGCCTATGCTGTAGCCGTTGGGGGTGTGAAGGCAGTGGCGCTCATTGGCCATACAGACTGCGGCATGGTCTCCCTGGAGGAAAAACGGGAGAAATTCGTTCGGGGGTTTATGGCTCAATCGGGCTGGCCTTATGCAGATGCAGAGTTATTTTTTGACCGTTATGCCAAAGAGAACTCGCTTTGCAGAGAAAGTGATATCCTTTTTGAAGAAGCTGCGCGCTACCGGCGCTGGTTTCCCAAACTACCCATCGCCACGTTTTTATACCGCCTGGACGACCAGCGGCTGCATCTCCTTCAGGAAAGCAGCAGGGATCTGTAGGAATCAACACCGGAGAACAGTTAGCTGCCCCGTGTTTTTATGACCGCTCATGCAACAATACACTTTTTTGCTCCCAGATACCCAGAATAACTTTATTCAATGTCAGCACATCTTCCTGACTCAGGCTTTCCAGATCATCCAGCTTGTGTTTGATATACTCAATTTCTTCATCGGCAACTGATTTTTTTCCTGCCTCCGTACCGGGTTGCATGCGATTGAGAAAAAAAGTTGCTATCGAGCCTGTTACCATGCCAATAAAGCCAATTCCTGCGATCATCAAAAATGCTGCCAGAATTCTTCCTCCGGCCGTTACCGGCGCCAAGTCACCGTAACCTACAGTTGTTGTGGTCACCAGGCTCCACCAGAGAGCATCGCCAAAATTGGTGATGGTGCCATAAGGCTTTTCAAAGTATTGGATACCGAACGCGCCGATAAAAATGATACCTGTGGTAAAAGCAACCATATAATGAAGGCCGTTTGTTTTAACAAGCTTAAAAAACCCGCTAAAGAACTTTCTGGTAAACACGAGGATCCTGGCCACTCTGCTGAATTTAAATATGCGGCACATATCTGAGACATGGAATTCCGCCAGCATGGTTACTCTTGATATGCGCAGAAAGTTATCCACAGGAAGAATAGCCACCAAGTCCAAAAGGTTACCCCTGATAAAACGAATTTTATTCTCTGCCTTATAAAGCCTGATGAAGTAGTCTGCGGCAAAAATGAACACCACAACAAGTTCTAACTGTGTCAGCATGATGAGTTGCCGTTTATTTAGAGGAATGATAAACTCAGCAAGTAGTAAAACCAGCACGGCCAGTGCCAGCACAGCCATGACAATCTCATAACCAAGGCTGATTAGTTTTTCTTTTCGGGCAAGTGGGATTGTCGTCATCACAATCACCGCTTTCTTCTATTACCTGTTAAGCCACAACCCCTTCTTACTTTAATAGTAAAACGGATTTATCCGTGAAGCAAGTGATTTTTTTAACAAATCATAAACTTTCGAGTAACATTCTAATATTAAGAGATTATCAGGAAAGGCACCGCTTACTGTTCTTTCTAAGCAACTTTCGATCAATAAAAGCGGGGCGATTACTCGCTCCCGCTTTTGCCATGCTGCTTTTTTTTATTCAGATAATTTCCCACGGATGCAATAAAAATGAAAAAGGATACACCGAGTGCAGCTGCCAGAGGTCTGGGTATTTCATCTTGCCTGATCTGGCCCTGAAGGTATTCTGCACGATGGCCCAAGCCGTCTTCTGCTACAGCTTTTACAAACGTATTTACAGGCAGGTTGACCTTTCCGGCTTCATCTGCCTTACCTTCCCAGAGAACCGTATTATTTTTATCAAACAGGCTGACTACAGCTCGACTGACGGGAGTCCCGTTATCATAGTACACGCTGAGCGCATCCGCCTCCCGCTCTATCATCATTCCGTGGGCATGTGCCCCTGATGGTAAAGACAAAAGTAAAAACAGCATCAATACAATGATGCTGCCGGAATGCAGCTGCGGCTTCATGAGAAGAATGCCTCCTTACGGGCCTTTTGCAGTGCGGCTGCCAAAAATCCGGAGGCAAGCCCTTCACCGACAATAACAGGAATATATACGACAAAAAGAGTTAGAATGCTTGCTGCGGGAAACCCGGTTAACAGCAGCGTTAACGCCAGCAAAACCACCATAATTGTGCCCGCACCAAAACCGGCAAGCATGGCGAAAAAAGTAGTCGCAAAGTGCCAACGCGGAAACAGTCTGCGCAGGCGGAAAATATAGTATCCCGCTAACGCAGCCGTGCCGATATTGAAAGCATTGACGCCAAGCGTGCTGATTCCTCCATGTTGAAAGAGAAGACCCTGAAATAGCACGGCTACCAGCACAGACAGAAAAGATGCGGGTCCCAGCAGCATACCGGCAAGTCCGACAAACGTGAAATGAACTGATGTACCCAAAAACGGAAAATGTAACAGTGAAGCACAGAAGACCGCAGCAGTAACCATGCTGACCTTCGTAATCTGTTCAAGATGAATTTTCCTGCCGGTTATAACCGATACGGCTCCTGAGAGCACAAACCCGTAACCGGCCAGAGCACCGCTGATTACACCTTCAGGAATATGAGCCATGAGAACCTCCGTAACATAAATATATTATTCGTAACACGATAAAAGCAAAAAAAATTTCTCTTTTAAAGTATAGCACACATACAGCTACATTTCAAAGCAAATCTGTCTCGAATGATTAAATTATGAAAGCCAATTGGTCGCTTTTATCTACAGTAAGAAGAAGAAACTTAACATATAAAACACAGCACTCAGTGCCATCACCAACCCTAAAAAAGAACCCAAAGCCAGTCCAAAACTTTTAAATGTCAGCACTGTGCCTTTTCTTTTCCGTCTGCTCATGATGTGGTTCTTCCTTTCCGTAGGGATGTAGTCCTATTACAATACTATGATAAAGTATTTCGATAGATATTGACAAGAGACTTTTGTCCCTATTTCCCCATCATCGGGCCCAGGAAGTAGTAAAGCATCATTAAGCCAAGCACAAGTCCGGCAAATCCGGCAATAGCCATCAGGATGCTGGTCAGAGTCAGATAAGTTTTCTCTCTTTTACTCATCTTTTGGCTCACAGGGTTCACTCCTTCTTATTTTTGGGGTACGCAAGGCAAACGCCGCCCAAAACATCCTGCCAGATGCTGTTCATCTCTTCATCTGTGAGATTTTTTTGCTTCTGCCGCCGGACTGCAGCTGCATTGATGGCCAGAGGAGCAGAAAGCAGAACCAGGTTCACCATATTCGGGCACCCGGAAGCTCCGCCCAGTGCAGAAAGAACCGCTCGCGTAAAACCCTGCCTCAGCTCTTTTCCCTTGAGAGCCGCTAAAAGCGGATACACTGCCCTGCAATTTTCGTGAGGGATTCTGCGCATTTCAACCGACGCCTCAGCGATGGTAAAATCCGGGATGGATACCTTTAGTGACAGCAATATGTCATGATACATATCGCAAAGGGTTGTTTGAATTAGAAACAAATCTTTAGATATATCAGAGATAGTAATATCAATTTTGCGGTGAAACAACTGCATAGACACATCTCCCAAATATATTGTCATAATATTCTGTCTTTTATTTTATTCTACTATGTTTCCACGATGATTACAAACATTTCTTAAAAAAACCCCGGATTTCAGCTGTCGCTTCCAATGGAAAACAGCGAAACCCCGGGATAAAAAGATCTATTCTGATTAAAAGCTTAGTGTCAGGTAACGCATGCTGAAAATAATGACCAGCATCACGATGACGATAAACAAACAAAGGTCGAGATTCATTAATGTAAGCTTTTTGTAGAGATGTTCTCCGCGTGGATTGTAGTCCATCTTGATCATGGTGAAGAAAGTGACCCATTCCGCGCGACGGGTATATACGGCCGCCTGTTCCACCGAATGCAATACATAATCATAAAGACTGTCACGCAGCCTGACGGCTCCCTGCCGTACCAGACCACCGGCCAACGGTAACGTGTTTACGTCAAATCTACCCATAATCCTGGCTGCCGCTGAAAGCGGGATAACGGTACCGACCAACAGAATCTCCACAAAATTTTCCAACAGACGGCCAACTAACGTATAGGTAAAAAGCATTCCGTTGAGGATGGGTTTATATACTAAGTGTTCCACGCTCAGCTTACCGGGTAAGGGCAGGACAAACTTTCTGTAATACATAATGGCAAAGAACACCGCCCCGATACCAAGGGACACGGCAATTCCCCCAAGGTCTTTCTTACTCCAGAAGTTTAAATCCATCAAGTGTTTCACAGCGTATTGATCATAATGGAAACTGTTACTCATTGGAATAATTACATTTTCTATGACGCGCATCGGGGCCATGCCGCCGATAAGAATGAATGTTGCAAACGCGCCGAAAATGAGCTTTTCAAGGAGCGTTTCTTCTTCGTATTTAAGGCGTCCCGGCTTATCCGGACCCAAAAAAGTGGCGGAAAACAGCCTGAGAATGTAGCAGAAAGTCAGGCCACCTGTAACAACAAATATTTTTTCGGCAAACCAAAGTGGCATGCTCCCATGGTGGGCAGCCGCTTCCACAATTGCATGGTGAAGCAGTGTTTTGCTCACATAGCCGTTAAATCCGGGAATTCCGGAAATGGCAGCACCGGCAATCAGAAAGGAAAATGCCGTAACCGGGAAACTCCGCCAGAGGCCGCCCAGCTTGCTGTAATTCAGGTCATGGGTCCGCAGATAGACAGCACCTACCATTAAAAACATACCGGCCTTGAAAAAAGCATGGTTTACAATGTGGTAACTTAACCCGGCAAAGCCCATGGCACCTTCATAGCCCAGGTATGCTGCCGCACCGATTCCCATCAGGATGTACCCCATCTGGCTGACGCTGCTGTAGGCCAATACCTTTTTGGCGTGTGACTGAGACAGGGCCAGTATCGCCGCCATAAACATCGTTATTGTGCCAATCCAGATAATCACCTGTCCCATCTGCCCTGTCAGTTCCCACAATGACGAATGGCCGTCATGCGGGGTCATCAGCAAATTGAAAACACGGATAATGCCGTACGCCCCTGTTTTAATCATTATCCCGGAAAGCAGCGCGCTTGCCGGAGTGGGTGCGACCGGGTGAGCCTGCGGCAGCCAGATATGCAGCGGGGCTGCACCGGCTTTAATACCAAAGCCGATAAAAAACAGCAGCGCCATCAGATACCAGCTTGCACCCATATCTGCCAGATGCTCAAGGTTCGCTGCGATAGCAATCGTTCCTGTATGGGAATACAGAATCATAATCGCCGTCAGCAGGCACAGCCCGCCAAAGATGCCCATATACAGATAGTTGCGTCCGGCTGCCATGGCATCCTCGCTTTGCTTATGGACCACCAACGCATAAGACAGGACAGTCATGGCCTCGAAGAACAGAAACAGACTAAGGAAATCCGCAGCGAGAAAAACCCCCACACAGCCCCCCAGAGACAGTAAAAGAAAGACAAAATACCTGGTGGGAGCGTTTTCGTGGTGCATGTACTCGCCGGAATAAAATGTGGCAAGATACCAGATCAAAGATGCCAGGGAAGCAAACACAAAACCGAGAAAATCTACTCTAAACGCCAGGCCGAGACCGATAAAGCCCGGCAGCGTATATGTGACGACTCCTGCCTTCACCAGGGGATACAGTGAAAGTGCGAGGGCAAAGACCATAAGGGAAACACTGGTCGCCACGTAATCACGCAGACTCTGATTGAAGCGGCCAACCACTCCGCAAACTACGGCACCGACCATAGGCAGAAGAACCATCACCAGCGGAATGATGCTTTGCACTTCTGACGTGCTTCCGTGCTGCTGGAGCGGTGCGTGGGTAGCAATTGATGTGGTTCTGCTAAGCATGACAAATATGACCCATAAAACTGCATAAACTCCGACAATCAGGAAGCTGTCCAGCCAGCTAAAGCCAGAGGGCTTTTCCCGGTATCCCCCTGTAAGGTCCCAACCCTGGGTCCGGTAGCGATTTACCAGACCATAGATAATGACGCCTGCAGCAGGCAAAATAATGGGATAAAGCGGCAGGGCACTCTGAACTGCCCTGGTCAGATGGGGCGAACAAATCTCCTGCATACTAACTCCTCCTGTCAATGATCTAAAAAGGCTTTGCAAAAATTGCAGCGGCAATATTCTCAGCAAACTGAACCGGCCAATGAGGCTGTACAAAAGCAAATCCGACGCACAGCACCGCCATCAGAGCAGTGGTCCAGAGCATGCTTCCCGGCACCTCATCACGAATCAGAGACGGTTTTTGAGGCTGCCCGCTGTCTTTGAAAAAGGCATTTACAACAATGGGAAAGTAATAAAGTGCATTTAACAGGCTGCTAAGAATCAGTACACCAACCAGAATCCCCTGGCCGACTTCCAGGGAAGCTACGGCCAGGTGCCACTTACTGATGAAAGCGTTAAACGGTGGTATCCCCACCATTGTTACCGCAGCCAGCGTAAATGAAAGCATGATAACAGGCATCTGGAAACCAATTCCAGACAGTTCACTGACTTTTTTCTTTTCCGTTTGTGTAATAATTGCCCCGGCACAGAGGAACAGGGCACCTTTCATCAGGGCGTGGGAAAAAACATGAAACAGGGCCCCAAACATGGCCCGCTCTGTCAGCAGCGCGATTCCCAGCAGGACATACCCAATTTGCGCCACACTCGAGTAGGCCAGCCGCCTCTTGAGCACATCCTGCTGCAGAGCAAGCGCCGAACCCAGCAAAATCGTAATTACTGCCAGAGCCAGCAGCACTTGGTCAAAAGACACGCTCCTGATGATCTCAACTCCGTAAACATAATGGATAATCCGGATCAGACCATACGCACCGGTTTTAATCATACATCCTGAAAGCAGGGCACTAATCGGCGCCGGGGCTGCAGGATGCGCATCCGGCAACCAGATATGTACGGGAAACATACCGGCTTTCAGGCCAAAGCCGATCAGAAAGGCAAACAGGGCATACCCCGCAAGAGGTGAGGAAGCGACATATCCCCCCGGCAGAAAATCAAGCCTTCCGGCCAGGTGATATGTTACAACGAGGCCGAAAAAGATAGCCAGGCCGGCAACAATTGTCATAAACAGATACTTTGAGCCGGCAGACATTGCGTTTTTGTCTTCCTCATGAATCACAAGAACATAAGAAACTACCGCCATGAACTCAAAGTAAATGAAAAGACCGACTAATGATGCGGCAAGTACTACACCCAGCAGTGCTGCATCCAGAGCAAGCAGCAGGATATAATAACGATATTTACTATGTCCGTGTGCCATATAACCAAGTGAATAAATTACAGCGAGCATAAAGCAAAAGGCAAATATCACGGCGATAAAAATGCTCAGGGAATCCGCACGAAAAGACACTGCTACCGGGAAAGAGAGAAACCAGCGTTCTGTGCCCAGTATCTCACCGGTTTTAATGGCAGGGACCATCCCAATTACAATCAGAAATGTCAGAGTTGAGCCCAAAACCGCCAGGATTTTTTGTACAGTTTCCCGTCCGCGGCCAAAAAGAGCCAGCAGCAGGGCAAAGACAAGGGGGGTGGCAAAGCTCAACGTAGGCAAAGAGTGCATATGACTTCCCTCCTATTGAAAGAAAACGGCAGTAATATTTTGTACCCATTTCAGGGCGGGATTGACTGATGCGGCGTTAAATACAAAACATCCGATTGCCAGCAAAACTGTCGGGATTGACATGGCCAAAGGCACTCTGTCCCAACTTAGGGCCGCATGCATATCCCGGTTACTCTCACCAAAAAATGCGGAGATGACAATCGGCAGATAGTATGCCGCATTCAAGACACTGCTGGCCAGCAGAACAAGGATTAAAACAGGCCGGTCCAAAGCCAGGGCTCCTAGGCTTAAATACCATTTACTGATAAATATATTCATCGGCGGCAGACCGACGGCTGTAAGCGAAGCGATCGCAAAGCAGCTCATCGTCACAGGTATTTGCCAGCCGATTCCTTTCAGTTCACTGATTTTTCTTTTTCCGGTTTTCATAATGATAATGCCGGCACAAAGCAGCAGTGTCCCTTTCATGGCTGCATGTGCCAGGACATGATACACCCCTCCGGTAAAGGCGTCCGCGGTCAGGAGAGAAATCCCCAGAATGATATAGCCAAGCTGCGCCATTCCCGAATAAGCTAACCGCCGCATCAGGTCGTTTTCACTAAAGGCACAAAATGAGCCGTAAAGGATGGTAATCAGGCTTAAAGCAATAACAACCTGATCCCACTGCGCCTGGCGAATCAGTTCAGCGCCAAAGACATGGTGAAAAATTCGAATCATACCGTAGGCACCTGTCTTGAGCATAATCATCGATGACAGGGCAACTGCGGGAGCAGGCGCCTGTCCGTATGCATCCGCCATCCAGAGATGCAGCGGAAACAACCCGCTCTTTATGCCAAAAGCGACCATAAAACCAACAAATGCCAGGGCTGAATATGGGCCGGCCTGCATGAAGCCTCCGTCCCGCCAGGCAAAGCTGCCGGACTGAAAATAAACAGAGGCCAACGCAATAAAGTAGAGTACACTCCCCCCAATAGCCATGTAAAGGTACTTAAATGTAGCAGCTGCAGCTTCCCGGCTGCGGTTATGGATGACCAGGATGAAAAAAGACAGTGACATTGCTTCAAAAAACAGGAAAAAGCTTAGTAAATCCCCCGCCATCACCACTCCAACAGCTGAAGCCAAAACGAAGAGAAAAACTGCCCGGAAGCTCCGTGCATTTTCGCCAAGAGGAAAAGCCACCACATACAATGCAAGAAGTATACCCAGTCCCAGAAAAAGAACCAATAAAGCAATGCTGAGCATATCAATTCGGAATGACAACCCCAAAGGCGGCAGGACACTATACGTAACGACCCTGACGTGGCCGGTCAGGACCCAGTCAGACATTGACGCGGCAATGGCCAGAGCCGCAGACAATGCAGCAACTGTCCAAACAGCAGCAAATTGCTGCCTCTTTTCTCCCGCCAGCCAAATTAGCAGAGATGATCCCATCAGCAGTACAACAATCACAACCGGCTGCCAAAGTATTTGCGAGAATTGCATCGTTTAGCCCACCTCTCTCTATTGAAATATCGCTGTGACAATGCGGGTCACAAGCGGCAATGTGGTATGATGAGCAAACAGGCCGAAGGCAACGCCAAAACCCATCAGAATAACCGTGGGAACAAACATACTCGGCGGACTCTCCAGTCCCCTGCTCCGCTCAAATGATCCTTCGGTAAAAAACGCCCTGATCATAATAGGCAGGTAATAGATTGAATTGAGTACGGCACTGGTCAGCAGGACAAACCCAAGAATGGGCTTTCCGGCTTGCAGGCTGCCGCTGAGTAAATAAAATTTACTGACATAGCCCGCAAGCGGCAGCACCCCAATCAGTCCCAGACTGGCCAGGGAAAAACAAAGCATGGTATAGGGCATTCGTTTGCCGATACCATTTAATTGTTCTAGGTGCGTAGCACCGGTTTGCGTAATGATCGCCCCTGCACAGAAAAACAGCACAATCTTCAGCAGTGCATGATTAACAATATGGGCGACGCCTCCTGTCAGGCCGAGCGGAGAGAGCATCGCTGCGCCCAGGGTGATATAGCCAAGTTGGCTGATTGTTGAATAGGCAAGCCTTGATTTAAGTTTCTGCTGCTTTATGGCCAGGATTGAGGCAATCAGAATTGTGGCCGCCACTATGACTGCCAGGATATTGGCCACATTCAGGTTCCGCAGTGTCTCAACGCCGTAGAGATAAAACATTACGCGTAGAATGCCAAAAACACCGGTTTTGACAATGGCAACTGCATGAAGAAGGGCACTGACCGGTGTCGGCGCTACCATGGCAGACGGCAACCACGAGTGCAAAGGCATAATTGCAGCTTTTACGCCAAACCCTGCCACAGAAATGAAAAACATAATAAACAGCAGCAGACGGTGCCCCTCAAGCGCAGGCGCCAGAATACCGGCAGGAGAAAAAGTCAAACTTCCAGCAACACCGCTCAATGCGAACAGGGAAAGAAAAACAAGCGCGCCGCTGGCAAAACAGTACATAATATACTTCGTTCCCGCAGCGTATGCTTCTTTTGACTGTTTGTGAATGACAAGCGGGTAGGTAATCAGCGCCAGATACTCATAAAAAAGGTAAAGTGTAAAAAGATTGGCGGAAAACGCAACCCCCATAGTTGCACTGAGTGCTAAGATATAAAAAGTAAAAAAGCGGCGACGATGACTTTCGTGACTCATATAACCCGTCGCATAGATAATGGAGAATATCCAAAGCATTGACGCAAGTCCGGCAAACAATATACCCAAAGGTTCCACGGTGAAGGACAGGCTTAATCCATGCGTAATATGAACCGCTGTCCAGGAAAAAACTTCACCGCGGAGGATTGGCGGCAATGCAGGTACAACCAGAGAAAAGGTAATTACCGTTGTAAGAATTGCAATCAGATTGCGCAGTGAATCCCGGTCTTCTCTACAGAGAGCAATCAGGCCTCCCCCCACAATCGGCACAATAATTGCCCAGAAAGGTGAGATAAACATCATACTCCTCCCTTTGTAGTGAGAATAGAAAGATAATTACAGTTTAGAAAGGATTGATATAAATAATCTGAACTTGCAGCGTCATGAACAATAATTCAGGCGTGTTGGTAATGACCGGCTACTGCATAAGATGTGGATAGTCATGGTCATGGCTTACAGGCTTATCAAGCTTGATCGCCAGAAAGATCCCGATTACAGCTGTGAATAGTACGGTAATTTCAACTAATGTGTCATAGCCGCGATAATAAACAACGATATTGGCCACCAGGTTGTGACCGCCTGTTTCTTCAACGCCGTGCTCCAGATAACGTTCGGAAACGTAGTTGTTGGCCGGGGTATTCATTTCGCCGTAGGGAGGAATCTCACTGACAGTCATCAGCAGCATATAGCCCACAAGAACCAGCAGCAGAACTATCAGAACATTAAACAAAGCTTTCATTGATCCGTCCCCCTTACCCGGGTGACAACCGCCACCATCAGAACCGTGGTTCCCACACCCACAGCGGCTTCTGTAATTGCAATGTCCGGCGCATTAAAATGCTGCCAGAGGAGTGACATCACCAGGGAATATCCACCGAAAATAATCACCGCATAGAGCAGGCTGCGAATAAACACCGTGGCAAGCGCTGCCACGATTAGAAAGGACAATAGCAGAAAAACTAAGGAATCAGGCACGAACATCCTCCTTCCTGACCATGTTCTTGCCGGGGAAAGGAACTTCATAGCAGTCGATAAAAAACGTGTCCGCAGTATGGTCTTCATCACGAAGATACGCAATGTGTCCGATTACATGCGTAACAAGGGGGTTGATTGTCCAGATAAAAGCACAAATCAAAATCAGTTTAATTACTTCGTTATACATCCCGATTTGCGTCATCAGCGCCACTAAAATCAGGCCGGTACCGAGCGTATCACACTTTGAGGTGGCATGCATCCTTGTATAAAGATCCGGCAGCCGAACCAGCCCCAGCACACCGACAAACAGGAAGAACATTCCGGCAAGAAGCAGAAAACAGACAAAGAGGTCAAAGACAAGCTTCATGACAACTTCCCCTTCCCCAGGCTTTTCATGACACAGATTGTTCCGACAAAGGCACTCAGCACGTATACATAAGCCACATCAATATAGGTGTAATTTCTGAATAAGTGCGCCAGAATCAGAATAGCCAGAATAACGTTAGTTAAAATCACATTAGTGCCCACAATCCTGTCTGATGCATGGGGGCCAAAAATAACTCTGTAAAGAGACACAAAAGACAAAACAATTAATCCCAGAAAAACAAACTTTAAAACCTGGTCAACCATTCCCGCTCACCTCAATATCCCGTAGTCTGTCCTGCAGATACCAGTCATGCACGCCATGTGCAGCGTCCTTTGTCAGTGCATGCACCAACAGCCGGTCATTATTCAGATTAATTGTGATGGTCCCCGGAGTCAGCGTGATGGAGTTAGCATACAGCACCTTGGTCAGATCTTTTTGCAATTTTGTCTTTACCAGGATAAAACCCGGTGAAATTGGCATTTCTCTGCTAAGCACAATAACAGCCACAGCGATGTTTGCCAGCAGAATGTTGTAGCCCAGATGAATGAGGTAAATAAACAGCTTACCTAACTGGACAGGTGTGAAGCGCATGGGCTTGCCCGACCGAAAAAGATCCTGGCTCCAAAAGTAGGTAATACCCACCGCACAGCCGCCGCCGAGAACAATGTTTGTCAGATCAAACTTCGGAGACATAAGAAACCAAAACCCCGTCAAAATAATAGCAATTAGTAAAAACCCTTTAACGTCGTGAATTTTCTTAATATAGTACATGGAGAAGATTCACCTCCTTTAGGGTAAGAACAGGATGACAGCTTTTTCTGCCAGAGACAGGGGAAACCCGGGGAAAATGCCAAAGTATACAATCATCGCCACAAGAGCAACCAGGGCAACAGACATGGTTTTGGGGATCTTATCCATGACAAATGTTCTGGGCTGGTTATTACTTTCGACGAAAAAGGCCTGCCAGACAATCGGCAGAAAATAGCTGGCGTTTAACAGGCCGCTAATAATGATTAAACCCACAAACATGGGCATACCGGCATGAATACTGCCGACTGCCAGATACCATTTGGAAATAAAACCATTAAACAGGGGCAGACCGATCATTGAAAGAGCTGCGACTGTAAACGCCCCAACAGTAAGCGGCATCTGATAAGCAAGGCCCTTTAAGTGGTTAACCTGGGTTTCACCTGTCTGACGGTAAATTGCGCCGGCGGCAAGGAACAGGCAGGTTTTCATTACCGCATGATTAAAGATATGCAAAATACCTGCCGTCAGTCCTGCCACGCTGCCAAGACCGATACCCAAGAAGATATAGCCAATCTGTGCCACACTGGAATATGCCAGACGGCGCTTCAGGTTTAACTGCACAAAGGCAAACATGGATCCGCCGATCATTGCCGCAGAAGCCATAAGTAAAATCATGTGCCGGATAAAAATATGATCCAGCATCTCGAACCCGAAGACCAGGAAATAAAACTTAATAAGAGCAACTATATATGCTTTAACCACAAGCCCGGAAAGAACAGCACTGGACGAAGTGGGCGCGGAGGAATGAGCGTCGGGAAGCCAGACATGCAGAGGAAAGAGTGCCGACTTAATACCAAACCCGACCAGAAAAAAGCTTAGTATTGTCCAGATCAGATAGGGGTATTGCATATACACCGTTCTAAATTCATTGGCAACAAAGGTGATGTTCAGATTTCCGGTAACCAGATACAACAGGGCGATACCAAACAGGACAAATCCTGAACCTACCGTGGCCAATAGCAAATACTTAAATGCCGCCTCCGTTGAAAGACGGGTGCCCTTTGCCAGAACGAGGGCGCAGGCGGAAATTCCGGTTACTTCAATAAACACATACATATTAAAAAGGTCATTGGTGATGGCCATTCCCATCATGGAGGCAACAAGCAGCATAAATATTGTATAATACCAGCCAATCCCTCTTTCCGGTACTTCTGTCTCCAGGGAAGATGTTCCGTACAGCAGGATTAAAAGGGAAACAGAACTAATAACCACGAGCATAAACGCTGAAAACGGATTAATTAATACTTCAATCCCCCAGGGCGCCTCCCATCCCCCTGCGGCGTATGATATGCTTCTGCCATCAAGAGCAAGTTGGGCAAAGTGCATGCTGCCGGTAAGGGCAGCAGCCATAGCGATGCAGGCAAACGGGCCGCAAAGCGAGCGGCGGAAATGAGCGACCCCGGGCATCGCAAAGGCTACCATTAGGACAAAAACCACCAGTGCAGGTGGATGTGCTTCAAAGAAAGTCAGCATATTAATCCTGGCTCCTTATCTCAAGGATCTCATCGGATTCTATCGTACCGTAGAATTCGTTGAGTTTAACCACAATACTTAGTGCAAAGGATGTAATACTCAGACTAACCACAATTCCTGTCAGGACGAGGGCGGCCGGAAGCGGGTTTACATAGACAGTTCCTTCCGGCAAGCCGTGTCCATGCGAAATGGGTGCTGTACCGCCGCGGATATTTGCGGCAGAGATCAACAGCAAAAAAATAGCGCTGCCCATAATATTGATGCCGATAACCTTCTTCATCAGATTTGTTCTGGAAAGAATAGCATAGATGCCGATACAAAACAAAACCACAGACACAAAGTAGGGATAATTCTGTAAAATATTAGCGGTCGTATTCATACGTTACAGCTCCTCAACTAGGGTAGAGAAAATTGACAAAGCAACAAGGGCCACAATTAAACCAATGCCGATTTCGAATACATTGCCGACCAGGAGTTCCGCCAAAATTGTCACGATCAAGATTAATCCGCCTACCATCGCCAAATCAAACGGAACCCGCTTCTGACCCTCATTTAGCCCGAAGATCAGGGAATACAGGACCAGCCCCACCCCCAGGACCATCCCCCCGGCAAAACCTCCCCCGGGTGAATCATGGCCATGAAAAATAATATAGAGTCCATAAACCTGCATCACCGGAACAATAAAGCGCGATACAACATGTAAAATCGAATCTTCCAAACCCGGCCACCCCCCTTACTTAGCGTGATTTGATTCACAAACACGGAGAAAATAAAACTTCCCCCTAATACATTGTATTAAGGGGAAGTTGATTCTACCCTGGATCATGAAGTTTAGTTTATGTCTGCGTTATTGGGTTGCAATCAGGTTTATGCCCTTCTGTGCTGCTCCCCCTTACTACACTGTATTCTTTCCGACAGGTAAAATCCCTTTTTTCTTATTAGGACATTTGTCCCGTATTCTAATTTGTATAACTTGTGCGAGATAACCGCTATGCCATTTTCTTTAGCAGGGAAACCATGTTTTTTCCCAGCCGGCGGCAGGAAACAAGAGCTGCCTCATCCTGGGTCACGCCCCTGACAAAACGCATTTTTCCGTCTTCGTAAGAAGAAAACATGGTGCCCATCGGGCCTGTATTAACAATGGGGTCCTCTTGACCCCGGTCCGAAGCGATAATCATCCCGTGTCCTGTCAAAAATGTATGCAGAATTCCCAGAGCCAGTTCCTGCCCGCCATTACGCAGGCCGGCATGGACTACGGCACCGCCCACTTTTCCGTCAAGCGCATTTTTAACCATGTGCAGCGGCCGGCTGCGGTCAATGAAATCCTTTAATCTTCCTGTAACATTGGAAAAATAAACCGGTGAGCCAATCAGAATGCCGTCTGCAGCCAAAAGCTTTTGGTATAATTCATTCATGTCATCATCGGTAATACTGCACTCCGCCTTAGAGAGGCATTTGTTGCAGGAGATACATTCTTTAATTGTATAATCCATCAGTTCCACCAGTTCGGTTTCAGCACCCAGCGCTTCTGCCTCAGCGAGTGCTGTCTTTAGCATCTCCGCTGTGTTTTTGCCTTTTCTGTGGCTGCCGTTTATTGCCAAAATTTTCATAGATATTCCTCCCCGATTTCTTAGTCTCTGCTATCTACTTTTCCTTATCAAATACCGGGAATCCTTTTTTCTGCGGATAATTTTCCTGCGTTTTCTCCGTCGCCTGATCACTTTGCGAAAACGGAGCCCCCCCAGGACAAAGATGCCCGAAAAAAACCAGAAACGCCCTGTTGCCACGGCCGCACGGGACACGGATTCGGCCGCCAGCAACTCAACCGCGCCTACTTGTTCACCATCTGCATATATAATGATATCACCCAATACATCACCTTCGGAAACAGGCGCTGACCGCCCGGGCTGCAGGCTCACCTCCGTTGAGACATCCACATCTCCGATAGGGCGTGTAAACTCAAAGTCCGCAGCGGCCCGCACTAAGATAGGTCCACCGAAACGAATGGGAACCGTGCCCAGAATTTCTCCTTCCTCTACAGGTCGCAGGGATGAGTAACCGGTAAAACCAAGGTCCAGAAGAGCAACTGTGTCATCCCAAACCGTAGTGCCTTCTGAGCCAAGCACAACGGCAATCAATTCCATTCCGTCTCTTTGAGCGGCACCCACAAAAGTCCGGCGCGCTTCCACGGTATAACCGGCTTTGATTCCCGTCATTCCTTCATAGCCGGAAAGCATCGGGTTTTTGTTATAGATGGTTCTTTTCTCTGCACCCGGCCAGGGCATGGTATGCCGTGTTGTTACTGCAAGCTCCCTGAAACGGGGATTGGTCATCGCATAACGTGCTATCATAGCCAAATCGTACGCAGTAGTAAGGTGGTCGGGTTCCGTCAACCCATGAGGATTAGTAAAATTAGTATTTATTGCGCCCGCCTGCCTGGCTTTTTGATTCATCATCACGGCAAACGCATCTACACTGCCGGCCAAATGTTCTGCTGCTACCACAGCAGCATCATTGGCAGATTGCAGCATAATTGCATACTGCATATCCAGAACGGAAATCTGCTGACCTTCACTCAGATAGAGAGAAGAACCCGGCGTTGCTGCCGCTCTGGCGCTGGTTACCGCCAGTTCATCGGGCAAAGCGTTTTCTAGAAGCAGAACTGTGGTGAGTATTTTTGTCGTACTGGCCGGATGCAGGACACGATGTGCATCCTTTTCCCAAAGTACTTCACCGGTTCTGCCGTTAATAAGGACAGCTGATTCTGCCTGAATAAAAGGTGTACCTGCGTCTGCATCACGGCAAAGAATGAGAACAAAAAGAAGCAACGCAAGAACTCCTGTTTTTTTAAAAAAATCCATTGGTAGCCACATCCTATATAATCTGTTTAAACATGGAAATAGGACCCGTAGGCCCTATCCCTTTTTTTATTCTTTTTTATCTTCTTGATCTTTTTCCGGTAAGGATGTTAATCCCTCTACGTGGGAAATATCTTTGTCACAGTAAGGGCAGAGCCATTTCACCGTCGGTGACTCTGCGGCCGAGTAAGATGCTTTCCCGCAATAGGTACAAATCTTGTAGGGCATCCGGCTAACCCCCTCCTCGTTATCCTGATAACAAATTCTACAAAAAAACATTATATCCTCTTTTTGACAGGAAAAATTTACACTTTATTGCGGGCGTAAATAATCCGCAAGCCTTCCAACGTTAACAGGGGATTCACAATCTGAAGCGTCTCCGACTCGCTGGAAATGAGCCAGGCCAGTCCGCCTGTGGCAATTACCCTGGGTTCTTTGGGAAATTCGCGCTGCATACGCTTAACGATTCCATCCACCTGTCCGACAAACCCGTAAATAATCCCGGACTGCATGCTTGTGATGGTATCACGGCCAATGACACGCTTTGGCTTGACAAGCTCCACTCTTGGCAACTTGGCTGCCCGCTGGAACAGAGCTTCAGTGGAACTGTTAATCCCGGGAGCAATCGCCCCGCCCAAATAGTCACCGCGCTCTGAAATGGCATCAAAGGTTGTGGCTGTACCAAAATCCACAATAATCAGCGGGCCGCCGTAGAGCTCTATTCCGGCCACAGCATTTACAATCCTGTCCGCACCGACTTCCCTGGGATTTTCCATGGCTATATTCAGTCCTGTTTTCATACCGGGCCCCACAAAAAGCGGCTGCAGGTTAAAATAGCGCTTTGCCATCTCTTCCAGAGAAAACATGAGCGGCGGAACAACCGAAGATACAATCATTCCGGTAAGCTTCTTGTCATCCAGCCCTGTTTGGGAAAAAAGGTTTTTAAGAATAACTCCGTATTCATCACCTGTTTGCAATCGGTTTGTGGAAATCCGCCAGGATATTTTCAGTTCATTTTGCTCGTATACTCCAAGCACAATATTGGTATTGCCCACATCCACAGCGAGAAGCATATTTTTCCTCCTTATTGATCTTTATCCGGTTTCAGTGAAACATCACCGGCCAAAAATGTCTCAACAGCAGTATCTGTCTTGACCAGGAGCGCACCCTGCTCATCTATATCCACAGCAGTACCGGAAACAGTGTGGTTGCCAAGATTTACATCAACTGCATACCCAATTGTTACGGAATACCGGCGCCAACGTTCCAGAACGTCTGAGAAGCCCTGCTTCTGTGCCCGGATATATTCTCTTTCCAGCTTTGTCAAAAATGTTTTTACCCATGCAACCCGGTCTGTCGATGAACCCGTTGCCGCCTGCAAAGACGTGGCCGTCTCAGTCAACTCTCCTGTGAAATTCCCGGCAGGGATATTCACATTAATACCAATACCCAGAATCAGATAGTTGACACGTTCCATCTCTGCTGAAACTTCCGTCAGGATTCCGGCCAGTTTCTTACCATCCACCAGCAGATCATTGGGCCATTTTATACCCGGAGTAATTCCAACTACGGTTTCTGTAGCTTCCACCGCTGCCACAGCTGCCAGTAGTGTAACCAGCTGTACTTTAAATGGGGGCAGGGACGGTCTTAGCAGCACCGACAGCCAGACACCTCCCTGCGGTGAAGACCACGAGCGGCCCAGCCGGCCCCGTCCTGCAGTCTGTTGTTCTGCCAGAACCACCGTTCCCTCAGGCTCCCCCTTATCCGCCAGCTCACGCAGCACCCTGTTTGTGGATTCAACTTCATGTTGATGAATAACTTTTTTCCCCAATATATTTGTTTCCAGGCCAGCGTGGATTTCAGACGGCAACAACAGATCGGGTACAGCCAAGAGCCGGTACCCCAAACGTGGTGCCGATTCAATTTCGTAACCGTCCTCACGCAGTGCGCCAATATGTTTCCAGATCGCCGTTCTGCTCACATTGAGCCTGCTGCTTAATTCTTCACCGGACACATATGAAAACAGGTTATCTTTGAGTACTGCCAAAACCGTTTCTTTCATAAAAACCTCCGTAAACTGTCGGTCCATTGTAGGTTGACATTTCCATTTTACGGTCCACCTGCCCCTCTGTCAACTTAAAAAAACACGAACTGGTTATGTACAGCATTTACATCGCCTTAATACCTTATGAGCACAAAAAAAAAGAGGCAGTTAAAACTGCCTCATGTTTATTACCTAACAACATTACGCTAATCTGCCCCGGCAGCTATTCTTCCGAGAGCAAACTTCTAAGTTGTTCGGCCAGCTTATCCAGACCTACGGGCTGGATGCGCAAACTTTTAATGACTTTGCGATACTGGTTTAACGTCCCCATCAGAATCACATCGGAGACTTTTTGTGTGCAGTTTACCGACCCGGCATGCACAGCCGCCTCCCCTCCTTTGGAGAGCATCTCCTGCTTGAGAATGTTGGCGGCAGTCGCAGAAACATCTGTGACTTTAATGACCCGGAACACCGCTTTCGGTGCCATAATGTTCACACTGACCGGGCTGGCGCCAACCTTGGCAATTTCTTCTTTTGCCTGAGAGAGGTTTTCAATCTTCAGTATTTGCACATCCATTTAAGTGCCCCCTAACTGCTTACGGAATAGGAGCTTACAAAGTAACGAAGTTTCACTGTAAGCATATAGGTAATTGTGGTGTAAATAGGAACTAAGAACGCTGTAGAAATTATGCGTCCCGGCAGCATCGCTATAATCGGGGTGTTGTACAACCACGAAAGGCCCCAGGTTGTAAAAATAAGACTGCTTACAATTTCCGTGAGTAGAACAGCAACCGAAACTTTTAGCAGCCAATTACGCCCGTTGTTCCCCACTGCGCGTACTACGAGTGGCGGAATGATGCCGCGTAAAACAGATGCGACAAAAATATGTGGCGTAAAAGCAGCTCCAAAGTTATTTACAAAGAAACCAAGTCCGTCTGCAACCCCTCCAACCAAGCCTCCAACGGCCGGCCCGAAAAGCAACCCTGCAATATAAATGGGAATGGCTCCAAAGGATAGCCGGACAAAGTTGCCAATCATTATCGTGGCGACCAAGCGGGTTAATACTATACTCAGACCCGTCAGAAATCCGGCGTGTACCGTTTGCCTGATATTCAGCTTCATTAAAAAGACACCTCCTTCCTCTCAGGATGGCAGAGTAGCCACACCTAAGAGAAAAGAGGTTTTTCCTTACTCTTTTAAGTGCGACAGCGGATGCGGTGGCACATCGCAGGCAATACCTTTCGTCTAAGGGCAACTTCCCATCCCTTAGCACTTAACGCATGCCACCTACTCTGCAAAATATTTGCACCGGGCCCAAGCGGGCCCGGGACAAATCATGAAGAAAACGCTGCTATTTAGTTGTCTGTTTTAGCAAGCTTTAGAATAATCCTTTTACCTTGCCGGTTTCAGTATCCACATCGATGCGGCGGAAAGCCGGGTTGGCTGCAGTACCGGGCATCAGGGAGATTGCGCCGGCTACGGGAACCACAAATCCTGCACCCTGGTAGGTGAGAATGTCGCGGACACGCAGCTTCCAACCGGTGGGTACGCCTTTGAGCATCGGGTTATCGGTGAGGGACAGGTGAGTTTTCACCATGCAGGTACCGAGCTTCTGGATTTCGGGGTCTTTTTCCATACGGACGACCTTTTCCATTGCTTCGGGAGTATATTCCACACCGTCGGCACCGTATACTTCTTTGGCAATCAGTTCAATACGTTCGCGCAGCGGGGTCTCAAGCTCATAGAGGAACTTGAAGTTGTTGGGCTCATCACAGGCTTCGATAACGGCATCGGCAAATTCCAGTGCGCCTTCGCCGCCATACTGCCAATGCTTGGATACGGCTACACGGGCGCCTGCTTCTTCAGCCAGACGACGAACAGCCTTAATTTCATTCTCGGTATCAGTGTAGAATGCGTTAATGCAAACCACAGGATTGATGCCGGCTTTCTTAACTGTATTAATATGGTGAATAAGGTTTGAGCAACCCTTTTCAACCCACTCGATATGTTCCTGGCTGTAGGCCGGGTCAAGCGGCTGGCCGGGCATGGGTAGCGGAGCACCGCCGTGTGCTTTCAGAGCACGAATGGTGGCTACGACAACGGCACAATGCGGTGTCAGGCCGGACATGCGGCACTTCAGGTTCCAGAACTTTTCAAAACCGATATCGGCAGCGAAACCGGACTCAGTAACAACATAGTCACCCAGCTTCAATGCAACGCGGTCGGCAATAATCGAGGACTGGCCTATAGCGATATTGGCAAACGGGCCCGCATGGACAAATGTGGGCTGGCCTTCAAGGGTCTGCATCAGGTTCGGGTTCAGCGCTTCCACCATCCAGGCGGTCATGGCGCCGTCAACACCGAGGTCACCTGTGGTCACCGGCTTGCCCTTCTTGTCATAGGCAACAACGATTTTGCCCATCCGCTCACGCATATCTTTGAGGTCTTTGGCAACAGCCAGAATAGCCATAACTTCTGAAGACACAGCAATGGCAAAGCCCGATTCCATCATGAAACCGTCGCGGCGTCCGCCCAGGCCGATAATAATCTTCCGCAGAGCCTGAACACAAAAGTCCATAATCCATTTCATTTCCACGTTGCGCGGGTCAATGTTAAGGCGCTTCAGGCCACTGCGCTCCAAAAATGCATCCGAAGAGTTAAATTCATGCTGGATGCGGGAAGTAAGGCCTACCATTGCCAGGTTATGAGCGTTCATAATGGCATTGATGTCACCGGTGAGACCCAGGGAAAACGGTGTCAGGGGAATGCACTGTGAAAGGCCGCCACCCGCAGCTGAACCTTTAACGTTCATTGTCGGGCCGCCCGATGGCTGCCGAATTGTAGCAATAACATTCTTGCCGCGTTTGCCAAGACCTTGTGTCAGGCCCATCGTAGATGTTGATTTTCCTTCACCGAGGGGAGTCGGTGTGATGGCTGTAACGTCTATGTATTTGCCATCCGGACGGTCTTTCAGGCGCTCAAGTACCTTAGCAAAATCAACCTTAGCCACATGGTGGCCATAAGGCAGAAGTTCTGCTTCCTCCAGCCCAAGTTCATCCCTGAGCTGATAAACCGTCTTCATTCTCGACTCTGCTTCTTCAGCAATTTCCCAGTCGGCGTGCTTAGTGGGGTCAAGTACCATAAAATGTTTCCCTCCCTGCATTATTTTCCGAATTAGTGAAACCTTTATAGTCATTTCTACACAATAAATATTATTCCTGCCGGATTTCTGAATTTTTTATACTTTGCGTTTCTTTTCCCTTATCGCAATATTCTACGCTACCTGTATTGCCATTTATACTGATTATTCCCCATTTACTGCAGGGAATGCTTACTCCTTTGATTTTCCTTCAAACTCTTTAGCAGGGATATTTGGTATACCACCTTTACCCCGCTACCCACTGTCCGCTCCCATAACTCAGGCGCCTGGACCTGGCGACATTGGACGGGACCGCGTTCTCAATTGCCCATACATCCCCGTCCGGTTCAACATACCTAACGCGCGGTTACCGCCACATTATTTCCGCAGCAGGTTCTGGAAGTTCAGCCAAAACCAGTAGAAATCGGGACGCCCCGGGCCTTATCATGGAATACACATTTTGTCCGTTACACCGGTCCAGGTGTGGTTACTCGCATCACCTACAAGCCTAAGCGTGAGTCGATCTATCACATACCTTTACACGTATATAGTTGCTGCAGCGTAGTTCGATTTACCGTCATATGTTCAAGAATAGTTGCTTTAAATAAAAAAATCACGGATGGTTACCATCCGTGATTTTTTCTTATTCCTTAACCTGACTGTCGGTTTCTACTTTTTTTTCATTAATAAGCACGTGTACCGACTCTTTTTTTACCTGAGTCTCCCGGCCCATCGTCTTATATTCCTTTGCCTCTGCGGCTTTTTCTGATGCTGCTGCTTTGGCTTTACGGGTCGCATGCAGCTCATCCATGGATTTACCCTCCATCAGGACGGCAATCTCTTCTGCATCAAGGGTTTCCTGCTCCAAAAGAGCATGGGCTATTCTATCCAGCTTATCCCTGTTTGTCGTAATAACATCCTCAGCTTGCTTATAGGCGTTATCGACGATGGACCTGATTTCCATATCAATCGCGCGTGCGATCTCCTCGGAAAAGTCACGGTCACGTGTGATATCACGGCCCAGGAAGACCTGTTCGTGCTGTTTTCTGCCCAGTGTAATGGGGCCCAGCTGATCACTCATGCCATATTCCATAATCATCTGGCGGACAATAGACGTGGCACGTTCCAGGTCATTTTGTGCGCCTGTGGAAATTTCATCCAGAACAATTTTCTCTGCCACACGACCGGCAAGCAGTGTTGTTATCCGGGCGAGAAGTTCCGACTTTGTCATATAATACCGGTCCTGCTCGGGGAGCATCAGAGTGTAGCCGCCCGAACGTCCGCGGGGAATGATCGAAACTTTGTGTACCGGGTCGGTGTTTGGCAGTAAATACCCTACCAGAGCATGGCCTGCCTCGTGAAAAGCCACAATCCTCTTCTCAAATTCACTGATAACACGGCTTTTTTTCTCAGTACCGGCCATGACACGCTCAATGGCTTCTTCCAGCTCTTTCATACCAATCGTCTTCTTGCCGCTCCGTCCGGATAGAAGGGCTGCTTCATTGATCACGTTTTCCAGATCAGCGCCGCTAAATCCCGGTGTCCGGCGGGCAATTACACTTAACTCCGTTTCCGGCGTCAGCGGTTTGTTCCGTGCATGGACTTGCAGGATTTCTTCCCGTCCCTTAACATCGGGCAGGCTTACAGTGACCTGTCTGTCAAAGCGGCCGGGACGCAGCAATGCGGGGTCAAGAATATCGGGGCGGTTTGTGGCCGCAACGATGATAATTCCTTCATGGGCGTCAAAGCCGTCCATTTCAACAAGCAGCTGGTTCAGTGTCTGCTCTCGTTCATCATGGCCGCCGCCCAAGCCGGCGCCACGCTGACGGCCCACGGCATCAATTTCATCAATAAAAACAATACAGGGGGCATTCTTTTTTGCGGTTTCAAAGAGGTCGCGGACACGTGAAGCACCGACACCCACAAACATTTCCACAAAATCAGAGCCGGAAATGCTGAAGAACGGAACGCCGGCTTCACCGGCTACCGCACGGGCCAGGAGTGTTTTACCTGTTCCCGGGGAGCCCACCAACAGCACGCCTTTGGGAATCCGGGCACCCAGTTCAATAAATTTCCGCGGCTCTTTGAGAAACTCAACGATTTCCACCAGTTCCTCTTTTTCTTCATCGGCACCGGCTACTTCATTAAACGTCACCCGTTTGCGGGTCGCATCATGCAGCCTGGCTTTTGACTTACCAAAGTTCATCACCCGGTTGCCGCCACCCTGGCTTTGCTGCATAAACAGGAAAAAGATCACCATCAGGATGATAAAGGGGATGATGAATGTGGCAAGGCTTGCCCACCACTGCGGTTCAGGTGGCGCTTCACCCCTGAAGCGGACATTGTTTTCCTCAAGACGAGTTACCAGATTATCGCCCTCCAGGTTGAAGACCTGGATTTCTGTCCCGTCTTTGAGCGTACCGGTTATCTCACGGCCGACAATTAAAACTTCTTCGACCTGGTCGTTTTCAACCAGGGTAATAAATTCATCATAGGTTAACGGTTCGGGTGGTTCTGTGGTCGTACTGAAATACTGAATGATGACTACTGCAATAAGAAGAATCAGCAGGTAAAATGTGGCCTGCCGGACAAATCTATTCAAAAAAATGCCTCCTCTCTAAAAAAGGCGGAAGTTTCCGTCACTCCATTGTAACACAGATTATCCGCTGTCACAAGGAGCAACAGCTCGGAGTGCGGTTACTTTTAAGCTTACGCCAGGCCTTTGGTGCTCTGGAAAATTACCGCAGACAATTCTTAACGAACCGCGACCTGTCCGGATACGCTTGCCATTTCCACAACGGGAGATTCTGTGACTCCGGCCCGTCCGGGAGCCACACTTCGGTAGAGCAGCCGGACATTTACATTCAGCGTGCCGGGCAGCGGTAACCCGGGAATTTCAATAAATTCATCCACATACTCCTGGGGCGGTATTCTGTGGTCACGGATAATTTTAGTCGCTTCCCAGAGATTTGTTGTTTCATTACCGGCAGCGTCGGCAAAAACGGTTTTATAAACAATACTGTCGGCGGGAAGAGCGCCGGAGGCGTCAGGAACACCGCCCTGGAAGACAACTTGTCCCTGGCCGTCGGTGACGATGACTTCCAGCCACATTTCTTTATACAGTGTCAGGCCTGTGGGGAGATAGTGCCCTGCACCGTCGTTTCTGACACGTACATTTATTCTGGCCCCCTGATAGGGGCTAAGCCCGTCGGGTAACCCAAGGAACATGGATGCGGCAGCCTGCAATTTTTCTTCGGCGAGATCGGCATGGTTGTCAAAACCGGCCTGACGCATAGCATAGACATTGCTGCCGGTCATATAGTGCGTCCAGGTGTGTTCCCGTTTTTTGGGTGCTCCCGTGGCTACCACACCCGGGTTTGGCTTGCTTACGCCGGGTCCGGGAGTCATATGGCAATCCTGGCATTGCGTCTTTCTGGAACCAAATGAACTTTCTTCCCATTCGCTGTATGTTGAGGACAGTTTAAGTCCGTTTTGCGGATGCACAATATCATGGCAGGCGCCGCAATACTCCGACTGCGTATAAACCTGATTAAATTCACTTTTGTGCAGCGGTGTGGCCAAGGGGTCCTCCAGGGAACCAAACTTTACCTCACCGGGGGACACGTGAATTGCAGCATTGCCGACACCGGTAATTTCTGTAACTGCATGGCAAAGATCACAGGTTACGCCCTCCCGTGCCACATCACTTAATGCACTGCCGTCAGCCGGCGGGACCTCATTTGCCAACCAGCCAACCGGGGTATGGCAGCTTGCACAAAAAGCATCTGCCGCTCCATCCGTCTCCCCGCTGGTTTTTTTAAATTCCGCCTGGAACACCGGATTGTTAAAAGACAGAGCATGCATGGAGCCCTGCCACTGCTGGTAAATATCCAGATGACAATACTGACACTGGCCCGCCGGGTCAAACTCTGTTGAAGCCACATCCTGCTTGCTTACAGGCTCAGGCGTTGCCGTAGCCGGTGTTTCCTCTTTGCCGCAACCGGTAAAAGCAATCAATGCAATAACAAGTGTAAAAAAAAGAAAACCTTTTGTTGTCCTGCACATGGTAGCCACCCGTTTCATTTAATTTTGTCACAATTCCACAACATCTGTCATTAATTCGACTTATCGGCACAAATTCCTGCCTAAATAACAGAAAAGCCGTCTGCGTTGTTGGCGCATGACGGCTTAGTATTAATTGCTGACAACTTCAATTTCATCATTGGGTGCCACACGCCCCCCTGCGAGCACGCGCACAAAAATTCCTTCTTTGGGCATCACACAGTCTCCGGCCTGATAGTAAATGGCACAGCGCTCATGGCAGACCTTGCCAATCTGGGTCACTTCCAGAAGGATCGATTCTCCCACACGAAGCTTTGTCCCCACAGGCAGCGACACCAGGTCAATCCCTTCGGTTGTCAGGTTTTCGGCAAAATCTCCGGCAGTGACATCAAGGCCCATGCTGCGCATTTTCTCGATGCTCTCTTTGGCCAGCAAGCTTACCTGCCTGTGCCAGTCGCCGGCGTGGGCGTCTCCCTGAATACCGTGTTCCACTTTGAGAGTGGCCTCGCCGACATTTGTTTTTCTCATTCCTTTTTTTTCGCTGACAGAGACTGCTACAATATGTGCCATTACACGTCCTCCTTCGTTAGCCGCCAATTTCCATCATTCCCCTGGGTCCACAGGTGGCGCCACGGGAAGCGGGGCTTGCTTCTGAGTTTGCAGGTTTTTTTGTTGCGGCCTCATGGAAAAGGGGCAGTAAGGTGGCACCTTCGGCCAAAGCAGGCAGCAAATCAACTTCATCGGCAGAAAACAGACAGGGCTTCAACTTTCCATCGCTTGTCAGGCGAAGCCTGTTGCACTGCGAACAGAAATGCTGGCTTACCGGTGTGATAAACCCCAGCATGCCTACCGCATCGGGATAGCGAAAATTCCGTGCCGGACCATGCAGATCCTCTTCCGGCAGCGGCTCCATCGGAGCAACCTTTGCACACAACGCCATAATTTCCCGTGAGGGAAGATAGTGCGTCGTCCAGGCATCTTCCTGTCCCAGCATCGGCATGTACTCAATAAAACGGACATGGATATTACGGTCTTTGGTGAGACGGGCGAAATTATCCACCTCATGCTCATTAAGGCCCTTCATGACCACCATGTTAATCTTTACGGGCGATAATCCGGCTGCAAAAGCAGCATCAATCCCATTGAGAACCGACTGAAGTTGGCCACCGCAGGTAATCTGCTCAAAGTTTGCAACATCCAAAGAATCAAGGGAGATATTAACGCGCTTTAGCCCTGCCCGGGCCAGCGGAGCAGCCAATTCCGTCAGGAGCGTTCCGTTCGTTGTAAGGCTCAGATCGGTGATTTGGGCAATCCCGGCGATATCCCTGACAAGTTCCACAATATCTTTGCGAATTAGCGGCTCACCGCCTGTAAGGCGTACTTTGCGGATTCCGGCGGCAGCGGCGTCTTCCACAACCCGGACGATGTGCTCGCGTGACAGCTGGCCACGCACGCTTCGCGGCTTGCAGTTATCACCGGGCCGGCAGTAAAAGCAGCGCAGGTTACAGCTATCCACTACGGACACGCGCAGATATTCCAACTTCCTGCCAAACGGGTCAAGCAATACGGCCATCGTTTTTCCTCCGTTCATACCTTGTCAGGTTTTTATACCCAACTCCTGGATTTTTCTGTAAAGCGTAGTCCGTCCGATGCCAAGTATCCTTGCGGCGGGAGCAATTTTGCCGTTTGTCTTTGACAAGGCCTGCAAAATGGCCTGGCGTGTCTGTTTTTCCAGTAATGAATCCTGCCCCTGTGTCAACAGGCCTGCGTAATTTTGCAATTCTTCAGGCAGATCCTCTATCGTCAGAAATGACCGTTCCGCCATTGCAACCATACTTTCTATTGCATTCTCCAGCTCCCGGATGTTGCCGGGCCAATCATAGCTGAGCATTTGGGTATATACTTCCTCCGTAACACCCATCAGAGGCTTGCCTGCAACCCGGCAGACTTTCTTAACAAAGAAGGGAACCAAATCGTAGATGTCTTCCTTGCGGTCCCTAAGCGGAGGCACTTCTACGGTAACAACCTTGAGACGGTAGAATAAGTCCAGGCGAAAACCGCCTTCTTCAATTTTTGAAGTCAAATCTTTATTCGTCGCAGCAACAACGCGTACATCTACTTTGCGAGCTCTGTTGTCGCCGATTCTGACAACTTCTCTTTCCTGCAATACCCGTAAAAGAGAAGCCTGAACATCCAAAGGCATATCGCCAATTTCGTCAAGAAAAATTGTTCCCCCCTGGGCAATTTCAAATTTTCCCGGCTGGCCGCCCCTTCTGGCTCCTGTAAAAGCGCCATCGGCATAGCCGAACAGTTCACTTTCTATCAGGGTGGCCGGAATGGCAGCACAGTTAAGTGCCACAAATGGCTGCTGACTGCGCGGGCTGCATTTGTGAATGTGACGTGCAACAATCTCTTTGCCTGTACCGCTTTCACCCTGAATCAGCACAGTGGAGTGTGTCTTTGCAGCCTTTTCTGCGCGCTTAAACACATTCGCTGTTACATCACTGCGACCCACCCATAACACATCACTCTCCGACTCACAGGGCGTTGGCCGCAGGACACCGACAGCACCCATGGAGCAGCCACTATCATCGGTAATCCTTGTCAGACGGGACACAATCCCCTGTCCGTCATCCAGTTGTATATTTTGCGCCTGGCCCGAGAAAGACCAGCGCTTGTTCTCAAAGACTTCCGCCGCAAAGCGGCCGACTATTTCCTGGCGCTTACAACCCAGGAGGCTTGCTCCGGCCTGATTGATTTCTGTAATAATGCCGTTGCTGTCGATGGCTATAAACCCGTCTCGCAGCATTTCACCCGCCAGTTCAATTCCCTGTCTGGCAAAATGAAAATTTCTTTTGAGCTCCGAGAGATGCAGATTCTGCTCAATGAGCCTGGCCCCCATTAAAACCACTTCCACAAGCCGCTCGGCGCCGTTTTCAATACCCGCTTCTCCCGAGATATCAATAACACCCACAATATCACCGCGGGAGTCGCAGATGGGAGCAGCCCAGCAGTTTAGGAAATGGTTTTCCTGAACATAGTGTTCCCAGCCCAAAACTCTCAGCGGAATTTTTTCCACCAGCACCGTACCGATGGCATTTGTCCCCTTCACTTCCTCCCGCCAGTTCGCTCCGGGAGACAGATGAACCTGCTGCGCCTTGCTCATAAACGGCGGGTCCCCCAGGGAATCAAGGATATATCCTTCATGGTCGCAAAGCAAGACAATGTTATTGAGGCCCTCCAGGAAACGATACAAATAAGGAAGAACCGGTTTCCCGGCGGAGACCAAATCGTCCCGGGCCTGGCATCGTTCATGCAACAGCGAGGTAGGCAATATCTCGTTGTTATCAACACGATGATGATCTAATCGGCAATGCTTGCTGCGCTGCCAGGAGCGGTATATTAAAGGAGAAACTTCCTGCGGACGGGCCTCTCCTTGAACAAAACGCTGCCAAACTCTGCTCATAGCTGCAGTTCCTCCAGTTCCATATCCAATAGGTTAAGATACAATATTTTTCGCCGCAAACAGGTTCCTTGTCCAAGCAGAATCTTACAGACCTCGGCCACCTGCAGTCCGGCAATCACCGCCGGCGTAAATGACGGGTTGCCAAAGACTTTCTCCATACCTTTTTCACCTGCACAGGCCCGGTAAAGTACGTCAAGAGTATCATCCCCGGGGAACTGTGTGGTAATCTGCCCGTACCAGCCGCAAATTGCCCCGTGCACCATAGGAATCGCAAGCCGTGAACAGGTCCTTGCCAGGATACGACGTGCCGGGATACTGTCCAGAGCGTCCACTGCAACATCAGCCGACTGCAGTATATCCGACCCGTTCTGTTCGCCAAATGCTTCTTTAAATATCATAGTTTCAACCGCGGGATTTATTCTCTTAATCCGTTCCGCCGCCACAGCCGCCTTGTTTTGTCCCAGGTTCTCCGGGCTGGCCAGCAGCTGACGGTTCAGATTGTGTTCTTCAAACTTATCAAAATCAACAACCACAAGCCGGCCAACGCCGAGCCTGGCCAGTTGTTCCAGAATGTGACCGCCCAAGCCGCCGCAGCCAATCACGGCCACACGGCTTTGACACAGAATATACTGGCCCTCTACAGGGATTGTCTCACTGTTGCGCTGGTAACGTGCAGGCATAATCCCCTCGGCCAGTACAGCCTCTTCCACTTCATGCAAAGTTAAGCCATATTGGGCAGCCGCCTCTTCCTGCGCCTGCCAGGATAATAACCCGGCGTTGCTTCTGCCGGTTAGAAAACTTCTCAGATCAGTCAAAATCAACCGCCTCCAACGGGCGGGAAGATACTTAGAGTATCGCCGTCCTGCAAAACAGTTTCAGGCTCAAGGATGATTCCGTTAACCATTGTTATGGCCAGTTCTTCTTTGGGGATATCAAGATCGTTGGCCACATCAAGGACCGTGCTTCCTTCAGGATATTCACGGTTCTCTGCCTTAAAACGGTTCGTGCGCAATGTTGCGAACAGCTTCACAGTTATCTGCATGATGCTCACCCCTTAGATACAGTTTAACACAGCAGCACACCGCAAACAATCCGCCACTTGATGGCAGCGTTTACAGGTCTGGACAGGTTTTCATTGCATATTGGGGAAAAGAGGACTTTCCTTAAGGGGAAAGCCCTCTTTATTTCTAACTATTACAGGCCAAGTGCTTTCTTCTTGTCTTCGGTGGGTACGCCTTCTGCGTCCCAGCCCCGCACTTCATAATACTTGGGCAGGAGCTTATCCAGCGGGTGAACATGGCCTTTGGTGGGGCCTTCCGGCATGGGTTCTTCCAGCAGGCGCTTGGGCAGCGTGTCGTCTGCTGCGGTGTAGCCTTCCTGCAGGTTGAAAAGCCGCTCCACGTTGAAGCCGCGGTCGCCGGCGGCGAGCACATCTTCTGCGGTATAGGTGTTACCGGTGGCTGCGGTCAGCAGGTTGGCATAGTCGTCGGCGCCGAACGCAAATGAGGTAAACAGGCACAAACCGGAGCTGTCAATAGCGGTCGTCAGATCCTGGAAGATCTTGACCCATTCAGCTTTACCGTCCAGGGAGAAGCGGTCCAAAGCTTCAGGCAGGCCAAGGATCTCGGGGGAAACCATGTAGCCGCGTACGTGGCAACCACCGCGGTTGGCAGTTGCATATTGCAGGCCGTGGCCCATCAGACCGCGTGGGTCATAGGCGGGCAGTTCAAGCTTTTTAACAGTCATGGACAGTTCGGGAGCGCCGTATGCTTCAGTCAGGCGGGCAGAACCCATAGCCAGCTTTTTACCAAAACCTTCTTTGTCGCCCATACGCTTGACCCATTCAATAACGGCCTGGCCGTTACCCCAGGTCAGTTCGGGGCCGCCATTTAACTCGTCCGATTTAACCATACCGCGCTGCGCCAGTTCCATGGCGGCAGCAATGGTTGCCCCGGCGGAGATGGTATCAACACCCACTTCGTTACAGGCATTGTTGGCTTTAATAATAGCTTTAAGGTCACTTACTCCACAGTCACTGCCAAAGGCCCAGACAGTTTCATACTCAGGGCCGCCCCCTTCTTCACCGTCAACAACACAGTAACGGCCGCAGGCAATCGGGCAACGATAGCAGGGGTCCTTCTTCTTCAGATACTTCTCAGCAATGGCTTCACCGGAAATTTCATCGGCTTTGTTAAACACGCCCGTCTGGAAGTTATTTGTGGGGAAGATACCGGCTTCATTAATGATGTTAACCAGAACGGCAGTGCCGTAAGCAGGCAGACCCTGGCCGGTAACACCGTTTTCCTTAATCTTTTGCATAACTTCCTTGACAGTCTCTTTAAACTTGTCGGGATCGGCAACGTCAACCTTGTTTGTGCCGCGGACAACAATAGCTTTGAGATTCTTAGAACCCATGACGGCACCGACGCCGGAACGGCCGGCTGCACGCCAGCGGTCGTTCATAATGCAGGCAATGCGGGAAAGCTGTTCACCGGCAGTACCGATGTTGGCCACACGTGCCTTGGGATCGCCGAATTCTTCAAGAAGCATATCTGTTGTTTCATTGGTGTTTTTACCCCAGACATGGCCGGCCGGCTTTACTTCGATCTGGTCGTCTTTAATGCTGATGTAAACCGGCTCTTTGGCTTTTCCTTCCACAACAAGCAGGTCATAGCCGGCAAACTTCAGCTCAGCACCCCAGAACCCGCCGGAGTTGGAAGAAGCAATAACATCATTGAGCGGAGACTTGGTAACAACCATGTAACGGCCACCGGTGGGGGCGGCAGTACCGGTCAGCGGACCGGTCACAAAGAAAAGCTTGTTTTCTTCCGAAAGTGCGTCAATCCCGGCAGGGATTTCGTCAGCAAGCATTTTGCCGGCAAGGCCTCTGCCGCCAATAAACGCTTTGGAAAGCTCGGCAGAAAGCTCTTCTGTGGAGATAGCCCCTGTGGTCAGATTGACCCTTAGAACTTTACCTAATACAGAACCCATGAATCAATTCCTCCTGTCTCTTTATGGTATTTATCTTTATAATTATATTGCAAGAAATATGCCAGTTTGTCAATGTGCAAAAATGAACTTTAGACAAAGTAATCCTGATGGAGGCTCACGCCCCCATCAGGATTCTGGCAAATCTTTGCTTACATAGCGTTCTTGAAGATACCGATAACATCATCAAGTTTTGCGGTAACGGGGTTAGTGAAGCTGCAAGCGTCCTTCATGGCGTTCGTAGCCATAACTTCAAAATCTTTTTCCATAACGTTCAGGTCGGCAAGACCGGCCGGAATGGCGATATCTGCGGACAGCTGCTGGATTGCGGTGAGAGCTTTTTCAGCTGCTTCACGGACAGAAAGTCCGTCAACATTCTCACCCATGGCCACAGCGATGTCAACAAAGCGCTGCGGGTTGGCAATCAGGTTGAAGCGCTGTACGTGGGGCAGGAGAATCGCGTTGCAGACACCGTGAGGCAGATCATAGAAGCCGCCGAGCTGGTGAGCCATAGCGTGAACATAACCAAGGGAAGCGTTGTTAAATGCCATACCAGCCAGAAGCTGTGCATATGTCATGGCGTCACGGGCTTCCATGTTGTCACCGTAAGCAACAGCGCTGCGCAGGTACTTGGCAATGAGCTCGATAGCCTTGATGGCGCAGGCGTCGGTAACGGGAGTGGCAATGGTGGACACATAAGCTTCCACAGCGTGGGTCAGAGCATCCATGCCGGTAGCAGCTGTCAGGCCGCGGGGCATTTTAGCCATAATTTCGGGGTCATTGATGGAAACCTGGGGAGTAACTCTCCAGTCAACAATAGCCATTTTTACCTTGGTGTCAGTGTTGGTGATGATGCAGAAACGGGTAATTTCAGATGCTGTACCGGAAGTGGTGTTCACAGAAATCATCGGAGGCAGGGGTTTTTTGGACTGATCAACACCGGCATAGTCACGGATGTTGCCGCCGTTGCCGATAACAAGGCCGATACCCTTGGCGCAGTCATGAGAGCTGCCGCCGCCGAGGGAGATAATCATGTCACACTTTTCTGCCTTATAAACTTTTTCACCATCGTGAACATTCGTGTCGGTGGGGTTGGGGATTGCACCATCAAAAATTACAGTTTTAACACCGGCTTCATTCACATACCCGGCGATTTGATCGGCCAGGCCAAGCTTGTTCAGGTCCTTGTCAGTAACAATCAGGGCTTTTTTGGCACCCAGAATTTTTGCGCGCTCACCTACTTGTTTAACACAACCGGCACCCATCAGGTTTACTGTCGGCATAAAAAACGCATACGTCATAATCTAACTCCTCCTTGTTTTTTTAAAGTATTTGTCTAGCCTTACGTAACCGTGCTATATCCTTTCCTTCTCAAACTCCCTCCTCTTTTTGGCACCGGAAAACCACTATGTACCCGGCAGCCCGTTTTTTTCTTGTTGGCGTTGGTACTTACACTATGTAGCAAGGACCATGCCAATTGTCTGAATTGTGAATACATTAACTTTTGGGAGTTATTTCACCTCCCGGATATTGCTGGATTGGGAAAAGCGAAGGGCTGGAGAGAATTATTTTCCTGCTTGATTTTAGCCGGTAGAGAAGAACGGTATGCGCACCTGTGTAAATATTGCCCCGAAACGGGGCAGTTTATAATACGTGCTGTTCCATAACTGAACACTTTAGGCTACTCGTTTCCGTCAGACTGAATCTCAGTTAAAGCTTTCTTAAAATCACGCATTCCGCGGCCCAGTGCCCTACCAATTTCAGGTAGCCGCTGAGGCCCGAAAACCACCAACACCAAAGCAAAAATCAGAAGCAGTTCAGAAGTGCCGATTCGCGTCCCAAGCATATTCATCTCTCCTTTTTTCGCATGCACCGTTAGTTTTACCGATGATATCTTTAATTAAACAAAAAAACCCTGCAAAGCAGGGTAAGGCTCCAATATAGATGCTTAAAGTCTGTTTCGTCGTGAAACACATTTAAAGTTCATTGTTTTTCCGTATAAAATGTAATGCTTCCCGGGTCTCATCAAGCTGCCTGTCTAAAAGACGGCTGGCCAGGTCCATGACGTCCATTACTTCCGGGTGTTTGAGGCGATACATCATTTTTGTACCTTCTTTTCTGGCAGCAACAAGATCCTGCTTTTTAAGTATGCCCAGGTG
The DNA here is from genome assembly GCA_033549345.1 of Bacillota bacterium. GTDB lineage: Bacteria > Bacillota > Dethiobacteria > Dethiobacterales > Dethiobacteraceae > JAWSUT01. The sequence continues at coordinate 50,349 of JAWSUT010000005.1, read as the reverse complement.
CTGTGACACATTGGACTGCTCCAGTTCTAGCTCCTCAATCACTTCACATACACAGCGCTCACCGCCGCGCAAATACTCCAGAATCTGAATTCTGGTCGGGTGGCTAATGGCTTTAAACAAATCCGCTTTCAGGCGGTTAACAACATCGAGCATGTTCTCACCCCAGTCTTTAGGCCCTGCCTGTTTTAATTTTCTCAGTGAGTTCTTCCGGTAAACCCGCCTTTTGCATCACATCTATAGTTTCCGTCACGTTATAGACGACATAACGCACCCAAGTCTGTACTGTTTCTGTCAGCTCAATAAGCACCCATGTGGCCCGGGGGTCACCGTGCTTGGGCTTACCCACACTGCCGCCATTGATGAGCTGTTTCCCCGCTATTTCCTTTTGATAGGGAAGATGGGTATGGCCAAATAGCAGGACATTTCCGGTGCTTGCCTGCGCTACCTCCTGCAGACGGACTGCGTCGGTATCTTCTTTCAGGTATTCTGTCTGACTGTCGGGACTGCCGTGAAAGCAATGCAGACGATATCCATCCAACCGCATTTTCAGCTGTAAAGGAAGCAACCTCAGAAACGCTTTGTTTTCCGTGCTTGTATGTTCACGAGTCCAAGTCATGGATGCAGTGCCGATTTCAGCATCTTTTTCACTGGCGAAGTCACAGCCGCAAACAATTCTGTCATACGCCACCGCTTCGTCGTAGTTTCCCTGCACACATGTAATCCCTTCCTGACGAATCAGGTCAATAACCTCATTGGGAAACGGCCCGTACCCGACTAAATCACCCAGGCAAATTATTTTCTCGGCACCGGTCCGGCGCACATCATCCAGTACAGCCCGCAGAGCAGGCAGGTTGGCGTGAATATCGGAAATTGCAGCTATGCGCATACATACACCTCGTTAATGCTTTCTCAGAATTTCTTTTTCTATGATATCGGCCATCCCTGCATAATCATCGGTGTTGAATACAGGCACACCCAAGTCAGGACTGATGTCACTGACAATGGCCAGTAGATTGTCTTCCTTTGTGCAAAGTGGTTTTTCGTGCACGCCGGAGCGGAAGATTTCTATCTTAGGCTTGTTGTTTTTTTTATATCCTTCCGAAAGAATAATATCGGTATTGCTAATCTTTGCTATGACTTCATCGAGTGTCAGTTCCTGTTCCATCTTCTCAATCATTGCCACTTTCCACGGCGACGATATAACCACTGTATCAGCTCCGGCCTGAGCATGCTTCCAGGTATCCTTGCCCGGTTTATCAATGTCAAACCCGTGCACATCATGTTTTATGGTGGCCACCCTGTAGCCGCGGCGTTTCAGCTCGGGAATCAGGCCGCAGAGCAGGGTTGTTTTGCCGCTGCCTGATCTTCCCACAACAGCAACAATAGGTATGGTCATTTAGAGTCCTCCTTTAACACTCTTGGCAAGCACAGCAAGGGCCTTTTTGTAGTCTTCCGGTGTATTAATATTTAAAAATGTAAGCTGCTCGCGATCAAAGGGCACCAAATCTGCCATATCTACATAACGAACTCTCATAAAGGGAAAAAAAGCGGTTACTTTATAATTTTTTACGGTCAAAAGCTTCTCCATTTGCGGCAGGCAGTTTTTATGATAGACCGCACAAAGTGGCTGCAGATATTCTCCCTCGCGGGGAATTGTCACGTCATACCCTTCGCACTTATTACACAGATAAGACAGAACATCATCCCTAACAAAGGGCATATCTCCTGCCACCACCATAATATAATCATGGGTTGCTGCCACCAGGCCGGCGTGAATACCCGCCAGTGAATTTTTCTGCGCACAACAAATCTTATCCTGTACCACCCTAACGGGAAAAGAAACATAGGCATCCGGTGTATCTGTTACCATGATACACTCCCCAAACAGGTTTTTGAGCGTATCTGTCAGGTGACCGATAACCGGTTTCTCCCCCAGCGGCATTAACAGTTTGTTTTCTCCCATGCGGGAGCTTTTCCCCCCGGCCAGAATGACAGCCGACATCTCTTTGGGTTGCACAGTTTTTAAGCCTCCCTAACGGAACACTTCTATCATAACCATTTTCCAGGGGATTTTCCAGAGCAAAATTAGTTCAGTACCGTACGGCGCCTGTAGACCAAAGCTGCCATAAATACACTAAACTCGTATAGCAACAGCAGCGGCCCGGCCATCAGCATCTGTGAAATAAGATCAGGGGGTGTCAGCAGGGCTGCCAGTATAAAAATAACCAGCACTGCATACTTTCGGTTACTCTTAAAAAAATACGGCGTGACAAGGCCGACTCCCGTCAGTATCATGACCAGTAGCGGCAGTTGAAAGACCACCCCGAACGGAATAACCAGTCCCAGTACAAACGAAATATAGCTTCCAACAGAAATCATCGCCGTCAGCCTGTCGGAACCAAATCCGAGGAAAAATGCGTATGTCAGCGGAAGCATAACTTTACAAGCAAAAAAAACACCGGAAACAAAAAGAAGCATAGCGGCAGGCAGGCCGATATAAAGATACTTTTTTTCCCCGTCGGTCAGGCCCGGTGCAATAAATGCCGCTGCCTGGCTTAGAACCATCGGGGCAGCCAGGACCAGGCCAATAGTCACCGCCAGCCTTAAATGGGTAAAAAACGCTTCACCCGGAGCAAGATACACCAGGTCTCCCGGAACGTGCAGCAGAAAATCCTGTAGTACGGCGGCGAAAAAAAAGCCAACGGCAACACCGCCGGCCAATGCCAACCCGCAAACCACCAGTCGCCAGCGCAGCTCATCAAGGTGTCCAATCAAAGTAAGCTCGTCAGTGTGCTTCTTATTTCTGCGTGCTTTCACCAGTACACCACCTCTGACCCTAGCTTACCCAACAAATAGAAATGAAGACGCGGGGACAGGTTCCGCTGTCTTCAGGAAGAAATTTACAATAAGAAAAAAGCCTTTGGTTTTGGGGCTTTCTATTTGTTTAGAGGTAAAGATGAAGACGCGGAACCTGTCCCCGCGTCTTCATTTTTCTTCGGCTATCCAGTTTTTAATTTCTTCCTTGCGGGGAACACGGCCATAGACTTTAACTGAGTCATTGACAATCAAAGCGGGTACACCCGGAACACCGGATTGTGCTATTCTCTCCCTGTTGCTGATTCTTTCCACTTCGGCAGCAATATCCAGTTCCGCCAACGCATTTATCACCGCAGACTCCAGTGCCTGGCAGTTTAGACAACCCGCGCCTAAAATTTTTATCTTCATAGAAACCCCCCCATCTGTTTTACCACAACAGGTAAAGGCCCAACAAAATCAGTAATGCGCCAATTGTCTTTTCGATTTCGCCGGTAACCAAAAGTGGCAGGCTGCAGGCAAAGGAATAGATAAACAGCAGAAACAAACGGCGTAACTTTACCTGTAAAGATTATTCTATCATAATATCATGCTGCTTTTAAAATAAATTTCTACGGCAGAATAGACAACCCGTGAACATACAGCCTTTTAATCCACAGGCATTTCTGTAAATCCACCGTTATTCCGCCGGGTAAAACATCAATTCCGCTCTGTAGATAAAGCAGGAAGTCACCGTCTCTGACAGTCTGATATGCCTGAGGCTCACTTGGTGTACCGGCCTCAATAACAGGAGAAAGCATGCTGCAGCACCCGCCCTGCCCTTTGACCATTCTCACCGACACGGCTTTACCTCTTTCGCTAAGATATGCTTTTGCTTCTGGAGTCACTGTCAGCATGGGCATTTTCTGCACTCCTTTTCTTACACCTTTTTTGAGAACACATAAGGCACCTGCAAATTTTGTGCAGGCGCCCATGTCATCAAACTGACTCTAATTAGTTAAAATACAGCAGCAGCGACTGTGGGGCGGCACATTGACGGGTGGTAAATCAGTGATCATGAACCCCTTTATTATTTTTAAGCAGAAGAGGGGAATAAAAGTACCGGCCGGCTGGAATGTCTGGCCACATTTTCCGTGGTACTGCCGATTAACAGCTCTTTGATGCTGCCTGCGCCGCGAGTGGCCATCATCACCAGTGTTACAGCATCGTCTTCTGCCAGTTGGGTAATGTAGCTGGATGGAATACCTATACGTACACGGACCTGGGTGGATACTCCTGCATCCTCAAGGTTTTGGCTCAGGGCAATCAAGCGGTCGGTCGCTTCACTTTTCATTTTTTCAATCATATCCCCACTGCTTCCCCGGTCCACAATATGCACCAGAATCACTTCATCCACCCATTTGGCCAACCGGTCTTTAACAAGGCTGAAAATACGCAGAGAGTCTTCCGAAAAGTCTATCGGTAAAAGCACCCGCTGAAACTTCCTTTCACAAACTGCAGCGCATTCCCGTTCATCTGTGAGCATTTTAAACTTTTCAACCAGTATTGGTGTATGACTGATACGAATCAGGTCCCGGGCTGTGCTGCCAAGGAAAAATTCACGGATCCAGCTCTCCCCCTTGGCACCGATCAGCACCAAATCCATACCCTCTGTTTCCGCAAGAGCGTTAATCTCCTGCGCTGCGGGGCCTGTACGCACCACAACTTTTGCCTGCATCCCCAAATCTCTCACCGCTTCAATCTGGGCCGAAAGCTTCTCCTCGGCATACGCTTCGAGACGGCCGCCGGACATCAGCGGTGAAATGTGCACCGCCACCAGTTCTTCCGCACCCAGACCTTTTAGCTCTCCGACACAGTGCCATAGCTGCTCGGCACACTGGGAAAAGTCGGTAGCCAGCAGTATTTTTTTGAACATCTTCAATCCCTCCCCGGATTAACTTTACTGTGGTTCCTGCCCATACTTAGAAGGAAACCAGTGCTTTGTCCGCAGACAAATCCGTACCAGTGCCAGCATGACCGGCACTTCAATCAAGACGCCCACCACTGTAGCCAACGCAGCACCTGAATCCAGGCCAAAGAGCAACGTTGCCACAGCAATGGCCACTTCGAAATGATTGCTTGCCCCAATCATCGCTGTTGGTGCTGCATCCTCATAGTCAATACGAACAGCCCTGGAGATACCGTAACCGAGAAAGAAAATCAGGAATGTCTGAATGAGGAGCGGAACGGCAATCAGGAGAATAATCAACGGCATCGCCACAATCACACGGCCCTGTAAAATAAAGAGCACCACCAGCGTTACAAGGAGCGCCACAATAGAGATGCGGCCCATATAACGCAAGAACACGGACTCATACCAGTCGATACCCCGGGTTCTGATTAACTGTGTACGCGTAATAAACCCGGCCAAAAGCGGCAGCCCCACATAAAAGCCGACGGAGAACATAATGGTCATGAACGGTACCGGCACTTCAGCCACACTTAAAAGCAGTGTGCCCAAAGGCGCATAGAAAAAGAGCATTGTCAGCGAGTTAATGGCCACCATCACCAGTGTATGCCCCATATTGCCTCGGGCCAGGTAGCTCCAGACAAGTACCATCGCCGTACAGGGCGCAATTCCCAGAAGAATCATTCCCGCAATATATTCGCCGGCCATCACCGGGTCCAGCAGCGGTGCCCAGATTACACGCATAAAAAGCCAGGCGAGAAATGCCATGCTAAAAGGCTTGATCGCCCAGTTTACTCCCAGGGTGATAACTACCGGCTTTGGCGCACGGATGGCATCCACCACCGTCTGGAAATCAATCTGGACCATGATTGGATAAATCATAAAGAAGAGTAAAATACCAATGGGGATCGACACATTATACAGTTCCATGCCGGCCAAAAATTCGGCAAAACCGGGGATCAGGAAGCCGAGAATTGTCCCAACCGCCATGCAGATCAGGACCCACAGCGTCAGATAGCGTTCAAACACACCAAGATTCCTGGCTTTTTGAGCCTGCCTTTCCATACTCATTTCTGTAAACCTCCCTATGGCTCTTTATTAGACGTATTCACTGAAAACCGCTAGCATTCTTTGCAGACTTCAGGTACCGGCGGCGGGCCGGAGTCACCGGCATCTTTTACTGCCAGCAGGTTCAGCGACTGAAGAAAGGAGGCAAACTGTTCCCTGTCAAGTGAGTAAAAAACCCATTTACCCTGCCGTGTGTGTGTAATCAGGCCGGCTTCCCGCAGAACCTTTACATGGTGTGAAACGGCAGGCTGTGACAGTGACAACAGTGACTCCATTTCACAGACGCATACGCTGCGCCGGCTTAGATGCTGCATGATCTGCAGCCTTTTTTCATCGGCCAGGGCTTTTAACATCTTAACTGTTAAACCCGTTTCCACGTTGCAGACCTCCTATCATTTGCTTTTCGGTGTAGATTTAACTCTTATCTACTTTTCTGCAAAAGGAACGCATTTATACATTTACATTTATTTATATGATAAAGCAAAAAAAGATAAAAAAGCAAGTGCTTTTTTATCTTTCAGCAAGAACGCAAATATCCGGGAGAGAGCGATACTGTTCATCAAAATCAAGACCGTAGCCGACCACAAACTCATCGGGAATCTGAAATCCGCAGTAATCCGGCTTTATATTCACGCGGCGCCGTTCCGGCTTATCCAGGAGCGTAACAATTTTTACCGATGCCGGTTGGCGCGACAAGAGGTTCTCTTCAAGATACTTCAGCGTCAGTCCGCTGTCGATTATATCCTCCACAATCAAACAGTGTTTTGCCTCAATGCTGCAATCAAGGTCCTTTAAAATCCTGACCACACCGGACGATTCGGTGGATGCACCATAGGAAGAAACGGCCATGAAATCTATTTCAACCGGCACAGTAAGATGACGCATTAAATCAGCGAGAAAGATAACCGCTCCTTTGAGAACACAGATTAAAAGAAGTGTCTTTCCTTCATAGTCCCTACTGATTTGCTCTCCCAATTCGGCTGCTTTTTTCTCAATAGCTTCCCTGTCCAGCAACACTTTCTGCACATACTTTTCAGTCAATGATTGCACCGTCCTTTTTATCTGGCATTAGTTTCAGATAGAGAATTTTTTTTGTTTGCGGCGTTACCTTGCAGTTCTCGGCAACTTCAACCCCACCGAGCCAGACGATCTCTTCCGCGCTAAGAATTAAAGGAATACTATCCCGTTTTTTCAGCGGAATTTTTCTGTCTGCCAGGATTTTTTTTACCTTGCGCCTGCCGGACGCACCAAGGGGCTGCATGCGGTCTCCGGCTCTCCGGGTTCTGGCCCAAAGAGGCCAGGACAGTTTCTCCGCGTCAAGACATGCTTCATTACGGCCTATTGCGGCCGGGTTAACATCACCGGCATCTACAAAGTCGGCCTCAAGCCAGAGGCCACCGCAGGCAAGATATGTCTGCCCGGGAATCTGTATTTCCACAGCAGCTTCCGTCTTACTGTCTTGTTTCGCTGAACTGCCAAAGCGCAGCTTATTATACTCCCGGCAAGCCAGGACATGGTCGGGCAGTGTAGTGCAAGCAGACGGCGACGGGTGACGCGCCAGCGCCAAAACCTGCTCCACGTGAAGACGTGCCGGCCTTTTAACGCCGACATGCCAAAACACCCGCAAAATGACACGGGTCTGCAGTGCAGGTGGCAGATTTCTCAATTTACCGATATCCAGCACGACTTCTTTTACGGCAAGGCACCGGGCAACGCGCTCGAAAGCCTCACTGCCCAGTCCGGCGAGAAAGGAAGCATCCTGCGCCAGTATGTCCGCGGTTTTGGACAAAGAACTCCGGATATGCGGTCCAAACTCCTGTTCCAGAAAGGGTACGAGACGAAGACGTACACGATTGCGCAGGTAAGATGTACAGCGGTTTGTGGGATCACGCAGCGGCACCAGTTGATGTTTACGGCAATATTCTTCAATCTCATCCCGTGAAACATCATACAGCGGCCTGACCACTTCTGTTCCGCCGCGCATTCTGCGACGGATGGGAATCCCTTTAAGTCCTTCCAGGCCGCTTCCCGAGAGCAGCCGCATTAAAAGCGTCTCTACTCTGTCATCCCGGTGGTGGCCTGTGGCAATCAACTTAGCACCGATACGGCTAGCTATATGTAAAAGTGCCCCGTAACGGACCTGACGTGCTGCGTCCTGGAGAGAAAGGCCCAAATCGGCTTGCCGCCCTTTCACATCTACCCTGCATACACTCAGCGGCAGTCCCAGCCTAATCGCCTGTTTCTTTGCCCAGAGTGCCTCAGCCGCTGCTTCCGGGCGCAGTCCGTGGTTGATATGAACTGCATGCAAATGAATGCCCAACCTCTTTGCCAGGCTATGCAGAACATGTAAAAGGCACAGGGAGTCCGGCCCGCCTGAAAAAGCTACCAGCACAGTTTGGCCTGATTTAAATAAATCATGTTTCTCTATGGTCTGAATCACTTTTTGCCGCAAGCATGTCCCTCCCACTCATGCATATTCTTCTTCTCTCTCTGGTTTAAAATTCCTGCAAAAAAAAGACCGTCCCTTTTTGGTCTTTAGGGGCGGCCTGTTTTCTATTGTTGGCAAGTAAAGGTTAGCGTGTGACAAAATCCCGGATTTTGTGCTTCAGGCGTTTAGCCCGGCAGACAAGGACAGTGAGGTCGTCACGTAATTCCGTACTGTCGGAGAGCACCCGGGCATGGTGGATGATTTCGTCAGCCAGAACCTGTGGATGGCTCAATGTCTGGCCGGCGAGGTATTTCTTCAGCCAATCCGGCTGGGCAGGCAGTGCCTCGTAAATTCCGTCGGTAACCATGACAATCAGCGCATCATCATCCATCTGTACAACTACCGGCTTCATCTCTACTTCATTAAGAATTCCCAAAGGAACAGAAGGGCTCTTAATCTCTCTGACCCGATCACGGAGCCGTAAATAACTTGGCGCCGCACCGATTTTTAAAAACTCTGCCTCGCCTTTCTCCGTATCCACCAGCAGCACATCCAGAGTGGCGAAACTTTCCTCAGAGGATCTCAGTTGCAGAATGGTATTGACTGTACGAATCACCGCCTCATTACGGAATCCGGCCAGCAGGAGCTGTTCCACAAGGTGTACAGTAGAGCGGCTCTCTCCATGGGCTTTGCTGCCGTTTCCCATCCCGTCACTGACAATAAAAGCCTGCTTCCCGTCACGCAGTTCCAGGTAACTGTAATAATCACCGCAGACATCCGCACTACCCTTTGCAGCCTGGGCCACACCGATTTCCACATGGAAATACTGGTTTTTTATTCTCTTGTGCTGTTCGGATACTCCTTCGCGGACTTCCTTTGCCAGTTCAAACATTGTATTTGACAACCCCTCCAACTGCATTGTTACCAGGTCGCGGCTCTCCTCCACCCGTAGTCTGCACTGGTGTTGGTATGTCTCAAGTTCATGCAAAAAACTCACAGTTCTCAGGAACTCATCCCGCTTGCGGCAAATCTTCTGGAAAAAGTCCGGGCTTTTCATTTCCCGGTAATTCTGCCCGCCTTCCAGTTCGGCCAGAACCCGCAGCAGAGCATTGTATGTACGCTGCAGGTCTTTTTCCCAGCACCGCCTGCGTGATGGACAATATTTACAGACACGCTCAACTACCGCCTCCACAAAGGTTGTCATGGGTGGAGCATTTTCCAGCTCCCTGCCGGCAGCTTGTCCGAACGCTTCAGACAGTTCCCGAAACACCAGTGCGTAATCTTTAATACGTACAGCCGTCAGGTCACGCATCCGTTCAGACTCATCCTGCGGCCCGCGCTGCAAAAAAGGAGCCAGGGCCTGCAGACGGATTGGCACTACAGGCCCCAGGAGGAAAAAGACAATCGCCGAAGCTGTAACTGTCAGTTCTGTGGGAACAGATTCCCACCCTGCAATATAAAGAGAAAGTATGCCGCTTCCCAGTAAAAAACCCATTGCGGTAGGCAGTTTCCCGTAGGGTTTAAACAGTCCGGCCAGAAAACCGGCAAACGTCAGCACACCCAACCAGATAAAGCCGCTGCCCTGTACGCCCAGTAAAAACCCAAGCAAGGCACCTGTTGCGGCGGCCAGACCGGGGCCAAACCAGAAAGATGCCCACAGCACAATCACCCTGGCGATACCTCCCGCCAACAGGGAAAGCGCTGTATCACCCTGTACCAGCGATAACAACAGCAGACCGGCAAATACGATCCATGATGTCAGCCCTTCGATATGCCTGTCCGGATAGAGAGTTGCCGGGGGATGCCTGTATACTTGCAAAAAAACGGCGGCAGCCAGCATAGCCAGCAGCACTTCCATGGTAAGCAGCATAATGTCATATGTATTAAACCCATGTAACCAGAGGCGGGGTAATGCCCCGGCAAACAAGGCTATCCCGGTAAGAATCGTCAGGGGAATCCGCACTCTTTGGACACCAAGAGTAATGGTCCAGAAGATAACCGCAGCCAATGCCAGCCCAGACATGTAGAGTGTTCCTCCCGTAACCATTGCCGCTGCCAGCATAACGATACTATAAAGTACCGTTCTCCTGTATTCACCACGTCCGGCCACAACCCAAAACGCAAAGCCAAACGGAGACAACTCTCCCATCAGACGGAGGTTTGTCAGGAGAGCGAGTGCAACGACCGCACCTAACGTCTCCCAGGTAAACAGCTCTCCGGGAAAGTCTATGCTGCGTATTCTCATCTTTCTGGTCGCCGCCCTTGCATCCGTTCCACCGATTCTCAGATACGGTTCAATCGCTGAACTGCGCTCAGGCATAGGAATCCCCCTTTTATTTTCGCCTCCCTCACATTATAATTTCTTTTGATCCAGTAATTTGTCTAAGTCAGGCACCCAGGTAAAAAAACTTTTCGACAAATAATATCCTCATTTTTCCAGAACTATATATGCCGCCAGACGGCGGTCCAGCGCCACTTTTGTATGTCCTGCCTGTAGAAGAAACCCCGGATGCGTTCGCAACACGCGGACGGAAGTTCCCGGAACAATGCCGAGACTCATCAGTTTTCCAAGGATTGTGCGGTCAAATGTATCTAATTCGGCAATATCTCCCCAATCTCCCACACGGCAGCTGCTCAGCGTTTTTCGGTTAAACATAGCAGTTCCTCCTTCTACATGGGTGGCAGGCCAAGAGCAAATCGGAGCAAAAAGCCTGCAGCAAAGGCAAGCATGAATACAGAAGCGGCAATAGCCGCAGAAACCAGGATACCCCGCTCCCGAACCATAATGGCCAGTTGTGCCAGACAAGGCAAAAACAACGTCAGGACCACCGCTGCCACCAGCAGCTGCTCCCCACTGATTTGCCCTGCCCGGTAAAGGTCAAACAGGCCCGCTGCGCCGTAATCCCTTCTGAAAAAACCGTAGAGGAAAACGAGCGAAAGCTGTGGCGGCAGCCCCATCCCGCCGAGCAGCGGCGTCAGCCACTCTGCCATTCTGTTCAGCAGCCCCACTTCACGCAGGATGAAAAGTGAAACGCTGACCACGATAAATACCGGAATGATCTCAAGGAAATACCAGTGCATTCTGGCCAGTGTTTTCTGTAGAATGGCATTGAGTTTGGGCATCCGCAAAGGCGGCAGTTCCATAAAGAAGGGAGCCCTTATGCCGGGAAGAAAAACATGCAGCACCTGACCGGCAAAAAGAAATATCCCACTCACCATACAGACCCAGATCAGCAGATAAACCGGCTCTTTTGATAAAAGAGCCATAATCAGTCCAAGCTGTGCCGAACAGGGCACTGCCAGCGCCAGCAGGAAAGTGGCAATCACCCGTTCCCGCCTGCTTTCCAGTGTCCTTGTGACAAGAACGGCCATTGTCCCGCAACCCAGGCCAAGAGTCAGTGGAATCACAGCACGGCCGTTTAAGCCGATTTTCCCCATCAGGCTGTCAAGCCAATATGCCAGCCTGGGCAGATAACCAGTATCTTCCAATACGGCAAAGACAAAGAAAAATGTACCGACTATGGGCAGAATGATACCAAAAGCATACCGGAATCCCAACGTTAGTATACCGAATTCCCCGGCCAGCAGTTCACGTAACACAAACCAGGGAAGATACGTGTTTACCCAACCGGAAATTTCCGGAATAATAATTTCCCCAAACAATATCCCTTCCAGAAGGTCCACCAGGGTACCTGCGCCAAAGCGGCCCACAATCAGATACAGGCCGATATACAGGACAAGTACGGTAACCAGAAGGCCTCCCAGAGGATTGAGAGTAAAGCGGTCCAACCAACCCTTACCGGCGTCACTGCCGGCTCGAAACAACCCTGCCAGAATCTGCTGCGCTTCCTGACGGATTCCCAGCGCAAAATCAAACTGGCAGCGCTCTCCGGCAGTATTTCTTTGCATTTGCAGGCATCTTTGCACAACTTCGGAACGTTCTTCTTTATGAACCATCCTGATAATTTCACTGTCATCTTCCAGAAACAACCTGGCCACAACCTGACGGGGGATTGGATACCGGCCTTCAAGACAGGCTGCTGTTTTTTGCACCACGGCGGGGGCACGGTTGCATGGAGTTTGGGCCGGCCTGCCCTGCGTCTGCTGCATTATCTCTCTTTTAAGCGCATGAACGCCCCGTCCGTCACCAAATGCTGCTTCCAGGACAGGAATACCCAGTCGTGCCGCCAATGCCGGTCGGTTGATATGTACTCTCAGTTTTTCAGCTTCATCCATCATATTAAGGACTAAAATTATGGGCAGGCCGAGGCTCTGCAGCTCCAGTGTCAGCGGCAGCATACGCGGCAAATTTTTAGCGTCAACCACATGAACAATGAGATCAGGTGGCTTTTCCATCAAAAGCCGCCGGGTCACGGCTTCCTCTTCGGTAACGGGTGAAAGGCTATACATGCCCGGTGTATCATAAACAGTATAGCTTTTGCCGTATACATTGGCCATGCCACGGGAAATTTCTACCGTTGTCCCCGGGTAATTCGAAACGGTCACATAGTTTCCTGTAAGATGATAAAAAAGTACACTTTTTCCTACATTGGGATTACCCACAAGTGCCAGTGTTTTCACCTGTCCACCTCCTCGCTTGAATACTATGCAAAAAAAAGAGCCGTCTTGCCGGAAATTAAAATTTCCGCATAGACGCTCTTTCTGCCGTACACAATATGGATGTGTCTATAAGGAGGTCCGTTCATGTTTCTTATCGCTCTTCTGCTCGCATTCATTGCCGGGGTTTCCATGGCTGTGCAGGGTTCAATCAATACAGGCCTGGGCAAAATCATCGGGCTGCTGGAAGCGACGTTTGTCGTTCATATTGTTGGAACACTGACATTAATCCTGGCTCTTTATCTCTTCCGTCTCGGTCGTGGCGACCTGGGTAAAATTACGCAGGCCCCCTGGTATTTCTATCTTGGCGGTGTCATTGGCGTTATTATTCTCTACACAGTAGTGGCCAGCATATCCCGTGTCGGGGTGGCAACAGCCACAACAGCCATTATTGTAGGCCAGGTGGGAACCGCCCTGCTCATTGACCATTTTGGTTTTTTCGGTCTGGAACGAATCCCTTTCAGTTGGCTCAAAGCGGTTGGTGTTGCACTTCTTGCCTTAGGTGCTAAATTTATGCTTCTGAAATAAAGCCATACAACCGGCCCAGAAGTAAATCCCCTTCTGATACGACCAGTTGGGATGAGTTGCACAGTTCAAGCAGCATATCCACCACAAGGGTACCGGCGGGCAAAATTGCAGCCCGGTTCTTCTGAATCCCCTGCAGCTGCTCCCTGTCTGCGGTTTTCAGAGTCAGCATGCGTTCAAGCTGGCTCTTTATCAACCCGCGTTCCAAAATAAATCCATGCACAGCTTCCGGGCTGTAGGGTGAAAGCTCCAGGGCCATCGCCGCCAAATTTGTCACCGTACCGCCCACGCCGATCAGCGGCCGCCCCTGGGGGCAGACCCGCATTAGCGATGTGCGTATGTGTTCTGCGGCAGCAGCCACCTCACCCGCAGTTGGGGGATCCTGAAGAAAAAATGTGTCCGTTACATATACCGCACCGATTTTAAGACTGACGGTCTGCAACAAACCATTCTCCCAGGCCAGTTCACAGGAACCGCCTCCCAGGTCAAAAACAACGGGTAAGCAGTATTGCGGCAGGCTTTTGACAGCGCCCCTATAACTATAGAACGCTTCCGCTTCCGCCGATAGGATTTCCACTCTGCAGCCCGTATCCCGTTCAAGCAGACGGGCAAACTCCGGCCCATCCTGTGCCTCACGCATTGCGCTTGTGCCCAGAAGTAGGACCTCCGCTGCTTTGAGTTTTCCGGCCTGGCCGGCAAATCTCCGGACGGCAGCAGCTGTGGCTTCTTTTCCCTCCATACTGAGAACGCCGTGTTCCATCAGCCCGGCGCCCAGTCGTGTTGTGACAAGATCCCTGTGTACGATGCACAGAGTACCCCGTGTATACTGAGCAACAAGCAGACGGGTGGAATTTGTGCCGATATCGACAACAGCAATAGTCATATTACCCTCCGGAGAACAGTAAAATAAAAACAGGTATCCCTGCAGGGATACCTGTAACGGTTATACATTTGCTTTAAATGATGACCCCTTGCCGCCGCGTTTGGATTCAGTGTTGCGGCGCAGGTCCTGAAGCCGTTCGTCGCTGTCCTTTAAAAACTTGTTCATTTTATCCTCGAAAGACACGCGGGAAGCTTTACTGTGGGAACCGCGGCCCTCTTTTTTTACCTGCTTAATTGACAGGCCTATTTTTCCATTACCGTCAACGGAAAGAATTTTCACCTGAACCTTATCCTTTTTCTGCAGGTGCTCATTAATATCTTTGACATAGGAATCTGCTACCTCAGAAATATGAACAAGGCCGGTTTCACCGTTAGAAAGTTGAATAAAGGCTCCGAAGTGAGTGATACCGGTTACCACTCCCTCGACGATGGCGCCCACCACTAAAGACATACTAAAAATATTCCCCCTTGCAGAATTATCTACCCTAATTATAACGGGTTTTACTATTTTGTCAAGAATTTTGGCTATTTACGGATTTCGGGGAAACGGTTTGTCCGAATCCCTGAAAAAGAATAAAAGCTCTCCTGAACGAACCATTCCCAGTTCCTGACGTGCCATTTCCTCCAGATACGCCGGTGAATTCATTCGCTCAATTTCCCTGAGCATTTTTTCGTTTTGTTGACGCACGACCTGAATATCATGCTCGATTGATTCCAGGGTACTGCGCAGCTGGACCAGACGCCAATACTGGGTGGCAAAAAGAAAGGTAAAATAAAGGACAATAAGAAGTACCAGGCCACTTACGAGACGCTTTCGTACAGGAATGGCCTGTTTTGCTGTGGGCAGATATGCAAGTTTTTTGTTTTGTCTAATGGGGGCTGCTTTCATGTTTCCTCCTGCCGGGCAACAGACGATTTGCTAAATATTTCTAGGCAGAGGGAGTTTATTCCTTCTTTTTTCTTTTTATCGTAAATTTAATTTTTGCCATGGCCTGCCGCCCGCGGGCAGCGTTGCCTGACAGCCTGCCATAAATTAGTTTCAGTGTCCTGTTTGTCTTTTGCAGTAAGAAGACCAAGGGCCTTGTCATGCGGAATAAAAGAGCTGCTATGAAAGAAAATACCCGGGAAACAAGGTAAAACCACGGTTTGCTAAGCACCAGTACGTAAAAAACGCCCCCTGTGCCCAGCCCGATAAATACATATGCCCGCACTTCGCCCCAGTTGCTGGCTAGAAGTGCTACAAATGTCAACGCTGTCATGACCAGCCAATAAAAGAGGTCAGTAAAAAACTGCACCCGTCTGGAAATTTTAACCACTGTTTTTAACGCCCTGAGCGTATCGTATGTAAAGCCGATGACCAGCCCCAGGGCAATCGTTACGACAAATGTTCCCACCTGCTCAACGATAAAACTGTCCTGCACGAAGTAAGCCCCCCGGCAAATTATTTAAACAAACGCTCAAAAATACCCTTGCCGCGGTCACGGAAACGCTTGTCGTCTGAATAAGCCAGTTCCAGTATTAATCCTTCAATGGCCAGTTCGCCTTTTTCCAGGTTCAGCTGTTTGATATGAAGATCCTCCCCGTGAATTGCCAGCAGTCCCTGTTCCGTTTCCAGGATTACCTCCTCATCATCAAAGCTGTCAACATGAATCACACCCGTCACATCCATAGTCTCCCGGTTATGAATAACCAGCCTGTGTCCGCTTTGCGGTTTGTTATAACCATGCTCTGTTGTCATCGACCCATCCTCCTTTACGTCTGCTTCCTATTTCCATAACTATGAAATGGACAAGATTTTATGACCGTTTGAGAGTGATAATTTTCAATAAGAAAAGACGGCGTTTCCGCCGCCCTTGTCCCACTTATCCTATTACTTGCCTGACACCATTACTGCTTACATTCGGGACAAATAACCCGTCCCTTGTCCACTATTCCCAGAGATCAACTATCTCAACATTTCGGAAATAATACTTGACGATCTCTTCAGCACTTTTGCCGTCATCGGCCATGGCGCGTGCACCCCACTGGCACATGCCCACACCGTGCCCGTAACCGGTTCCCGACATCACCAGTCTGTTACCTTCTATACGGATATTCGATACAAATGTGGAACGCATTTCTGTACTGCCCAGCCCAAGGCGCAGTTGCGGCGCCGATACTTCCTGGTCATTAACCCGAAATTGTGTTACACGGCGTGAAGGGCCTCGCTGGGCGATTTCAACCTGCGTTATGCTGCCGGGATCAGTCCCTGTTGCCTGCCGGACAACGTTACGTACTCGCTCCAGCGGGAAGGCTGCCTTCCAGTCCCGTTCTTCTTCCGGAATAATCTCCTCGGCCGGGCTGTCAACAATATGAATATATGGAGGGTTCGGCCCCCGGAATTCAAGCCCTTCCCTGGCAAGTGCGGTTCTGGGTCCTGCATACGCATGAAACCAGCCCCGGATAAACTCATTCCCGTACACAGCAACCTGGCCCCGTGTCTTTTCCACAGCTTCCCGGACATTGTCATTGATTCTTGATGCATCATACGCCTGAAATTCCTTAATATCGGTGGAAGCGTGGGCATTTCTGTCGGGCACACCCCCGTTTTCATCAATTTTCTGCAGGGTAAAGCTGCGGGCAATGATCGCCTGAGCCGCCAGGGCAGCCTGCTCCCAGGTCGGATCCATTTCAGCCGCCACCACACCCATCAAATATTCTTCCATTTTCATAGTTTTTACCTGGTTCTGTTCAGCAATATACACGCGCAGCTCAGGCTCCTCGTTACCGTCCTGGCGAATGGGAGCGGGTATAGCAGGGGGACGCGCCGGCCCGCGCGGAGGTCTGGGTTCTCTTGCGGGGAACAGCGGCTGCGGAGTACGTTCAGGGGCTCTCTGCAAGCGGGAGCAACCGCCTGCAGTCATGATGAGTACAATGCTTATCAGCAAAACAAATAGGCAAATTTTCTTCTTTGACACAATCTTTTTCCTCCTCTGCCTGATACGAAGTCAGTTATAGTTAGTATTCGGAGGAAAGGAGAAAATATAAGCCAATACATACAAAAAAAAATACTGAATGTAAAAAATAAAAAAAACAGGCCGCATAATGCAACCTGATTTTTTTACTTGCAGAATTCGCTATATGTATAGCTTGTCCTTTATTTAACTGTGTCTTTCAGAGCTTTTCCTGCTTTAAAGACAGGAACTTTCACTGCAGGAATGGTGATGGTGTCGCCGGTAGCCGGATTGCGTCCTTCACGTGCTTTACGCTCACGCACGTCAAATGTGCCAAATCCAATAACCTGAACCTTATCCCCCTTGGCGAGGGCATCACTAATTCCGTCAAAAACCGCGTTTACCACTTTTTCTGTGTCCTTTTTTGTCAAACCCGCTGTTTCTGCAACAACACTGATAAGTTCGGACTTGTTCAAAAAACTTCCCTCCTGTTACCATAATTTAAGAACTGAAGATACATTTAGCATATTCGCTAAAATTTTTAAAAGTCCTTCCTGAAAACATGGTTTTTTTAACTATCACGGCACTTTTTCGCCTCATTCCACCATTCGTCAAGCTTCGACAAAGAATATTCCGAGATCTCTCCTCCTTCAGCCCGGGCCTTATCTTCCACATAGCGCAGACGCGTGAAAAATTTTTTAGTGCCCGCAGCCAATGCCTGTTCAGCATCAACATTTAGGAATCTGGCCACATTTACGGTAGCAAAGAGTAAATCTCCCAGTTCTTCCTCTATTTTTTCCGTATGCTGCTCAATATATGCATCTTGTAGCTCTTTTAGCTCTTCTTCCAGCTTAGCCCAGGCTCCCGCGGCATCAGGCCAGTCAAAACCAACACCGGAAGCTTGCCGTTGAAGCTTTTGTGCACGTAAAAGAGCCGGCAGATACATTTCCAGTGTGAACAGAGATGTGCGTTCCAGCTTTTCTTCTTTCTTGATTTGCTGCCAGGTGCGTATGACGTCAGCTGCATCCCTGGCTGTAGCCGTTCCAAATACATGGGGATGGCGTCTGATTAATTTTTCCGTTATGCCGGCAACAATGTCATGAAAAGAAAAGGACTGGTTTTCCACCGCCACCTGACAGTGAAAAACGATTTGCAGCAGTAAATCGCCCAGTTCTTCACGCAGGTCACTCTGATTACCGCTGTCAATGGCCCCCAGTACCTCATACGCTTCTTCGAGAAGATAAGGCCTGAGAGAGTAATGGTCCTGCTCCCGGTCCCACGGGCAGCCGTCATCCCCTCTGAGTTTGCGCATGACACGCAGAAAATCCTCAATGCCATACTTTGTGACCGGTGGCAGGTAAAACGTCGTCAGGTGGTCGATAAAAGGCACACGGTCCATTTCATAAAGGGGCACTGTTTTTATTTTTTTGTTTCTGCCAAGGCCTGCTCCGCGAATAACGGTAACGCGGTGCTCGTCCGGATACAATTTGGACAGTTCCAGCTTGACCCGGGAAGCTACCTGCCGGTTATAGGCCTGAATAATCAGCAAATGCTTGTCCGGCTTATCCAGAAGCTTGTCCGGCTGTAGTGCGTCCAGCACAACGAGCTCACTTTCCCGGGGCAAACTAAGCTCGGCACTGATGGCCTCCACAAAAGATACCGCGGGAAGAGCCCGGCAGACAATGCCGGCTGTTGGCGCTTTTTTAATGATCAATTCCACTGCTTTTTCAGCAAAGTACGGACTGCCGGGTACGGCATAAACCACTTCGCCATGCGTTAGTGCTGTATTTAAAATAAAAAAAGCAATTTTTCTGTATGTATCAGCAAAAGTGTCTGCTTTCTCATAAAAGAAATCAAGTGATTTGTAAGCTATATGATGATCTTTCAGAATGGACAGGCCGGGGTGGTGCTCAGTACGGACATAAACATGCCGAACCTTTTTTAGTACCTGCAGTGACCGCAGCGTTAAAGCCCCCGGGTCCCCGGGGCCCAGCCCCACCAGATAAATCTTTTTCATTTCGTCAACCCCTAAGCAAGTGATATTTTTCAGCCAAGCGCACCAGCGTCGCCCCGACTCTGGGAATCAGAGCCAGGTCATCTGTTCCCAGCCCTCCCACCAGCAAAAGCAGCACAAAATAGATGAGGGCCCCTGCGCTTACCGCAGAAAGCGTTGCCGCCTTATTGGCCAGAGAGGGGCCAATCACGTCATGAAACGCGTATAAGCGCTGATAAATAAAGAGTACCGCCACCCCCATACCGGCTGATGCCAGCAGTGGTTTGAGCAGCGTGTTCACCGGCCGAAGCGGCATACCTGTTAAAATACCGACACGATGCATATTTAAGAGAGCGGCCACGCCAAAACCGATAACTGTAGCAAGTGCGGCACCCCTGATGTGAAGAGAAGGCAGCGATGTAAGCCACCAGGTAAATCCGGTTTTGGCCAGAGCACCCCAAAACAGACTGATTACAGGATCCATGGTCCGACCCAGCCCATGGAGAATCCCTGAAGTTGTCTGGTACAGGGTGAGAAAGACAACGCCAAGCGACATGGCCGCCAAAACGGCCCCGGCTTCCGCATTTTTAAATAACAGGACCGTTACCGGTTCAGCCAGAAGATAAAGACCGAGCGCAGAAGGCAGGCTTAGAAGCAGTGTCATTCTCACAGCCAGATAGGAACGCTCCTGTACCAACCGTGTCCGTTTTAAGGCTAAGGCTTCTGAAATGGCCGGCACCAGAGAAATGGCCAAAGCAACGGTAATGATTGTGGGTATATGTAGAATCGGACTGGCCATCCCGGTCAGTTGGCCATACAGAGCGGTAGCCCGCCCGGTATCAAACCCTGCGGCATGGAGCCTGTGAGGAACAACAGACAAATCCACGATTGTAATCAAAGGCATCACGAGGCTGCCAAGCGTAATGGGAACAGACAGAGCAAAAATGTTATATACGACCGCCCTGAGTGGTTGATGATCCTGCACACTCTGCCGCTCCAGGCGATACAAAAATGTTTTTTTCTGTCGCAGCCAGATAAACATCAAAACCAGTAAACCAAAGAAAGCACCGGCTGCGGCACCAAAGCTGGCACCGGCCGCGGCAAACTCAAGGCCGCGCGGCAGCAGGATACCAACCAAAGCAAGCGCTACGGCTACGCGGCCGATTTGCTCTGCAATTTGCGAGAGTGCTGTAGGCATCATTTGCTGCTGTCCCTGGAAAAAGCCGCGGTAGGCAGACATCACCGTTACCAGAAATATAGCCGGAGAGATGCTGACAAGCGGTAAATAGGCCCGGGGATCCTGTGTTACAGTTGTTGTGAAGATTTCTGCCCCGAAATACAGCAGTGCAGAAATGGCAAGTCCTGAAAGTGCCAAAATTGACAGAGCGATACGAAAGATCCTGTGTGCCCCCCGGTAATTCCCTCTGGCCAGATTTTCTGACACCAACTTGGAAATAGCGATGGGAATGCCTGCGGTGGAAACCGCCAAAAGCGTAGAGTAAATAGGATAGGCCATTTGGAAAAGACCCATACCCTCATCCCCGATCAGTGCCGCCAGCACAATGCGGAAGAAAGCACCGACAAACCGAACAGAAACACCGGCCAGTGTAAGAATGGCCGCACCTTTTACAAAAGATTGCTTCGTCAAGCCCTCACCCCAATAAAGAGACGTAGCTAATAGCCCTGCAATCTCATTTTATTATATCACAGGACTAAAAAATGACCACATTCGTGAAAAATATCAAAGAAGCAGCAACCGCAGTCGCTGCTTCTTTAGGTGCTGTACATCTGCACAGGCCTACTGTTCCATTTGTTTGGCCAGAAAACCTGCCGCAGTTTCTACCAGCTTAAGCTCCAGATCACCCATCTTGGCGTCTTTTTCCTTTGAGCCGAGGATCACTGCACCAATCGGGTCGCCTTCGGAAATAATCGGAGCAATCACTTCCGAGGCAAATTTGGGCGCGCTGTCCTCATCCATTTCCTTGTAAAACTTGTGTTCGGCTGTGTTGGCGATGTGGATACTTTTGCGTGTCTCCATCACCTTCTCCACCGCAAGTGAAAGGGGCTTGTTCATAAACTCCTTTTTCGGCGCCCCTGCAACGGCAATAATTGTATCCCGGTCTGCGATTAATGCAATATGCCCCATCGCTTCATAAAGTGAATCGGCATATTCCTGAGCAAAGTCACCCAATTCACCAATTGGTGAATATTTCTTGAGAATAACTTCGCCGTCCCGGTCGACAAATATTTCCAAAGGGTCGCCCTCACGGATTTTCAGTGTTCTGCGAATCTCTTTGGGGATGACAACACGTCCCAGGTCATCTATCCTGCGTACAATACCTGTTGCCTTCAAGCAGACTTCCCCTCCTTTTTCTGCATGGAATTACAGTCTTAACCTCTAATGATAGTATATATCGGGGGGAAGTGTTTTATTCATTTTTAAAAATGTTGTCCAAAAAGATTTCACTGCAGGTTATTTTTAATATCTGCCTGTTCTTTAAGTGCGTTAAACTCTTCACCTAACTCTTGGGTGGCAAGCATCTGCCGGACCTGATCCAAGTCAGGTTCCGTACGGCCGGTCACCAGGATCAGATGCCAGCCAAACTGTGTCTGTACGGGCTCTGATACCTGATCCACATCCAGTTCCCTGGCACCCGCCATAAAGTCCTGGTCATACTGTGTGGTATTGGCTTCAATCAATCCCAGGTCACCACCGGCCTCCGAGCTGGGGCAGGTTGAGATTTCTTTGGCCAGATCGGTAAACTCTTCGCCGTCGGCAAGACGCTGCTGTGCTTCCAGCGCTTCTTCCTCGCTCTCCACGAGAATATGGCTGATATCCAGGGAAACCCCGGTTAAAGGATCTGACTCCACATAAGATGAAACATCACTTTCATTTAGCTCGTCGGCATAATGTGCAATCAGTGCATCCTGAAAGAGCAGGCTGTGAATCGGAGCTACGAAATCTTCTTCACTAATCTTCAGTCTTTCCATTTCACTCGCGAGCTCCTCTTCCGAGCCAAGCATCATCACAAGCTGCGTTTGAATGTGTTCAAAGAATTCCTGGGTCTCTTCTTCAGTAACTTCAATACCCTTTTCTCCCGCCAGTTCCTTTAGCAGTGTGAACTGAATCATTTCCTCAAGATAAAATTTCTCAATTTCTGCTTTACCTTCTTCGGAGCCAAACATCTGCTCCATGGATGAATCGAACAGACGGTTTACATTAAGATACGACTCAAGCTGGTCCCGGGTAATCTTCTCTCCGTTTACCTCGGCTACTGTGTTTCCCGTTGAACCGCAGCCCGCCAGCAGAATCATGACAACCGTAAGCACTACAGCAAAGACGGTGATTATTTTCCCTCGTTTACAAGTCATCTGATTTCCTCCTTGAAAAAAATGGTATGGCATCACGATAAAGTGATGCCATTATTTTTATAGAAACGTATCAATCTGAGCCTGTGCAAAAAATGTGTCAAGATATTCAACGGTTTTTTCTGAAACCATAGCGGCAACAGCCGCCTCACGTGCTTCTTCAAAAGTCAGCTCTTCTGTGCCTGTACGCTTGTGAAGCTTAATGACGTGCCAGCCGTCACTTGTTTCCACCGGTTCGGAAATTTCACCTTCCTCTACAAGGCCTTTGGCGGCTGCCATAAATTCCGGCCAGAGCATCTGCTCATCTTCGGAAATATTGTCGCCAAGATAACCGCGGTACCCGCTGTGGCCTTCGTTTTGTGCTCTGGGGTCGACAGACAGTTCCTGCGCCAGCTCGGCAAAATCTTCTCCTGCCAGAATCCGCTCACGGACATTCTCCGCTTCTTCCCCTGTCTCCAGTAAGATATGGCTCAGCTCCAGCAGAGCCGGCTTTCTGCCGTATTCAGGGTTTTCTGTGATAAAGGCACGAATTTGTTCCTCTGAAATCTGCTCGCCATAATATGCATCTAATTTTTCCGAGTACACACTGCCACCGATAAATTGAATCAGATCACTTTCACGGATGTTAAATTCTTTGAGTTTTTTGTTAAAGTCTTCCTCGGAGCCAAACATCCCCTGAACCATTTGGATTTTATAGTTTTCGTAAAGCTCCTCAATTTCAGCGTCGGTTACCGTGATTCCCAGCTCTTCCACAGCCTGCTGCAGCAGAGTACTTTCAATCAGTGCATCAAGAATGTCGGGTTCCATAGCAGCACGACGTGATTCTTCACTGAGCATGGGTTCAAGGTTTGGCATAAAAAGCCGCAGGATGTTCATATATGATTCCAGCTCACCACGGGTTATTGCCTGTCCATTTACCTCAGCAACAGTCTTCGCTGACGAGCCGCCGCAGCCCGCTGCCGCAAACATGACAACGACCAGAATAGCAGCCATGCAAAACATCAACCGCTTTTGCCTGAAAAACATGGGTTGCACTTCCCTTCTCACTTTGGACATAACCCCATTATACTTGAGAATCATTCCTTTTTGCAAGCTTTTTCAGGTACTCAAAAAGTTCCAACATAAAGAGGAGCTTTTCACCTCCGGACTTTGTTTTCAATCGGAATGCCAGAATAAACTGCCCCCCTGCAGACGCGGTTAGTCGGCCCTGATATTTTTTTGAAGCTGCCAGGAGCTGGTCACCGCCAAACCCCGCATCCTTGAAGAAGCGAATTTGAATCTCGCCTTTTTCCTCACTGATCGCAAGAACACCCATTTCTTCAGCCAGAAGCCTGAGGTGGGCCACATTAAGAAGATTTTCCGCTGCGGTTGGCAGTGCGCCGTAACGGTCACAAAGCTCTTCCCGTGCTTCCATAATTTCATCAATGCGTTCAACGGAGGCAACTTTTTGATAGAATACAATTTTTTGGCGGGCATCAGAAATGTAACTGGCCGGAAGATATGCATCCGCCTGAATCTCAATTCGCGGTGAAGGTTTCTTTTCCTTTTCTGAACCCTGATAGGTGCGGATCGCATCTTCCAACAGCTTGACATAAAGGTCAAAACCCACTGCCATCATAAAACCGTGCTGCTCGGGGCCCAGAATATTTCCCGCCCCGCGAATTTCAAGATCACGCAGTGCTATCTTGAAACCGGAGCCCAGTTCGGTAAACTCTTTGATAGCTTTAAGCCTTTTTTCGGCTATTTCACTGAGAACTTTATCTTTTTGGTACGTAAGATATGCGTATGCAATCCGGTTGGAGCGCCCCACTCTTCCCCTTAGCTGATATAGCTGTGCCAGGCCAAATTTATCGGCATCATGAATGATAATCGTATTTACATTGGGGATGTCCAGGCCGGCTTCGACAATGGTGGTGGACAGTAATACCTGGTATTCACCGTTTAAAAAATTCACCATCACTTTTTCCAGGCGGTCTTCCGGCATCTGACCGTGTGCCACAGCCAGCGTAATTTCCGGAAGCAGGTGCCGCAGGCGGGCCGCCCACTTGTCAATGGACTGCACCCGGTTGTGAACAAAATATACCTGCCCGCCGCGGTTTATTTCCCGCAGTATAGCTTCCCGAATCAGGGTATCGGAGTATTCCAGCACATATGTCTGGATCGGATAACGGTCTTCCGGCGGTGTTTCAATAACAGACATGTCCCGCACGCCAACCATGGCCATATGCAGTGTACGGGGAATGGGGGTCGCCGTCATGGTCAGCACATCAACATTTTTTTTAAGCATTTTAATTTTTTCTTTGTGCCGCACACCGAAACGCTGCTCTTCATCCACAACGAGCAGGCCCAGGTTCCTGAAGCGCACATCACGGGAGAGAAGCCGGTGCGTGCCCACGACCAAATCGATACTCCCCTCCTGCAGCCCCTGTAGTGTCGCCTTTTGTTCGGCGGCACTCTGAAAGCGGCTTAAAACACCTACAGTAACAGGAAAGCCTTCCAGACGGTCGAGAAAGGTCCGGTAGTGCTGCTGGGCCAGAACGGTTGTCGGCACCAAAAATGCCGCCTGTGTCCCGTCCATAATGGCCTTAAACGCTGCGCGCAGGGCTACCTCGGTTTTACCATATCCTACATCGCCGCAAAGAAGCCGGTCCATCGGACGGGTTTTTTCCATATCCTTTTTTATTTCGCTGATGGCCTGTAACTGGTCCGTTGTCTCCTCAAATGGAAATGCCGCTGCAAAATCCTGCTGCCAGGGGTGATCCGGCGCAAATGCGTGGCCAGGTTCCGTTTCCCGCGCAGCGTAGAGTGCCAGCAGCTCTTTGGCCAGCTCCTGCACAGATGCCTGTACACGAGCTTTAACCCGGCTCCACTCGCCGCCGCCCAGCGCATAAAGCTTCGGCTTTTTCCCCTCCACACCGATGTACTTGCGCACAGCATCAATTTGCTCGATGGGAATGTAGAGCTTGTCATTTCCTGCATACTGAATATAGAGGTAATCCCTCTGTGTCCCGCCCACATCCAGCGTGCGCAGCCCCAGGTACTGGCCGATTCCATGCTGTTCATGAACAACATGGTCCCCCACCTGAAGCTCCTGATAGTCACCGATCCGGATCCCTTCTTTACCCTTGATGCGGTGCCGCTTTTTTTTCTGCGGCAAAATGTCCTGTTCGGTAAGAACAGCAAGTTTCAGTTCCGGAACCACGAACCCGGATTCCAGGCTGCCGTGAATCAGAGCAACAGAACGCGGGGAAAGATCAGGATTTGACAGCGTATAGTATGCCGGGATGTCCCTCTGCGTCAGAATATCGGCTATCCCTGTACTACGCTGCCGGCTGGAAGTCAAAATTGCCAGCCGGTAACCCTGCCTGCGCCATTGGGCCACCTCATCGGCAAAGAGGTCCCACTGTCCGAGAAACCGCGGCACAGGCTTCATGCTCAGCGATATATTCCGCCGGTACGGGTGCAGGGTGCTGCTATGCGCAAAAAGGGAAAACGCCACAATCTGTAACCTTGTTTCTGCTAAAAGTTGTTCATACGGCCAGGTCAGGTCCGCCTGGCGGGATAACAGTTCGCCCTGCGCAAACAGAGTGCTTTGAATCTCTTTGAGTTCAGCATCCAGCTGCGCCGCCGACTGCTCGCAGCGCAGCGGGTCGTCAATCAGTAACACTGTGTCCTGCGGCAGATAGTCTAAAAGAGATGCCGGCTGCGGATAGAAGTAGAGCAGATATTGTTCAATCCCCGTGAAGTGGATTTTTTCCCTGATTTTTTCAATGTGCTCCGCCAGTTTCGCGTGCAGACGGCTGCCCGCCTCGGTTTGTACACCTTTGGCCTCCTGCGCTTCCAGCACAGCCAGTTCTTTTTCCAGCACGTCCAGGGCCGCCGCGCGCTCGGTGCTGCCGACCAATACTTCGCTGGCGGGTACAAATTCAAGCTCGTTCATGTTCTCCCGGGAACGCTGGGTAGCCGGATCAAAACGCCGGAGAGATTCCACTGTATCGCCGAAAAATTCTATTCTGTACGGATAGGTTTCTCCGATGGGAAAGATATCGACAATGCCGCCGCGAACAGAAACCTGACCTGTAACTTCCACCATGTCCACACGCTCATAGCCGGCATCCACCACATTGGCCATCAGTGTGTCAATCAGGACATCTTCACCACTGCGCAGGGTAAAACTGGCTTCCTGCCAGCGCTGAAACGGTGTCATCTTGGTCATCATCCCGGAAACGGTCGTTACGATTATCGGGCCTTTCCCCTCAACCAGGCATTTCATAACCGCAATCCGCTGTGCGGAAGCGTCGCCGCTTTCTGAAAAAAGACTGTAATAATACAACAGCTCTTTGCCGGGAAAGAGAAAGATTTCTTTATCACCAAAGACAGACAGCAGATCTTCATAAATCTTGCCGGCGTGAACAGCGTCGGCTGCCACAATAATCAACGGACGCCCGGACTGCACACGGAGTGCGGCCATAATCATATTGCGTGCACTCTCGTCAAGCCCATAAACCAACTGGTAGCGTGTTTTCCCCTCCAGTCCCTCAAATAAAGGCTTAAGCTGAGGAATAGCCACAAGCTCTGCGGCCACATTTCTTAGCAAGCGGTTCACCTCCTTTGTCCGGTATTCTGCCATATCTGTTTTAACAACACAAAACAGGCCTTGATTTGCAACCAAGGCCTTACAGTGCTATGAACCGGTTTTTTTGTCAGTGCAGTTCCGGTCCGCGCAAAAAATAAAGATCACTTTGTTCCTCCGGGTAGATTGACTCCAGGCAGTCTTCGCATAAAATGTGTACGACCAGGTTGCCTTCCCGGTCAACATCTATTATATCGTCCCCCGCCTGTGCCGTCAACGCCGCCACACGCGGGTCATCGTCCCTGGCAGTAACTTTTGCCAGCCGCGCATCGCAATTTCTGCAAATCCAGGTAATTCGCACCTTGTCACCTCTTTACCGTACGGAAAAGCATGACTGCATTCCACAGAGCGTGAACAAGAAATGATATGGCAATACCGGCCCCCAGCATGCCCGCCTTCTGCGAGACGACAACGGTGACCAGGCCAAAGATGCTGTGCGCAATCACGGCACTGGCCGCAGCCGGTAATCCCCTGCTCTGGCCACGCCAGTCGAGTATGGCTTCCATAATGCCAAAAACCAGATGCGTAAGAAATATACCGGCACCCAGAGAGTAGGCGAGCATTGTTTTAATCACTTCTTCAGCCAATGGAACCGGCCCGAGAAGGGCCGTATCCTCCCAGACCCGGTAGGTCAGGCGGTTGGTGAAGAAAGCAGCAAATGCTGCTATAACTCCGGCTGCAATCCAGTTCATGTCAGGCTCCCGTACGTTTGTCCCTTCTATTATGAGACAAACGGGGGGTGTTTTATGCGTTTTCCCGGCCCAGCACTGGATATGAACCCAGAAGCTTAAGCATCACCGCCTCATGAGCTGCCTGGCGCAGAGCAGCTTTTACGCCGGCATCCTCCTTGGTACCGTCCAGGTCAACAAAAAAAATATAGTCTCCTAACTGACTTTTTGCCGGACGGGATTCAATGCGGGTCATATTCACCTGGTGTTCGGCAAAAGCCTGCAAAACACGAAACAGGCTGCCCGCTTCATTTTTCACCGCAAAGAGGACCGAAGTTCTTGTGGGACGGTCATAACTTTCTTTCTCCTTACCCAGCACGATAAAGCGCGTCCGGCTGCTGCTATCCTGCACGCCCGCAGACAGGACGTGTAGCCGGTAGTGCTCTGCGGCACGTATACTTCCCAGGGCAGCAGTCCCGCAGCTCTCACGGGATGCTATGGCCGCTGCTTCTGCGGTGCTCAGTGCCGGCACAGCTTCTGCTTCGGGAAGATGCTGCCGTAAAAACCTCCTGCACTGCGCCAACGCCTGGGGGTGCGAATAAACCCGCCTGATACTGCCGATATCCTCATGGGTACTAAGCAGGTTATGTTGTATTTCTTTTACCAGTTCCGCCACTATAGCCAAGTCGAGACTGGTGGTTAAAACATCAAGCGTTTCAGGTACCGATCCCTCCAGCGAGTTTTCCAGCGGTATGAGGGCAAGGTCGGCCTGGGAGTCTTCTACTTTTTCTGCACAGTCGGAGACTGTGGGATACGGTACAAGCTCTGCCTCCATACCGGCTATATTTACAAAAGAAAACGCAGCCTCTTCACAAAATGTTCCCTGTGGGCCAAGATATGCGATTCGGGTTGTCATTTTTGCTCCTCTCCCGTCCACAAAGATTTGCCTACGACCGGCAGCATTCTTGAAATATCCTGCATTAACTCCTGAAAATGTTCAGGAGTCAGTGACTGCGGCCCGTCACAGAGAGCCCGCGCAGGTTCAGGATGAACCTCGATTAAAAGCCCGTCAGCTCCGGCAGCCAGCGAGGCCAGGGCAAGCGGCCTGACCAAACGCCAATGCCCGCCGGCGTGACTCGGGTCTGCCACAACAGGCAGATGGGAAAGCCGTTTAGCCAGAGCAATTGCACTGACATCCAGCGTGTTTCGGGTATATGTTTCAAACGTCCGGATACCGCGTTCGCAGAGGATAACCTGATAGTTGCCGCCCGACATAATATACTCGGCAGCCATCAGCCACTCTTCAACCGTAGCAGAAAGGCCGCGCTTTAACAGTACCGGCTTGCGCAGCTGGCCCACTTCGTTCAAAAGAGGAAAGTTTTGCATATTGCGCGCTCCGATTTGAATCACATCGGCTGTGTCGGCCACCATTTCCACATCCGCCGGATTCACAACTTCAGTCACAATCGACAGTCCTGTTGCTTCTCTGGCCTGACGCAGGTAATTAAGGCCCTCAGCCATTAATCCCTGAAATGCGTATGGTGACGTCCGTGGCTTAAAGGCACCCCCGCGCAGACCTGCACCCCCTCCCTGCCTGACTATGTCCGCAGACAGAGATAACTGCTCCCGGCTTTCCACAGCACAGGGGCCGGCTATTACTGAGAAATACCCGCCGCCAAGCCGGATCCTGCCGGCTTCCACCACAGTATCGTCAGGCTTTACCTCCCTGCCTGCAAGCTTAAATGGTTGGGAAATCCTCAGCACTTTTTCAACTCCGGGCAGTGTTTCCAGTCCGGGGGGAATTTCACCTTTCTGTGCGCCCACAGCACCAATAACCAACCTCTCTTCACCACGAATCAAATGAGAGCGGTAGCCGTATTCCGTCAGGATTTTCTCTACCGCTGCCAGTTCTTTTTCTCCAACCCGCAAATCCATCACGACAATCATTACAAATCCCTCCATAATTTAAACATAAAAAAAAATAAAAAACCCGTCCCTGAAAGGGACGGGGTATTTCCGCGGTACCACCCTGATTGGCGCATTCTTTACGCCCTCTTTTACAGGTGCGGGAGACTTTTGTTCTCCGAGACCTGTCCCTGGGATAACGGGCGGGATGCCCGGCCAGACCTACTTTTGATTTCAGCCTGCAGCTCCGGAGTGAACTTCGGGTAAACCGTATCCAGGGGCGCTCTCAGTCGGTGACGCCCTTTCCTGTACGAATCGTGAGTACCTTACTTTTCTCCTTCAACGCTTTTGTCTATGGGGTTGTTAACGCTTAATTTAACATATCTTCACCGGAAAGTAAAGACATTTTTTTTGACGTGGTATTATACCGGTTCATCGCTGCCGTAATTCCTTCTCTCACAAACAGAAATGATGCCTTCACCGCAGTATCCAGAGCTTCTGCCAAAACCTCTTCTTCGTGCGCAGAGAATTCCTGCAGCACATAATCCGCCGCATCCAGTTCTGTCGGCCGACGCCCGATTCCCAGGCGCAGCCGGGGGAACCCGTCTGTCTGCATCTGCAAGGTAATCGACTTGATCCCGTTGTGGCCGCCGCTGCCGCCCTGCGGGCGTAAACGAACCGCACCTGCGGGAAGGTCAAGATCGTCGTAGATTACAAGTAAATTTTCCGGAAGAATACCGAATGCACGGCACAGTCCGGCAGCAGCAAGACCACTGTTATTCATAAATGTCATAGGTTTGGCCAAAACCACATCCTGGCCCGCTACACGGCCCTTGCCCCAGAAGGCATGGTGCCCTGCTTTGTAAAGCGGAATCTTTGCGGCCGCACTGATTTTATCTACCGCACGAAATCCGACATTGTGCCGGGTCAGCAAATATTTCGGACCCGGGTTGCCCAGACCAAGAAGTAAAAACATAGCCGCGCTTACTCAGCGTCTTCGGGCGCTGCATTCTCTTCGCCGGCTTCCGTTTCTCTTTGGGCTTCTTCAGCTTCACCCTCTTCGGCCGCATCCTCAGCCATTCTGGGTGCTACAACCGTAACGACTGTTTCGTCAGGTTCACTGATAAACTCGCTGCCCTCGGGCACAGCCAGTTCGGCAACGCTGAGGCTTTCACCGACACCAAGATTGGTCACATCCAACTCAAGATGTTCAGGAATATCTGTCGGCAGGCACTTCAGGCTGACTTCACGCAAAGATTGCTGTAAAATTCCGCCTTCCTTCACTCCGGCCGCCTCCCCTGTCAGGATGACAGGAACCTGGACTTCGAGCTTGTCTTTGAGTGAAATACGTAAAAAATCAATATGCGTGAAACGGTCGGCCAGTAATATGTCGCGTTCCAACTGCTTGATAATTACTGTTTCTTTGTTACCTTCCACTGCCAAATCAATCAAAGTGTTGAGTCCGGTTGCCGACTGGACAACCGCAGTAATGTCCTTTGCATCTACAGACACTGATTTAGCAGCGTCTTTTTGACCATAGACAGTAGCCGGGACCATTCCTTCGGCCCGGAGCGATTTCAAATGCCCCTTGGATGCCGTCTCCCTGGGTGCTGCCTGGACTTGTATACGTTCCATCAAAAATCCTCCTTCTCCTTTATACCCTGGTATTATACCCCAATTTAAACAGGTCAGTCAAATCGGTTTAGTCAAACAGCTTGGAAACCGAAAGTTCTTCATGAATACGGATTATAGCATCCCCAATCAGCGGTGCGACAGATAGAACCCGAATCTTATCCAAATGCTTGTCCCCCTGGGGAATTGTGTTTGTCACCACAATCTCCTTAATCGGGGCGTCTGCCAGGCGCTCCATTGCCGGCCCGGAAAGCACAGGATGCGTACAACAGGCATATACCTCTTTTGCACCCTGGTCCAGCAGCGCTCTGGCTCCCAAAGCGATGGTGCCGGCCGTATCAATAATGTCGTCAATCATAATCACTGTCTTACCGCGAACCTTGCCGATAATATTCATCACTTCCGCCACATTGGGTTCCGGCCGCCGTTTATCGATTATGGCAATCGGCAGCTGCAGGCGCTCTGCCAGCTCACGGGCCCGGGTAACACCACCCATGTCTGGTGAAACGACCACAGCATCTTCGAATTCTTTTTGCAGAAAATACTTTGCCAGAATCGGCAGGCTTTTGAGATGGTCCACAGGAATGTTAAAAAAGCCCTGAATCTGGCCGGCGTGCAGGTCCATGGTGATTACGCGGTCAGCGCCGGCTGTGGTCAGCAGATCTGCCAGCAGTTTGGCAGTAATCGGGTCTCTGGCCCGTGTCTTTCTGTCCTGCCGCGCATATCCGTAGTACGGTAAAACCGTATTAATACTTTTGGCGGAAGCGCGCTTGAGAGCATCCATCATAATCAGCAGTTCCATCAAGTTTTCATTGGCGGGACAGGAAATTGGCTGCACGATAAAAACATCTGCCCCTCTGACACTTTCGCCGATATAGATATTAATTTCACCGTCACTGAACCGCTTGACTTCCGCCTGCCCAAGCGGCACACCTACATGTTCTGCCACTTCTTCGGTCAGTTTTAAATTCGCAGTACCGCTGAATATCTGCAGTTTACGCCCTCGATACACAAGATACCCTCCCGACTGTCATGCTTCTGTCCTGTCTATAAAAGCATATTGTTCGCGTTCAGTTAACGGTTTTCCTGCCTGAATCGTCAAGAATCGCCATCTTTGCCCTGATCAATAAAACGCCCGGCTAGCCCATCCTTGTTTACCTGCTTTGGCCTGGCCAGTGAAAGAGAACCTGAAGGCACGTCTTTTGTGATTGTGGAACCGGCTGCCACAAAGGCACCTTTACCGATTTTCACAGGCGCTACCAGATTACTGTTGCAGCCGATAAATGAGTTATCTTCAATCGTCGTCAGATGCTTCTTCCGTCCGTCGTAATTAACCACAATGGTCCCGGCGCCAAGATTTACAGAAGCTCCGACAATTGCATCCCCAATGTAAGATAGATGGGGGATTTTGCTGTTGGGGCCGATGTCTGATTTTTTTACTTCAACAAAATCGCCCACTTTTACACCTTCACGCAGGACTGTTTCCGGGCGCAGGTGGGCAAAGGGTCCGACATTCACATCGTCCTCCAGCGTACAACCGGTAATTACGGAGTGGCGGACGGTTACAGCACGGCCCAAACGACTGTCTGTTATCTCACAGTTTGGCCCCACCACACAGTCCTCTCCAATGGCTGTTCGGCCCCTGAGCGCGGTATTCGGCAGCAGCACTGTATCACGTCCGACTGTTGTGTCCGCATCAATATAGGTGGTGGCCGGGTCAACCATTGTTACGCCGGATGCCATCAGACGGCTGTTAATCCGCTCACGCATCAGGCACTGCGCTTCTGCAAGCTGCAGGCGGTCATTGACACCAAGCGCCATACGGTAATCATCCATACAATGGGAGGCAACCTTCTTTCCCTGCCCAATAATCAGTTCAATGCAGTCAGTCAGGTAATATTCACCCTGGGCATTATCATTATCCAGTCCTTTCAGTGCTTCATGGAGTATAGCAGCCGAAAAGATATAGCTGCCCGTATTGATTTCCCTGACGTCTCTCTCGGCTTCGGTGGCATCCTTCTCTTCCACGATTTTAATCACATCTCCAGAGTCAGAACGGATGATTCTGCCGTAACCGTAAGAATCGGGCAATACAGCTGTCAGCACTGTTGCCGCTGCCCCTGCCTTCCGGTGAGTTTGCAAAAGGTTCCGGAGAATGTCCTCGTCCAAGAGAGGCGTATCACCGCACAGGATGAAAACTGAACCTGCCGCAGGGACGAAGGGAACTGCCTGCATAACAGCATGCCCCGTGCCCAACTGCTCCCTTTGATACGCATATTTCACCGAATCTTTAAATGTCTCTTTTACCTGTTCGGCTCCATGGCCTACCACAACAACCTTTTCACCGCAGATTGGGTCTGCGGCAAACAATACGTGTCCCAGTAACGTCCTGCCGCAAATGGAATGCAGCACTTTGGGCAGGTGCGAATTCATACGCTTGCCTTCGCCTGCTGCCAGAATAACAGCTGTGATTTGCTCCATCGTTAAACCTCCATCCGAACCCTGTCAATATTGTTACCCAAATGGTATATTTCAAAAACCTGATGTACGCGAAAAAAAAAAGGAGCTGCGAGCTCCGTATTTATGCGCCGACCAATTCTTTTTCCAGTTCGCTGCTGTAAGCCAGCAGCACGGCCGCCTGAATAATCTCACGTGTCTCGGAGGTAATCGGGTGGGCAATATCCTTAAATTCTCCATCAGGTGTCCGCTTGCTCGGCATTGCTACGAACAGACCGTTATTGCCTTCGATTACGCGAACGTCGTGAACAACAAACTGTTCTTCAAGAGTAATAGATACGATTGCTTTCATCTTTCCGTCGCTGTTCATTTTTCTGATTCTGACGTCGGTAACTCTCATGATATCACCGCCTTTCCTGCCACGCTGTCTGATACTTGTGATATTTCCACACAAGTTATGCAATTCCTTCTTTTAACTGGGAAATTTTTAACAACTTACAATTCCCTGTCAGCAAGAACCTTTCTGGCCAGAATCAGGTCGGCGGGTTTGTCCACATCTGTACCGATTTCAGCGTATTCTGAGACAACAGCTTTGCCCCGCAGGCTAAACAGTCCGGAAAAACGAGTTTCCAGTTCCGCAATTGTGAGCCGGCGCGTAATAAGTTTGATGACAAAGCCAATTCCCAGCGCTGCAGCCAGCTTCACCGGGCTTTTACGCAGCGCAAAGAATTTTTCAATCCTTGGCAGCGCGGATTCAAGGCCGCCGGGATTCACCAGAAACAGATTGCCTCCGGTAAACGTCCCGTCCAATAGTTTCACATATGTCCGCACTACACCGGGAAACCGTTTGTCATTACTGCTTTGCGGCACAACCGGATAATAAAAATCCATATCATAGGGCCTGCATAGTGTCAAAAAATTATTTATTGCTGCTGCCGACAGGAAGGGAATATCGGCAGAAACGATTAAAAAATGCTGTCTGGGCTGCAGAGCATCAAAACCCGCCTTGATGTTTTCGGGAATACTGCCCTTTTCAGGCAGAGCCAGAATACCATACTGTTCAATAAACGGTGTCAGTTCAGTGACCGGGCCGACCACCGCAATCCGCCCAATATCACTTGCATCCCTTAGTGCTTCAATGACATAGCTGAGCATCGGGTTGGCATGAATCTGAATAAAAGCCTTGTTCTTCACTCTTTCCTGTTCGGTAAGCTCTGTTTCTTTCCCTGTCCCTGCCAGAATCAGCACATCAAACATCCGTGTTCACTCCTTTGTCATCCCCTGCATATGTCTCCGTCAGCCAGGCGGCGGCACCCTCTGCCTGCAGAGAGTCGACTAACCTACCCGCCTGCTGCTGATTTTTAAAAAGGGCAAACACTGTGGGGCCGCTACCGCACATCAGCGAAGCTCCTTCACCGGCCATGCGCTCCTTTAATTTGCTTACAGCCGGGTAGAGCATAAATGTTGCTGATTCAAGCACATTAGCCAACCGACCCATAATGCCTTTTTGGTCCGTATTGATAATAGCGCGAACCAGGCCGTCTGTATCGGGATGCATTTTGTTTTCCTTTACCCGGTATGCCTGATACACCTCTGCGGTGGACACGGCAAACCCCGGATTGGACAGCACCACATAAAAGTGCGGGCAGGAAGGCAGGGCTGTGACCTGTTCTCCCCGGCCGGTACCGATTGCCGTGCCGCCTGCCAGACAGAAGGGTACATCCGAGCCCAGTCGGGCTGCCAGCGCATTCAACACATCTTTTTCATGCGGAAGCTGCCAAAAACGGACAAGCCCGCGCAGAGCCGCGGCGGCATCGCTGCTGCCCCCGGCCAGGCCGGCTGCCATAGGAATGCGTTTGACCAATTCTATATGAACACCTTTTGTCACACCATAATGGCTGCCAAGCATACGCGCAGCCCGTATAGCCAGATTATCGTCACTGAGGGGAATACCGGGCACATCGCAGCCCAGCGTAATACTCCCATCCGGCGACGGGAGAAACCGCAGGGTATCACAAAGCGCAAGGCTCTGGTAAACCGTGCGCAGTTCGTGGTAACCGTCCGGCCGCTTTCCCAGAATATCCAGGGTTAAATTTATTTTTGCATGGGCGTTTTCTGATATCAGCATATTTTACCTGCACCGGCATTATTTTCTGACCCTAGCTATCTATTCGCGCCATCCAGAGGTGAATCCTGCCGGGATAGAAACACAGGCCGCCTCATTTTTTATGTAACCGCTTTTTGGGCATCCGCAGGAAGTGATTCCTGGTTTTGACCGGCGCATATTTCAGGCAATACCGCTTCCAGCTTTTCATAGAAAATAACCACAAGGTCTCCGGGCTTGGCCATGGAAAATGCTTTTTTTACTGCAAGCTGCTCATCTGCCTGCACTACAATGTTATCCATTTCTTTGCCCGCGGCCAGAGCGCCTTTGAGCAAAAGCCTGGCCACCTCTCCCTCAGCCCTGCCGCGTAGGTCCCGGTCCTCCTTGATAATCAAAAGGTCAAACGCCCTTCCTGCCGCATTTCCTGCCATCATAACCAGTTCATCGCAACGGTCTCCCGGCACACCGACCACACATATTGATCTGCCTTTTTTCAGTTTATTCGCCAATTCACCTGTTTTGGCAATCCCGTCAGGATTATGGCCATAGTCCACCAGCACATGAACGCCATGAGTCTGATATAAATTGGCACGTCCCGGATTGTCGGCAACAGTTGCACCAAAATTACGCAAATACCGGCCGGCCGTCTGGGGCAAAAGACCATACCCCCAACAGGCCGCAAGTGCACACAGGATGTTTTCCACCTGGTGGCCGGCCCGCCCGTTAAATGTGCAGGCAAAGTCGGAAACACGGGCCACCGGTGTCACACGGCTGCCAATTGCAGCCAGAATCATTCCCCGCCGGACAAAAAGAGCGCGTCCACCTTTGCCCAGATGGCGCCTAACCCGAATGTTTTCTCCCTGCCTGCTGATAAAAATAATATCTGTCCAGACACGGCCGGCAATGTCATTGACATGGAGTTCATCCGCATTGAGCACCACAGTTCCCGAAGGATATACAGCCTCAGCGACCAGGCTCTTGACATGAACCAGGTCATCCATTGTTTCGATACCATCCTGCCCGAGGTGGTCAGGCCTGACATTACAGATAATAGCCACATCCGCCCGGTCATAGCCGAGCCCCCGCCTGATAATGCCGCCGCGCGCCGTTTCCAGTACAGCCACTTCAATATCCGGGTTTGCCAGAACAGAGCGGGCACCACCAGGCCCGGTCATATCACCCCTTTGAACCTGATTCCCGCTAATATATATGCCGTCGGTACAGCACATACCTGTAACCAGGCCGTGCTGCCGCATAATATATTCCAGCATACGCGTTGTGGTCGTTTTACCGTTTGTTCCTGTAACAGAAAACAGGGGTACCCGGGAAGGTGTTCCCGGGGGGAACAGCATGTCCACAATCTTTTTGGCCACATCTCT
Organism: Bacillota bacterium; assembly: GCA_033549345.1. GTDB lineage: Bacteria > Bacillota > Dethiobacteria > Dethiobacterales > Dethiobacteraceae > JAWSUT01. The sequence goes on along the minus strand of JAWSUT010000005.1, from coordinate 12,994 downwards.
TTTCTTTCCCTCGGTGGGATGCAGATGCATACGCAAGCCAGGCGCGGCATTTACTTCGATAATGCCCCCTTCCTGACCCTCCGGCGGCAGTGCAATATCCTGCATAATCATATCCACTCCGCCAATATCCAGCCCTACAGCTTTTACCGCCATCACCGCCATTTCGGCCTGCCGGGGGTGGATTTCATCTGTCACATCCCGTGCAATACCACCAGTTGACAGATTGGCATTATCCCGTAACCAGACTGTTTCTTCCGGGCCGGGGATATAGGTGAGCGAAACATCTTGTTTCCGGAGGACATCCCGCGTAATTTCATCAATACATATTTTTGTCAATACATTTTCATGGCCTTCCCCGCGCAGAGGATTTCTATTTTCTTTTGCTATAAGCTCCTCAACTGTGAGATACCCGTCTCCGACCACATGCGCAGGAATACGTTCTGCTGCCGCAACGAACTTACGGTCAACTACGAGCAGCCTGTAGTGGCGGCCCGGCAGATAGGCTTCGACGATGACGGACGGACTGTAGGCCGACGCCTGCAGGAATCCCTTTTTTACATCTACGGCCGTCATGATATTAAGTGAGACCCCTTTACCCTGGTTCCCGTTGTCCGGCTTGATTGCCACGGGAAAGCCCAGCTTATGTGCGGCCACCAACGCGTCCCGGGAACTTCTGACAACTTCGCCGCAGGGAACCGGCAGGCCGAGTTCTGCCAGTATTTTTTTTGTCAGTGGTTTGCTGCAGGCAATATCTGTGGCAATGCATCCCGTTTCATCGCTGATACTGGCCATAATCCGTTTCTGATACTTGCCTGTCCCGAGACGGTAAAGGCTCGTACCCTCTTCAAGCAGTTGAACCGGAATTGAATTTCTCCGCGCGGCAGACAATATGGCCGCTGTACTGGGGCCGGGCAGCTCATTGGCTGCAGCTTTTTTCGCCTCAGTCAAAACTCCGTTTAGATCCAGAGCGTTTCCGCCCAATGCAGCCGAAACAACAGAGACTGCAGATGCCGCCAACAGCTTCGCCGCATCACGGCAGCGATATTCACAGATAATTTCCACCAGGCCGTCTGAATTCATCCTGGTTTTACCGTAATCTGTACCGATCTCCGCCATGTTTTGCAGCTCGAGAAATACGTGCTCCACCACATGGCCAAGGTAAGTTCCTTCCCGTAAACGTTCAACAAAGCCGCCCGGCCGCCTGCGGGAACAGTGATGGTTCCAAAGACCCGGGAGCATTCCCAGAAGCTGAGTGGAAAAACCCGGAACCTGGTCGGTACGGACAGACTTCCGGCAAGCCAGATCCAGCAGCATTTTCATAACCGGTCGGTGACTGTAGATATTCCGGCCCGGATAAAAAAACAAATCCACAATATTCATTGCTAACTATGGTCCTCCTTAGTTGCGGGTCGTTTTATTTGCCTTTTTTTCAGGTGAAATCCATAGCTCCTGGAAAGAATATGCAGCTTCACATCCGTCAGGGTCAACGGCTGATTCAGGCTTGATTCCGAGACATTGGAGTGAGTAACACTTCTGCCGTCTACAATGGTTACCGTACCTGAGCCAATGACTTCACACTCATCTGCATTATTAACAACTATGGCCGTATCTTCATCAATGCCCACGCCAAGAATGTACGGGTTATGCGCCACAGCCGCCAGCAACCGCCCAATGCGCCCCCGCTGTGCAAAATGCTGGTCAACCACCACATTCTCCAGCATCCCCAGCCCCGGTGCCATACGAATGATCTCTTTTGCCGGTGTGGCATCATCCAACCCGCCAACAAGCATAGTTTCACTCATGACAGAGGCGCCCGCACTGGTACCGGCGACGACGGTACCGGTACTGTAAGCACGATGCAGGGCACTGCCCAGTACACTACCCCCAAGAATCCCGGTGATTCTCAGTTGATCGCCACCGGTAAAAAATATCCCCGTGCAATCTTTAAATGTATTCCTGTGTTCCGGGTGATTGGCTTCATCCCTACTTTGCACGGCAAGTGATTTTACCTCCGCGGCGCCAAAGTCGGTGAATATTTTTCTGTATTGCTCCCCTGCCTCAGGGCTTGTGCTGGCTGTGGACATAACCGCCAGCACAGCTTTTCGTTCACCCGCCAGAGTAAAGAAGCGCTGCAAAATTTCACAGTCGCCGTCTTTGTCTTCTGCACCGCCGATAATCACCAGATGCCCGCGGGACTGGTCGGTCAAAGCGAAACACCTCCAGAAAAACTAACAACACAAATAGAATTTCCAAGGAGAAAATTCCTATGCAATATAAGGGTTTTCGCATCAATATAAAAAATAAAAAGCACTTCCATTATCTGAAAGTGCTAGAAAAAATAACTACTATTCGCTGACGGCAGGCAGCTCCACTGTAAACGTGGTTCCTTTTCCGGGAGTACTTACCGCAGACAGCCGTCCACCATGATTTTCAATGATTCTGTATGAAATTGTAAGTCCCAGGCCTGTTCCGTCTTCCTTTGTGGTAAAGAACGGGTCAAAGATTTTTGCCAGTTGTGCCTCCTCAAGCCCGCAGCCTGTATCAGTAAAGCTGACACGTGCTTTTCCTCTGTCTGCAGCTGTGGAAATCACCAGATGCCCACCGGAAGGCATAGCCTGGATCGCGTTCGTGGCAAGGTTTAAAAAAACCTGCTTAATTTGTGCCGGGTCTACTTTGACAAGAGGCAGGCTTTTGGTATATCGCTTCTGCAGTTCAACATTTTCCAATAAAGATTTGCTTTCAATCAGGATAAAAATTTCTTCGAGAGTGACATGCAGGTCGGCTTCACGCAGTTTGGGGGCTGCAGGCTTTGTCAGCAGCAGGAATTCTTTGATAATTGTATTCGCTCTGTCAATTTCTTCTATCATCAGCGAGCAGTATTCATGGCCTTTTGTATCCGGCTTAAATTCTTTACTGAGGATTTGCAAAAAACCCCGGAGAGTCGTCATTGGATTCCGGATTTCGTGTGCTGTGCCCGCAGCAAGTTCAGCCACAAGGGAAAACTTCTCCATATTAAGCATTTCAGTCTCTAGTTGCTTCTTCTCTGTTACGTCCTGAAACACACTGACAGCGCCGCTGACCGTTTCGCCTTCTTTGAAAAGAGGTGCTGTATTAACAGAATAAAAACGGCTTGCCCCTGGAAACGGTACCTGGATTAAATGTTGGCTGTAGCGCATTGACTGGGTTACGGTGTTTTTCAGGAGACTCTGAAATTCCTTGGTTACATACGTATCCCAATGGTTTTCGATACCGAGCAGGTCCTGGGCGGCTTTGTTCAGATATGTAATTTTACCTGCGTCATTAACTGTCATCACACCTAAACGAAGATCGGAAAATATTTCATTGCGCAGTTGGTTATATTCGGTCTCCATATCGCGGTGAATTGACTGCAGGTTTTCCAGGCTCTGAGCATATTTACTGTAGACATTATTGCTCGACAATATTTCTTCACTGATTGTCTGAATCTCGTTTCTGGTCAGTAAATAAGATGTCGGATCGTTATGAAACTCTGTTCCTTTGGCCCGCAGGGCACTTTCTGTTTCCGCAAGGTAAACCACCAGCTGACAGTTCGAGGATTTGCGCGCGATGGAATGCTCCACGCTTACTTTGCTGTAAGGAAAGTTCCTGGCGGCAATCCCTCCTGCCACACCGACAAAAATTTCGCACACCAATGGGCTTTTTAATGCCAGATGACCAAAAGGGCAACCATAACAGGTCAGCACGACTTTCTCTGCATCACATGCTTTTACTGTATATTCACCGCCGACACTGTTAAAAAACATAGCAACAAGCTCAGCAAATTCTGCGGTAGTCAGCTTCTCCCCGCAAACACCTGCTGAGCGGTATTGGTCTTCAACTTTTAAACCATATTTTATACCGATTTTCTGAATACATTGATCTGAGAAAGGTCCGGACAAAATTTCATTTAGTAGAACATAGTCAACCAGCAGTTGCATGAAGAATTCGTCCCGGGAATCATAAATCATCTTTTCAACTCCGGCTCTACAAGATTTGTTGTAATCGCAGGTTTTCGGTAATACCCGGAATCCGCCCGCGTTTTGCTATGGGTTTCCCCGCAATTTCCTTCAGGTCCATCGTCATATCAATAGCTGGTGCTCTGGAAATAAAACTTCCCACTCCAAAAGCATCAATTCCTGCTTCAATCAATATCGGTATTCTTTCTTCGTTTAGACCTCCGGACGCAAACAATTTTACATGACTGTACCCGGCCTGATTTAGTCGTGCCCTGACTTCTCTTACTAAACCAGGTGTTACTCCGCCCCGCTCACTTGCCGTGTCCAGCCTGACACCTGTTAGTTTTTCTTTTAAAACGTCCGCAACACGCAGTGACTCTTCCGCTTCATCCTTTAATGTGTCTACTAAAACAACACGCGGATCCTCTGCGGGCATAATCTGGTCATAGGCAACAGCAACATCCACAGTATCTCCCACTATTAAGATAACCGCATGCGGTACAGTGCCGGTAGGTTTGCGCCCCGCGAGTTTGGCTCCCAAAATACAACTGCAGCCGTCAGCACCTCCCACAATAGCGGCCCGCTCCATAACAGGGGCTACAGAAGGATGGACATGTCTGGCCCCAAAACAGAACACCGCTTTGTCTTTGGCAATTTGTTTGCAGCGCCGTGCGGCCGTAGCCCAACCGCTAGAACTTGCCAACATGCCCAGGATTGCCGTCTCATAGATACCAAACTCACTGTAACGTCCCTGAATACGCATTACAACTTCTTTTTTACCGAATTCCTCTCCTTCAGCCAGCGCCCATACTTTCACATCTTTATTTTTCAATAAATTTACAGATTCATTTACACCACAAAATACTCCGGGGCGGCTGGCAAAAAGTTCCGCCGTTACCTCTGTCTGAAAATGGTTTGTTGCTTTGAGAATTTCCAATGTCCTGATAAAATAAATATCTGTGGTCGCGCCGGCAAGTATTTCTGCATGTGTAGCCGAATAAGCCGTACGCCCTTCTTCAACTGTAAAATTATTAACATCTTCCAAACTCTGCAATTCTTTCACTTTTGACCCTCCATCATTCAACCGGTATCTGTTTGTATGTATTTTGCCCAGGATTTGAAATTGTTAAAATCAACATACCTATTCAACATAATCCTGAAAATTCCTCTAAATTTAACAAATTTCAGCATGGTGACCAAAAAACTAAATAAGGCATGCCCTAATTCGGCATGCCCTTTTTTTCCCTACTGCCCGTTCATGAGAGCCCGCTCAGCGCGCTCAATTGCTAGCTTTACCAGATTTCCGCAGTCACGGGAAGACACACCGCCCCAACCATCCTGACGGACAACATTTGCTACGCCAAGCTCTTCGGCTAATTCTTCTTTCAACAAATCTGACATAATCGGATTACGTCTCGGACTCATTAGCCTCAACTCCTTTTATTTTGAACAAATAGGGAACATTTATAATCTTCCCGAAAAGTTATCACACTATATCTGTCAATTTCTTGTCTTTTCTTCAAAATTTATAAACTTTTAAATTTAACAAAAGCGGCAGCCCCAACATAAAATAAAAAAACTATACTTGGAGGCCGGACATGACCCGCATAGAAGTAAACAGGCTGATGAAGAAGCTGACATTTTATCAGCAGGGACAGTATTATAAGACATACCCGATAGCGATCGGCAAGCCGGACACACCTACGCCACTTGGCGAGTATAAAGTCTACGAAAAAAATCCCAAACCCCATCCGGGACTGGGTACGCGTTGGATGGCCTTTACTTACCAGCGCCACGGCATACACGGTACTTTCAATCCGTGGACCATCAATACCGCTGCAACGGCCGGCTGTGTCCGTATGTATAACCAGGATGTGGAGGAACTCTACCCTCTTGTGCCCATGGGTACACCTGTGATTATTTTTGAAAAACAGGAAGAAGTAAAAATTCCCGAACACGCAGACAAAGAAATATACTCTGTCCGCCCCGGCGATACCGTAGCAAGCATCGCGCGGCGTTTCGGCATCACTGAAAAACAGCTGATTGACTTCAATAAAATCAAATACCCCAAGTACCTGCATCCCGGCAAAATGCTGCTGATCCCCAAATTTAAAAAGTAAACAGGAAATCCTCACAATTTTTGTGAGGATTTCCTGTTTTGCTTCAGTTAATATATCTAGGTTGTAAATCCTTCAACAAGCGAATTGAGTTGATCTGACATTTCCGCCAACTGAGAAGCTGTCCCACCGATCTGTGATAAAATACCCACCTGTTCCTCTGTACTGGCCACAATCTCCTGCGCTGAAGCGGCCTGTTCGTTGGCAGCGGCACTCATTGCGCTCACCAAGGAAGCTTCGCGTGCAGCAATTTCACTTACACTTTTTAATATTTCCTTTGCTTTAGCAGCAACATCCTGGCCGATTTTAACCATTTCCTTATTTGAATCCATTTTGGCCACAGCGTCCTGCACCTGGCTCTGTACATCATGGATTAAAGTAACGATGGCTTCCCCTGCCTGATTGCTGTTTTCCGCCAACTTGCGAACTTCTTCGGCCACTACTGCAAAACCGCGGCCGCTTTCGCCGGCCCGGGCAGCTTCGATGGCGGCGTTTAAGGCTAGAAGATTCGTCTGATCGGCGATACCGGTAATGGTTTCAATAATGACTCCTATTTCTTTTGATGTGTTTTCAAGCGTTAATATAACCGCATTGGCCTCCTGTGTAGACGTGTCAATTTGCTTAATCACACCAACCATTTCTTCCACGGCTTTGTCACCTTCTATGGCCGCAGCCTGTGTGGCATGCGCTTCCTCTAGCGTTGTCTCTGAACGGGCGGAAATGTCCTGTGCCTTTTCTGCAACCTGGCTTTCCACAACACTAGTTATCTCTTCCATGGAAGCATTGCTCTCCTCCACTGCAGCGGAGAGTTCCTGCGAAGAAGCAGCAATTGTCTGTATGGATGTTTTCAGTTTCGTAATCATTTCCTGCAGCTCGGCAACAAACGCATTAAACCAGTGCGCCAGCTGTCCCACTTCATCGTTGGAATTTACATGTAACCGCTGTGTGAGGTCGCCTCCACTTTGAGCCATATCGCGTAACATGACAACCACGGCCTGAATCGGCGTTGTAATTGATCTGCCTAGCAGCATGGCAATAATTGATCCTAAAACAATCGCCCCAAGGGTGACAACCAGCAAGATTTGATTTGCCGTCGACTCATTGCTCTGTGCCTGCGTAACAAGCTGTGTACTCTCTGCAGACAACTCTTCATTAATGTCAGTTAAAATGCCCCGTACCTGGGCAAGATAGCGGCTGCTGTCCTGTACATAGATAGTCTGTGCCGCCGCAAGCCCTGATCCCTCTGTTATTTCATGGTTTATGTGATCGGCGGTCTGATGGAGCAGCCGGTGCGGTTCATCCATATTCAAGAACAATGTCTGGATTTTTTCCGGTAACGTCGGAAACTCATCCGATTCAAGAAATTCATAGTACCAGCTGCCAAGCCCGCATTTTGTATGGTCTAGCTGACCGCTAAAGGTTTCGCCGGTACGAAAAACATCCGACAACTGGTTAACCCAGTCCAGGTGATCTACTTCACGTTCAACCAAGAAATACTCCAGTTGTGAATTCTCCCGGACGCTGGCGTTTGCCTGTCCAATGTTTGACATCATCTTAAAGGCTATAAAACTGTTAATACCCAGCAAAAGAATAATAATCCCGATACCGCCAAACAACTTAAGCCTGATTGACATTTTTTTCATTACAATTCCCCCCCCTGATTATAAGTAGCTTCAGCCAGCATGCCCTGCTGCTCCTCCGAAAAAACATGAACAAGGTCCAAAAGAATAATCATATTTCCCCCCATATTGGCCACCCCAAAAATGTAATGTGCATCGACCCGGCAGGTCATGGTCGGAGTAGGCTGAATGTACTGATGATGAATCCGCATCACTTCACTGACATGGTCAACAATCAGCCCTGCCTGCACCCCCCCAACATCGACAATCATTACTCTACTGTTTCTGTCACCATCCGCCTTGCCCAACTTTAGCCTGAACTTCAGATCAATTACCGGAATGACACTGCCTCGGATATTCACAACACCTTCCACGAAATCAAGACTTTCCGGTATTTTGATAATTTCAGGAATTTTAATCACTTCCCGTATATGAGAAATCGGTGCTGCATACTTCTCCCCGGCCAGTGAAAAAACAACCCAGATCTGTTCACCCACTTTATTTCCCACACCTTGCTTAACCTGTAAACCCAACTACACCCCATCCTCTCTTCCCAAATAATAGAGCCGCGGTAACCTCTCTTGTTCATCCTGATTATCATCGAAATACCCGTTTCGCGTCTTAAAACTTAAATCCTCACGCAAGATTGCCGTGAGGATTTAAGTTTATATTAAATCTTAAAGTGAGAAACGAGAGCATTCAGATTCTCAGCCATACTGGCCAGCTCATCAGTCGTAGCCGCAATTTCCTCAAGAACCCCCGTCTGTTCCTGGGTAGAAGCAGAAATCTCTTCTGCCGAAGCTGACTGTTCCTGGGCGGCGGTAGCAATATCTTCGATAAGGTCTCCCACCTGACCCACAGCCTTACGGATTTCTCCCAGAAACTGCTGGGCACACTCAGCAAGCGTTGCGCCTTTATCAACAATTCGGCCCGCATCAGCCATTTTATTTACCGCATTACCTGTCTTATTTTGAATGTTCATAATCAAATCACCGATTTCACCGGCAGCCTTTGAACTGCCCTCAGCCAGTTTTCTTACCTCCTCGGCGACCACGGCAAAACCCCGTCCCTGTTCGCCAGCCCGTGCTGCTTCAATAGCTGCGTTCAGCGCCAGTAAGTTCGTCTGCTCTGCAATATCTGTAATCGTATTTATAATCATACCTATCTGTTTAGACGCTTCATCCAGCTCGCCGATAACGCCGCTTACTTCCCTGGCTGAACTGTCAATTTCCTTCATGGCAGCACCAGCTTCTTCTACTGCCTCCACTCCGTTTTTGGCCACACCCCGGGTATGTCGCCCACTTTCGGCTGCCTTGTCACTAGACAGGGCAATATTTTGCGCACTGGCAGCCACTTCACTCTCTACAGTGGACGAAATCTCTTGCATAGCAGCATTACTTTCCTCAACCGCAGCGGAGAGTTCCTGTGATGCTGCCGACACGGATGATGCAGATTCCAATACTTTGGCAATAATCTGCCTCTGACCAGCAAGCATGGTATTAAAGCTTGTGGACAATTGTCCGATTTCATCTTTACTTTCTACATTTACATTGACTGTTAGATCACCGGTCTCAGCCTTCTTCATGGCCTGCATCATTGCTACGACCGGGTTGCCGATTTGCCTGGCTACCACAGTAGAAATCATCAGCCCGGCCAAAATAAAGATAGCAACAACCAGGATGATTCTGTTGCGGATATGATAAGCCGGCTGCATATACTCCTGAACATCCATTGAAAAAGCAATTCCCCAATTTTCCAAAGGCTGATAAACTGTTAGCTTCTCAACCCCTTCAAATGTATAGAATCCGTAGCCGGAGTCACCCTGTCCCATGCTTTGCGCTATTGATGCCAACTGCTGATTTTCATTTTGAGCCAGGTTTGTTTGCAAAATATGTTCCTGATTTGGGTGGGATACAACAAGTCCTTCCCGGTCCACCATCCATGCATAACCGCTTTCCCCAACTCGAAGGTTCTGGACATAATTTCCTATCACACTGTCAAAACCCAAAACGGCTACCAATGTTCCGTTGAAAGAGCCATTCTGTCCTAACAGGGGAATAGCTATGGTAAATGCAGTACTACCGGTTATCCTTGAGGTAATCACCTCACTAACGACGATGTTTCCTTGTTTAGATGAGTGAAAGTACTCACGGTCGGAAAGGTCCACCCCCACACTTTGCCCCTTATCACTTGAAGCTACAACACTACCCTGTGAGTCCGTTAGAAGCAGCGTTTCAATCCTGTCAAATGTACCAACTCCCTGCTCCAGCAGCTCGGGGACTGCACTGAGATTTCCCTCTTCCCGGTAAGCTTCCATTGCGGGTGTTAAGCTCATAAAAGAAAGAATACGCCTTGTGTTATCAATATTTAATCGGACTGTCTGGGAAACTTCCTCAAGAATATTTTCAAACTCAGTCTGTCTCATCTCTTCCACTGTAGTTACCGTACTTTGGTAGGCGCTAACCCCAATAACGCTTGCGGAAACCAATAAAAGTGCAATCATGGATAGCGCAATCTTATAACGAATACTAATCTTCAACCGAACCCCCCCTAATTTCTTATCCTTTATTCACGCTTTGCCAGTAAAAGCAGTTCTTCTTTTTCACTCTCCCTAAAAATGAGGCTAAGGTTAAGCAGAATCACCATTTCTTCATTATGATATACGATACCATCTATGTATCTGTTATCACATGCACAAGCCAATCTGGGTGGATGCTTAACATGTTCGTTCTGAACCCGGAGAACCTCGTCAACATGGTCTACAATCAAACCAATATTGCTTTCCCCAAGCTCCATAATAAGAATTTTGCTACTGGGTTTGATATCACATCCCAGGCCCAAACGTTGTTTTAGATTTACTACGGGGATAACCATACCCCGGATATTGATCATCCCTTCCACGAAGTCTTTACTCTGTGGTATTTTTGTGATGTCCGGAAGCTTTATTACTTCACGAACATGGCAAACCTTTGCACCAAATTCTTCTTGAGCAAGTTTAAAAACAACATATAATTCCTCACCCGTTCCATTATGAAGCTCCTGCCTTACCATCGAATGCAAGTTCGCTCACCCCCCTTCCATAGTACATTCTCCGTTCCATCAGCGTAATGAAGGCATCCACTACCTCGCTGCAAAACTGCGCATCTTTTTCACAAAGCAGGCGCTTAATCGCTTCATAGTAGGACAGTGCTCTTCTATACGGCCGGTCCGAAGTCATAGCTTCATACGCGTCCGCTACTGCCAAAATTTTAGCCAAAGGGTGAACTTGTTCACCGGTCAGGCCGTGTGGATACCCGGAGCCGTCCATCCGTTCATGATGCTGTTCGATGATTTTAATTTCTTCTTCCAAAAACAACAAAGGCGATAAAATTCTCTTCGCCACAGACGGATGGGAATTAACTATTTGCTTTTCCTGCTCGTTTAAATGACACGATTTTAACAGTATTTCGTCCGGTACGGCAATTTTTCCCACATCATGCAGCAGTGCGGCTCTGGCCAGTACCCTCAGGTCTTTTCCACTATATCCCATTGTTTCAGCTATTAGGCAGGCAATCTCAGAAACCCGCTGTGAATGCCCCTTTGTTGCAGAATCTTTAGCCTCCAGTATCAGCACCAGTGATGCCACTGTCGCTACAGGCATTTCGTGAAGTCTGTTAATCAACTTATTTACAGCACAGCGAATCAGGCCAAACTCCGGCGATTCATTCCCCCCGGTCATCGAAAAAATATGCCCTTCACGAATTTTCTCAAGCTGTGCCAGGATTGTATGTAAAGGCTTGCTAACCATTCGTCCCAACAGCAACGCTAGAAAGATCAGAGCTATTGTCAGTAAAAGTGCGGAGAACCACAGACTGCGGCGCAGTAAAATAGCCGGTTGTTCTACTTCCTCTAGAGCCTGGCTGAAACCGACAATCAGACCCAGGTGGGGTAGAGGAACAACACCGGATATACGCTGTGCATCATTCATTGAATACTCCAGCAGAGTAAAGGTGGCGCCGGTAAACAAATCCACATCGCCTCTGGAACCATCGTTCATTGTCAGCAGGTCATAAACCGGCATACTGACATAGCGTTCGTAACGATGGCTGATAACGATTCCTCTGCTGTCCAGTAAATATGGATGGCCGCTTTCCCCCAGTTGAATATCAAACAAACCCTGCTGCATGCTGAGTTCAACCAAGTTAACCTGCGCCACAATGTTATCTGCTGTAGATGAAGTAGCCAGACCCATCACTGGCACACCTTCGATTACATCGGCCGGGAAAATCTGCCGAGCCTCTTTGCTTCCTGTAATTACTAAAGATTCGCCAAGCCAGTCCCCTGCAGCAATACTCTGTCCGTTACTGGCGTAGCGGAGAGCTGTAACTTCCGGCCTTCGTACCATAAAGTCTTTCAGAAGATCCGCCTGCTTTGCTTTGGGTACAGTCGCTGCTGCGAATTGGAGCTGTTCCAGGTCCTGCAGCAGACGGTTCATGTATTCATCAATGTGTACAGCCAGCATTTTTGCCGCTACACTAAGCGTTTCCACACTTTGCTGCCGATGAGTCATGGCACTTCGTTGTGAGAGTAGTGCGCCCGTTGTGACTCCTGTCAAGAGTAAAAATGTGGTCAGAATGAGTGCAAACTTTGTGCCAAGGTACTGTTTTTCCCAAATTTTAATCATGTTGCACCTCTTGCCTTTAAGTCAGCTCCCCTTACACAAGTGATTGTAAGAACTTATTAATATATATCTTAAATGTAACCATATCTTCCACATTTCGACAATAATCCACAGGTTGTATCTTTTTTTTTAAAATTCGGGTCTTTGACAGTTGAATAATGAACACCTTTCCTAAAAGCCTTGAAAATAGGGCTTTTTTTTGTGCAAAGATGTCAATTTGCCACCTTTTCGTATTGAGTAATATTGAGTATTATGTTATAATATAAGGGATTAGGGGGTGTTAATGTGAGACTATCTATTTCGAAATCAAAAAACTCCACATCTCTTTACGTTATTAAGTCAACTTATGAGAATGGTGTACACTCATCAAAGATTGTTGAAAAGCTTGGAACAGTTAATGAATTGAGTAAAAAGTTAAACGGCCAGGATCCCATCGAATGGGCAAAGAAATACATAGCTGAGCTGAATCAAAAAGAGAAAGAAGAAAAGCTTGAGGTATTGGTAAAGTACTCCCCTTCCAAGTTGATTGTAAAAGATGAGCAACGCTCTTTTAACGGTGGATATCTTTTCTTGCAAAAAGTTTACCATGACCTCGGAATACATAAGATTTGCAAGGAGATATCT